>SACF01000003.1 GCA_009928665.1 Alphaproteobacteria bacterium
GCGACGAATGCCGGTGTACCCATGCTGCCGGTATATAAAGGCAAGGGTAATGAGCGGCGAGGATTGGGCTGGAGGAGTAACCTATTGAAAAGCCTGTGCCATCACCAGGCCAAGACTGTGCAAGCCGCGAATGATACAGACCGATAAGGCAGGCAGCAAACTCAAATTGCACGTCATGCTGAAACCGGAAAACGCTGGAAAAGCTCCCACTCAATCAACTCGTGTTACTAACGGGGATATTTAACATAATTTGGTTATAAGACAAAATACACCCCAAAAAAATAAATATGATTGTATTTTGTATTATAACTACATGTTATGTTAATATAGACCCGTACTCGTCCAACTGAGGGTAGGAGACTGTTTGCAATCAAGAATATCTGGCTTGGAAAGCCAGAGGGTGGGAGGGGAGCAGGAATGCTATCTGGGAGATATGGTTTGCTTCATAAGCTCGAAGAGAGAGCGCAATGAGGGAAACCAACCTAAGCAATATTACTGTGAAAAGAAAACTGAAGCCAACCTGTGCTTTTTTAACACTGGTTGGCGCTGGCGCCATCGATTGAACCGATAAACTAAACATCGGACGTGACAGGCGCATAGTCAATATTATAAAAAAGAGAGGAGGAAAATTTGAAGCTAAATGGTTCCAGAATCATATTATCCTTCTTGAAATTCTCAACTTGGGTCTTTCTGAAAACGAAAATCTCTCCTCGAAATCCCCATTATTTATGTGCAATATTTTGCACAATTCTTCATTCGAATAACCTAGTACATCGTGATGAAGTTTGATGATCTCTTTTAACAAATAAGGTTGTTCCTCTGGTAATGGAATTGGTTCGTTCTTATTAATTTTTTCTTTAGAAAACATGATTTGAAAATTCCGATAAGCATTGTCATTAATAGTATTAAGCTGTTTTGCTCGAAATAGCAGAGCTTTCATTGAAACCTTCCAATATCTTTTCAAATCACCAAGTTTGCTAAATGTCAAATTTCTTAAAGAATCTGTAATTTCATCTTCTGGCATTAAAAATTCCGATGCGAAATTGTTGGCCTCAATTTCGACTTCCGATTCTAAGGATGGGATATTTTCCATGTGCATAATCATATGGCCAAATTCATGAGCTAAAGAAAATCTTTGCCTGTCATTTGGCAGCATGGAATTAAGAAAAATCAACCTTGCTCCTTTATCACTTATCGAGGAAATTGCATCAATTTTTTCATGTATCAAATCAGTTTTAATAACAAGAATACCTTGATTCTCAATTATATTTACGAGATTGTTTATCGGGTTTTTAGGAATATTTAGTAAGTATCGTACTTTTCTTGCAATTTCTGCTGGACTTTCTTCAGATGGGTCATATATGATTTGCGGATTGATTGGCAATTCGATGGCCTCTATTAAGGAATCAATTTGCTTTTTAAGCAATTGAATAATTGCATCTATTTGAATAATAGTTCTTTGAGGAATAGTAATTCGTTTTCTGTAATAGTAGTGGCTTACAGGTGTCGTGGGAGCGTTTTGATAAAAAAAGGAATGAGGGTAATCTAATAAATTACATAGTTTATCTAAAGCTCCATCAGGTAATGATTGGCATCCTTTCTCAGCCTTGGACAGTTTACTTTGTGAAATCCCGAGATTTTTAGCTAATTCACTTTGTACAATACCTCTCGATTCCCTCGCCAATATTATCATTTGTGGGTTTATCTCTTTGGCCATATACTATTTATTTAGCGTCCTTTTTCTTAATCAATTCGTCCTTCACTTTTATATTGAACTGTGGTAGCGAAGGATTTATTGGAATATTTGGGACACGGATTGAAAGACCATCTGATTGGACAAAGTTGGTAATATTTTTTTCATAAAGTATATTACCATATTTAATGTACTGAAGCTTTATAGAATCTATTGAACTCCAGAAAACATCTACTTTGTAAACGAGAAAAACTATATGTTTATAAAGATTTTGAGCTTTTATTAAGTCGTCTTGAGCAGTTTTTATGTTGGAAATCGGGTGTTTTTTTAAGAATAATAGATATTCGTCATTCAAAATAAAGAAGCCTCTTCTCGTAAAAGTTAGTGAGGGGATAAAATTAAAATCATTGCGAGTGCAGTTTTTTTCTACTGTTTTAATAACCAAATTATTTAACATATTTGCACGAGTGGTAATATCAAACTCGGTGATATCAATTTGTAAGAATTTTGTAAAGAATGCCTCATATACTGAATTGGCAAGGTTAACAAATATTTCATTATTAGAAACAGAATCAAAACTTGCAGGATTAAATGATGCTTTTTCTGGAAAAAGAGTAAGTTGTTGGATTTGCATACGAATAGTTTTAAAATTTCTCGCAACAAATATACAAATAATATTCCATATTTATACCAATAAAATCATAAAAAATATTCCAAGTCTTGGTATAATTTCATAAGTGATTGATATAAAGTGCTATAATATAAAATTACATTCTAAAAACAAAATGAATTGTTTAGAACTTTTTAATTTATCTTGAATATTCTGCATGAATAAGTACTATTTGATGCAAACCAACTATGTTGTTATGACATGTGCTTTTGAATGTATAATACTCGATTAATGAATCAGGATAACATGATGTTGAATTTTGAAGAAGAGGTTTTGATTACTAAATGGTCGAATGCATTAGTAAGGCAGATTGACTAGTAATAACTGGAATGTCTTGAAATAAACAATCCTTATCATGAGTCACAAAAGGAATATTTTTTCCCTTTAAAAAATGGTAGTAGTACAAATCATTGAAATCCATGCTTAATGCTGCGAGAGAGGGTAGAAAAGAAAAGGGAGAAATGGTGGTAAAATCGTCATCGATTAATATTACATAATCCTGAAACGCACATAGATCTGATGTGAGGGTTTTTATTTGTTTCTTATAATCTGAATGCGGGTTTTCTCGATAATCACTCTTGTAATTATGTGATTTATATGTATCACCGCCGCCGAAAAACAACTTCATTGCTACATTTCGCATATAGGCATTGATAATCTCTGAAAGTAACAGACTAGTTAAAATAACTTTTGGACGGTGTTTTATCCTTTTTGCTACTACCGGATCACGAATCTCATTAAGGTTTATAATTGCTTCAAAAAAATCTTGATAGGGGACTTCTTCGGAGGTGACTCCCTTCAGTCCATAGCATTTTAAGATTGCTATCCAAACGTTAGCATCACAAAAATAGCATGGATGGTTTTCGGGAATATAATCTTTGATATGATGAATTGGATAAGCCATTACGAACAAAAGAGTTCGGAGATCGCTTCTTCTTGAAATTTAATTTTATCAGGTGTCGTTGCAAGTGCAATAGAATCTTGGATTGTTTCCTGCCAGTTTGGATGATTATCAATGCCACTAATGGTTAGTAACTTGGCAGTCTGGGAAAGTTCTAGAAAGGCCTTGCCAATTGACGCATTACAAAAGCCAGAAGTTATATTTCTTAATCCTTCAAAGGATAATGTAATTGGTTGATTTGAAGAAATATAAGGTTTTATTACCTCGAAGACTTGTAATCCAAATTTATGCAAGATTGCATTCTGGGTACCAATAATATCGGTAATACGAACTTCGTTCATAGGAAACCACAAATTTAGGTTATTTTATTTCAGATTTCAAATAAAAAAATGAAAGAAGTAAATTAATTGCCATTTCTTAAGAAATGGAATATAAGATGGATAGTTGTCCCAACGAATGGATATGGAACTGAATGTGTTGTGACGTTTTTGTTCGTTAAATTATAATAACAATCATCAGATATTATATGCATAGATCCACCCGATTTATAGCAATAACAAAAAATTCGCTTGAGACCAGTCCCCCCAAGAGCACCAACTTTCGTTGAGTTTCCCTTTATAGCCCAATCGATTGCTGCTGATCCTTTAGTAATTCTTCCATTGTTTTTAGTAAACTCGGTTATTTTCTTTAGAAAGCCATCACCAAGATCAACTAATGTAAATTTTAGTTCGCATTGTTTTGGGAAATATTGGCCACAAATAAAAATAGGTTCATTCGTATTTGCATGTAATCCAACATTATCATAAATCTCAAAATAACTGTTTTTAACTTTCTCTTTGTCTTGGAGTGTAAGTGATTCTAAGCCTCTCTGGTGCAAAAAGTCTCGCTCAATATAGTTACAAAATCCATCAACATCATCTTGTGAAAAGCATGACAATGGAATTGTAGTATCTCTATTGTCAAAGGGTTTAAATGTAAATTGTTTTCCTGCAACATGGCTAAAAAAACCATTTCTAGAAAAAATATTCAGGTCAACTCTAGCAGAATTAAAATCGATGAAAGTCTTGACATTTCGACTTGCTTTTAAATGGTGAATCATAGCAAAAAGCAAGGAACATAGATTTGCATCCATGAAGTTAATACCATCAAAATTCAAAGTTACCCAACAGTCCTTATGAGTTCTGGCATAATTATAAAAGCCTAATAATGATAAATGACCAGAGATGTCTGTAAATATTTGTTGATTTGGTGATTGTAAAAGATACTCAGCCATAAATGATATGAAAATTACCAAATATTATTTCCAAATAGGGATGGTTGTTACTTTCGATGTGAGGATAATACTTCAGTCACATACCAATTAAATCAAATGGCTAACTTTGATTTTTTTGTATTTCTTACCCATCCCCAGAGTTATTGCTGTTGGATTTTTAATAATGAGTTCACCCTTCTGTAACCCGGAAATAGCTTCTTTGATTTCGTTGAAGTCTTTGCCGGATACGCCGAAGAGGTCTTTGATCACGCCATCGTTGATGGATTGCTGCTTCATGATGAGGGGGTATTGGGCATTGGCATAAAAATCGAAGTACTCGCTTTTGTAGCTTTCCATGTTCTGGGTGGCTAATATTATGCTGATGCCTTTGTTGCGACCAACGGCAATGATGTCGCGGAGGGGTTTGTTGTCGAATCCAAGCATGTAGTGGGCTTCGTCGATAATGGTAAAGTGACGGAGTTCAACACACTCTTCGTCGGATAGTTGTTTCGGAAGGTGTTCATAGATCATATTCAGTTTTGATACTATGAAATAGACAATTGCTTTTGCTAGGATTCCGTCTTTTGGGAAGGCATCCATTTTAATAATGTAGCTTTCTTTGATAAGATCAATGGTGTCTACTTTGGCAAACAGGTTGGACCGGATCAGTTGCTTAAAAACGGATTTAATGCTGTCATCTTTGACTTGGTCTCGCTCCGGTTGAAGTTTAGTATATTCTTTCAGGATTAATTCAAAAGTAATTGGTTTGCTAAGGGTAGATCGGTAGGCATTGATGATTGCCTCTGAAAGCCGGTTGTTCATGTTGGCGCTCATCCGGGCATTGTCGATGGCAATTATTGCATTGGCTAATTCGGTTGAATACAGATTGATTTCGTTTTGCGTTTTACCGGTAAAATCCTTGAATGGGGTTATCGGGAGAGGTGAGGCGATGGGATTTAAAATTGATGACCGGTCGGTTTCAAAAAGGCTGAGCCAGGAATTGTTGGCTGGGTCAGAAAACTCACCTTTGTAATCAAAAAGTAGAAAATTAACCGGGTAGGAACTGTCAATTGATCGTTTGCGGATTTCATTTATCAATACGGCCAAAAGGTTAGATTTTCCGGAACCAGTGCTGCCTGCAATAATGATCTGGGTGTTTGTTACTTCTCTTCCATTAAGATTCAAATAGGCCGGAATATCATCTTCGTAGTTACCAATATTCAGTTTGAGAAATGGTATTGCTCCCGCTCTAGTACCGCTTTGCGTTAGAGTGTTCATCAGCCATTCCTCAGAGATATGTTCATTGGAAAGTAATCGGGCACCACGGAGAATTTCTGCATTTATTATCTTGCTTTTCAACATTGTATTACCCCAGTCAATGTTGATCCCTCGGTAACGGAGTTTGAGTAAACCAGAGTAAACCAATCCAAGGTTATGCAAAGTGAACAGGTTCTCGAAAATGCGATTGCTAGTTTTTGAAAGTTGAACTTGTTCAATTGTCGATAAATCCCGATGTTCCTGACTTGTCAAACCGGCAAGGAGGCAAATTCTCATTATTTTGTTGCCATTTAGTGTTACCGGTTTCTGATTGATTGAATAATCGGTGAGATTGATACGCTGATCTAACTTGGAACGAACCTCTGAAAGATCTTCCATGAGACCTTCAGATTGTCTTATGTTTTGTAGGTTGATGGTTGGCATATTTAATCTTTTTGCATAAATCCAAAGTAACCAGATTGAATTTTAGTAAGTTGCTTTTCACGGTCGCGGATCAGTGTAAATGATTTTGAGATGAAAGAATCAATTTTGTCAAGATCGCTGTGTGGCCGTATTTCGCTGTCGGAACTTAAAAGGATAGTTTGATGCGATAATTCGGGAAAATAGTTTTCAAGGACAGTGGCCCTGCTATTTTCATCCAAAACCCCCATGACAGTATCAATCATGACAGGCGGATCATAATCTCCATATTCATGAAGCGCTTTGAGCAAAACCTGCACAACAACCTGTTTTGAAGCGGTATTTAATTGATTCAGGTAAATTTCATTTCCGGATTTATGATAGATTTTGAATGTAAGGTTTGAGAGGTTTTCAGACAGCTCAACCCGATCGATCACATCCTTATATGCAGCAAGGTTGATGTTTAAATCCTGTTTCATTTTATTTTCAATCTGCTGCTTTTTAGCTTTTAGCAACTTGTTTGCAACATCGTCGAAAAATGCTTTTAATTTACCCAATGCTTCATATTTTGGGTCTGGTTCCTGGTTGGTCTGAATGTCGAACTGATGTAATCGTTTGTCTATTTTTGTGATCTCAATCACTATATCATCAATGCTTTTTTCAAGACGCTGGATATTGGTCTCATTTTCTTCGTATGCCTTTAATAAGGTATAGTCCCGACCAGTAATCTGGGCTTTCATCTGTTCTATTTGTGCTTCCAAAGCCGGAATTTGTTTGATAGAGAGGTCAAGTTCTATCTGTTGTTGGTTTAGCACAGGAAAAGGATTTGCAAATTTTTTACCAAGTAGCGCTTCCAATGCTTTAATTTCCGAAAAGTCAAGAAAATCGTATTCGCTGTTAGAAATCGTCTTACTTGAATCAGAAATTACATAATCGACCAGATCACTAATTTGTATGTCTTTGACGGTTAAGTTGTTTTGTTTTAGGTAGCGGACAATAATTTCACTGACGGCTTCGACCTGCTCCGGCGTAAGATTGCTGTTTAACTGCTGTTCTTTTTCCTTTGTGATTTTAAGAATCAGATTTACTTCCGGTTTTATTGCCTCGATTAATTTGGGAAGGCAAACATTTACCTCAATGTCTTTTACAAATGCATCAATATCTGCCCGATAGAGCATTTCACGTTTTAAGATATTGTCAATTTGCAACTTGGTTTGTTCTATTTTGGATTTTATGGCCGTCTCCTGATTTATACCAGCTTTAAGATTATCGTAGATTTCTTTGTTTGCGACAGAATATTGCATTGCATCTTGTAGTTGAACGCCAAGGTTTTTTTGTTCCTCCTCCTTCTTCTTCTTTGCTTCAACCAATTGTAAATACTCATTTTTTTCATTCTCAACCTGAATGCGCTGGGCTGTATAAGATTGGTACAGGTTTTCAGCAGATTTCGCTAACTGTAGGTACTTATTGAAGCCCATCACATTCTCGATATTTTCCTTAATAACCCGGTTCAGTTGGTCTTCTTTCAACAAGCTTCCAGCTTCCATGGCATCAAAAAGGAAATAGCGACTCAACTCCTGTGGAAGATTGGCTTTGATGATTTTATTAACCTGGGCTTCCTGTTCTGCCCTTTGGGCCGGTGGGGTTGCAGTGCCATACAGAAAGATTGTGCCATTCATATTTAGCTTTACACTTTCGACCGGATTTCCTGTCGGATTGAGCCGATAGGTACGACTTAGAACATAGTGCTGATCTTCTGAAAGAACTTTTCCCATGAAATGCAGCTCCAGCTCAATTTTCTCATCCACATGCCCTAATGCACCGGCATTCAATAACTCACGGAAATGTCGGGCTGAGTGAATTTGCAATCCATACAATGCGCCGTAAATAGCTTCAAAAAAGGTGGTTTTTCCACCACCGTTAGCCCCGCCGATCAGGATGATAGGCTTATCTGCTAAAACAGAAATGTCGAGATCGAGGTTCAGGTAAGTTTTAAAATTCCTAGCTTTAATTCGTTTAATCAGCATTTTACTTGATTTTTTGCAACGCTTTTTCGATTATTCTTTCAACTGTTTTTCCATCCACCTCCTGGTTTCGGATCTTCTTTTCATGAAATTCCTTCAGGATTTCCTCTTTTATCCAGTCAAATTCAAGTTTATGATCCAGACATATGGCTTCAATCAGGCTGATATCCTCTTTTCGGATGCCATAATGAAGAAATGTGGTGTCTAATCCCTTTTTTGCCATAACGTTAATTGATATTTGTTTGTGCAGGATTATAAAAGTCCCAACCAGTATGATCTTTTGTGTTTTCAATTTTATTCCGGCAAAATTGCCAGACAAGTGTATTGTTGATTTCTTTACCGATGATCACTCCTCCAATCGTGGGTAATCCCTTTTTTGTTCTTTCATTAACATAATCAATCAATGCATTGTGCTTTAAGTGGGCATTGGCCGGATCGCTGCCTGATGATTTAGTATCAAAAAGACTGGTAGTTCCATTTTTCGAAAGTATTACGTAATCAACGTAAAACAAACTTTCTTTACCGGTATAATCTGTATACGGTATAGCAAAGTGTTCTTTGGCGCTTTCTCCATTCTTATACCACCATTCGATGTGGGCTTTATTAGCATCCAGAAAATTGGCAAATACTGTTTCCGGTTTGGATGCTTTGTGATATTGGTAGAAGGGTTCCAGCACATGTGAAGGAATATCGATTTTCACGTACAATTCATTATAAATTCTTTCGGAGGGTACCTCCCAGGAGTATTTGACAAGTTCTTTCCTGGTGGTTTGGGCTTTTTCTTCCTGTATTTTTGTATATCGCTCCAATGCTTTGTTTATCAGCTCTATGAATAAAAGCTGATTTTGAGAATAGAGAATAATCTTGATTGATTCGAATTCGTTAAAACCCAGGTATTCCTCAAAAAACATTTTTAAGGCCATTTCCAAAACAGGCGTTGAGTCTACCGGTGCAAAGGAACCCACATTGCTACGACAAAACTGGCGGAAAAGTTGATTTAGTTCATCGGGAGTTTTAGCAAAACGGGCAGTATCTGTGACAATTTTTACCTCAATCTCACCTGTGAGCATTACATTTTCAGGAATAACTATATCAATTGTGTTCACATTAACGTCTATCATTCTCTGGATGAGGATTTGCCGGTTTCGTTCGTGGATGCTTACATCTTCCAACGCTTTGCTGACACCCCACACTTCCTCAGCTGTTTCGTACAACGTGATACGGAATTTAGAACCAAGACGATTTCGGAATAGTTTGTTGTTAATGTAGCTTGACAAAAGAGAAACAGGTTTATATGGTTCCCGGCGGATGGCTTTGTTCATGGTAATGTAGTTCATGTCGTCAGCCACTATCTGTATTTTGTCTTTACTGAGATTTGTGTAAACATAACCTTGATTGAGTATTGCATCGGGATAATGCTTTTGTTCCGGCATACGAAGAATTCGACCGACGGTCTGAATAGTAAATACGGTGCTTTTTAGTTCACGGAATATCAGTAGCACAGCAGCTCGAGGGCAATCCCAACCAAGCGCAATGGCCTGCTTAAACAACAACACTTCCACCATGTTGTCTTGCTTTTCAATGTCCTGTAAATTGTCTCTTTTTCCGCTGAGCCAAATAGCCAACCTATTGTTCTTGACGGAAATATCATGATAGACCTCAAGATATTGAATGACCATGTCAATATATTTTTGGTCGTCCAAGGTGTTGTCTTCAGATGTGTCGTTGGGTAGTTGAATCAGAAGCAGGGGATTTATAGAGTTACTGAGCTTTTCATTGGCGGCAAACACGTCCCGGCGTTTCTGTAAGGAGATGTCGATTAACATCTGATCGAGGGTCTTCCCGCCTTCCTGCTCGAATGAATCCAAGGCCGGATTAAGGACAATTCCTTCTTTGATCATTTCTTCCTTAATCACATCCTGACGCTCGATGACTGTTTTATAATCGGAATTTGAGGTTGGGGTAGCGGATACCCTGATCTCGATTTTAGGATAGATGCGACCTAAAACTTCATTGGCACGTTTGGCAGTTCTGGGATTGGCAAACATGTGTTCCTCATCGATAATGGCGATGATTTCGAAATCGTGAAGACGGGCAGCATTCACATACGAATAGAGCGTTTTATTCTGCTCGTTTTCGCGGACCATGAGGTTTTTTTCTTTATTGATGCTTTCCCAGTTTACGAAAAGGACTTCGTTCGGTTTAATATGGCCGTCGGTGATATCCTCGAAAAAAACAGGCTTGATGGATCGCATTTCAGAAAAATACCCTTTGATGGCATTATAACTTTGAATGTAAAGTTTGTTCGGAGCAATCCAGACATAGCAGACTTTGCGTTTTTCAAGATCAAGTTTATCGGGTAACTCTTCGGAAAGCCGGTTGAGAAACGCGGCCATCGTGATGGTTTTTCCGGCGCCGGTTGGAGCTTTAAATATAAGGTTTTGACGGAATCCTGGTCGTTTTAAAAGTTTATAGATGTTATAAACGAGGTTTTCGACGGCTTCTGACTGGTATCTTTTTAACGTGATCATATTTCAGCCCTCCTGGTTAAAAAGATCATTTTCAACAAAAACTTGTGGCGATTTGCTCGCTGACTCACCGTTAATATCCTCAAATTCAATAATTCGGGTTCGTTTTTGGGATGGTAGCACATTTTGATAAGCCTTGTAAATGGCATCTGGTAAGGCACATAGTGTAATATATGGCAAAACATCTTCAAATTCTTCCGTGTATGGATACTGCCCATTACTAAAGACATATACTTTTATCGGTAAAACTGGTTTCCTTTCATCAATAAGCTGTTTCAAAATTACTACTGCCTCTTCAACTACTTCGTCGTCATAAACGATACAGAGAAATTGCGAAATATCGTCGGAAAACAATTTGATCCAGGATTGATTTTCTGAAATGAACTGTGACGTACAGTCAATGTAACAATTTTCTCTTAGGCTCAGTAGGTTGGTTGCGGATTTGGTTAATTCCCGCTTGTTTTTAAGGGATGGTTCGCGCGGAACAAAATCGCACTTGTAATAACGTAGGTTGTTGTTGGTAAGTCCAGGAACTGTTTCACCTTTTGAATTAGTATACCCTTGGATAACTCGTTGGTTTCGGACATACGTAACATCCTCACATATGTTATTTTCATTATTGGTGGCTAAAATGCACTGTCTGATTCCACCATCTTGACTGTTTAGGGACATTGTTGCATGGAGAGTAGTGCCAGAGCCGGCAAAAATATCTAGAATTGTTGCATTTTTCAAACCTCCAATTTGAAGTATTCTGATAATTAATTCAATGGGCTTCGGTGTGTCGAAAGGAGTTTCGTTAAAAATTTCCTTGAGTAAAGCGGTTGCGTCCCGTGTTGTACCAACTTCAGCACCAAACCAAATAGACTCTGGCACCCTACCACCTTGATTATTCAAGTAGATTTTTCTAATAATTTTCGATTCACTTTTATTAAAAATTATTTCCCCAGACTCGATTTTTGAAATAAGTTTATTTTCTTCCCATCGCCAACCATTTGCCGGTGGTTCAATGGACTTGCCAGAAGGAGTTTTAATCGTATATCTTAAATTCTCCCTAAAATTTGGACTACGAACATCACCAGATCGCCAAGGACCATTTATATCATTATCTGGATTTGAATATGCTCTATTATTTGCCTCAACCCTTTGTACTTTATTTATTTGAAAATTTGATCCAGAATAAATCAAAGTATAATTATGATGCAATGAAATAGTTTTTGCGTCATTTTTCCCTTGAATACTATGCTGCCAAATAACATCCCCGACAAATTGGGACTCCCCAAATATCTCATCACAAAGAAGTTTCAGCTGCGAATGTTCGTTATCATCAATTGATATGAATAAGACACCATGATCACTCAACAATCGTTTAGCGATTTTGAGCCTTTTATTCATGAAGTTAAGCCATTTGCTATGGCGATAACTATCTTCACGATCAACAAAACAATCGTTATATTTAAAATCTTTATTACCTGTATTATACGGTGGATCAAAATACATTACATCAATTTTTCCTTCATGTGTAAACGTCAACGCTGTCAAAGCATGAAGGTTATCTCCTTCTATCAGGATGTGATTGGGAGGATTAGGCATTTCATTTGTTTCCTCGCCGTCGAAAAGGGTCCTCTCTTTCTTTTCAGGGGAGGGCAAATCTTTAGATAAAATTCGTTTCTCCGCCACCTCCCGCAAAACAGGAAGGTTTTCCCGAAGCAGTTCTTCCACGACTTCCGTTTTATCTTCCCATACAAGACCGTATTTCTTTTTAGTATTGACGAGATTGATCAAATAGGCACGTTCGTCGTTAGTAATACCATTCAGTGAGTTCAATTTGTGGATTAGGTCGGATTTGTTCAATAGGTCGGACATAGGTTTTATGCTGGGATAAAAGGAAAACTAATAACGTAAATGGTAAATTTTTGATTTTACAAATTCTTCAATGTCATTGAGACGAATACCATAACTTTTCAATTTATTATAGCATGACCTAATTGCCTCATCAAGTCCTGCAGCAGCCTCGGCTGTCTTTTGTGGTATTCTATTAAATTCAAGTTCTTCTTGCGTATAGGTGCCATCGTTCAGATTGACCAGATCGATAAGTGTATAGTTCATTGGTAATTGAATGGTTCGCAATATACGGTCATCTGTGAAAAAGCAAGTTTCGGCATGGAAGGTAAAGTTTCCAAGTGCAGCTGAAGAGGGTGTAAATGTCATTTCGATCTGGTCTCTGCTTTCCAGATTTATAAGTTTTAAAAATGGCATAAAGGGGAAGATGGCTTTTGCGGCACCAGATGCGGTACAGGGCAAAGAGAAAAGGGCGCCGGGAATGGCGAAAGTAACCTTGGTAGAGGTAACAGTTAATTCACAGTTAGTTATGCCGGACTTTGTGCGATTTTTATTAAGAGCAGTTTTAAGGCATTTCAATGTTTGAATAACCTGTAAACGGTTGGCCGTGAATTTCACCATGCTGTGTTAATTTTACGGCAAGTTACTAAGTACTGACAAATTAACATCAATAATTCTTTGTATTTTCAGATATTATATTTCATATATCAATAAATCAGATACATAAAGTGAAATTAAATGTGCGAAATGGTTTGGTGGGGGTTGATAATTCGATTTCCAATTTATGAGAGTGCAGAATAGAGCGAACTTACAAAATGAAAAAACCAGACTTTCTTTATGGATTGAATTTTACTTTTAAAAAGTTTTCTCGGGAGCCTCATATTTTGCACTTTTTTCTGTAGTATCTCAGTTTGGTTTTTTTATTCTTGACCGACTAAGCATAATTTAGCATCTTTGTGAAAAAACAATATGGCAAAGGTAAAAAGACCTACGGACGTAAACCAAAGGGCTAAGGCTATTGTTGATTTGGCTACCGGAGAAACAACAAATGACATATACGGTGGTAAGAATCCGGCGGCAGTTGAATTGGGTCGGCTGGGAGGATTAAAAGGCGGCAAGGCAAGAGCTGAGAAGTTGAGCCCGGAAAGACGAAGGGAGATAGCTATAAAAGCGAACAAGAAAAGATGGGGAAGGAGTAAATAAAGTACAAAATCTAATCAACTAAGAGTTTGTTCTCCTCAATAAAAATTTCCATTACGTCTTTTGCAACCTGCTTAGACCATTCTTTACTTTCCTTATCCTGTATGGCTAATTTCAACCGATAAAAATATTGTTCCTCAGACACCTTGTTAATAGGAGTATCTAAGGGGACATCGTACTCTTTTGAATCTGGTATCATATTGCTAATTTAAAATATTTTTCTTAATTAAAGATTGCCATTTATGGGAGATACAATACTATTACCACATAAGAAACTAAATCCATCTTTGTTTATTGTGGCTAAGCGTATAATACCGCCTACTACGGGAATATCTTCAGTGTAATTTTGAAAATCCATCTCGATTTTTAGACACAAATACGCTAAATCTACGGCTTGTTGTAGGCTTAATTCTTTCATTCTTGGTAAGTTTGCGTCCTTCATTATTAATCTTCGTATTCCATCATCATTCATCAACTTAGTCATATATTCTTTGGTCATTTTATCTGGAGATATATTAAAATCATCTCGAATCCTTCTTGCGATATATAATGTAACATAGGGGAGTGAGTTAATTGCACCCCACAATACCCCTTCAACTATCCTATTTTGACCATCGGAAATCACTGTTTCATATTCCGGGACTAAAGTTTTAGTTACAAATTCAAAGCCATTGTCACTCAGCTGTTTTTTAGACGCCTCATTAACCTTAATTTTAAAAATTTGCGTCTTCGATATTTTGTGATCAAAGTGGGTGATAATCAAATGCGTACTGTCAATCTCTGAGTGTGTGTCAAAATGTGATTTGACCTCAATTGTTAGGTGCGTACAAATCTCATCAACTTTATTTTCAAGAAGAGTTCTATCTAAACCACCCTTTTTATGGCCCGACTTTATCTTTTCAACTATATCAGATATTCTTTTACCATTTATAAGTGCCGAACCAGCGGTCGTAATTGCAGTATATTTATCATATTGGATTAATTTATTTTCATAATTCTCTGTATGATGTCTTTGTGTGCTAAACAGATCATTAATTTCATCAACATTAAAGGGGAATGTTTCAGTTCCCGTAAGTTTAACTTTCTCAGTATAATATTTTGCAAGATCCCTTTGAGTTAATATAGGGCGAACCGAAGTTACAAGAGAGTCGGCAATAATTACCACTCCGTCTTTTGCCACAACAGATGCAATGAATGTCATGGATATAAATTTTTCTTGCAATATAAAGCAAAATAATAACATAATTAAAAAATTTACCTATTCAATTTTTTTAATTAAGCATTTAGGTACAAATATACATAATACATAGATCAAAATCAAATTAATTTAAATCTAAATGATATTTATACATGACAAGTCAAGTATTTTATATTTGCATTGTAAAACTTTGCAAACATGAACAGACTATCATTAGACAAGCAGATTCAGATAGTTTCCCTGTTGGTTGAGGGTAATAGCCTAAGGGCAATAACCAGGATCACCGGGGCCTCGATCAATACCGTAACCAAGCTATTGGTTGATGTCGGGAAAGCCTGTGAGAAATACCACGATGAAAATGTTGTTGGCATTACCTCAAAAAGAGTGCAATGTGATGAAATTTGGAGTTTTGTCTATGTAAAAAAAATAGAACCTGCCGGAAGATAAGGTTGGGGATGATGTTTGGACTTGGGTTGGAACAGATGCAGACACGAAACTTGTTATTTCTTGGTCCCTTGGTGATAGAAGCAAAGAATCAGCCCATGTTCTTATGGATGATTTAATGTATAGGCTTAAAAACAGGGTTCAGTTAACAACAGACGGCCATTCGGCTTATTTGATGGCAGTTGATAACACTTTTGCAAATAACGTTGATTATGCTCAGTTATATAAGATTTACGGGAGCGATCCAAATAGGGAAAAGAGATATAGCCCTGCGGAGTACCTTGGAACAAAGAAAATCCATATTACCGGAGATACAGACCAAAAACACATTTCAACAAGTTATGTTGAAAGGCAAGATTTAACTATGAGAATGGGAATGAGAAGATTTACAAGGCTTACAAACGCCTTTTCAAAGAAACTTGAAAACCATTTTCACGCAATAGCCCTGCACTTCCTGTATTATAATTTTTGTAGGATTCATAAAACATTGCGGGTAACTCCCGCAATGGAAACGGGATTAACTAAGGATATTTGGGAGATTGAGGATATTGTGAAACTGTCAATGAAATAAATTTTGTATTATTGTTTCATTCAATTGAGAATGAAACAAACTGACCATGAATGCCGAAGAAAAAACCACACCCAATCAGAATAATACCCAAAATCAAAAAGAGACTACATTTTCTGCCACTATTCCAACTGTCGAGACCATAAACAAAAATGGGAATCCCCCAGGCCCAAAAAATGATCCACCCAATAATAGAAAAAATAAGTTCATTTATTGGATTTCGAGAAAAAAGAACCAAAGACATTTTGGATTCTGGTTGAATATTTTCACGCTCATTTCTTTTATCGTTTTTAGTTGGATTCAAAGTTGCAAGACCCAACGAAGTCTTGATATTGCAACACAGTCTATTAACTACACAAGGAAATCCGATTCTATAACAAGATTGTCCGATTCTTTTAATAGAATTTTTACACAACGAACAGCAGACACTTCTTATAGACTGGCTAAAACAGGGGTTGATCTTTCTAAACAATCTGTGGCCTTCACCAAACGATCCGATTCTGCTTCCGAAGAATTTAGAAAAATTGAATTGAGAGCATATTTGTCTATTAAAGAAATGATAATAAATGATTTTCTTAAAGACAAAACCCTCACAGGTTCTATAATTATTGAGAATGTAGGAAAAACTCCTGCAAAAAAGGTTAGATTCATATGGGGTCCAAAATATAATAAGAATTTTCTTTATCATGCAGATTTTGAAAGAATTAAAAAATTTGACACTGCTTATGGTGTTGGCCTCCACTCTGGCGTTCCCCTGAATGTGGGGATAAAAATTGACGACACGACCCCACTCGATTCTCTTTCTATCGTAAAGAAAAAAACCAAGTTTTATATTTTTGGAATTATTTTTTACGAAGACATTTTCGGGGAACGCCATGCTAATAAATTCGCAATGGTTTATGATCCTGTTGCAAAAAAGTTCTATTACGAAGATGTTAATGAACCAGAAAAGTAATATGTGTTTTTTCATTTCTTATTCCTTTTAGATTTTCCAAACTGAGACACTACCTGATATTTTAATACATTGACTTTATCAATGCTAATGCAATAAAAACAGTTTTGGAGAAAAATCAAGGGGCTTTCCAAGTCTCTTGAGCTATTTAAATAAATTAATATGGAAATAATTTGTAATTCAGTCTATTATAGTGACATGGTTGTAGGTTGTAATCTTGTAAAGCAATGTCAATACTGATATTTCAGTATTTTTAGATACAACCAGTTAATACCGAAACCTGAGTATTATATTTGAATTGTTGTGCCTTATTTTTGTTTGATAAATTGATTATTAGTGTGTTATTAATGGTACAACCTACAACCTATAAACTGCCAGCGAATGTTTTATTTACATACTGTTGTGAAACTTTTAGAAACCTTGCGATATCACTTTGGTTGGTAATACCAATAGTGTCACGGAGGAACAGGATGACGTCTTTTTTCGATAATTCGGTGGAAGTACCGGATGATAAATAATGATACACCTTTAAACCGGTTGCCCGGAAATACTCCGTGATCCGGATGGCGTATTCCATTGTATCAGGTTCGATGTTATTGCTTGCATTTCCCTCACAGACTAATTTCATGACCTGAATGATAAGCGCAAGTCGGAGTGCTATGATATCCAACTTCGCATATAGTTCCTTTAAGAATTCTACTTTTACAGCGTTGCTTTTATCTGCATTTTGATTGTAAAATTCTTCATATATAACTTCTGCTACATCGCTTAAAATAAAGGAATTCCCGTCTGATAATCCACGTAAATTATTGATATATTGCTCGTAGGCCTGTTTGGATTCCAGGGATACCGTCTCTTTTTTGTAATGTGATTTTTCAAAAGAAACCGGCCAGACAAACATACACCGTTGAATCATACCATTATCGGCGCGCCCTTCCTTGGAAAGATCATCTAACTTTTTAACCTGGACACCTCCTGCAATGGTAATACAAGGTTCATCAATACGTATAGGATCCTGACCCTTTCGATTAATGGTAGTACCCATGCCGGACCATGTAGATAACATGGTTTCTACCTCACCACTTTTAGCATATCGACCAATATCGTTGATCCAACCCATGATTTCATCCCGGTACATTAAGATCCCCCGAAGGTTGTTGTTGTGAACCTCTGCCATTGATTCAGGGGTGAAGTCTCTCAAAATAATTTGTTTACAAATTGGAATCGGGGGGAGTTCATGAATGTCCTGATCCTTCTTTTCAGATTTTGTCATGTTCTTTATTGAATCGAAATCTGCTTTTTCTCTTTTATATGATTTGAAATTTTCGGCGTCTATTTTATTCAACGGATTTATGGCAAAATGCAATGGCTCGCTTTTTCCTGTTCCACTGGGAGCAACAAACATCCACCATAAAGCTGTAATATTTGTGTATTTCCCGGTTAGAATAAAGGACAAGCCAATGGCGGAAGCAGAAGCGACGAAAAAAGAAGCTGCCCAAAAATCTCTCGGAGTACCATATACTGATGAACATTCAAGGATAAGCCTTTGCAATAAAACCGGTAAGCCATCAATAGGAAAAGGGGGTATTAGGGATGTTTTGCTGATTGATGTATCTGGTGGAGAAACAGAATCTGTCGTAATCAATGGACTGGCATCACTGACTAAATCGGGTTCATTGTGATTGTGATCATTTGTGGGGGCTTCTTCGTGTTGTATATCCAGTTTGTAGTGTTGAATACCATAGCGGATTTCCAGTTCCTGTATTGCCTTTTTTCGATCACCACCATGCTTGTAAATGATGAAAATGTCGAAAAGCGTGTATGCCTTCTCCTTCTCGAATCCAGCCGCATTATCGGTAAAGCAGTAGAACATATTCCGAAACCGGCCAAAGGTAGCCGAGGTGGATGTGTCGCCATCGGGTTTCCCGGGACGCTGCCAGTACTGAACGCCATCCCGACGTTCACGGATGCATCGCCAACCATTTTCGATGAGGAGGTTTTTGGCTTCATCGACTTCGTTTTCATTGTATCTTCCCCAAACTGTGTTTATATCGAACTTGTCAGGCCATTTCCCATTTGTAGTGTACTCACTTTTGCTTTTAATGAATCTGGTCAGAGATTCGGCCAGGGAAAACAGGTAATCACGTTCCTCCTCCGTAATCCTGGCGATCTCGGTCAAACTTGAACCTTGGAGTTGCTCATATCCCTCGCTTGGTATGGTCGCCACATAGGCTCCATTGCCCCGGGTTTCGATCATGACCTTGCCGGTTTCCCAATATGCCAGAACCCGGGATGCTTGTTTACGCTCGGTGTGCCTGTAATAAATATGGTATCCGCCAGAGGGGGTTTTGACAACAGGAAGTTTGTTTCGTTTAATAATCATATTCGCAGTTGGATCGGACATGATCATGTGGAAAATTTCATCAATGGGTTCTCCAGCTTTTGCGTCAAAATCAATGCACTCAAATCCGCTTGAAACATCACCACAGACAACACCAATTTTCTCTGCCCGGGTAAATAGGTGCTCCAGATTGACTTCAGGTACCAGTTGGTAAAGGTATGGGTGACCCTTTTCCAGCATAGGTGCTTTGTTCATCCATAGTGGGATTGGGTTGAGGCCTTCAAGGAGATATTCAAAAGCGTGGGTAAGGATGGATGAGGACTGATTATTTTTAGGGAATGTGTTGACATTGCTATTCATGGTACTGAACAATTACAACGGTTATAAAAAGTTATGATAGGGCAGGAACTCAGCCAAATGTTATCTTTTATGTTTCCCTTTGAAATTGTCGATCTCTTCAACTGCTGTTTCAACCTCAGACAACTTGTAGAGTACCCGGCCACCAATTCGATAGCCCTGGAGGATTCCGTCTTTTGTATAGTAGTGGAGGGTTGCCATTGAAATTTTCAGCAATTTACAGACCTCTTTGCGTGAAAGATATTCGCTGGTTGTTTGCTGAGGGGATGGGTTTGTCGATTTGAACTTCTGAAATTCTTCGCGGAGGACATCTCCGATCATTGAGCGAAGTTCCGGGATTGGAGTGCTGTGCAGAATGATTTTATCCATATTCGTTTTTTATGCAAATATGGCACAGACTGAACCGCTCTTACAATCCGTATACAGTCCGGACTGTTATAAAAGTCAATGGAATTAGGCTATTTCGGATGAATCTGGAATAGTGAATTTCAGTTTTTTTGCATTTGATAATGCATCAGGATTTCTCATTGCCCTTTCAAAGTACTCTGGTTTTGCCTTGATGTCAAAGTACTCGTAACATAATTTCGCCAGTCCAGTCATTGTCGCTTCACTACCGTAATTAGGAGGTTGGATATAATTATGGGCAACAAATTCCTGCATGAGAAATGCCAACACGGCTGGTGAACCCAACCATTTGATCTTTTCCTTTGTCGGCGATTGGGTGACATTGTTCTTTATGTCTTTCATTTTTTCTTCGACCCACTCTAGGATCGTGTTCTTTCGCATCTCGGAAATTTCAGGGAAACCCGGTAAAATTTCTTTGATAAAAAGCAAAAATGGTTTCTTATCAACGTTTTTAGCATGACGATGTTCATTGTAAAACTCCATGAAGTCGGGATTATTCATGTTTTCCGGATCGCCAATGACCAGTTTGCTATTGGGATGATTTGCTTCGAAATTTTCGCGAAAGTTTTTCGATTTTAACTCATTCGGATCACATAATGCAACTATACTAGCACCCTCATATTTAGCCAGGTGATGCTCAAGAAATTTGATAGTGCCGGAGATGTTTGATTGTAAACGTTGAGATATTTCCTCTCGTACTAATTCCTTCATTTCAACCATTAGCTTGTCATACTCTTCAAATTCCTCTTGCGTGTGAGGTTTGATTATCATTTTAGGATCAGTGATGTCATACTTTTTGTCAAGATTAATGTTGTCAACGTGGTATTCATCACTGTTCCAAATATCCTCAAAGTCCAGGTATGTAACATTGAAATAGCTTTCATACCAAGGGTCATCCTTGGGATCTTGTTTAGGCAGACTTTTCAAGTGAGTTAATTCGAGCAAAACCCATTGGAGGACCTGATCCACCCCAGACATTACATCAATGAACCCGCTGCTTAGTAGATTAGATTGTTCACGATCTGTTTTCCATCTTTCTAAATAGAGAATTTTTTCAATGTTGTCATTGATGCCCTGCAGGTGTTTTTTTATATCCCGAATTTCTTTTTCTGGTTTTGTCATGCGTCCTTGGCATTTGATGGATGAATCTTAGCAATGTAAAGTTAGTGTTTAACTTCTTTTATCGGAGGCTTTATGAAAAATGGATGATTAGCCATCAGGTCGGCGTTTTGTTCCGGTGTGATTTTAATGTATTTTAAAAATGATTTTTCGGACTTATGACCGGTGATCTTCATGATTGATATGCTTGGTACTCCTGCTAAATATGCATTGGTAGCAAATGACCTACGTGCGGTATGGACCGTGACCAGTGCCCATTTATAATGACTCTTTGAAATCTTTTCCCCACCTCTGGTTTGTGCTTTCACAACAATTTCGTAAAGCCCGGCTTTTTCTGCGATTTCTTTTAGGTAGTCGTTCATTTTCTGGTCACTAATTGAATTAGGGAGATTCCCATTGTACTTGTCAAGGGTTTCCCTGATTGTCCAATGGAGTGGGATTTCAACTGTTTCATTCGTTTTTTCAGTTTTCACTCTAATCCTGGTGCCGCCCTTGATAATGTTTTCTGGTCGCAATTTTGTCAGGTCCCCAAATCTCAGTCCGGTATAACAACCAATAATGAATAAATCGCGTTGATGTTCAAGCCGTTGGTTATTAGAAAGATCTAAGTTGTATATAGATTGAAGTTCAGCCTCATTCAAATAAATTGTGTCTGCAGTTTCGGCGAATACCCTGAATTTTTTGGGTAATGCCTTAGATGTATATCCCTTCTCAATGGCATCGTTGTGGAAAACTTTGATGTTTTTAATATGTGTACCAATGGTGTTATACGAAAACCGTTTCAGTTTCACCGGGTTACCTTCTTTATTCTTGGACAATACAGTAGCATCATTGCAGAATCGAATGAATCCTTCATAAAACTCCATTGACAAATTATCAAAGTCAAGTACCTGATCAATGGTTGCCTGGAAATCTTTGAGAACTGCCAAGGTGGTATTGTAATGCTTGATGGTCCAAGGTTTCCTGTTCACCGTGGCTATGTATTGCTCAATTGCCGTAAAAAATGTAATTTTATAGGGAGTTACTTTTGGCTTTGGTCTGAGAACTTGTTCGAGCTCTTTGCGAAGTTTTTCAATGATTGGGGCTCCATTATTGACCATGTGCCTATCGTAACATGCCAGCGCTTTTTCTTCAATGTCTGTTAACCGTTCATTGGTTTCTTTGAAATTCTTATATCGTTCGGTTTGCCTTGCCCGATGTTCAATCGGGTTCCAGTTCTTAGGATGGATCTTCTTACCGATGGAGAGTACGATGCGTTTCTGATCGATGTACATGACCAGAAAAATGGGTGTTTCCGCTATCGGTTTTTTCCCTTTATCGTTGGTTTTCTCTTTCTTCGTTTTTGGATTCTTGAGAACAAATGTCACGGTTGCCATGGGTGTAAATTTTCGACAACACAAAGATAATAAAGGTGACGGTAGAGGTGACGGTAAAAGTGAATTAAATTGAATTTATTTGTACACCATTGAATGTTGGTAATTTCGGAATGCCTATGAACAGTGCGGTTTGTGATTAAGATTGATGTGAGGGGTTTGAAAAGGGTTGGTTCCTGTTCCGGGCACCAAAGAAGGCAGCGAGATAGTGAAAAGGCGAAATAGTGGAGACTGTTTCGCCTTTTTTTTGGTTTTCTGTTTGTTAATGCCTTGTTAGATCAGAAGAAAATTTCCGCGCTGCCTATAAAACGCTTACCTTTGTATTCTATATTTTAATTTGTCATGAAGCGAATAAGCATGCTTGCGTTCCTGTTGATTCTGATTTCTTCAGGAATCATCTTCCATTCCTGCAAAAAAAGCGAGTCGACTCCGGTACAACCCGATTATCCGCAACTGATCGGCACCTGGGAGGGTCTTACTTCGCAAAACCAGTCGATCAGGCTGACCGTGATCGCCGTCAGCGATATTCTGGTCGTTTCAACATACAAATACAACGTGATCAAGTATGATACCGGTTCATCGTACCGGGTTATGGAATACAACGTACCCTCTTCGACCATTGTAACCTCTATCGTCGACAAGTACTTCAAATTCAGGCCTTATGGTGGGTATTCCTACAACGATTACCTGAAAGGCACCTTTGATTCGGATTCGTTGAGGCTGAAAGGCAGATTCAACACCTCCTTCCCGAACCTTTCAGGAACGGCGACCGACAGTGTCACAGGCAGTTTTACTGCCTTGAAGGTCAAGTAGCAGGCTTTTGTGATTTTTCAAGTTTCGTGATCCGCTGATCCAAGTCCGGAAGATTCCGGAAGAGCGCAATGGATCTTCTGAATTTCGAAACCTCCATGGCAGGGGCTCCCAGGTATGCCTGCCCGGGTTTTGTAAGACTTTTCGACACGGCGCAGGTCGCCCCGAGGATGGTCCCATCGGCGATGGTAATGTGACCATTAACGCCGACATGTCCGCTGAACAAACAGTTTTTTCCGATCCGTGTTGATCCCGCGATCCCTGTTCCTGCCGCCATACATGTATTTTCACCCACCTCCACATTGTGGGCAATGTGGACGAGGTTGTCAAGCTTGGTACCTTTACGGATGATGGTGGAACCGAAGGTTGCCCTGTCGACAGCGCTGTTGGAGCCGATCTCCACGTTATCCTCTATGATGACATTCCCGATCTGGGGAACTTTAACATTAACTCCTTCCTGCTGGTTGAACCGGAAACCGTCGCTTCCGATCACCACCCCGGAATGAAAAATGCAGTCGTTCCCGATCCGGTTATCGGAGTAAATCTTCACTCCGGAGAAGAGGGTGGTGTTATCGCCGATGGTGGTATTGTCGTCGATGAATACTTGCGGGTAGATGCGTACCTTGTTTCCGATGACCACGTTTTCGCCGATCACGGCATAGGCTCCAACGTAACAGTCTTCACCAAGCCGGGCCGTCGGATCAATGGAGCTCAGGGGTGAAATCCCTTTTTTATTGAATTTGATCTGGTTGTACACTTCGAGGAGTCGGGCAAAGGCCATATCGGCATGTTCGACCCTGATCAAGGTTGGCGTGATATTTCGATCGGGGATAAAATCTTTATTGACGATGATCACCGTGGCCTTCGTTTGATAGATGTAGGGCGTGTAAAGCGGGTTTGACAGGAATGAAAGCGATCCGGGTTCTCCCTCTTCAATTTTGGAAAGCCGGGTCACTTCGGCATCGGGGTTACCTTCGATGGTTCCGGAAACAAGTCCGGCAATCTGTGCAGCAGTGAACTTTAGCATGATGAATAATTTTTATTTTGGTTTAAGTTTGATGCCGGGAGGAGGAGCCGGCAGCCCCGCCTTGCTTAGATGTAAATTTTCTGTAGTTCCGGCACGGGTGATAACTTTTTTATTCCGGTATAAGGTACAATGGTTGGTTTGATAAACCGGAATGAAATCATGGTGGATGATCCGTTGAAGCCGTTTAAAGAAAATTCCCTGTGTCGAATCGATGTGTCCGACAATGAAGACATAATCAAGGGGCACGGATTTACGGTCGTTGTACATCTCAAAGCTCAGGTAACGCGCGGTATCCTGTGGGTTTCCCACGAAAAAGTTTGGTCTTGTCGCGTGATTCCAGGCGACCGGGAAATATCCCGATTCGCATTCATAGTTGTAGACCATGAGAACAGGCTTATCGACGGCAAGGTAATCGACAAAGTGGCCGGTGAACCAGTTATCCATCGAATAAACCGGAAGCACGAGGCTGTTCGGTGCGACTTGATCCGCAGCCTTGTTGAAGGAGATCGCCAGTTTACTCAGATCCTTCAATATAGGAGAGTAATAGACAAGTAGTTTGTAATTTATGACGAGCGCCGCAACGGCAGCGAGGATTCCGATCCATTGGGGCATACGAAAGGTGGAAATAAAGAGGATTGTGGTCAGGAACAGCATCAATCCGATGCGCAGATTGGTATAGCTCGCGGTTCCGTAAGCGTCGGGGAGTTTAAAATACAGCAGCAGCATCACCCCGGCCGACAGCAGCAACCACCAGAAGTTCAATCCCGGCAGGACCCGATAGGAATGTTCCTGGTCGGAAACGCCATCTGAAAAAAAGCGTTTTACGAGATTTCCAATGTAGAACAGAATTCCGGCCCCGAAAAGAGAAAGAATCAGGTAATAGATCCAGGTGGTGATTTTTCCTTCGAGGATTGGGTTGAAGGAGATGAGTGGTCTTACGGTACGGAGATATTCGAGCAGGTCGTGTTGTGCGATATAATTCAGCTCCCGCGTTCCCGGCCGGGTATAGAAGAAATAAACGAACAACGACAGCGGAACCAGGGCGGCGAGTGTCAGGATGCCGGCATCCTTCGCATGATAGCGGAGGGCTTCACCCAGGGTGCTTTTCCGGCAGGCCATTGTTCCGAGGGTTTGAATAAAAATATGCAGGGTAATCAGGATCATCAGGATCCCGAAGATTAGGATGTGTGAAAAGTAGGTGGTCGCGACAAGGAGGATCAGGGTGAGTATCCGCTTTATATTCCATTTCCGGTTTACCGACCGGATCCAGAAGGAAAGGGCAACCAGGCAGAACAGGATGGCTATACAAAAGTTAAAGAACCCGAAAAAGAAGAACATCGTGTGGGTGAAGGGGAACACGAGATAGCTGAACAGGTAATTGCGGGGAGAAATGGTGATCATCAGGCGCCTGAAGGCGAACGGGATTCCGGTCAGGAGCAGGATAATCATTATCTTTTCGGCTAAAAAGGCCGGCATGAAAGTCATCAGGAGGGAGAGGAGCAGGTGGCCGGTCCAGTTTGGTACTGGTTCGGGGTTCAGTTTGAAAAAAGTATCAAAGAGTGTATTGTCATGAAATACCAGTTGATTGATGATGTTTGCATTATAAAGGTGCGAAGCACCGTCCATGCTTGGGAAGAACCGGGTGGAGATGAACGGAAAGATGCTGATGATGGTGATGGTGGTGAAGATCATCAATTCGGTACGCTTCCATATTCTGGTTTTATCCATGGCGCAGGGTTTAGAAATCAGCGAGAAATTTGAGATAATCTTTGATCAGCGGGATTTCGGAAGGAGGGATCCCGTTTTTAATCAGGCCGGGTGCATCTTCACTGAATGCCGCGATCAGCTCCTCTCTGGCTACAGAAGGTCTGGAGAGGCTTTGGCGATAAAGGGAAAACGCCTCTTTACGGTTCCCGAGACAGAGATTGACATGGCCGGCGTTCATCAGGTCGTAGACCGACGGATTGCTGTCGAGACTCAGGATCTCTGCATAGAGTTCGAGGGCTTGTTGTGGTTGTCCGAGTAAAAAGTGGCACCAGGCTGCCGGCCTGAGGACTTTCAGGTTTTCGGGAGCAAAGAACCGGAGTTTGAGGTAATGATGCAGGGCCTGGTCATAATCTTTCAGGTGAAGGAGGCACTGACCGATCTGGAGTTGAAGGGTGAGATCGTCGGGTTGAAGTTCCGCTGCATCCCTGAAGTACCGGAGCGCCTCAGTATAGTTCATTACTTTGATGCTGCACCAGCCAAGTTTTTTCAGGATCCATTGGCGGTCGGAATCAAAAAGTTCAGCCTTTTTGTAGTATTCGATGGCTTCGGGATACCGTTCAGCTTTTTGATAACAATATCCGATCTTTTCGAAATACTCATGTTGGGGGCCATTCTTTTCCATTAACAGTTGATAGGCCTCAATGGCTTGCGAATAGTTGTTCTTCTCGAAGTGAAATGCCGCGATCCGCTCTGCGAGCGCCGGTCGGTAGAAATAGTCATTGTAGAAGTTCAATTTACAGAACATCATCTGTAGCTGGAAAACATCGTCGAATTCTCCCCGGTGCTGATAGAGTTTGAAAAACCTGTAGAGATCCTGGATGTACTGGATATACACCGCGTTGGAGGATATTGATTGATCGAGAATCTGTTCTTCGGAGGCCAGCTCTTTCATCTGGGCGAATTCTGCTTCGAAATTGGTCAGGATCATTGAGCGTTGCTGGTCGGGAATAGCCCTGAAGTTGATGGCAAAGGAATATTTATCAGAATTACAGATATAGAATGCCTTCCCGAGGCTATCGAGAAGCCGGTACCGGATGTCCTCCTGCGATGCAGTCATCTCCTGCAATTCCGGATTTTCGATGTAAAAGGGAATAAACCAGTTGCTGATCTGGGTAAAAAAGTCGAACCGCTTCAACTGGGCAAAGGTGCTCATGAAGACATCGCCGCCTTCCATCTGAAGCCGGGAGAACTTTTCGATTTTTTCGAAAAGTCCCGGGACTTCTTCAATCATATCCTTCCACCCCGGGTTTTTGCCTTCCAGCGACTCATCCTCCGTAAGGTCATTCAGTTGAAGTTTGTCTTCGATTTTTGGCATCATCTTCTGCATCTCAGGCAGGACCTCGGTTTCAAACTCCCGGGTGATCTTTTCCGTTTCACGAGCCTGTAAAAGCTGCAGGAGAATCAGTTCGACTTCGGGAAGCAGGTTTTCATCCGCAGTCATCGCTTTGAGACCGGAAGGGATCTCCGGGTAAAGGTGTAACCGGTTATCGTACCGCAACATGGCGAGGATCAGTCCGATCAGCGCCCGCTGGTACACCTGTTCTTCACGGGATTCAACAAACCCGATCAGGAGCAGGAATTTACGGGGATCGAAATAATCGAGGAGTCCCAGTGTTATAGCGCTGACAATCATGCATTTATCGTACCAGGGAATTTGGGATGAACGGTTGATCCGATTGACCAGCCGAACGTAATCGTCGTTATATTTCAAAGTCAGCCATAGAATCCTGAAAATGTGGTCAGCGAGTATTGATCTTCTCCGTGTTTCGTTTACCGGTTCTGTTCCGCTGATCTCGGTTTCTTCGAAAAGTTTGTTTAATTCTCCATGAAAAAAATACTCTTCGATCCGGTTGATGCAGGTTTCGGGATCATCTGTGAAAAAGTGTTTGATCTCCCGCCGGTAGCCATTTTTCAATCGGGTGACAGGCTGAAGGAAAATTTCACGGAAGTCATCGCCGACAGTGAGTATCGCCTGGCACAAGTTTGTGAGGATGGCTTCGCGCTGTGGGTCATCGGATCCGTCGATGGCATAGTGCAAAAGGTTTCTGTATGTTCTGGTAAGGTTCCCGATCTGGTCATCAAATTCATAGCGGTCGGTTATCCGTTGAAATCTGTTCAGCAGGTCAAGCGCCTCCTTGATCTCATAGTTTTTAACCAATCCGGCCAGTTGCCGGTATTTTTCATTGGCCTCTGATCGTTCCATTCCGGTTTATTTTGATGGGTTGTCGGATCAATTAAAAACGAACCCCTGTGGTAAAAATTATAGATTGCATAAAATCGCTGGTGTTGGAATAAAAGACCTTGTTTCCGTTATTTGCATGCAGATACCGGTAGGCAGCCCTGATATACCCGAATGAAACGGGTTTGTATTCGAAACTTAACGTAAATCCACGGGTGGATAAGCCGGTCACTTTATTGTCATAGGTATAGAAACCGGTCAGGAATCCGTGCGGATCATCAAGGTACTCGAATCGTGCGGTCAGTGCAAATAACTTGTTAATCTGATAATTTGCCTGGACAAATCCAGAGCACATCAGGGCAGTCTTATTGGTGTCGGGAGGTAATTGTGAGTTCGTTTGCACGGCAAAGTCGAACTGTCCGGTCAGATCGAATGATTTGGTCGGGAAATACCGGATTATAATGTTGTTGTAAACAATGTCGTTATTTACCTCAGCATCGACCAGAGCCTGGTTTCCGAAAAAGTTGTTATAGGTTAACGAGAGTTTTTTCCAGGGCTCGTAAGTCAGGAACACAATTCCTGCCATGTGTGTGTTTTGAGAATATGCGAGTGAAAAAGGGTTACCGATCATGAGACCGCCACTGAATTTGGGTGAGAAGCGGTAAGAAAGTTTGGCGCCGAGAACGCTCCCCGGTTCATAATATCCTCCCACGGTGACAACACTGATCTGATTAATCACAGGCCAGGATGATTCGATTCCGATCGGGTTGAGCATGTACCCGAAATCGAGCCAGAGGTCCTTGACAATTCTGAATCCGAAATTTGCCTGCCGAAGGGTCTTGATGAATTGCATCTCAGGGGCCGCCAGCAGGTTGGGGGCATCGCCGTACTGAATAGCCAGTTTCCCTCTTACTTTTTCAGCGTTGTAATAAAATTCCAGTGCAGCGACATTCATTCTGATCTGGTCCTGAATCGGACAGTTTCCCGAAAAGGGTATGAGGTTGGAAGTGTCCTTTTGCGACATAATCGTCCAATTGTAGTAAGCATCGATATAGAGCCCGAAAGTGAAGTTGTTCAGTTTGCCCAAAATCTTACTTTTCAGGGCATTGGCAAGACTGTCGGTTCCCTGTTGTGCCGGCGACCGCATGGGAACGGAACACATGGCCAGAACCAGGAAGTTGAACGTGAGCAGGCAAATTTTTCCTCGCATATGTTTGATTTTGTATCTGTTAATGGAAACGATCAGGTATTGAGAATACAGCCGGATCAAGGTTAAGTTCAAAAATAAAGAAAATATGGAGACTTCATTCATCTTCGCCTTTCTTTTTTAAGTGGGATGAAAATCCATAATTTTGTAACCTCCTTACCTACGAATATTCCTGATGCGAAGATCCCTGTTATTGTTACTCCTGTTTGCTGCCACGTTTCCCGTTTTAAGCCAGACCATCCTGTTGAAAAAGCAGCAGGAATGTGTGTTTCGCGTGCCCTGGAAACCCCGTGAAACGGGATTGTATTCCAATTCCAATAGCATCGTGCGGGAGATCGCGAAGTCGACGCTGAAGGAACCGTCGAAGGTTGGCATCTATTTCAGCTGCCGGATAGGTGTTGCCATTTCCCGGACCCAGGGTCAGACCAGGCTTGTAATAGGACTGTCGGATAAGCATGTTACGGGTGATTGCACGTTCAGGACCTTTCCACTTGAAGATGTGCTGAAACCCTCGCGGGCTGCCTTACGCATCCGGATTGCAAGCAGGGAGGATACCTCCGGTTACTCTGAAATGGCTTTGCGGAATCTGCCGATTCATCCCGATGACACCCTGCTCGCGACCTGTCCGCTATCATCCTACAACCCGGAAATTGACACCCTTTTGCTTGTCAATCCTGAGTTTTTTTACGACAGTTTAGCCCTGAATACATTTTTGGAGCGACTGGATCTGATAAACGATTATCATGCTTCGGTTGCCATGCTCGATTCGGTCAGTCTGTTTTCGGGGAGTATTGATTTTACTGATCCTATGAGGCTGCCCTACAATTTTTTTGATGTTTCAGAGGTTAACAATGTCATCAGACAGATCGCCAGCCGCAATTTCAGCGAAAAATTATTAACCCGGGGATATGACCCGGCGGGTTTGGAAGAGAAATGGTCCCGGGAAAGAAAGCATGCTTTGAGTCTGACTTACACCCTTGGAGACCACCTGGATTTGTCCTCCGTTAAAGGCTGGAGTGGGGATATGGATTCGTTGTCAACTTTTTTTGTCGACCGGATCCTTTCTTATGTTCGCCGGTCGAAGCAAATGGATCACCTGTACGGAAAGATCTATCAGGATTTTCTTGAGTTGTATGAAGTCAGCGATACAGGCCGGGATCCCGTTTACAATTTGTCGCGGCTACTGAATAACATGTTTCCGGATGCTGCGAAGGATACGTTGCCGGGTTACTTCCTGAAGCATCTGAACGGGGCCTATGTCGGGACAGCTTTGGGATTGATGGGTGCCAAACGTTTCGCTGAAGCGTTTACCCTGTTGGCACACGGGCGGCGGGTGACAGAACTAATCAAACCGGATCTCCGGGATACCGCATTTGATCAGCTTCAGGTCGCAGCAGCGGAGGGTATTCTTAGTTCTTATGCCGGTATTGCAGCCACGTGCATTCAATCGGAAATGTACCAGATGGCCGACGCGTATCTTTTAAAGGCAGGCGAATATTTGACACAGAACCGGCGGTTCATCCGGTCCGATTCAGTTTATCGTTCGGTATATGCCTCCCTGTTTTTTAAAAGGAATTCGGATTGTGACCGGCTTTTGGCATCCCGGCAGTTCCGGGAGGCGCTCGAATGTTACCGCGATTTTGAATCGCTGTACACTCCCCGTGAAGTCTCAATCATCCGGGAACAGTTGCTTGAAAAAAAGCGGGAGGCCATCCGGGGTGTAGCGGTAAGGCAACTCAGCGATCTTGACAGGGCCCTGAAGGATCAGGAGCATGACAAGTCGTTACTGATCTACGACAGTCTGATGATACTTGTACTGGATTTACCAGAAGATTCCCCCTTGCGGCATGCTCCTGACGCTCAGGCTGCAGTCATCGCTCATATCCGGTATCAGCGGTTATTCCTGACCGGATCGCTGGCGGTTGAGAACGGCCGGTTTACCCTTGGTGTCGACAGGCTTCAGAAGGCGCGGACGCTTGCGGACCGTTACCGGTTTGATCCCGACCCTGATTTTGATTCGGTTTATCGCATTGCCTTGCGGAACTATTTACTGGTACGGTTATCCGGCGCTCAAAGGCATATCTGGTCCAATGATTTTGATTCAGCGTATTACCAGCTATGGGTTATCCGGGATGAAGCGACCCGAAACCACCTGGAGAATGAAGAAGGCCTGGCAAAGGCGTTCCAGCGGTTCGGTCAGAAGATCTCCGACCAGAAATGCAGGATCCACCATGATTCGTTGGATTTATGTGTGATCCGGGCTGACCGGTGTATCGCACTGAAAAATTACAGGGGGGCGATCGCCTACCTCGATGATGCATTGAAACTGGCCGGTCAGCGGACCGATTGCAACATGGATGTAAGGGCCGTCAGGGATACGCTGGAAAAGTATCGTTGGGCGGGTCTTTACCAGCAGCGACTGGCGGAAATTGATTCCTATGTTGCTGCAAGCGCTTATATGGAAGCAATCAGCAGACTCGAAGAGAACGACAGGCTATACGTCAGCAAAAGGATCGACCGGGCAGGGATCGGCCAGGAAGGGATTTACGAGTATATAAGCCGACGGTTAAATCCCTACCTGACTTTGGAAGCTGTCACCTATTTCACCGGTCACGGTGCAGGGAAGGAGGCACTGAGATTTTTACATCTGCTGAAGATCCAGAATTTCAGGGCTGATGAATGCGTTAAAGCCCAGGAATTATGTGCCAGGACAACGGCCCGTGAAGATTTTTCCCGGAATCCGCTTGCAGATCCAGGAACGCAAGCTGATGACTATACCACCAATGACAAATGGTATACGGTCTTTAAAAAAACCTATCTGGAAGAATGGACGCAATTGAAAAAAGCGTCAAATCAAAAGTAATTTAAGGGCTATAAACAATCCGATCGGTCACAGCCGAACCGTTCAGTTTAGCATCATACGGTTCTCAAAGTTTTTCGCAGACCAGGTACTCCCAGGGTTTCAGGGTCAGTTTTCCACCTTCGGGAAATGTTCTCGACTCATTCGAAAATATTTCGAGATAATTTCCGGTTCCTCCGCCCGTTTGAAGGGTAACGGTGCGGTCGGTACCGGTAAGGTTCATAATCACCAGTAGCTCCTGGTCAGGCAATTGCCTTTTGAAAGCATAAACTGCTTTATCGTCGGAGGTAATTACCCGGATCAGTTTTCCCCCGGTGCTGTCGGCAGCCAGAACATTGCCCTTCTTTTTAAGCTGTGCCAGCCGGGCATAAAACGAAGCGAACCGGTATCCGCCCCAGGGAACGCTGTCCTTGTCGAAGAACTTTAATCGTTTATTTATGGCCGATTCCTGTCCTGTATAAATCAGCGGCATCCCGGGGAAGGTAAAGGTGAGTACCGCAAAAGTCTGGGCGCCGGCTCCCATCCGTTCGAATTCGGTGCCGTTCCAGGAGTTTTCATCATGATTGCTGGTGAAGCGCATCCGGATGGCATCGGGCCGGTACTTTTTAGTTTCCTTAGCCCAAAGGGTGTCGATCTGATCGGCCGATTTCTTTCCCTGGGCGATCTGGTTCATCAGGTGGTGGAGGTCCCATGAATAGCTTGCATCAAAATAGCCGCTGTCGTGGATCTTTGGTGTTTCTTCCTCGGCAAGCATAAACACGGGTTTGACCCTTTTAATCCCGGGGATGGCTTCATGCCAGAAGGATACCGGCAACATGCCGGCTACATCGCAACGAAATCCATCAATATCGAATTTTCTGACCCAATAGATCATTGCGTCGGTCATGAATTTACGCAAACCAGGTTGGGAATAGTCCAACCCGGCCACATCGGTCCAGTCGGGCACGGGTGAAATGATTTTACCGGTGGAATCTTTCTTATACCAGTCGGGGTGACGGGTGATCAGGCTGTTGTCCCATGAGGTATGATTGGCGACCCAGTCGATGATCACTTTCATGCCGAGTTCATGGGCCTTATTTACCAGGAAGACCAGGTCTTTGTCCGTTCCGAACTCAGGATTTACGGCAAGGTAGTCCCGTACGGCATAGTAGCTTCCGAGTGATCCTTTTCGGTTGAAAGCTCCGATGGGGTGAACCGGCATCAGCCAGAGAATATCGACTCCGAGCCGTTTCAATCGCGGAAGCTCCCCGGTAAAAGCTTTAAAAGTGCCTTCCCGGGTGAATTGCCGGATATTGACCTCGTAGATCACTGCATTTTTTGCCCACTCCACATGGGCTGCCGGATTCATGACAACAGGCTTGTCGGGGGCATTGCAGCTCAGGATTCCGAGCATCAGGATTGCTGATAAAGCAAGGGTCATTTTCATTTTCATCTGCTCTTAATTTTGATTCACTTACATTTTTCAAAGCGCTTATCCTCGAATCTTCCATTATCCTGATCAGGTTCCCGGATAAAGGTACACCTGAATGTTCGTGATTTTCACGACCTCAGTCAATATACTGTCAGTAAGTCAGGATTTCAAAGGAATTCCCGGGTAACGTCATCTTTATTTTTCCTTCTTCCTGGGTATATACCGTTCCCTGGAGCGGTTGGTACTTCAGATCCTGGTAACGTTCGGGGAGTTCAAATTCGATTTTCTTATTTGTACGCTCTTTGTTGAAGATCACGATAACGGCCTTGTCGAAATAGGAGCGCATATATACAAAAGTCCGGTCGCTGACTTTCAGGGTTTGAAACTCACCATAAACCAGGGCCAGGTTCCCACTGCGGAGATGTGCCAGTTTTGAGGTGATCTCTTTCAGGTGTGATTCCTGGGCGTTCAGGCTGTCGAACTTCATCATCCTGCGGTTGTCGGGGTCGCCGGCGCCAGGCATCCCGAACTCATCGCCGTAATAGATGACGGGAATACCCGGAATGGTCATGTTGAAGGCAATGAGTGAAGCCAGTTTCCGGTACCCGATGGTGTCCTTTACCTGAATGTCGCGTTTCCATCCGGCATCCGATTCGTTTTCACCGAAGTTCAGGGCGCCGCTTGCAAAGGAAATAAAACGCGACATATCCTGGTTCCCGGTGATATTTCCCATCAGATTATGTTCCCCGAAATAGTTGAAACTTTGCTGGAGGGAGTAATTCAGTTCGCGGAAGGAGGTATTGTCGGACGCGAAGGAATTTTTGGCATCCCAATAAAGGTTAAATTCAAATTGCGCATCGAGCATACCCGGATTGATATAACTTGCAATCAACTCCCGGCTCCCGAAAGTCTCGCCGATCTGGTATACGCCCCTTTCTTCGGGAACGGTAACCTCTTTGTTCAGTTTTTGATTTAAAAGCCTCCAGTAGCTCTCCGGAACATGCTTCGCGGCGTCGTGCCTGAATCCGTCGATTTTGTATTCCCGGATCCAGAATGTTGCTGAATCGGAAACCATTTCAGCCACTTCGGGTTTTGTGAGGTCGAATGTAGGAAGGAAGATGTCGAACCAGGTGGTAAGTCGCTGTTCGTCGAAAAGCCTGATATTTTTCTTTTTTCCGGGAAGATCAACCGAAGTGATCCAGTCGGGGTGTGCTGTGAGAGGCGGATAATCCTGGTGGACATGATGCGATACAAAATCAAGGATCACGTTCATCCCCTTGCCATGCGCTTCCATGACCATTTTATTCAGGGCCTTGGAATCTCCGAAGCGATTGTCGATGGTTGTCAGTGTGATTGGCCAGTAGCCATGATACCCCGAAAATTTACGGTGTGGCGCCGGGTATTCCACGAATCCGAGGAGCGGGTTCTGGGTGATCGGTGAAATCCAGAGGGTGTTGACTCCCAGATTCGAGAAGTAACCGTCTTCAATGGTCCGGGTGATACCGGCAATATCACCCCCCATGTAATTAACTTTTGGATCGATTTCGGGATCCTTCACCGGCTGATCGATTTCCTTATCGCCATTCCTGAAGCGATCGACCATTAGGAAGTACATGATCATGGATTCGCGATCGGTCCGCGACAGTTTTACGGGATCCGACAGAACTTTACCATTTTGCAGCGGTACCAGTATTTCGTTTGAGATGCCTGCTTTATTATAGGCCCACGCGCGGATGTAACTCCGGTCGAATTCTCTCGCTTTTCTGGGAATATTAACGGTAATGCCCGCGCTGTCGAGGCTCCAGAAATCTTTGCCCAGCAGGTGGTTTTCCCAGTAAATGAAAACGGAGTCAATCTTGTTCCGGACGCCGATCACGAACGAACGGCGTTCGGCTTTCGCGGTGAAAAGTACCGGTAAATTAGCGGTATTCAGATTCCCTACCGTAAGAATTGAATTGTATCCGCCTGAAATGACAAAGGCCGAATCGGGGTTGGCCGGATCGGTGTGCCATTTCCCGTCGAGGATCAGTTTGTACTGGTACTTTCCGGGGAAGAGGTCCAGATCGATGATCCATTTGTTGTCCTTCTGGAACATATATCCCTGGGCGGGATTCCAGTCATTCATCTGGCCTGTGATCTGTACCCGTTTGTATTTTTTATTTTTCGGATCGAATGTGAACCAGAACCGCGTCTTGGTTGTCTTTTCGAGTAAAAGGGAATATGGGAATCCCTCGGACCAGATTGTCAGCGTCGACAACCGCGGGAAGTCGCGGGTGGTGGGCTTGATGGTCAACCGTGCCGAGTCGGCCGACAAGGTCACCGACAGGGTAGGATCGGCGGTCATGGAATCAATTTTACCGGGACGTTGCAGGTAATCGGCAAGCTCAACCACGGTGGAATCGTAGTTGATGAGGATGGGTGATGCCAGCTTCAGCATCCGGGGATTTTTTGATACCGGCACATCATCATTGGATTTACAACCCGCAATCATCGCGGTCATCAGGATGGCCGTGAGAAAGAGATAAACGTTTTTCATAAGATTGATTTTATGTTTGTTTGTTGATCATGGATCATTTGGAATCGGTTATGTAGGGGAAAAACCGGATCAGGGGGAGCCGAAGATGACCCATCCAGTTTCCCCAACTGTGTCCTTCATGCCATTCATGGAACTCCAAAGGGTAGTTTTTGGATTCCAGAATGTTTTTCAGATTACACACCAGCGGGATCAGTTCCTCAATGTCGTAAGTTCCTATGTCAAGATAAAAATTAAGGGGAAGTTTGGGAAGATTTCTCAGAGATTGGCTGATCGCCGGGATGACATTGGAAGATTGCGCCCCCGCCATTCCGAAAACCTCCGGGTGTTTCACACTGATGTACAGGGCAATGTTTCCGCCGTTGGATGCCCCGATCATAGCCCTTTTTGAAGGGTCTTTAGAAGTGTGAAACCGGGCGTCGATTGCAGGCATCAACTCGTTGGTGATAAAGGTGGTGAACAGATTTATTTTATCTCCTGAGTATTCTGCAGTCCGGTCAACCGGTGGAACAAAAACCGCGATAACCGGAGTAATGAGCCGGTTGGCGATAAGATAATCAAGAATATTCCGGTCATTGCACAGAGAAATGTAATCGGTTCCGTCGTGAAACAATACCAGAGGATTATCGGTTCCGGATTGCGGATAGCCTGCCGGCAGGTATATTTTTACTTCCCGGCTGTTACCCAAGCCGGCGCTGAAGCAGGTGGTGTCAATCAGGGTGCCGTGCGGGATGGTTGAATCAAAAAAGATTTCCGGAGGAGGATGATAGCCTGGCATTCTGAGTTCGGAATTCGGGCCGAACCCGCTCATACAAGTCAGCGGATTCTTTGGATCCAGGATCCAGTCGGAGCCGTTGGTCACGAATTTGTAATCGAGGCGGGCATCGGTGGGATAGAAGGTCGTGTAATACCATAAATGAGTTCCCTGGATACAGGTCAGGTTTTGACTGGGCTTATATCCTGTCACATCGCCCGAAAGGGCCACCGACCGGGCCGGGTTGTTATAGATGAAATGAACCACCGAATCGTTTTCAAGAAAGGGCATTGAAGGCGCAGAATTAACAAAACTGTCGGCGATGGCTTGTCGCCGGGATTCAGGAAGCGATCCGATACGGTTGATCAGTTCCTGAAAGGATTGGGATCTTGCAGGTGGCAGCCAGATCACTGTCGAAAGGAGCATCAACGCAAAGATCCGGGCAGAACGGCCCGTAAAGTTTTTGCGGCGGTTCCATCGGTCAGTAGTGGGAATGTTTGTATGGGAACTTGTATTTTTCATTCCCGGGATGTTTTTTTCCGGCCTTCTCTGACGAAAAGCCAGAGGATCGCAGAAATGGCCAGGGAGAAGCCACTCATGATAAAGATGATGTTTTTATCCGCGGCATTTTTAATAATTGTCCCCAGCAGGGAGCTGGATATCAACTGGGGCAGTACCACCGAGAGGTTGAAGATCCCCATGAAGAAACCCATCCGGCTTTCATCCACTTTTTCCGACATGATGGCGAACGGCAGACTTACAACCGCTGCCCATCCAAAAGTGAGGATGCACATCATGGTATAAAGCAAAACAGCATTATGTGCCCAGAGGACGATCCCGAAATACCCGATGGCCATAATGGCTACCATGGTTGCGTGGGTTTTAACCCTGCCGATCTTTTTACTCAGGGGTTCCAGCAAAAATGCGGGCCAGATCGAACCGATGGCATTCAGGATAAAGAACGACCATCCGATCATCTGCCCAAGATAGGCGTTCCGGTCTGGGACGGGTGTTCCGGGCGCTGACGCGAGTTTTTGCTCCAGGAAGGCGAACATGTAAACGAACATGGTCTGGATACCAAGCCATGAAAATCCGTGGGCGAAATAAAGTTTAAACAGTTCACCCCATTGGGTTTTGTGGTGCGTGGTTGATGATCCGCCGGCATTTTCCTTGCTTTTCCGGTCGTCGGCCTTTGTCAGATCCCGGGGTTCCTGGATAAAGAATAAGGGACCCAGTGAAAAAAGCAACACAATGATCACACCGGCATAGATCAGGAAATAATTACCGATCAGCGCTCCCATGAGATATGCGCCGCTTCCGAACAGGTTCGAGATCGACTGCATCCAGGTGTAGCCTTTGGTACGTGGTTGTCCTTCGGGGGTGACATCCGCGATGATCGAACGGGTTGGGTTGAAGCTGATGTTGATCGAGAGGTCGAGGGTGAGGGCAACGGTAATTGCGACGGCCATGACACTTCCGATGCCAAAAAAGCTGTTGATGGTGTCGATGTTAGGCAGGGCAAAAATCATCAGCGAAGCGAGGATTCCGCCAATGATGATGAAAGGCCTCCTCCGGCCGCCCCAGAACCAGACCTTGTCGCTGATCAACCCGATAATGGGCTGGCCCAGGATTCCCGCGATGGGGCCGGCCGCCCAGACTATCCCGATCTGGTCGATCTCAAGGTGGTACTTCGTTCTCAGAATCCAGCTCAACACAGCGATCTGAATTGATAATGCAAATCCCATGGCCGTGCTTGGCAATCCCAGGATCACATAAAAAATGTTGGATAATTTTTTCTGGATGGACAACATGGTGACGATTTACGATTGATGAAATTATACAGGGGTTTTATTTTAGATCAATGATGAGGACCCCTTTGGCGGGGATGTCCAGTTTGCTGAGATCCGTGATTTTGAAGCCGGTGATTATATCTGTTCCGGTTTTGTATTTTTTCAAAAATTCCCGGTACCGTGTGGTCTCCAGGTTCGCGGGAGCATCATTATTGTTCAGTACCACCATGACCGCGTTGTTCCGGTTGTACCTGAAATAGGTGTAAATGCCATCTTTGGGAATAAAGTGCCTGAGTTTGCCGGTATGGATTACTTCAGCTGTCTTACGCCAGTTCAGGATGATTTTGGTGAAATTGAAGATCTCGTTCTGCACCCCGGTCCTCCCTTCTGCCGTAAAGGCATTCTTTTCATCCCGGATCCACCCACCGGGAAAATCCTGACGGATAATTCCGTGGCCTTTATCGGTCCCGGTGGTAGTCATCATGATCTCCGTACCGTAAAATATCTGCGGGATTCCCCGTGTAGTAAGGATAAAAGCCAGCGCCATCTTTTGTTTCCGGATATCGTCGTTTTGAGTATTTGCGAAACGATTCACATCGTGGTTGTCGGCAAAGGTCACGATATTATTGGGGTTGGGGTACGACATATCCTGCGCCAGTATCTCGTACAACCTGAGGATGCCGGTGTTCCAGTCCTCTTTTTCGTTAAATGCTTTTCCCAGGGCATCATAGAGCGGGAAGTCGAAAACCGACGGGAGCCAGGAGTTATAACGGTCTTTATTCAGTGCATCCTTTTGCCAGTATGCCACCGAAGCGGGGTAATTCATCCAGCATTCGCCGACCACGTTGAAATTGGGATATTCCGTAGCCAGTCGCCGGCCCCATTCTGCCATGGATTCTTTAAAAGGGTAGGGGTGGGTGTCCTGCCTGATCCCGTCGAGGCCGGCATATTCGATCCACCAAATGCTGTTCTGGACCAGGTAATTCTTTAAATACGGATTGTTCTGGTTAAGGTCGGGCATGGTCCGGTCGAACCATCCACTGACAAAAAGCGCACTGTCGTATTGTGAAGCATAAGGATCGCTTGCAGTACCTGCACGGTAATTGGTCCGGGTGAATTCGGGCCATTGGTTCAACCAGTCATCGGAGGGCAGATCCTTCATCCACCAGTGTTCGCTGCCACAATGGTTGAAGATCATATCCATAATTACCTTTATACCCTGTTGATGAAGTGCCTCCGTCAGCTTCAGATAATCGGTGTTGGTCCCGAAACGGGGATCGATCCGGTAGTAGTCGGTGGTGGAATATCCGTGGTAGGAGTATGTCGGCTGGTTGTTCTCGAGCAGCGGGTTGATCCAGAGCGCAGTAACCCCGAGCTCTTTGAAATAGCCCAGATGATCCATGATCCCTTTGATATCGCCACCGTGGCGGCCGTCCTGCAACCTGCGGTCAGCCGGCTCAGTCATTCCGGTGATCCGGTCATTGGTCGTATCCCCGTTTGCAAAACGATCGGGTGTTAAAAGGTAGATCACATCCGATGGTGAAAATCCCTTCCTTGCGGCAGAACCTTTCTTTCGGGACTTCAGTTCGTACAGGTATTTTCCGACTATTTTATCCTTCGATTTAAAAAGGATGGGAGCTATTCCCTGGCGTGCTCCCGGGCTGATAACCACATCGAGGAAGAGGTAATTGGGATTTTTTACTTTGTGGATCCTCTTGATTGTAAATCCCGGGTAATCGACTGAAACGGTGGCTGAGGCAATCTCTTTTCCGTAAACCATCAGTTGGAGGTCCGGCGACTTGAAACCGGTCCACCAGCATGGAGGTTCGACTCTTTGCACGATGTTTTCCTGAGCCTGAATAGCCGTCGAAAACAGTAAGATGATAACCGGTAACAGCCTTGTCATGGGAATCAGATTTTTGTCTTTACTTTAATTGTCCTTCCGTAAAGCCGGGTCAGACGTGCCAGTCTTTCGGCGAGTCTTGCTGTGAAATCACTGTTTTTAGCCCGCCAGGTCCAGTTTCCGGTAGTGGTACCGGGTAGGTTCATACGCGATTCGGTATCAAGGCCGAGCAGATCCTGCATGGGTACGATAGCCGTGTTGGCGACCGACGACCACGCCAGCCGGATGAATGCCCAGTTGATCTCATTCCCATCGGTATTGAGGTAGTCGAGCACATATTTTTTATCTTCGTCCGATGCCTTCTCAAACCAACCCACAACGGTATCATTGTCGTGTGTGCCGGTATAGACGATACAATTCTTAACATAATTATGCGGGATGTAATCGTTGGCTTCGGCCGAGTCGAAGGCAAACTGCAGGATTTTCATGCCCGGAAGGCCGAATCCATCGCGTAAGGCTTCCACATCGGGGGTGATCACGCCAAGGTCTTCAGCGATGATGGGCAGCGAACCCAGTTTTTCCCTGATTACGGAGAAGAAATCCTGACCCGGGCAGGGGATCCAGGAACCGTTTATCGCGGTTTTTTCTCCGTACGGAACAGCCCAGTAAGCGGCAAATCCCCTGAAATGATCAATCCTGATGATATCGTACAACATCAGGTTGGTTTCAATCCGTTCGATCCACCACCGGTAATCGGTTTCTTTCAGCACATTCCATCGGAACAGGGGATTCCCCCAGAGCTGACCGGTTTCGCTGAAGTAGTCGGGTGGCACGCCGCCAACCCTGATAGGATTTCTGTTTGTATCAAATTCGAAAATTTCAGGATTCGACCATGCATCGGAGCTGTCGAGTGCGACGTACAACGGAATGTCGCCGATAATTCTGATTTTATATTTGTGGGCATATTCTTTTACGGCCATCCATTGGCGGAAGAATGCATACTGAAGGAACTTGTGAAAGTCAATCTCTTCGTGGAAGGAGGTCTGGATTGCTCTCAACGCTTCAGGTTCCCTCATTTTCAACGATTCTTCCCATTGATACCAGGGGCGTTGACCCCGGTTGGATTTGATGGCCATGAAGAGGGCGTAGTCATTGATCCATTTCGATTGTTCTTTCAGAAAATTGCGGTACGCCATCTTGTCGAGGTTATCGGCGTAATGCAAAAATCGTTCAAAAGCTTTTTTGAGAATAGGAAGCCTGGCTTTCTGTACGGCATCAAACTCAACCTGATTTTCCGAAAGATGCGGGAACTCCTCCAGATCTTCGTGTTCAAGAAGTTTCAATTTAACCAGCAGGTCCAGATCGATCAGGTTTGGATTCCCGGCGTGCGCTGAAAAACACTGATAGGGTGAATCAGCATAACCGGTAGGCCCGAGTGGCAGGATCTGCCAATAGGTCTGCCCGGTGCGGACCAGAAAATCGATAAAATCAAAGCAGGCCTTACCGAGTGTGCCGATACCATATTTCCCGGGAAGCGAGGTGGGATGTAACAGGATCCCGGATGCACGATCATTCTTCATTTCAGTTGAGATTAGATTTTCTTTTTAGTTGTATTAAGGTTTAATAAAACTTCAGGCGACTTCGATCCCGTTGGTCGGTTGGTGGTTTTTTCCCCTTCGGTAAGTGACAACCAGGAGTGTGGCAATTGCGGCGAGGATGAACGATACGCCACCGATATACATGGCGCTCATGGGATTGCCATTAAAAAACAGTCCGATGGTATTGCCAAGAAGTGTGGAGGCGACAACCTGGGGGATCACAATAAAGAGATTGAATATGCCCATCATAACGCCCAGTTTATCGGGGGGAAGCGAGGGGGTCAGCATGGCATAGGGCATCGAAAGGATACTGGCCCAGGCAATGCCGATACAGGCCATGGAAAACAGCAATCCATACTGTCCGGTCATAACCGGAATACTGAGCAATCCGACAGCGCCGATAGCGAGGCAAAGAGCGTGAATGGTCCTGGGACCTGTGATTTTGGTGACCCGGATCAGGACAAAGGAAAACAAGAAACAGACTGCGTTGTACATTGCAAAGCAGAACCCGGCCCAGGAGCCGGATGCTTCCATTTCGACGGTGCCTTCACTGGCATGGAACACATTAGCGGCGATGGCCGGGGCGAAATAGACCCAGAGGCAGAACATACCGACCCAGGTAAAGAACTGAACCAATCCGAGTTCCCACATTCTCCGGGGAAGGTGCCCGATCAGCCTGACAACGGGTCCCATTCCCAGTGTCCAGTCGAACTTCCGGGCGCGAATGGAGGCAAGTTCCGCATCATCCGGCGGAATCTCTTTAGTCGTAAAAACAGTCCAGAGCACTGCTCCGATAAAGGCTACTGCCCCAATATAAAAAGAGAGGGTGACGGAGGTCGGGATATGGCCTTGCCCGGCTGTATCAGGGGCGATGCCGAACCAGTTGGTCATCATCCAGGGGAGGGCAGAAGCGATCGTACCGCCCAGTCCGATAAAGAGTGACTGGATGGCAAATCCCTGTGAATTTTGTTCTTCGGGGAGGTTGTCGGCGACCATGGCCCGGAATGGTTGCATGCTGGCGTTAATGGTTCCGTCGAGTACCCACAGCAGTCCCGCGGCGATCCAAAATGTAGGAGCGTTGGGCATCAGGATGAGCGCCAGGGAGGCCAGTATGGCGCCAACCAGAATGTATGGTCTGCGCCTGCCAAGACGGGTCCACGTGCGATCGCTGGCCTGTCCGATCAGCGGCTGAATGATAACCCCGGTTACCGGCGCTGCCAGCCAAAGTAATGCGATCTGGCTTGGCTTTGCTCCCAGATAGGTGTATATCGCACTCATATTGGCCATCTGCAGTCCCCAGCCAAACTGGATTCCCAGAAAGCCAAAACTCATATTCCAGATCTGCCAGAACTTTAACGCCTGTTTCTGCTGCATTTTCAGGATTTTTATCGATTCACCTGTCAAAAATAAGAACTTTCCGCTATTTTTACCCCCAAAAAAAATGTATGACCAGAAATCTTCTGTTGATTAGCAACTCAACCAATGCAGGTGAGGAATACCTGTTATGGCCCCGGAATTACATCCGTGATTTTTTTAACAGATACAGTGTACAGAAGGCGCTTTTCATTCCTTACGCAGGTATTAACCTGACGGGTATCAGCGTTGAAAAATCTTTTGATCTGTATGAAGAAAAGGTTCAGAAAATTTTCGCTGAACTAGGATTCGAGCTGCATTCTATTCATCGGGAACCGGATCCGGAAAAGGCAGTCGGCCGGGCCGAAGCGATCGTGATCGGCGGGGGCAACACCTTTCATCTGACGAAGATGATGCATGAATTCGGCATCATGGAACCGATCCGCCGCAGGGTGCATCAGGGTATTCCGTATGCGGGATGGAGCGCGGGAGCCAACGTGGCATGCCCGACCATGAAAACCACCAACGACATGCCTGTAAGTGAACCACCGTCGTTCAGTTGCCTCAATCTGATCCCCTTCCAGATCAACCCGCACTATCTTGACGCGAACCCGGCCGGGCATGCCGGTGAGACACGGGAACAACGCATCCTCGAATTTCTGCAGGTCAACCGTGAGATTACAGTGGCAGGATTGCGCGAAGGATGCCTGCTTACTGTAAATGATCATGCAATGAGCCTGACGGGACCGCGTCGGTTAAGGGTTTTTCGTTATGGGGAGGAACCAAGGGAATATTCGGCTGCCGACAACCTCGATTTTCTGCTGAAGTGATCCTGTCATTTGTACTGATCATATGTAAAAGCAGGAATTCATTGTTTGCTGACCCATCCTGATTTAAGAAAAATCAGATTTCGAAAGAAAATTCAGGATTTTTTACCGATGCATGAATCCGTTACCGGGCTTCCCGGATTCGGCGCCGGTTTGCCTTTGGTGACGGGAGGACTGTATACATCAGCTATCTTCGGATCAGTTTCACGGTTCCGGTGATCCTGTCTGCGGAGGTAGCTTTCAGAAAATAGAAACCCGGAGATAAATTCCCGACCGGGAGTCTTACAGTTTGGGAGTTCAACTGGTGTGCAAGGAATACCTGGACTCCCTGTGCATTGTAAATAGCGATCTGATCAATCTTTCTGCGGGCTTCGACCGTTACCTGATCAGAACACGGGTTCGGGAAAACCTTTGTGATCAGGTTTTCAGATTCGCCGATGCCGACGCCGCCGACCGGGGTGGCCGAGACGACCCTGACTGGGATACCGACAGCGGAATCGGTTTTGGCTGCAACGGGGGTCACCTCAAATACCAGCCATTTGCCAATGTCGAGGGTGTCGATGGTGTAAGTGATTGACTTTGCCGTGTCGATGGCCACCGGATTGGTTCCCTGAGCGTTATCGCTCCGGTACCACTGGTACAGTGAAATGCCTTCGGGCGCTCCGTTTACATCTTCAAATCCGTAACTGCCGCTCAGGATCTCTTTATGGATCAGGAGTCCCTGGATAGCGACATCGAAAGCCCAGGGACGTGTGGGAATATTCGGATTCAGGTCGTTGTAATAACAGTAAAACCGGTTGGGATTATTTCCGATGGTGTCGTGAAAGGTGTAGCTCCGGTCGGGTTTTCCCGACAGTTCAGCGGTGCTCCAGGACCCGTCGATCCGGAATTTAAACCGGAGGGGACCTGTTTGGAACCAGGCCGTGTCGAGCATGCATTCGACCGAATAGATGCTGTCGTTTTCAGAATCAAAAAGTACATCGTTTCCACCCTGATTGTTGAAATTCCCTGCCACATCAACGAATGATGAAGAAGGGTCGAAATGGTGGGCTCCGATGTAATAACCCATGTTACAGACAAAGGTCATGGGTCGTTTGGAGGGGTTGACGTTGTTGAAATCGTGGAACAGGTTCAGGATGGTATCAGGAACACGAACCATACGGTCCGGTTTGCCCTGAAGCTCCATTCCCGCGGAATCGGCGTTGATACAGTATTTAAACCGGTGGACGGAAGCCGGTTCCAGGCTGTAAGTTATAGCATATTTCAGGGTGGTATCGACACACTGAAGCGTCCTGAAACCCCTGCTGTTATTCATGGTCCCTGCAATACAAACAGAATCGGTTACGGGGTTGAACAGCCCCGATTGCGTGGCCCATGTCATATCGACCTGAAAAGTCGTGTAATTATCAAATTCATCGTTCCACCACGATGAAAGGGTTACCAGTCCTGGCTTTGAAATGAAAGAGCGGTGTACGGTTTCCCACAGGGTATCGTTGATCCTGAATTTATAACTATAGGCGGTAGCTGAATCGAGTTCATCAAAAAGGGTGGCTGAATAAATGTTTCCCGGCTCCGGGACCAACCGCATCGGTTCAATGCCGTGATCGAGCACCACGTAAACATAGTCTGAATCGGGATTGAAGATCTGGTGGTCAATAGCATGGGTCATGTTCAACCTGAATTGAACCGACCAGGTGGTGTCGGTTCCGGCCCATGCCCTGCTGAAAGTTAAACCCGACAGCAGGAGCGAAAAGGACAGGAGGATTACAGGGTGGATCAGGGTACAAAAAAATCGGTTTTCTCTAAAATTCATATAGGTCAGGATTAACGGCATACCGGGCCGCAAAGATACATATTTTCAGGTCACTGATTAAATCTTACAAACGCAAGTGCAGTCCTGTTTGGTATATAAATACTCAGGAAATGAATCTTTGTTGATTCATCATAAAGTGTGGTGTAGGTCAGGCTTTCATCCACCCTGCCATGTCCGCCGAACCGGTGGTTATCGGTATTGAGAACGATCCGGTAGTCGCCTGGCTCGGGAACCGGGAAACGGTAATCGGCCACGGCATTGCAAACATGAAAATTGAAGACGAAGATCACCTCCTGCCGCTTGAATATGAGCGTCTGATTTTCCCCGTCCAGGTTCAGAAGATCGCCATAGCCGGTGTCGAACAGGTGATAGTCCTTTACCAGTGTCAGCATCTCCCGGTCAAAGAGCGAAAGATACCGGTACTTCAGATCCGGATTTTCGATGAGCGACCACTGCCGGCGTGCATACTGAAAACTCCACTGGTTACCTTCCCTCGGAAAGTCGATCCAGTCGGGGTGGCCGAATTCGTTGCCCATGAAATTGAGGTACGCCTGACCGCCGGTGGTTATTGTAATGAATCGGATCATTTTATGCAAGGCCAAGCCACGGTCGATGATGTAACTCTCATCCCTGTTACTCATCTTAAAATAGATCTCACTTTGCATCAACCGGAATGAGATGGTTTGATCGCCAACCAGCGCCTGGTCGTGCGATTCACAATAGGCGACAGTCTTTACTCCGGGGAGCCGGTTGCACATCAATGCCCAGAGTTCGCCGATATCCCAATCTTCATCTTTTTTCTCTTTAAGCATTTTGATCCAGTAATCGGGAATGGCCATTCCGAGCCGGTAATCGAATCCGATCCCCCCCTCTCTGATCGGACGGCACAATCCCGGCATGCCGGTAACATCTTCAGCAATGGTGAGTGCATGAGGTTTCAGTTTATGGATCAGGGTGTTGGCCAACTGCAGGTAGATCAATGCATCCCATTCAACTCCGTTTTTGAAGTAACCATCAAGGTCCCAGTGGTCGCGATAACCATGGTCGAAATACATCATGGAGGTGACGCCGTCGAAACGAAACCCGTCGAAATGGAATTCCTTAAGCCAGAATTTCAGATTTGACAGCAGGAACCGGAGAACTTCTCTTTTCCCGTAATTAAAACATTTGGAATCCCAATGGGGATGATTTCCGCGACCACCCGGGTGAAAATACTGATCGTCGGAACCGTCGAACATATTCAATCCTTCATTCGTGTTTTTGGCGGCATGGGAATGGACGAGATCCATCAACACGGCGATGCCCTGCTCGTGCGCTTTTTTTACCAGATATTTCAACTCTTCGGGAGTTCCGAATCGTGAGGAGACCGCGAAAAAGCTGGTTACATGGTATCCGAAGGAGCCATAATAAGGATGTTCGGCTACAGCCATGAGCTGTATCGCATTGTATCCCGAGTTTTTGATATAGGGTATGATATAATCGGCGAACTCGGCGAAGGTCCCGACGCCTTCGCGTTCCTGGGCCATCCCGACATGGCATTCGTAAATGAGCAATTCACGAATTTGCCGGATGTCGAACCGGTCGCCCTCCCAGTCAAAAGGATGCGGGTTCCAGAATTGGCCTGAGAAATTGACCGATTTCGTATCCTGGATTACACGCCGGATGTAGGCGGGAATCTTTTCATGCCATCCGGCTTCGGAGTGTACCAAGATCTTGACCCTGCTTTTGTGAGTAAGGCGATCCCGGTAAAGATCATCGGGAAGAAACAACTCCCATCTGCCATATTTGTCGGGAGTCAGCCGGTTTGAATAACGCTGCCAGTCGTTGAAATCACCGAAAAGGTAAACATCCTGGGCTTTGGGAGCCCATTCCCTGAAGTACCACCCTTTGCGTTCAGGATCATAATTAAAACCATAGTATTTATAACCGTTTGCAAACTCTCCGAGAGAATTCCATCCCGCTTCAAGTTCTCCGAGTGTGTTTTGATAACGTTCATAACGGGCAATGATATCCTCAGCAGCAGGCGCCAGCCAGGGATCGTTTTTTGCCAGCGCCAATTTTTTCCTTGGTTTTTCTTTCATGATTTCGATGTTGGACTCCAATTCCGACAAATTTATTAATTATTCCTTCGATGCGTCCGATGATCCTAATTTCTTTATATTTTTGATTGTCGCATTTCAACCGGTTTACTATCATGGAAAGAGCCCATCATCACCATCTGTTTCCCTACCGTGCCATTATCGTTTTCAGTTTGATTGTACTGGCTCTGTTCCTGGCCGGTCATTATTATTTCACAACGGAAAAGAGGCAGATCAGCATTGACCAGCAGAACCAGGTCGCCGCTTTGACCGGGATCAAAGTTGGTCAGATCTCAGCCTGGCTAATGGAGCGAAAGGCCGAAGGGATCTTTCTTGCCTCTCATCCCGATTTTATCAGATTGATGAAATCACTTACTACAAATCCGCACCGGGAGCGCATCAGGGAGGAGATTTCACGCTGGCTTGCCACGATAATAAAGAATCACGATTACCAGGAGATCCTGATTTACAATCAAAAGGGTGACCCATTGTTATTGATCAACGACAGCGGTTATTCTGTAACAGGGGGAATTCCGGCAATGAAGATGACTGACGGGATATTCCCCGATTCAATAACCTGCCTGGAACATTGTTCCGGAGGGTCCGTTCCGAAGTTCTGTCTCGAATTCGTTGTTCCGGTGAAAGATAACCTGAAACCAGTTGCATTGGTGGTACTCCGTATGGATGCAGAAATATATTTTACTTCCATTTTCAAGGAATGGCCATATCAGACCAGTTCCGGTGAAAGTCTTCTCTCCTGGATGACCAGCGATTCGGTTCAGTATCTTTTTGGCAGTAGCGGTCGTATCAAGGTCCAATCTTCCCACCGGAAATCGGAAATGGATGCGCTCTCGCGCAAAGTTATGGAATCCGGAACCATGGCAATGATTGAAGCTGCCGATTACCGGGGTGTCGACGTTATGGCCAATGCACGTCAGGTGCCGGGAACCTCCTGGAAAATGATATCCAAGATCGACACCGATGAGATTTATGCACCGATGAAACGGAAAGCCGTCTCAGTGATTGTTTACCTGGCGGGAATGCTTGCCGTGGTGTTTATCTCACTGGCTTTGATTTGGAAAAACCAGCAAGTGGTACATTTCCGCAAGCAACTCGAGTATCAGTCAATGAACATCAAGGCCGAGGAGCGGATCAGGTTCATGAATGCTTTGCTCGAAGAGGTCAACGATGCCATCATTACCTTTGACAAGGATCTGATCATCCAAAGTTGGAACAAAGGCGCCGAGAAAATTTACGGCTGGAAATCGGAGGAGGTAGTGGGTAAATACGGGGGAGGTTCACTCCGTGTTGATTTTCCGGGTAACACCCGTGAATCGATATTCAGGGAACTGGATGAAAAGGGATTCTGGAAGGGTGAAGTTGTCCATAAGCGTAAAGACGGTTCTACCGCTTATTTGCTGTCATCCACCTCCCATCTGAAGGATGAAGCAGGGAATGTACTTGGCATAATCACCATCAATAAAGATATTTCAGAGGTTGTGCAGTCGGAAAAGGTTAAGAATGCGGTGTACCGGATCTCCGAACTTGCGATAACATCGCGGACACTTGATGAGATGTACGCTGCCATTCATGTAGTCATCGGTGAACTCATGGATGCCCGGAATCTTTTTATTGCCCTGAGGGAAGGTCTTGATCTGATCTCTTTCCCCTATTTTGTTGATGAGAAGGATTCCAAACCGGAGCCACAGGTCATGGGTAACGGACTCACCGAATATGTAATCCGTACCGGCAAACCCCTTCTCGCCAAACCGGAGGATATCGCCTATTTCACCAACCGGGAGATCATCGACATGGTGGGACCTGTGGCCATCGACTGGATCGGGATACCGCTTAAAATTGAGAAGGAGACCATCGGAGTGCTGGTGGTACAGAGCTATGACCCGGCCATCCGGTATGGTGACCGGGAGAAGGATATCCTTGCATTTGTCTCTGAACAAATCGCACTCTCGATCCACAGGAAGAAGATACAGCAGGAACTGATTGAAGCAAAACAAAAGGCTGAAGTTTCCAACAAGCTTACGTCGGCGCTGCTTTCCAATATGAACCATGAACTGCGCACCCCGATGAACGGCATCCTCGGCTTCGCTGAAATCCTGATGCATGAATTAAAAGATGAGGATTCACGGTCGAAAGCAGAGAATATCCTCGTTTCAGGCCGGCGGTTAATGGATACCCTCGATGCGATCATGGACCTTTCTTATCTGCAGTCGCACGAGGTAGCACGAAAGTTTCAGCCGGTGTTTGTAGGACCGATCCTGTCAAAAGTCATTAAAAGTTATGAACAACCGCTCAGGCGTAAACACCTTAAACTCCACATCGACATTCAGGAAAACCTGGCCATTCTCGGAGATGAACACCTTTTCCAGCATCTTTTACGGAACCTGGTCGATAATGCAGTGAAATACACCGATCAGGGTAGCATCACCATCAAGGCCGCCCTGGTTACGCAGGATGACAAGCAGCAGGTCATGCTGACCATCAAAGATACTGGAATGGGAATCTCGAAGGAGAACTATGCCATGATCTTTGAGGCATTCCGGCAGGTCAGTGAAGGATACGGGAGGAAATTCGAGGGAAGCGGCCTGGGGCTCACCATTTCGAAACGTATTCTGGAACTGTTGAAAGGTGAAATTTCCCTGGTCAGTGACGTGGGGCAGGGCTCTGAGTTCACTATTTTACTTCCTTCGGCTCAGACCGTTCCGGTGGAGGTGCCTTCTGCCGGTATCGACCTTCCCCGGCCGGAGGGGGCAGTCACAGGGCTGCATAAACTCCCCGATGTTTTAATCGTTGAGGATAACCTCGTCAACATTCAGTTGCTGATGATCTATATCAAAGACCTGTGCAACATCTACACGACCCTCGACGCCAAGTCGGCTATTCAGCTTACGCGGGAACGGAAATTTGACGCCATTTTAATGGATATCAACCTGGGACCCGGGCTCGACGGTATACAGGCTATGCTTGAAATCCGCAAACGACCCGATTACCAAGATGTTCCAATACTCGCAGTGACCGGTTACGCTTCCATCGGTGACCGGGAAAGGTTACTTTCGCTGGGATTTAACGGTTACCTGCCGAAGCCTTACGATCGTGAAGCAATAGCAGTAGCGCTGCACGGTATTTTCGGGTAAAGAAGGGAGAAGTTTATCTTTTCCCCTTGAAAATTCAGAGAAAACTTAAAAATTAAAAGCCGGAAACATGGATATCGTTTCCGGCTTTTAATATATCCACCTGGTTCTCAAGCCAGCAGGGCAATTGCGGCAATGATGGCGATCACGATGGGAGCGATGATTAGCACCGATTTCCGGTCCCGGGCAATATTGGAGTTCATTAACCGGATCTGGGAAAGGCACATATCGTTACCCGGGTGATAATTCAACGCGGCTTTGTACTCTTCCCGGGCCGATCGGAATAGTTCAATTTTAATAAAATGACCTGCCCGTTCGACATGTTCCCTGAATTTCAGTTCCTCATGAGATAGATGTTCGTTTTCGTCGTGGTGATGTCCCATATCAGTTGAGTTTATAAGTGAGACCTACTCCGAGCAATTCCTTGAATTGTGTTCTCGGGCCGGCTGGTTCGGTGGGATCCGTCTGGATCATGATGTCGTTGTCGTAAATCAGCTGTGTCTGGATCGAAGCCGAAAGCCATTTATTGACCTTCAGGCTGAGCAACAGGTTCCAATTCACATCGATGTTACCGAATTCATGAAAATAATCGGTAAAAAGTTCGAGGGTGGAAGCAAGGTTAACATTTTTTGCAATGTCCTTGTTGAGATCGGCACGAAGATAAGGACCGAATTCAGCCCTGGTCTTCTTTCCCGGATCCACTCCGAATGCGCCCTGATCGGCAAGTTTCTGGTCATTCACAAAGGTTACCCGTCCAGAGGAGGGGGAGAGAAAGGCGTAGAACCAACCGGCGGGGGTGTAGGTGATACCCGGACCGAAAACCAGGTACCCCGGCGCCAGGAACTTCGAGATCACCGTGCTGTCGTCGGGGTAATTGTAGCCCTTGTCAAATTGTGTACGGAAATTAGCCAGCACCGAGAAGTACCATTTCTTGTTCCGGTGAATTTCGTAACCGTAAGCGGTGGTGATCTCAATTTTATCGTTTGTCTTGTTGAATGTGGCCTCGCCTCCTTTGCCCAGAATATTGAATCCGTAACCCAGGTCAACGGTGTTGGACCAGGCGTGTTTTCCTTTTTTATAGTTGGCTTTAAAATTGATCCAGGCGACCAGTCCTATCGAGTTTTGACCTCCCGATGCCCAGTTGGAGAACGCAGCCTGAGAAAATTGCAAAGATCCCGATCCTTGTATTAACCAGTGCTTTGGCGCTGTGTCGGCCGGAGCCGCTTCTTTGACCGCATCTTTCGCTTTGGCAACTTTCTCGATTTCCTGGGCTACAACAGTCCCTGTAATGAACAGCGTAATTAATACGACTATAACTTTTTTCATGTCTTCAGTTTTTTCAAATGTTTCCTGGTTATATGATTCCTGGTTAAAAATACATGTCTGATAATCCGGGAAATAATACGATCAGTAAGGATCTGCGATACCCAAAGCTCATACCCGGTCGCAGATTTCCTTCCATTTCACGGGTTGGTGGAGTGTTCCGCGCCCTATCAGGATCCGGAACTGTTTTTCTTCAGGAGATCCCTGATCTCGGTAAGCAGTTCCTGGTCTTTGGTCGGCGCCGGAGGAGCAGCAGGGGTTGCGGGGGCTTCCTCGGCCTTTCTCTTTGACATGTTTATGCCTTTGATCAGCATGAAGATTGCAAATGCAATGATCAGAAAATCGACGATCGCCTGGACGAACATGCCGATATTCATGGTTACGGCTGCCGTGGTAACCGCGCCGGTGACGGGATCGTGGACGGCGTCTTTCAGGTTAATCACGATCTCTTTAAAATCAATCCCGCCGACCAGCATACCGATCGGAGGCATGATGACATCATTGACAAGTGATGCAATGATTTTCCCGAAGGCGGCTCCAATAATGATACCCACGGCGAGGTCAATCACGTTGCCTTTCATGGCAAATTCCTTGAATTCCTTGAAGATTTTCATGATGATTTTTTTAGGGATTACACAACAAAAATATAAATATTTCGATATCCTAAAAAATCACTGATAAATTTTTGTCTCATCGCGGTAACCCGCAACATTCCGGTACCAGTCGCGGTACAAGGCGCCATTCGATTGGGCCCAGGAATCAAAATAATTGTATCCGTCAAGGATTTGTACGGTCTCGTAGGTGTAATCGTAAGCGCTTGGCGTATAGAGACCCCATGGGAGATAAATGTTTGATTTATAATAGATTCCTTGTGCAGGGATGCTGTTGTCGTCGGCGCTGCCGAAAAGCGTGGAGTCGACCAGGGCAGTCGGAATGTATCCGGGCATATGAATTTCATAACCGCGGCTCTTATCTTTGATCAGGAAGGGATTAAAGGGCGGGGTTCCCACGTCGAGAATGGATTGCGGGATGCTCAATCCGAACTTGACATTAACCGGATCGGAGGTGCCTTTGGGGACCCCGGGCCAGGTATTGAAAAAATCACCCGACGACGGATCCCTGTGAACTACATTATCGATTACATCCAATACAATGATGACGGCCCTGGGCTGGTTGTACTCGGTGCCGTTGGGTGAAAGGGTGATGAAGGAATTCAGGATGGAGGTGCCGGTCACACTGGTCACAAGGTTTGCTGAAACATTGTCGAGCTGGAAACCGAAGCCGTTTTTCAGCGCCGCTCCTGCCGCCCTGACTTGATACTGAGACTGAATTTCAACAACCAGGTTCTGACTATTGGTGACCAGTATGGTCTGGTAATCCATGACCAGGTCATTGAAGTCGTAGTCCCCTTTTGAGGGCCAATTGTCTTCAAACATGATGGACCCGGACTCGAGACTGTTTGGGAAATAACTCCGGAAGGCTTTGGTAGGATCACTGGGGAATTCATCAAAACTATCGGGCACCTGGTCAGAGTCCTGGTCAGGATAAACCTGTGTTACAGCACTTGTGGTCATTGTTGCCTGGATTGCGGAGGCCACCTGGACCTGTTTAACCTGTTCGGAGCCGTCGGAATGGGTAAGTTTGATAAAAATTGTGCTGAGGTCCGTCGGAAGGTTGAGTACGGAACTATACGGGAGTTGATACCCTGCAGTACCCTGTGAAAGCAATGCCCCGGTCTGGACGGGATCGGCGTTATATATGCTTACTTTCGAATACTGTGGCGGGATACCACCGGTATATTCCACGGTAACTGATACCGGTACATCGATGGCTGTTCTCCAGATGAATCCGGGCGGAATATTCAGGTCATCCATCTTTTTTTTGTATTCCTGATCAACTTCCGGTTCTTTATTACAACCTGCCAGGACGATCAATATCACTGAAAATAACAGGATTAGTATTTTTAAAGTCGGCTTCATTTTGAGTTATATTTTAATTTACCGGAGGAAATACGGCATCCGGCGTGAAAAGTTGGTGCCTGTAACATGGTATTTGTGATCCGGTATTTCTGGATGGCAAAGGTACGACAGATCCGGCTAATATGCAATGCAGTCCATACGATTGATTATCAACCGGGGGATGGTATAATTATCCCGGACCGGTGGTATTTTGCCCTTAAAATTTTGTTAATTTTGTACGCAACCTTAAAACCAACAGCCATGGTACGTTATTTACTTTTTTCTTTCTTCAGTTTTATAATCATTTCACTACAAGCACAGAACATTCCGGTGCGTCCGTCAAAAATCGGAACCGGAACCTACTGGGGGCTCAGCAAGCCGCTTCGTGATATTCCGCCTATGACGGCTGAGGAATTTCACCAGATGGAGATGAAAGCAAAAAAACGTATTCTGAACAAGGATCTCGGGACGCGTTTGTATCCTTTTGCCGCAACGGCTTTACCCAAAGGAGATGATCCGGTCTGGCAGCGTCAGATGGGTGCAAAAAATGCATCCAACGGTCCGCAGATGAACTTTGACGGACAGAATTCACCTTATTTTCCTCCCGATTGTAACGGCGTTGCAGGGCCCGACCATTTCATGCAGACCATCAACACGGTTTACGCGATTTATGATAAAACCGGAGCTCTGGTTGCCGGTCCTACCAATATGAATCAGCTCTTTGGAAGTGTTCCTGGCGCTAACCGCAACGACGGCGATCCGATCATTTTATACGATGAACAGGCCGACCGTTATTTGGCCACGGAGTTTTCAATACCATATTCGGGGCCGAATTATTTGCTGGTTGCTGTTTCAAGTACCAACGATCCTACCGGAACCTGGCATCAGTATTCCTTTCAGGTCGATGCCATGCCGGATTATCCTAAGTACGGTATTTGGCGCGACGGATATTATGTTGGTGACAACAACAGTTCGGGGAAAGATATCTATGTTTTCGAGCGGGAACAGATGCTGAATGGCGGAACAGCCCAGATGGTGGGGTTCAACAACCCGTGGCGGCCCACATCGGTTGACGGTTTCATGTGTGTGCCTCCAATTGATAATGATGGTGAATTCGCTCCCGTAGGAACCCCGGGCATGTTCATCGCATTCAACGATGATGCATTGGGCGGAGGAACAGATCAACTCTGGTTGTATGAACTCGCTGTGGATTGGTCAAACCCCACTGCCTCAACATTTGTAAGAACCCAGCAACTCGATGTCCAGCCTTTTGATGCCGACTTCGGGAACAACTGGAACAACATTGAACAGAAGGGAGTTTCCCAGCGTGTCGATGCTATCCCGCAGGTTATTATGAACGTCCCGCAGTACCGGAATTTCGGTTCATATCAGACCATCGTATGCTGTCATACCGTTAATGTTGACGGCGTTCGTCATGCAGGAATACGCTGGTATGAATTGCGTAAGACAACCGGCAACTGGGAGGTTCGTCAACAAAGCACCTTTGCTCCCGACAGCCACAGTCGCTGGATGGGATCGATCATGCTCAACGGGAGCGGAGAACTGGGACTGGGCTATTCAATCAGCAGCACTACCGAATATCCGGGAATCCGGTATTGCGGTCAGACTGCAGCCGCATTTGCAGCCGGGAACAGTATGCTCGACATAGAAGAGGATACCATAATTGTCGGAGCCAATTCGCAGACGGGAGCCAACCGCTGGGGAGATTATTCGCAGGTCTCCGTGGATCCCACTGATGACAAGACCTTCTGGTTTACCACCCAGTATATTGGTTCGGGAAATGCCAGGAAAACCCGTATTGCCTCGTTCATTTTCAACTCGGCGCCCGTGGTGCAAACCCTTGCTGCCGACACGATAACCTATTATTCTGCGAACCTCAATGGTACCGTAAATCCGGGCGGCGTACCTACCGAATATCATTTTGAATATGGGCTTTCCCCTTCTACGTTGAACAATCTGACACCGGTCCTTTCAGCAGGTTCCGGTACAGAACCGGTACCGGTGCGGGCCCACATCGACGGATTAAGCGCCAGTACCAATTATTTCTTCCGGGTAGTGGGTTCAAGTATCGGGGGAACGGCCAACGGCAATACCCTTCGGCTGACCACCCCGCTGGCCCCATTCCTGAATGTTACGCCTCCCGACCGACCCGTGGCTGCCAATGCCGGAATTACGGAATTTTACATATCATCTAATGTAAACTGGACCGTGTCATCCGATGCCGAATGGTGCACAGTTGATCTTTCGGGTGGAACCGGCAACGATACCCTGGGAGTGGTCTTTACTGAAAACCTGTCAGTCGACACCCGCGTGGCTCACATTACCGTTGCCGGCAGCGGGATTCCTGAACAGGTGGTCACCGTGACACAAACAGGTGCAACACCCTTCCTGGTCGTTACACCTCCCAACCGTGATGTCACAGCCCCATCGGGAGAGACGCAATTTACCGTAACATCAAATACGCTCTGGTCGGTGTTATCCGATGCCGATTGGTGTACTGTCACGCCTTCGGGTTCGGGCATCGGTACCATTACCGCAAATTATTCGGAGAACCTTTCGATCGAGAGCCGGAAATGTACCATTACGGTTTCGGCTTCGGGCACGCTTGCCCAGCTTGTGACCGTCACCCAGACCGGTACGCAACCTTTTCTTAACGTCACTCCGCTGAACCAGAATGTGTCGGCTCAGGCCGGAAATACAAACTTTACGGTTAATGCCAATTTTCCATGGATTGCCGAAAGCAACGCCTCCTGGTGTACGCTGACCGTGTCGGGAGGACAGGATGGAACCATTACCGCCGATTTTACCCAAAACCTTACTTATGAGGCCAGAATTGCCACGATCAAGGTCAGCTCGACCTCTTCACCTTCGTTATTCCCCTCTCAGGAAGTTACGGTGACCCAGGCCAAATCGGCCATCGGTATCAACGATCCTTCGCTGACAGGAATCATGATCTATCCAAATCCTGCTAAGGATTATGTGAAGATATCAGCAGGAAGCGGTTATCAGGGCGAAGTTTCGGTGGAAATTCAGGATATGCACGGGAAGAAGATTTACTCGGAGAAGAAAAAAGTTGCGAATGAATTTGACCTGAATCTGAAATCAATTCAGAACGGAACCTATTTTATCACCATCCAGACAGCATCTGAAACGCTGACACGAAAACTCGTTATCCTGCGGTAACAAGGCAAGGGCAAGGGTTTCACAACCCCTGATCACTATTCATAACGGAACGAGGGTGACTCAAAATTCGGGTCACCCTCGTTTGTTTTAAATGATCGATTGATACAGAGAAAATCAGGAAGCGACCCGTTTCAGATATTCACTGCTTGAAATGAGTGTGCGTTCAAAAACCGGTCCGGCCGGTTCGCTGTCGATGGAATAGGGTGCCGGCGCCATTTGCTGAAACCCGTTGCTCTCGAAAATTCTGACTGCGCTGTACATGATATCCGAAGCGGTAAACCGGATTCGGCGCATACCCATCTGCACGGCCCAGTCGGTCGCCACCGATAATAGTTGCCGGGCATACTCGTTGTTCCGAAAAATGTTTCTGACATAGAGCCGTTTGACCTGGGCCGTCAGGTTGGATCCTTTCAGGATGCCGACGCACCCTACCGTGTTGTTGTGATGGGAGAGGATGAAAGCAATACCGCTGGGAGGGGCGTACACCTCACTGACCGAAGCCAGTTCCTGCAGAAAATTCTTGTAATTCAGGTCAAAATCAATGCTGGTAGCGAATTCCAGGAATAAAAGCTTTAGCCGGTCATAGTCAAACTCTGATTTGACTAGTGTGATGGAAGTCGATTTGAAATCAGAAAAATGCATGGGCGAAAGGAATTTTTAAATCAGCAATCTGACACTAAAATAGTTCCTCACCGGTGTTGTGTCAAGGAAAACTAAGTAACTGTGCCTGTTACATTCGTAACTGTTAAAAAACAGGGTAAAAATGCAAGGAGGGAGCGAAAACAAGAATATTTAAAAAGGCACTTGTTGTCAGTGGGATATGATCAAAAAAAAGGAGGCTGTCAATGGCTTTTAAGACAGCCTCCGCATCGGTTTGTTCAGCGATCCCGGCGGGATTCGAACCCACGACCCACAGCTTAGAAGGCTGTTGCTCTATCCAGCTGAGCTACGGGACCTTGTGTTTGCAAACGAAGTGGTTGGCAGAATCGGATTGGCGACAATCAGACATCCTGCATGCACGGCTTTTTTGCGCTGCAAAATTAGCAATAATTAATTTGTTAACAAATGATCTCCGGTCCCGACGGAAATCATTAATTTTGTACCAATTCAACACGCCATGCGAATCGAAAAAAACAACGTTGCCGGGCTGATCATTGATGTTCAGGAGCGTTTGTATCCATTCATCCATGAACACGAAAAGCTTACGCGGAATGTAAAGATCCTGATTGAGGGATTGAAGATTCTCGGAGTTCCACTATTTGTCACGGAACAATATGTCAAAGGATTGGGACCGACCATACCTGAAATTTCAGGGATAATTGCCGGGATTAACCGGTACGAGAAAAACTCCTTCAGTTGCTGTGATGAACCACGCTTCATTCTGGAGTTGGCCAATTCAGGTAAGGATTTTGTGATCATTTGCGGCATCGAAAGTCACGTATGTGTGCTGCAAACCGTAATTGACCTGCGTCATCACGGGTACACCCCGGTTGTGATAACCGATTGTATTTCTTCGAGAAAGGAGGAAGACAAACGGATTGCTTTAGAACGGATGAAACAGGAAGGGGTGATTCTTTCGACCTATGAGTCTATACTTTTTGAATTGCTGAGGCATTCGGGAAGTGATGCATTCCGGGCGATTTCGAGGCTTGTGAAGTAAACCGGCACTTGTTAATGGACGAAACAGACGAAAGAAACGGCAGCGACAACCCTGAGCTTGAATCCGGCGAACTGACCCAGACGGTCCATCTTTCCGACATGTATCAGAACTGGTTTCTGGATTACGCATCTTACGTGATCCTCGAGCGGGCGGTGCCGGAAATCACCGATGGGCTGAAACCTGTTCAGCGGCGCATTCTTCATGCGATGAAGGAACTCGATGATGGCAGGTTTAACAAGGTTGCCAACATCATCGGTCACACCATGAAGTACCATCCGCATGGTGATGCATCGATCGGCGATGCTTTGGTACAATTGGGACAGAAGGAGCTGCTGGTTGAAACGCAGGGGAACTGGGGAAATATTCTGACCGGCGACAGTGCGGCGGCACCCCGTTACATTGAAGCCAGGCCGTCGAAATTTGCCATGGAAGTCCTTTTCAATCCCAAGACGACCGTGTGGCAGTCATCCTATGATGGCCGAAACAAGGAACCGGTTGCATTGCCGGCTAAATTTCCACTCCTCCTTGCTCAGGGCGTCGAAGGAATTGCCGTCGGGCTCGCCTCCAAGATCCTGCCGCACAATTTCAATGAATTGATCGACGCCAGCATCAAAATCCTTCAGGATCAGGAATTTGAGCTTTATCCCGATTTTCTTACCGGCGGATTGGCAGATGTTTCGAGATACAACGATGGACTGCGCGGCGGCAAGATCAGGTTGCGGGCACGGATCAATGTTGAAGACAAGAAAACCCTTGCAATCCGTGAAATCCCTTATGGAACAACCACCAGTTCGATCATCGATTCCATCCTTGCCGCCAATGACAAAGGAAAGATCAAAATCCGCAAAATCGATGACAATACGGCCCGGGATGTCGAGATACTGATTCATCTTTCGCCTGGTGTGTCGCCCGATACCACCATGGACGCCCTCTACGCTTTTACCGAGTGTGAAGTCTCCATTTCCCCGAATTCCTGTGTTATTGAAAATGGAAAGCCCCGGTTTATGGGCGTCTCGGAGATCCTGAAATATAATACTGACCGGACCGTCGAGCTCCTGCGGCTTGAACTCGAAATCAGGAGGCAGGAACTTCTTGAACAATTGTATTACAGTTCCCTCGAAAAGATCTTCATCGAAAATGAGGTGTATGAAGGAATTAAAAAGTGCAAGACCAGCGATGAGATCGACGCTGCTATTCTGAAGGGACTAAAGCCCTTCCTGAAGCAACTCCTTCGAAAGGTTACCGAAGAAGACATTCACAAACTAAGAAAGATCCCCATTGAACGGATATCACGATTCAATTCCACCAAAGCCGATGAAGTGATGAAGGGGTTGCAGATGGAAATTGATGAGGTGGAAAATCACCTGGCTCACCTGACCGACTTTGCCATTGAATATTTCAGACAGATCCGGAAGAAGTTCGGCAAAAACCGCGACCGCAGGACCGAAATCCGGAGTTTTGATACGATCGAGGCGGTCAAAGTGGCTGCTGCCAACCAAAAACTCTATGTGAACCGGGAAGAGGGATTTGCCGGGACCGGTCTGAAAAAGGATGAATACGTGTGTGATTGTTCCGACCTGGACGAAATTATTGTTTTTCGCGATGACGGCACGTTCCTCGTTACGAAAATTGCCGACAAACAATTCGTGGGTAAATCCATCATCCACATTGCAGTGTTCAAGAAAAACGACAACCGGACCGTGTATAACCTGGTTTACCGCGACGGCAAGAACGGGAAGATCATGATCAAGCGATTCAGTGTGCTGGGCGTGAACAGGGACAAGGAGTACGCCGTGACCAAAGGTACCCCCGGATCTAAAATTCTCTATTTTACAGCCAATCCAAACGGTGAGGCCGAAGTCGTCAGGGTTGACCTGAAACCCAAACCGAGGTTGAAGAAATCCGGTTTTGATTTCGACTTTGCCGGGGTTGCCATTCGCGGACGCAGCTCCATGGGGAATATACTTACCAAATACGCCGTGAAGAAAATTGAACAACGGCAGGAAGGTGTATCAACCCTTGGTTCGCTGAACATCTGGTTCGATGATTCAGTTCAGAGGCTGAATACCGAAGGGAGAGGTCTTTTACTGGGCGATTTTTCCGGGAGCGATAGAATTATCACTTTTACCCAATCAGGAAGTTACCGCCTCACCTCTTTCGACCTTTCCACCCATTTTGAGGAGGATATGTTCCTGATTGAAAAATTTGTCCCTGAAACGGTGTACACGGTGGTATATCAGGATCATGAAACGAACAATTTTTATGTGAAGCGTTTTCAGGCGGAATCCACCGACCGGAGGATCGATTTTGTAGAAGAACCCGACCGCATGGTCCTCTTTTCAAAAGACCGGTTGCCCAGGCTGTTGTTGATATTTGACATGAAGTTAAAGTCGAAAGGCGCGGAACACGAGGAGATCTATGTGGCTGATTTTATCGGTGTCAAGGGTTATAAGGCAAAGGGAAAGCGTTTGACAACACACGCGGTGAAAAAAATAGACTGGCTTGAACCGGCCGCCGGAACTGAACCGGAGGTGGAATCTCTCCCGCCGCAGCAGGCGCCAACACAGGACCTTTTAAGCCAGGCAACAGAATCTCCTTCCATCGGAATGGATCGCCAGGAAAAGGAGAATCAACCCGGTGAGGGTGACCATACTCCATCCGGCTCCGTTACCACCCGGCCTGAAGATGCTCCGTTTGGGTTGATCGCCGTTGAAACCATTTCTGAATCTGCCGGCCGGCTCACGGAAGAAGTTCCGGTTGCCGGAACCTCACCGGAAATTGATACGGAAGGGATGGTGCGACTCGAACCAGAACCGGTGAAGGAGGCTCCCCCCGGGAAAAAGGGACGGAAAAAAAAGGTCGATCCCGGCATCATTCCGCCGGGAGAAGAAGACGATAATGGCGATGCCATACAGATGGAACTGCCGTTATGACCGTGAACCAAGGTATTCAACCATAAATTCTAAAATGTAAATTCCGATATGGCAGACGATAAAGTATTAAAGGTTTCTAAAGATGTTTCGTGGGTTGGAGTGCTTGATTATGATATCATCACCTTTGATGTGGTCATGGAGACCAAGTACGGTACAACTTACAATTCTTATTTCATCCATGCCGGGAAGAAAGCCGTTGTTGAAACAGTTAAGGAAAAATTCTGGGATACCTGGATTGCAAAGCTGAGGCAGGAGGGAGATCCCTCAGAAATCGAATATATCATCGTTAATCACACGGAACCGGACCATTCGGGGTGTTTGGCCCGGTTGCTTGATCTTGCGCCCAATGCCACCGTCGTGGGGAGCGGAAATGCCATCCGGTACCTGAAAGACCTTACCGGGCGCGAGTTTCGTAATCTGGTGGTCAAAGATGGCCAAACCCTTGATCTGGGAAACAAGACCCTCCGGTTTATTGGAGCTCCCAACCTTCACTGGCCCGATTCCATGATGACCTACCTCGAGGAAGACCAGGTTCTTTTTACCTGTGATATTTTTGGGGAGCATTATTGCAACGAACATGTCTTTGATGACCTGGTCGGCAATTTTGATGATGCATTCCGCTACTATTTCAACGTGATCATGAGGCCATACAGCAAGTTCATGTTACAGGCCATCGAACGGATCCGGCCGCTTGAGATCAAGGCTGTATGTCCGGGTCACGGCGCCGTGCTCCGGACCGACTGGAAAAAATATGTCGATCTTTCGGAACAGTACGCCCGGGAGGCGCTCGGATATCCACTGTCGAAAAGGGTTTTCATCGGCTATGTCTCTGCATACCACAACACCGGACTGATCGCCTCCATGATCGCTGAAGGGATACGGCAGGCGGGCGATATCGAAGTAGATCTTTGCGATATCGAAAAAATGGACCCGGCGATCCTTGAAGAAAAGCTGATCGAGGCATCGGCCATCATGCTGGGATCGCCCACTTTTAACCAGAATATTTTATTGCCCGTTTACCAGGTCTTTGCACTGATCAACCCGATCCGCGATAAAAACAAACCCGCTGCTGCCTTCGGATCTTACGGATGGAGCGGTGAAGGATCGCGGATTATCACCACAACCCTGACCAACCTGAAACTGAAGGTCCTCGATGAAGGACTGATGGTGAAGTTCACCCCGCACCACGAATTAAAACAGCGCTGTATCGATTATGGTTTGAAATTTGGCAAATTCATGATGGAAACAGCCTGATCAAATACTATTTTTGCATTTTTGTTGTTATGATCCTGGCAGATGGGAGTTTACATGATTCAGTTAAAACCAAAGACCGCTTAACATCAGGAACCTGTGACAATGCGTCAAAATGCTTCGAATAAACTGTCGTTGAGGCGAAAACGCCGATCCTTCAGCATTCCGTTTAAAAAAGCGGGAATCGCGATTTTCCTGATCGGGATTTTGGGATTCTCTTCTTGTTTACCGGAACAGAAAGTAGGGCGGAACTTTGTCAACGCCTCATCATCGATGAGTCTGATGGTCAACCCCCCATCGCTGGTATTCATGTACAATCATAAAGGTGAGACGATCAAAGGTTTTGATTCGCTCAGCGAGGCTGGTCAGGATTCGGCGCTTTGGGAAAACAGTCGGTACATCCGGCGTCTGAGCGACAGCCTGATCCTGGAAAACTACATAAATAATTTTCTTACCGAACTGCGGGCACTCGGTTTCAAAGTAATTCTCGGTCCGATCAGCGATTCAGCCTTCCAATCCGGGTCTCAATCCTACATTCTTGACATTGCCCAGTTACAAATCGATGAGTATTTGTACCCGCTCGAAGATGAGGAGACCATCATGGATACCATTTATGTGAAAAAGATCGACTTGAATGCGTTGGATTTCAGCGGCTGGTTTGAGCTCCATAAATTCAGGAAGGGGCCCGTGAACAAAACCCTGCTCTATGCCACTTCCACTATTTATGATTCATTCGACGGACAATATTATACCGATCTTTTTTCATCCGCGGTCCGGTATTCATACCGGCTTGATACCATCTCCCTGGGCGATATTTATGATATGGCGAAGTACCTCGGGAAAAAGCATGCGGGTTACCTGTTTGATTTCTTCATGAACCAGTATATTCTTCAGAATATGCCCAACGGAATGGAGCCGATTGATTATTTCCATTACAACCGGTCGAAGAATTCCATTGTCCCCGCCCGTGAAGAACAGTTTGAGGTCTTACCGAACCGGGACTAATCCCACCTCCCCCCATTCCACCATCCCCCATTCCACTATTCCACCATCCCACTATTCCATAATATCAGTCTGTTACCGGCTTCTCGCGTAAGGGGCCAGTGAAGGGTCGGCGAAAAGGCCTTTCCGGAATTTCAGATAACCCGTGATTGCGATCATGGCTGCGTTATCGGTCGAATAATTCAGGGGTGGGATGAAGATATTCCATCCTTTTTCGTCGCGGGCTTTCATCAATGCATTCCGGAGTCCCGAATTGGCCGAGACTCCGCCCGCAATCGCAACATCCGGCAACCGGTTTCCGGGGATCAAACCGGTGCATTTTTCGACGGCCTGCCCGATCTTTGTCATCAGGATGTCGACGATGGTACTCTGGATTGAGGCACACAGGTCATTTCTGTTCTTTTCAATAAACTCCGGGTCTTTTTTCAGTTCGTCCCGGATAAAATAGAGGAAGGATGTTTTCAATCCACTGAAGCTAAAATCAAGTCCAGGGATATTGGGACGGGCAAAAGAAAAGCGCCGGGGATCTCCTTCCCGCGCGAGCTCATCAATTACCGGCCCCCCGGGATAAGGCAGCCCCAGGATCTTGGCTGCTTTGTCGAAGGCTTCCCCGGCCGCATCATCGATTGTCTGACCAATTACCTCCATCACAAAATAGTCCCTCAACAGCACGATCCGGGTATGTCCTCCCGATACGGTGAGGCATAGAAACGGGAATTGCGGCACAGGATTGCTGTGGTCGGCATTCCGGATGAAATGACACAGTATATGGGCCTGCAGGTGATCTACTTCGAGGAGCGGGATCCCCAGTCCCAGAGCGAAGGCTTTTGCAAAGGATGCCCCGACCAGAAGTGAACCCAACAGTCCCGGCCCACGGGTATAAGCCACTGCCGACAGTTGATTTTTATTTATATTTGCTTTTTGGATCGCGGCATTAATGACCGGTATGATATTTTGCTGATGCGCCCGGGAAGCCAGTTCCGGTACAACTCCTCCGAAACGGGTATGTACCTCCTGGCCTGCCGTTACGTTTGAACAGATGACATCATTTCTGATCACCGCCGCGGCAGTATCATCACACGAAGATTCAATTGCAAGAATATAGATTTCCATTTTCAGCCACAAAAGTACCATAAAAAGAGGATTCAAAATAGTGTTGTACGTGGCCACCGTGGTTTTTTCACTGGTGTTTTCACTCTATTTGCTTTTTCGGAGCGAACTGGTACAGAAGCTTGCCGTACGGTTAGCGGCCGATTACCTTTCTGAGGAATTGCATACGGAGATCCGGATCAAAGGATTCAATCTTTCATGGAGCAATGGTCTGATTATAGAGGAGATCAGGATCCTTGATAAGCAGAGGGAGGTGTTGTTCTCAGCCAGGGAATTAGGCGTTCGGCCCGGAATGATCCGTTTTTCGAAGCGAAAAATCAACATAAACCGGATTTTTATTGAAAATGGCGTAGTTCAGTTGCTTACCCACAAGGGCGACAGCGCACTGAACCTGAAATTCATCATCGACTATTTTGCTTCGACCGATACGACGCCGGCTGTCACCGATACTACTCCGGGAAAACCCTGGGATATCACCTTTTCGGCGGTGACCCTGCGCAATACGCGGTTCCATTTTCAGGACCAGAATGAACCGCTCGTTCCCGTCGGAATGGATTATGCCAACATCGATGTATCGGGTATCAACCTCGAACTGACCGACATCGATTTCGACGCCGATACGATCCACGCCAACATAAGGCATTTAGCTGCAAGAGAACGAAGCGGCTTCCGGGTCGATGATCTCAGCGGCGAATTCCAGGTCAGTCCCTCGTTTCTCAAGGCGCAGAACCTCAAGATTGTCACACCCAATTCCGATCTGGCGCTGTCGTTCCAATTCCTTTATGAGAACTGGAATGGATTCAACGATTTTCTCAACGACATGAACATCAAAACGCGGATAGAGCCATGTTACCTGGATCTTCAGGACATCGGATATTTTGCGCCGGAGTTGTTGACCATGAAAGACCGGATAAGACTTTCGGGTGAGATCGAAGGGACGGTCAATAACTTTAAAGCAAGAAATCTGCGTTTTGCCTTCGGACAAAATTCCTTCTTTTACGGGAATGTGAGCGCGATCGGGCTTCCCGATGTAACGCACACCTATGTGAATATGAACATCAAGATGCTTCAGACCACCAAAGCCGATATCGAATCGATCAGGATCCCCGGGGATCCGGGCACCATTACCCTGCCCGAAATTCTTGAGAAGGCAGGTTCGGTGCATCTGACCGGCTTGTTTTCGGGATTTTACAATGATTTCGTTGCCCGTTCGCTGATCCATACCGATCTGGGCGGAATCCGGAGCGATCTGACCTTGAGAAAACCAAAAGGTAAAAATCCAACCACCTATACCGGGCAGGTCGATGTCTCTGGTTTCGGTATTGGCCGCCTGAGCAACGCTTACCCGTTGCTCGGAACCCTTACTGCAAGAGGCGATATAAACGGCAGCGGTTTCAGTCTGCAGGACGCAGAAGTAGCGCTGAACCTTCACATTGATTCGATCGGCCTGAATTCCTATATCTACCGTAATCTTGATGTCACCGGATCCCTGTCGCAGCGCAAATTCAACGGCAAACTTAAAATCACGGATCCTTGCCTCCGCCTCGATTTCGACGGGCTGGTGGATATGGCCGATTCCATACCGGTGTTCGATTTCGATGCAACCATTCATCATGCATTGCTATACCAACTTAATCTTTTAAAGCGCGATTCGCTCGAAAACCTGAGCGCCCGGATAAAGGCTGATGTTAAAGGAAAGTCACTCGACGATCTCGACGGCACCGTCCACATTGAGAATGCCGTTTACGCGGAAGGAGAGAAATCGTTTGAGTTAAAGCGGTTCTCACTGCTGTCGAAGCAGGATACCGCCGCCGGGAAAAGCTACCATCTGCAGTCTGATTTTGTTGATGCTGATATTACCGGAAAGTTTTCGTTCACGCAGATCGTACCTTCACTGATGACCCTTGTAAACAATTACCTCGCCTCCTTCAACCTGAATGATTCCCTGGTCGTTCCAAACGATACACAATCGGATCAGACGATGAATTTCAACATCCAGATCAAAGAAGCCGATGATGTAACAGCCATCTTCCTGCCCATCCTGAAGATCGCGCCCAATACCGAACTGGAGGGTTCCTACGACGAGAAAAGAAGTAGGATATTCATCCGGGGATGGTCGCCTTCGGTTTTCATATCCGGGATTGAACTTTCAAACTGGTACTTCGAAGCGGAAAACCGGAAGGATAACCTCCTGATTGCCACCAGCAGCGAAGCGATTTACCTGAAAAGAGCTCAAAAGAATGATTCATTGGAACTGAAAATCGACACCTTCAACCTGACATCGGCTATTCAGCATGATACCATCCGGTACCATCTCGACTGGAAGGACCGGGCCCGCTTAAGCGATTTGTCGGGATTTGTGAGTTTTTCCCGTTCCCCGGTCATTGATGTGAAACTGGATCGTTTTAACGTGTACCTGAACGATAAATTCTGGACCATCCACCCGGAGAACTATTTGTCTATTGACACCACTTCACTCCTCTTCCGTAAGTTTGAATTTTCTGCCGAAGAGCAATATGCCCGGTTCAACGGACAACTGTCGGCGAAGAAGGGCGATACCCTTTTCACTGCATTCAACAAAGTCAATATTTCGACCATCGACCGGTTGGTGGGTCTCTCGGGAATTGATTTGGACGGTATTCTGAGCGGTAACGTGAAAATTACAGAGCCCTATTCCAATATTTCTGTCCACGCCGACCTGCATGTCGATAAATTCACATTCAACAAGGAATTGCTGGGCGACGCCATCTTCAGAGTGGGTTATAATTCTCTGAGTGACCGTTTTGACTTGTTTTCGCAGATTATTTACGCGGGAAATGTGGGAACCAATATTCCCTTCTCCCTTAAAGGAAGCCTGTATCTTGAAAAACCGGTGCCAAGGGTCGACTTTGATATCGGGTTGAAAAACCTGAACATGCGCATGCTGGGTCCTTTTGTCAGCAGTTTTATGTCGGGAGTGAATGGTCTGGCTTCGGGTCAGGTGCGGATCAGGGGGAAACTGGATAAACCTGATATTGAAGGTCAGTTACGGATGATGCGGACGGAATTCAAGATCAATTATCTTAACATTCCCTATTCTTTTGCCGACGTGATCGAAATTGATTCTTCGGCTTTTCATTTCAGGGATATTGTACTGTTTGATTCCCTGGGTCATAAAGCACTGCTGAACGGGAAGATCACCCATAATTATTTTTCCGACATCCGTTTGGGACTGAATATCGAGATGACCGATTTTGCAGCTTTCAATAACACCCGGGCTCAGAACGGCGTTTTTTACGGCAAGGCACGCGGTACCGGGAACGTGGCAATAACCGGGCCCATCGACAATATTTCGGTAAGTGTAAAAGCTTCCAATGGCGGTGATTCTCATGTGGTCATTCCCATCGATCTGACGGCATCGGTCGGCCAGGTTGATTATATAACGTTTATCAAACCACAAGCCGATACCCTGGATAAACCGTTTATGAAAGCCCGGACAGAGCCATCGGGACTGTCGCTTGACCTGGGCTTGCGTGTGAACCAGGATGCTGTTGTGGAGGTTTTTCTGCCCAATCAGCTGGGGAAACTGACAGGCAGCGGAACGGGAAACCTGCTGATGGGGATGACGCCGTCAACGCCTTTTACCCTTTCAGGAACCTATTCGATTACCAAAGGATCCTTTCTGTTCCAGTTTAAAAATTACCTCCGTCTGCCGATGCAGATCCGTGAAGGAAGTATTATTTCATGGACCGGTGATCCTGCCGATGCGAATCTTTCTGTCAGCGCCGTGTATAAGTTAAAGGCCCCGTTGAAAGGTCTTACAACCGAGCCGGAGGAGGAGGGGATCCGGATCCCGGTGGAATGCATCATCCGTTTGGGCGGGAAACTGACAAATCCCAACATTTCTTTTGCCATCGACCTGCCCAACGTGGAGGAGAGTATCCGTTCGCTGGTCTATTCATCTATCGATACCAATAACGCAACCGTCATGAATGAACAGACCTTGTCGCTGATGATCCTGAATCAGTTCAAACCTGTTGTAAGCTCCTCCACGACCGGGACCGTCGATGTGGGAGCGGCTTCCATGTCGCTGATTACCAACCAGGTGAATAGCTGGATATCGGGATTGTCGCAAAATGTAAATGTGAATATGAATTATAAACCCGCGACCAGCACAACCCAACAGGAATTTGACGTGGGGATCTCGACCCAGTTGTTCAACGACCGGCTCCTGATCGACGGGACCTTCGGAATGAATTCGTACAACAATCAATCGTACAAACAATCCAGCACCATCGTGGGGGATATCAACATCGAATACATATTGACCACGAACCGGCGTTGGCGTGTCCGTGCCTTTAACAGGACCAACACCCTGAATATCCTGAATAACAATGCACCCTATACACAGGGAGTCGGATTTAAGTACCAGCGCGATTTCGCTACTTTTAAAGACCTCTTTACACCTGTGAAAAAGAAGAAACATTAACGATTTTCAGAAAATCTGAATTCAAGGATCATGAAAAAGCTGATACTACTGATTGCCGTTATCATAACAGGGATGGACCTCTATTCCCAGATCGTGATCGATCAGAATGATATGCCTGTGGCCGGCGACACCCTCCGTGTCAGCCAGTCGCTCGCGGCGCCGGAAGGATATGCGAAGACCGCGTTCGACACCACCTGGAATTTCGCGGCCCTCGAGGCGATGAGTCAGCGGGTGGATACTTTTGTGTCGGTCACCGCGACGCCTGCCGGCTATCAACTGGTGTTTGTGTTGCTGGGGGGCGCCAACCTGGCCGCTCCGCGGAACAGCTTACCATTACCGGGAATTCCGCTGACCCAGGGTTACGATTTTTTCAAAAAGAGCTCAGGCTCCTATTCCAACCTTGGAATGGCTTACTCGGTGCAGGGATTTCCGGTTCCGGCAAAGTACGACAACCCCGAAAAGATCTATGCTTTTCCTATGTCACCCCTTTCGACCTGGAATTCGGTATCATCATTTTCGCTTCCGGTGCCGGGGATCGCTTACTACGGCTCCCTTGTGACCCGTGATAACATTGTGGATGGCTGGGGTACCCTGGTCACTCCCTTTGGAACGTTCCCGGTTTTAAGGGTAAAATCAACCGTGATCACCCACGACAGCATCTATATTGATTCCCTCCAAAACGGGTTTACTTTCGACCGGAATTATACCGAATACAAATGGCTTGGAAAATCGCAGGGCATTCCGTTGTTGAATATCCGGGAGGAGGGGAGCCTGGTGAACGTGAGTTGGCGTGATATCCCCCGGATGTCGGCTTCCCCGCTGGCTGTATCGTTGGGCGCCGACACCGCTGTTTCAAAAGGAACTGTTGTGCAACTCCGTGCAAAGGCCACCGGTGGCATGCCACCGTACCGGTATTTCTGGAATACACTCGATTCAGCCTCCACGCTGACTGTTCAGATATTGAGCGACACTTCATTCACCGTGATCGTTCTCGACGGACTGATGGGCATGGCGTCGGCAACAAAAAAAATCAACCTCAGCTACCCGCCGGGAATGGAAGAAGTCGACCAGGTCTCCCTTGCAATCGTGCCGAATCCGAACGACGGCCGTTTCACATTGTCAACACCACCCTCCGCCGCTCCCCAGAAGATGATTCTTGCTGATATGCAGGGCAGAACACTCTGGTCAAAGGTTTTCACCCCGTCCCGACCCGTCACCCGTTTCGATTTTCCGGACTTGCCTGAAGGATTGTATCTTATCAGACTCAACGGAGATAATTATTCGGCAGCAGGGAAGCTGGTCATTACCAGGGGATCCAATCGCTGATACAGGATGTCCTTCACGGTTTACCGATCATCGGCCGGTTCCGGAAAGACCTTTACGCTGGTCCTGGAATATCTGAAAATCATATTAAAAGATCCCCGCGATTTCAGGCATATTCTGGCAATCACATTTACGAATCTTGCAGCCGGCGAGATGAAAGAACGGGTTCTTCAGGCATTGCAGAAGCTCTCGTCGCTGAACCTGACGCCGGATCCCGGGATCCGTGAAGGACTGCTTCCGGTTCTTATCTCGGAAACGGGACTACAGGAACACGAACTCATCGACCGCGCGGGCAAGGCCCTGACGCTGATCATGCACCATTATGACGACTTTGCCGTGGGTACGATCGATGGATTTTCACACCGTATCCTGCGGTCTTTTGCCCATGATTTCGGGCTGTCGATGCAATTCAACGTGGAACTCGACACCGAAATGCTGATCGATACGGCAATCGGACTTTTACTTGATAAAGTGGGAGTCGATCCGCGGCTCACCCGGTTGCTCGTCAGGTTTTTAGAATCGAGGCTGGAGGAGGACAAGGGATATACCATCGACCGGACTTTGGCGGATTTTTCCAAAAACCTGCTTGACGAGGAGGGTCAGATCTCACTCAGGGATCTGGAACGGGTCACACTCTCTGATTTTTCTGAGGTTGCTAAATGGTTATCCATCCGAAGAAAGGAATTTGAACAAGCTGTTCTCGAAATTGGTTCCACGGCTATGTCAATTCTGAATCAGTCGGGAATAAATCCCTCTGCTTTACTCCAGGGCCGCCGCGGGATTTACGCATATTTCGGATATCTCGCCAGCGGCAGATTTGACAAGGTCATCCCGAACAAGACCCAGGCCGAAGCGGCTTCCCGCGATTCCTGGGCGGGCAAGAAGGCTACTGCAGCAGAGATCCGGATCATCGGCGAGATCCAACCCCTGCTGGTGGAGTGTTGGGGAAAGGCCGGCCGGCTTTACCCGGATAAGGTGATGGAATACGAATTACATCGCCAGCTTTCCGCTACCATTTTCCCCTTGGCCGTACTCCATGAGATCGACCGGGTCATGAGTGAATTCAAGAAACAGAATAACCTGATCTACATCGGTGAGTTCAACCGCAGGATCTCTGACGTGGTGAGCCGGGAACCTGTCCCTTTTATCTATGAACGACTGGGAGAGCGTTACCACCACATCATGATTGATGAATTTCAGGATACCTCCCGCCTTCAGTGGCAGAATTTCGTACCGCTGATCGAAAATGCACTGGGTTCGGGATATTTCAACCTCGTGGTGGGCGACGGGAAACAGGCCATCTACCGGTGGCGAAACGGAGATGTAAACCAGTTTACCAGTTTGCCCCGGTTAGCGGGCAGTGAATCCGATCATATTATCCGGCAACGCGAAAATTCGTTGACAAACCATTTCGAGGATAAGGAACTCAACCGGAATTACCGTTCGAAGCAAACGATTGTGGAGTTCAACAACCGTTTCTTTACTTTTTTGGCTGAACGAACAGGAGAACCGGTTCTTTCGGTCTACAGGGGCGTTGAACAGCAAAGCCGGGATACAGGTCCGGGAGGGTACGTGAGGATTCAATTCCAGGAACCGGTCGGCGACGCAGAGGAACCTTCTGAGGAATCCGGACCGGGGAGTGAACAGGAGGTTCTGAACCTGGTGAACAGGCTTCGGGAGGATGGATATGGTTTACGTGACATCGCCGTGTTGTGCCGTACAAATCGCCAGGCAAGCGCCATTGCCCGTGTTCTGATCACGGCAGGCATTGGGGTAGTCTCTCCCGAATCGTTACTCCTTTCCCAATCGCCTGCGGTTCGTTTTCTTGCTGGCTTTATACGGTATCTGCAGGAGCCGGAGGACCTGGTGGGACAGGCGGAACTGGCAGCTTTCTTGTTTCGTTCAGGACGGATCACCATGACCGGATGGCCGGAATTGTTTCACAGCATAACTTCCATGACCGGAGGGCTTTCGGGCCTACTCACGGAGCAGAATTTCGCATTTTCACGGGAGGAGTTGTTGTCGTTGCCGTTGTATGATCTCTGTGAGTCTTTGATCCGGCTCTTTCATCTGGATCGTACGGCCGACGCCTACCTGCAGTTTTTTCTCGATGCGGTGTTGTCGTTCATCCAGGAAGAGAACCCCGGGAAACCAGGCTTTTCGGAATGGTGGGAACAAAAAGGAAGTAAACGGTCGGTAATGGTTCCGGCCGGGATGGATGCAGTACGGATCATGACAATCCACCAGTCGAAAGGATTGCAGTTCCCCATTGTCATTCTTCCGTTCAAAGTGGAAAAATGGAAAACCACGAAGGATTTTCTGTGGGTAGATCTGAAGGGAACAGGAATTCCCATATTGGATAAGGCCATTTTAAATTCCGGCAAAGCACTGGAACGGACCCGGTTTTCAGAGCAGTACCTGGCGGAGGAGGCCATGACCAGGCTCGACCAGATCAACTTGTTGTACGTCGCCATGACGCGTCCCGAAGAACGGCTCTATGTTCTGCTGCCCCGACCTTCAGGAAAAGAACTTGCATTCAAATCGGTACCGGTCTTTTTTTCCAGGTTCCTCGAGGAAACAGACCTTTGTGAGAAATCAGGGAACACCTTTGAGATCGGAACCCCTTGTAACAAAGTGGCGGGCCCGCCCGCACCGGGGATATCTACCCTGCAATTGCAACAATTTATCTCAGAACCGTGGCGTAACAGAATCAGGATACGGAGCCGGGCTCCGGAAATGTGGGACATGGAGGATCCCGACCGGAAATTTTCTTACGGGAACCAGGTACATGCACTGATGGCGCGGATCGTTACCGCGGATGATGCCGGCGCCGCGCTCCGGGAGGCAACCGGGAGCGGAAGGATCCGGATGCAGGATGAACCGGTGATCCGGGCCATGATTTTACAAGTCGTCGGCCATCCCGTGCTGTCAGCCTTTTTTCAGAAAGGCGGTACCGTTAAAAACGAACCGGAGATCCTCCTGCCCGACGGCAACTTTTACCGGCCCGACCGGATTAATTTACAGGGTGATCATGCAATCGTTCTGGAATACAAGACCGGGAAAAAGGAGGAGTTCCACCAACGGCAGATTTTAAAATACGGGGGCATTTTACGGGAAATGGGATACATCCGTGTACGCATGTTTCTTGTTTACCTCCACGCCGAAGTCGAAGTGATCGAATGTACCGGATCTTAACTTTAATCCGCCGGATCAAAAGACTATGAAAAAAATGAAATGTTAATATGGAATCCAGGATGATGAAGGATGAACACGGCCGGAAGCTTGAATTGCTGTACCGGGATTTGTTCGGGGAGATGCCGCTGACCATCGACCCGTTGCCGGGATCTGGTTCCGGTCGCCGCTATTTCAGGTTGGAATCAGGAAAGGATGGGGTATTAGGCGCTTTTAACGAGGACCTCCGCGAAAACCAGGCTTTTTTCTCATTTACCCGGACTTTCAGGTCGGAGGGGTTGCCGGTCCCTGCCCTTTTATCCGTGTCGGAGGACCAGCGCTGCTACCTGTTGCAGGACCTCGGCGATACGACACTCTTTTCACGGATTTGCGAAACTACGGGCAGCCTGTCAACCTCCCGTGACCAGGCATCGGGCTTCGACAGAACCCTTATGGATCTTTACAAGGCCGCAATTGACTGGCTTCCCTTGTTTCAGAAGTCTGCTCCTGACTTTCAGGCCTGTTATCCCCGTCAGGCCTTTGACCGGCAGTCGATGATGTGGGATCTGAGTTATTTCAAGTACTATTATCTGAAACTTGCCGGAATCTCCTTCGACGAGCAAAAGCTGGAGGATGACTTCAACAGGTTATGCTCCTTCCTGTTGGATGCTCCTGCAACCTTCTTCATGTATCGTGACTTCCAGTCGCGGAACATCATGATAACCAACGCCGGCCCCTGGTTTATCGATTATCAGGGAGGCCGGAAAGGTGCGCTGCAGTATGATGTGGCCTCCCTGCTGTACGATGCCAAGGCCGATCTTCCTCAGTCGGTACGCGACGAACTTCTTGAATACTACCTGAAGGTCGCCGATCCGGTTCTTCCCGACGGCGCCGAAGGATTTCTGAAGTATTTTCAGGGATTTTCCCTCATCCGTATCCTGCAGGCCATGGGGGCTTATGGCTTCAGAGGATTTTATCAACAAAAGAAACATTTTCTTCAAAGCATTCCTTACGCGTTACGAAACCTTGAAACCCTTATCCCGGGAGCCCTTTCAGGAAATTTTCCGGAGCTCGGAACCGTCCTGGAACGGATGGTTTCCACACCGTTGCCTGTCGGTATTCTGCCTGCTGTTTCGAACAGCGTAGAAACTAAAACTGTTTTTCCGGATCCCGCCAATGAATCCGCCCTGTTCCATAACGGGAAAAGCGGCTCCGTCCGTTCCACACTGCTGGTCACCATCCTTAGTTTTTCATACAGGAATGGCATTCCCGGAGATCCTTCGGGCCATGGCGGTGGTTTCGTTTTCGATTGCAGGGCGTTGCCAAACCCCGGAAAGTTCGAGAAATACCGGAAACTGACCGGCACAGATCCCGGCGTGATCCGGTTCTTTCAGCAGGAACCTGAAGTGGATCGGTTCCTTTCAGGCGTATTTCAGCTTGTCGACCAAAGCGTGGAAAGGTATCTGCAACGGGATTTTACCAATTTGATGGTGGCTTTCGGGTGCACGGGCGGGCAACACCGGTCGGTTTACTGCGCGGAACAACTCGCTGATCACCTGAGTGCGCGGTTCAACATCAGCGTACAGACTGTTCACAGGGAGTGGCCGGATGGAGTAATGAATCAAAACACGATATAAACGTGAAGGGTTTTATTTTAGCGGCAGGATTAGGGACCCGGTTAAAGCCATTTACCGACTTCGCACCCAAAGCGCTGTTTGAAGCAGAAGGGAAGACGATGCTCGAGCATTCGCTGGACCATCTGCGCCGGTACGGGATACGTGAAGTGATCATCAACCTGCACCATTTCCCCGGTTTAATCCGCGATTTCCTTGCAAAACACGATAACTTCGGAATGGAGATCACCTTTTCCGATGAAACGGACGGTTTGTTGGAGACCGGCAGCGGGTTGAAAAAGGCAGCATGGTTTTTTTCCGGTCCGGAACCCTTTGTCGTAAGGAATGTGGATGTGCTTTCAGATCTCGATCTGAAGGAGATGACCCGGTTCCATAAAAACAATGGGGCGTTGGCGACACTGGCTGTGCGGGAACGAATGACCTCCCGGTACTTGCTTTTCGATGACCAATGGACACTCTGCGGGTGGGAAAACCGGCGCACCGGTGAACGAAAAGTCGTGCGGCAGGCCGTGAAACTCCTTCCCAGGGCTTTCAGCGGAATCCAGGTTCTTAGTCCGGAAATCTTCCCGCTAATCACCGAAACCGGTAAATTTTCGCTCGTGGATATGTATCTTCGGCTTACTACGGGAGCCCGGATCAAAGGCTATTCCGACCAGTCGGCGATCTGGAAGGATATCGGAAAAGCAGAACAAACGGAAGCTACAGATCCTGTAACTGAAACGGAATGAACGGAGTATGCTGAACCAGGATAATCATAAAGGAACCCGGATGAGCGGGATCGGCGCCGACACCCAAAAGCAGGAAATATTGCCGTTCCTTAAAGAAGTAGCAGGGTACCTTGTCTCCTCCTACGGCAGTGAACTGGGTGAAATCTGTGTCGTCACCCCGAATCGGCGTGCCGGAATCTATCTCCGGAAATATCTCGCTGATTTCGTGACAGGACCTGTCTGGGCGCCGGCTATCTATGCCATCGAAGACTTTATGGCTTTACTTTCAGGAATGACGGAAGTCGAACCGGTTCAATTACTCACCGATCTATATGAAATTCACCGCACCGTCGAAAAGGAAAAAGCCCGGAGTTTTGAGGAGTTTTTGTCGTGGGGCAGCCAACTCCTTTCCGATTTTAACGACATCGACCGCAACCTGGCCGATGGAACCGTGTTGTTTAATTATCTTGATGAAGCAAAGGCGCTCGCGTTGTGGAATCCCGATGGCACTCCGCTTACTTCATTTCAGCAGGAATACCTACGGTTTTACCGTTCGCTCGGAAGCTATTATGAATTGCTGAAGGAGTCGCTGATCGGGCGAAAAACCGGGTACCAGGGACTGGTCTTCAGGCAGGCGGCCGAAAGGGTGGCTACCGGAAATGCGGAAATGCCATGGAAATCGATCGTTTTCACCGGCTTCAACGTGTTGACCAGGGCTGAAGAGGAGGTGATGAACCTTCTTCATCTGGAAGGAATCGCACGCTTTTTCTGGGATGCGGATTGTTTTTACCTGGACCATGAACACCGTGAGGCCGGAGTCTTTTTGAGACGCTGGCTTAAAAAATGGCCAATCCTCGCCAGTAATCCTGTATCCGACAGTTTCAGAAAAAACAAAAAAAACATTGAAGTCATCGGAATCCCGGACCTGGTCGGACAGATCAAGTTTTGCGGGGAACTCCTTCGGACACTCGGACCGGAAACCGCTGAAGAAACTGCCGTTATATTGCCCGACGAAAAACTCTTACTTCCCGTGATGAACGCCCTCCCGCCGGAGGTGACACAGTTCAATGTAACCATGGGATTTCCGTTAAAGCAAACCCCGCTGGCATTCCTGCTGGAGCAGACCTTCTATCTTCATATTCATTCTGCTGCCATGCTTGCAGGAAGATCTGATACCGGTAAATTTTATTACCGCGACCTCGTCAGGGTATTACGCAACCCTTTACTTACCCGGATCGCTGCCAGACTCCATGGTGACTGCTTTGCCCTGAACGAACTCATCACACGCCTGATGACGGGTGACCAGGTATTTATTTCCCTTGATAACCTTCAGGGAATGGGATTGTTCGGATTCGCTCCCGGATTCCTTGATGTATTTTTGACAACATGGCAAAGCCCCGGAGATGTTATCCGCGATCTGAGGCAGATAACCGACTGGACCCGGATGGAGCCATTTGAATCGGAATCGGCCTATGTGATGGCCACCATCCTGCACCGGTTGGAGGTAGTCGCTGAACAGCATGTTTCGTGGTTTTCATTGCCCACATTGTATCAATTTCTCCGTGAATTGGTAAACACGGCAAGTCTTCCCTTCGTTGGTGAACCGTTACACGGCGTCCAGATCATGGGAATGTTGGAAACCAGGACACTTGATTTCAAAAATCTGATCATCTTGTCCTGCAATGAGGGGTTGCTGCCTACGGGAAAGACTGCACATTCATTTATTCCGTACGACATCAGGTATGAGTACGGACTCCCGACATATCGTCAGAAAGATGCTATTTATGCCTACCATTTTTTCAGGTTGCTGCAAAGGGCTGAAAAGGTCTGGCTCCTTTACAACACAGAACCGGATAAGCTTACCGGCGGTGAAATTTCACGTTATGTCAGACAGGTAATCCGCGAATTGCCACAGTATAATCCTGACATTGCCGTTCGGCAGCAAATCCTGAATCCGGGCATTTTTAAAGTCAACGACAACAGGAGCATTGAAATTTCCAAGGAAGGGTGGGTGCTCAGGAAAATCCGCGATAAAGTGGCGGAAGGACTTTCTCCCACGGCGCTCAATGCTTTCAGGAAGTGTTCCCTCCAATTTTATCTGTCGGAGATTGCCGGAATCAGGGAGCAGGATGATCCCGGCGACACGATCGATTCGCGGATGCTGGGAACAGCCGTCCACCATGCATTGTACCGGTTGTTTACACCCGTGAAAGGGCGGGATCTGCGGGTTTCCGACATCGACGCCATGAAGGGATCAGCTGAACAGGCCGTCAGGAGCGCATTTGAGGAGAAGTTCAAAAAATCAGCGTTAAACTACGGAAAGAATTTATTACTGGTTCATGTTGCCACCCGGATGGTTCAGAACTTTCTTCAGTCGGAACATACCCGCATCGTGAACCCTCGGAATACGGGTGCGGGTATCCGGGTCGAAGTGCTGGAACAACCCGTGTGGCGCACCTTTACGATGAATGTAGACACCGGTAATCAGGAAGCCAGGATCAAAGGATTTATCGACCGGGCCGACCGGATCGGGCATATTCTCCAGGTAGTTGATTACAAAACGGGAAAGGTTGATCGCAAGGAGCTTTTAATTGAATCCTGGGATGAGCTGCTCGATGACCCAAAGAAAGACAAGGGATTCCAGTTGCTTACCTACGCCTGGCTTTTATCCGGGGAAGATCACCCCCGTTCGCTGCGTACCGGTGTCATTTCTTTGCAAACCCCTTTACCGGCATTTCTTCCGGTGATCATCAAAGACGGTGCGGAGACCCTGTCAGCCAAAAATCCGCATCCTGAGAACTTCACCCCGGAGGATCCTTCCGACGGGCCGGAAGAGGGATCCCCGGAAGAACAAGGGAACCTCTCCGGTAACGATATCAAGGCTTTTGAACAGGTACTCAGAAAACTTGTCGGCAGGCTGCTCGATCCCGAAATTCCCATCCGGTCTGCGGAAAGTTCAGATCCTTGCCGGAATTGCAGATACCTCAACCTTTGCGGGAAAGCCGTGGCGTTTTAATCCTCACCAAACACGAAAGCCTCGTAGGTATATAATTCCGCGGTTTTCCAGCCGTCCCATCCGATACCGGCTTTGTCGCGGGCGCAATGTCCCAGAAATTCTTCTACATCCCAACCGGTTTCGGTGGCAACCTGTGGAAGAAATGTCCCGGAGTAATATCCCTTTTTGATATAGATGCCATGTTTTCCAAGGATGATCTCGTTGGGTGAAGATATTTTTTTCATCGGCGACAACACGGAGATTTCGATCTGTAGTTTGTTCAATTCTGAGGCGGCTACGGGTTCGAAACGGTTATCCTCCGTCGCAGATGATACCGAAAGTTCGCTGATCAGCCTCCAGAGCGGTAAATTACTCGAAAACCGGCCGATGCATCCGCGCAGGGAGCCGTGTTCTTTCAGCGTGACGAAAGCGCCAGCATGGATATTCAGCGTTTTGGGAAAGGAGCCTGCATCAAAATCAGGCATCTTCCGGTCTTTCAAATATTTTTCGAGCGTTTCACGGGCTGTCTTCAGCAAAATCGCCTGGTCACTGCGGCTGAATGAGAATCCAGCCTCCGGATTGCCTTGTTTTTCGCGGTTCACTACGATCGACCAGTAACCGACAACCTGGTTCTTGTCGCCGTACGGTCCATCACCCGAGTTCAAATACCTGACCGGTTTGATCTTGCATCCCCCTGACGATTCGGTCATATACAACAAGGTCATGATGGATGTCCATCCACACAGGTTGGTAACCAGGTTGGGGATCTTTTTCGATTCATAACCCCGGAGAAATTCGGATAGTTTCTTAGGATCCCCTGAAACGATGGCGTCGCAGGTGGCCTGGTCCGCCTTCCGGGCATCGTCATAGGCAGGATAATGTGAGAAATCGGTGCTGAATACAAAGAGGTTGCGTTCATTAAAATACGGTTGTAACGCCTCGGCGATCTTTTTACAGGTTTGCTCCGATTGTGTTCCGATCACAATCGGTACCAGTGAGATCTCCTTTTTCATGTGATATTGGAGAAAGGGCACCTGAACTTCGAGGCTGTGTTCGTTGCGATCGGCTTCGGGGTTGAAGACAAAGACGGGGTGGTCGCGGATCAGTCGATCAGCCAGGCTGGTGTTGACTTTGACCTTCCCCAGGGGAGTAACATAATCACCCCGGTTGTAAACCGAAGCCCCGTTGAAGGAGACCTGGTGGCTGGAGGCGATTATGAAAATGTTGTCGAAACTTTTGTCCGGATCGATCTGGTTGTAACTGTTGGCAGCCACTTCACCTGAAAAAATATAACCCGCATGCGGGGCAATGATGGCGGCGACATCGCCTGAACCTGCCGGTTTTGCTTTGGAAAACAGTTCCTGAAGGGTTGCGCGTAATTCCTTCGGATCGGAGGGGTAGAACCGTCCGGCAACGACCGGTTTACGATCCTGTTGTGCCGGCTTGTCCTGAGAGGAACAACCATAGCCCGTGTTAAAAAAAATTCCCATAACCAGAATTCCCTTGAAGATGGTTTGCATTGTTTGGGTAACTTTGAATGAAATTCAGTGTAAAGATACATAATGTCGCAAAAAAATGCAATCCGGATTGTCCTGTTTGGACTGGGTTTTCTGACCCTTGGGTTCCAGGTGTTGCTGATGCGTGGGTTTCTGGTCACATGCTATGGAAATGAGATGGTGATCGGCATTTTGCTTGCGATCTGGATGTTGTTCACGGGATTTGGTTCGTGGGTCGGGCGTTTCAGTAGGTTTACCCTGCTTCATCATCCTGCGCTGATGTTGTTACTTGTTATCTCAGGCATCTGGCCCGCCCCGGCTCTTTTTCTGCTCAATCTTTTGAAGGCTGTCACGATCCCTGCAGGCAGCATGGCCGGACTTGAGGATGTTTTTATCTGGGGAGCCATCGTGCAAGCGCCGTTTTGTCTGTGCACCGGATTCCTGTTTACTGTCCTCAGCACCCTTCCCGGCACCGGCAATCCGTCGGCCTCCTATGCCTGGGAATCGGGTGGAAGCATCGTTGCCTGTCTGGCTGTTAACTTCATCTTTTTAGGATGGTTCGATCTCTTTACGGGCGCTTTACTGCTCTCGGTCCTATGGTTTTTAACGGTTTCCGTTTCCATGGGCCTCCGACGCGGGTGGATCCGGTCGGGTGTTATACTGGCATTTGCGGCAGTGTACCTCCTGACCATCTTTCGGGCCGGATTGGCAGAGCAGTCGGAAAACCTGTTATTCCCTGACCAAAAAGTGGTGTCGGACCGCGTGACGCCTTATGGTCGGATCTCGGTAACCCGGTCGGGGGACCAGTTCAACTTCTATGAAAACGGGTTGTTACTGTTCTCATCCGGTAATACGATCAACAGTGAAGAAGCGGTACATCCGGCGATGGTTCAGCGCCCCAATCCTCTCAAAGTTCTGATGATATCAGGCGGCTTCTCCGGGGCCCTCACCGAGGTCATGAAATACCACCCGGGTCAGGTCGACTATCTTGAGTTAAACCCCGACCTCATCCGCGTTGCGGCGCAATTCACCAGCCAGATTAAAAGTGAGAATATCCGTACCATCAGGGCCGATGCCCGTCGTTTCCTGATACATTCCCCGGAACAATACGACGTGGTGATCGTCAACCTGCCTTCCCCTGCCACCCTTCAGATCAACCGCTATTTTACGGCAGAATTTTTCGAAGAGGCTTACCGGCATATGACACCAAATGGTGTGATCGCCCTTTTCCTGCCTACCGCCAGCGATTACATCAGTCCACGGGCAGCCGACCTTAACTCGGTCATTTGCCGTACCCTGAGGCATCGCTTCCGGCATGTTCTTATCGTTCCTTTGGAAAAAAATGTCGTCCTGGCTTCCGATTCGGCGCTGACGCTGGATATTCCCGGTAAAATCAGGTCATTGGGGATACAGACAAGTTGGGTGAATCCTGATTACCTCGATATTTCACAGCTTCGTGAACGCTCCGGGTATCTTGAAAAGAACCTGCAGCCAACCGGAAAGCTGAACCGGGATTTTGACCCGGTAGCCGTTCATTATCAACTCGCCTGGTGGCTCGGCTATTTTTCTTTTAAACCCCTTGTTGCCATTGCCCTTTACACCCTGTTGTTCCTGATTCTGGCCTTCAGCCAGAACCGGTTGACAACCGGGATGTTCACCGGTGGTTTCACACTTGCATCCATCGAAATAATCCTGATCCTTGCCTATCAAGCGCTGTTTGGATACCTTTTCAGCATGATAGGAGCCATTATTGTGATTTTCATGGCCGGTCTTACAATCGGATCCTGGCTCGGACCATTTCTGGCGACGCGATGGATCGAAAGACGCAGCGTTATTCGTTCGAAGGTGAATCCGGAGGCTGAAATCAGGGAAAACAGCCTGAACGGATTCAGCCCGGCCCTGCGGCAACTCTATTTCCGGATTCAGATTGTATTGGCTGTTTTCAGTATGTTGATTCCGGTTTTTTTGTTATTTATCAGGAATATTGCAGGATTTACGATCGGATCGCATCTGTTAACGGGCTTGTTATGCCTTTTTCCGGCATTTCTGATCGGGCTGGAGTACCACCTTTCAGTTACAATTCCGCAGGAGCGGATCAACCGGGCGGTTTCCGGATCCTATTCTGCCGATCTCTTTGGATCCGCCATGGGCGCCTTTACCACGGGAGTCATCCTGATACCGCTGGCCGGTGTTAACGCCTCCTGCGTCCTGCTCGGAATCCTGAATCTGGCCGGGGCATGGATCCTGTACAGTGGACGAAGAAAATAGTTAAATTTGTTGTGGAAGTTGCAATCCGGGATGGAACAGGCCGGTAACCACGAATCTTGAAATCGTAAATAAAAAATGTCGAACCCCATCAGTAAAAGGCAATTTTTCGCGTATCTGATGGCAGCGGCAGGTGCAGCGGCAGGTGGGTTGCATTCCTTTAAAACCTATGCAAATAAATTTATCTTCATGGAACCTTCTGGAAATACGGGTCCGGGCATTCCCGGCCGTTACAGCAAAGAGTCGCCCTATTACGCGGTGACTCCAAAAGGTGTGCAATGCAAAATTTGTCCGAACAATTGTATCCTGCGCGAAGGACTTGAAAGCATTTGCCGGACCCACGTGGTCAAGGATCAAAAGCTCTACACCATCGCATACGGAAATCCCTGCTCCGTTCATGTCGACCCGATCGAAAAAAAACCGTTGTTCCATTATTTGCCTGCAACCCCGAGTTTTTCCATCGCGACAGCCGGGTGTAACCTCGCGTGTCTGAATTGTCAGAATTGGGAAATCTCTCAAAAAAGTCCCACCGAAACCGAAAACACGGAATTGTTTCCGCGACAGGTTGTGGAGCAGGCTGTGAAAAGCGGGTGTAAATCAATTGCCTATACTTACTCGGAACCCATTGCATTTTATGAGTATACGTTCGATACCGCCCGGCTGGCAAGGGCAAGAGGGATAAAAAACCTTTTGATCTCCAATGGATATATCAATGAAAAACCCTTACGTGACCTGGCGCTTTATCTCGATGCGGCCAACATCAACCTGAAGTCATTCTCCGATGATATTTACGCCCGGCTCAATGGTGGAAGCCTGCAACCGGTTTTGCAGACGTTGAAAATCCTGAAAGAGTTGGGGGTATGGCTCGAAATCACCAACCTGGTTGTTCCTTCCTGGACCGACAAACCCGATATGATTGCCGAAATGTGCGCCTGGCTCATGAACAACGGATTTGCCGATGCACCGCTCCATTTCAGCCGGTTTCACCCACTTTATAAACTGACCGGGTTGCCTTATACACCCCTATCTTTCCTCGAAAAAGCCCGCGATATAGCCCTCAAAGCCGGGATCAGATACGTTTACATTGGGAATGTACCGGGAACACCGGCCGAAAATACATATTGTCCGAAATGTAAAAAAACCGTCATCGAACGACGCGGATTTAACATATCACAGAACAATCTGAAGAATGCTGCCTGTAAATTCTGTAATACCCCGATCGCGGGAGTCTGGCAATAGGATTCGATTGATTTTATCAGGTACTGAAAGAAAATATCCCTGTGGGCGCTGATCGGTTAATTGGTCGTATCGATCACCTACTGGATCATGAACCTTCTTGTTTTACACAATTGATCAGTCGTTTTAAGCAGCCGTGTGTTCAATCGACCTGCCGGAGATCAATCACAACGGGCAGGTGGTCGCTGAAGCCGCCATGGTAGCGGGGCCCCACGTATGTACGATTCAACTTTTCACCGAAATAGGTATTGTCATTTTCAAGGAGGAAGGAAGAACGGAATATTTTTACCCGGCCGGCGCTCGTATGCAATCCCTTTAGCCCTTTTAAAAGTGTACCCGTTACCATGAACTGATCGAAAGTACTCCACTGGTCGCGGTACTTGAGGGTGCCCTCTTTTCGCGTCCGGTTCCTGATCCCCATGAGGTCGAAAAGAGAGCCGGCATCCGCCACAGCGGTGTCCGACCTGGCATTCAACACTACCCGGATGCTTTCATCTTCCGGTTCATCGTTAAAATCGCCCATGATCACAATGTTTTGTGGGCGACTGACTTCCTGGCAGTATGGAATCCCATTCCGCAGCTCCGGTGATTGCCTCGCCGGGGGGGGCTGCTTTTGATTATATGCGTTCCGGTTCCCCGCGACCCGCTGATCATTTAATGAAAAAGTTTGAGTTCCCTGGATCGAATCAACCAGATGTCGCAATACGAGGGCGACATGGTTCCTGCGGGGCTGCGACGACACGTAGCCTCCCCGACGCGACGGCCAGTGGTTGACGAACAGAATCAGCGTATCGCGGTTCCTTACAATTCCTTTGACCATCAGGATCTCCCGCGTTTGTGACAAAGTGTCAAACGGGAACCGGATGGAAATGCACCGGTTGCTGAGTATTTTAAAATGGTCGGACCGGTAAAGCAGGGCAACATCAACCCCGCGCAGATCGGGAGATTCATGATGGATGATTTTGTAATTGTAATTTTTTAAAGGTGTTTCATGAATAAGTTTGTTCAAAACGTAACGATTCTCAACTTCACAGAGTCCTACCACGGTTGGAGCCGACCATTGTCCGATGGAGAGCAGTGTTTTGGCAACATGGTTCACCTTTCGGATGAATTTGCTGTAGGTCCAGTGTTTTGCGCCCCCTGGTGTGAATTCGTCATCGAGCCGCGTCGTGTCATTGTAGGGATCGTATAAATTTTCGACATTCCAGAAAACGATCCTGACATTTTGACTTTTTATTTTGATCGAATCTAAATTGGCACAGTTTTGGATTTTTACGGTTTCCTGACAAAATGATCCCCTTTTTTCCGGACTGACTGGCCGCAGGATGGAAAACAGGGGTATCAATAGGAATATAAATTTGTACATAGAATTCATTATTAAATGGTTAAACGGATTAAACAATCCTGTTAAAACATAAAGACCTTTTGTGGAAAAAAAACTGGTAACCGATGCAACCTTTCTTTCAACAAGGATGTCCTTTAATCAGGATTTGTTCCCTAAGGTGAAGGGTAACCCGGTGATTTTAACGATTTTTTAACAGGATCTTAACAGATATTAACAGGAAGCGAAAAAATAACGGAAATGTTAAACCGTTTGTAAAATCAAAAATCTGATCTGCGGCAGGCTACAAGGATTCAGTAAATAAACACTGAGTCGGATCGTTCAAATTGAAAGCCTTCCAGGATCAACCAAGTTAAAAAACAAAGAAGCGCTATGAAAAGAATTGCAGCCATTTTTTTGATCGCACTCACCGGTGGGATCGTTTCCCTTGGCATGTACAAGGCATTGGAGAAGAAGCGTGTTTTTTCACCATCACGGCCTGACGGGATCCCTGTTCAACAGGTAAGTTACAATCCCAGCGCAGCCTTTAATCAGCCAGATTTCGAGGCAGCAGCGGCGATTTCGGTACATGCGGTGGTCCATATCAAGTCGGAGTTCCAGAAGAAAAGCCTGGTCTATGACGACTTTTTCGAGTTTTTCAATTTCGGCGGGCGTCCGCAACCGCGTGAGTACATATCACCTTATTCGGCGATGGGTTCGGGCGTGATCATTTCGCCTGAGGGGTATATTGTTACCAACAACCACGTAGTACAGGAGGCCACGCAAATCACGGTCACGCTGAACGATAAAAGGGTGTACGAGGCGACCATCATTGGTACCGATCCCAGTTCCGATCTGGCGCTGATCAAAATTGATGAGAAAGGCTTGCCGTTCCTGACCTATGGCAATTCGGATGATGTGAAGATCGGCGAATGGGTTCTCGCCGTCGGGAATCCCTTCAACCTCACCTCAACCGTCACCGCCGGCATTGTCAGTGCGAAAGCCCGGAACATTAATATTCTCGGCTCGCAGGGAGCGATCGAATCGTTCATTCAGACCGATGCCGCGGTCAACTCGGGCAACAGCGGCGGCGCCCTGGTCAACACACGCGGCGAACTGATCGGCATCAACGCGGCTATTGCGTCGGGGAACGGATATTATACGGGCTATTCGTTTGCCATTCCGGTGAACATCGTCCGTAAAGTTGTCGATGACTTCCTGAAATTCGGGAAAATCCAACGGGCCTACCTGGGGGTTTACTACCGGGAGATCGATGATCAGTTTGCAAAAGAGAAGGGACTTCCCGATCTGCGCGGCGTCTATGTCGACGAAGTGGTTGACGGCGGTCCCGCCGCAGCGGCCGGGATCAAAAAAGGCGATGTCATCCTGCGGATCGACAACAATGCCATCAATGGCAAGTCGGAGCTCATGGAGGTTATCGGGCAGAAAAATCCGGGTGACCAGGTGAAAGTGGTCGTTCACCGCGGAGATCAGGAATCAGAAATCCTGGTTACCATGCAAAATGAAGATTCCCGGCAGGCTTATGTCGGTGACGGCAAGATTATGATCCATGGCGCTACCTTCCAGGCTTTATCCACTGCCGAGAAATCGAAATTCAATGTGGATTACGGCTTTAAGATCGTTACCGTTGAGAACGGAAAATTAAAGAATGCCGGGATCAAACCCGGATTTATCATCCTGTCAGTCGACCGTCAACCAATGCGGACTGCATCTGAATTAAAAGAGGCTCTCACGGGACGCAGCGGCGGGGTGCTCATCGAGGGCGTGTACCCGAACGGGTTGAGAGCCTATTATGGAATCGGATTATGAGACAATTAAAAATATCCAAATCGATTACGAACCGTGAAACTGCTTCACTCGATAAATACCTGGCAGATATCGGCAAAGAGGAGCTGATTTCGGCCGATGAAGAGGTTCAACTTGCACAACGGATCCGGCAGGGCGACCAGTTGGCGCTTGAAAAATTATGCAAGGCTAACCTTCGGTTCGTTGTTTCAGTTGCCAAGCAGTATCAGAATCAGGGACTTGGACTTCCCGACCTGATCAACGAGGGGAATGTGGGACTGATAAAGGCCGCCCGGCGTTTTGACGAAACACGCGGCTTTAAATTCATCTCCTATGCCGTGTGGTGGATCCGCCAATCAATACTCCAGGCGCTCGCCGAGCAGTCGCGGATCGTCCGGCTGCCGCTGAACCAGGTCGGCTCGCTCAGCAAGATGTCAAAAGCATCGATTAAACTGGAACAGCGGTTTGAACGGAGTCCTTCTATTGACGAACTGGCCGCAGAACTGGAACTTCCGCAACAGAAAGTCGCAGACACCCTCCGGATGTCATCCCGTATCATCTCCATGGATGCACCCATCGATCACGATGACGAGACCAAACTGGTGGATGTCTTTGTGAATGAAGATACTCCTGAAACCGACGAAAACCTGATCCGGGAATCGTTATCCCATGAAGTTCAACGGTCGCTTTCGACACTGACCGACAAGGAGCGTGAGATCATCAACATGTTCTATGGGATCGGGTATCCGCACAGCTACACGCTTGAAGAGATCGGATCCATGTTCGACCTGACCCGCGAAAGGGTGCGCCAAATCAAAGAAAAAGCGATCCGGAGGCTCAAACATTCATCGCGGAGCAAGTTGCTGAAGTCGTACCTGTAACTTGTTGGACGAAGAGTTGGACAAACGGATTTACGATTGAAATTTGAGGATTTGAGGATTTGAAGATTTGAGAATGTGCTGATGTGCTAATGTGAAAATGAAAAATTTTGACAAGCTTGAATCCTCAATTCCATTAATCCACAATTTCACTATTCCACCATTGCACCACTGAACCATTGCACCACTCCGCCATTGCATCACGGCGCTGATCAGGGTTGGCAGATAACTTTCCCTGTGAACGTTTTGGCTTCTGTCTGGACGCGGATGTAATAAATTCCGGGCGCAAGTGTGTTGACCGGAAACGAGAGGCGATGGATGCCCTTTCCGAAAGCGCCGTCAGCGATGGTCTTTACAATACTGCCTGATGTCGATACCAGGGTTAGTCGCGCTCTTCCGGGTTGATTAAGAGTAAACTGCAGGTTACAAATATCATTTACCGGATTCGGAAAAATCTGAAGTAAACCGGCGACTGTAGGTTCTTGATTTGGAATCCCCGTGGGATGGGTGAAAAGTTCTGTGATCACATGATGGATAAAATTCTTCGCGTCGGTAGTATCGACGTACCATAAAGGAAAGCTGAGCAGTACCCCTTTATGAATGCTTCCCATGTTGGAAAGCCCAACTGGACGGTTCTTCATCTTTCCCCGGATATCATCAGGGGGATAGCGGGTGTCGAACCGGTAAATCACCGTGCCTCCGGAGTCGGGAGCGAAAACTTCCACGTTAAAGAGCTCACCGGGATAGGTCGGATCGAAGAACTTCAGTGAGTCAATATGAAGGGTGTCGTATCCCGCAACGACGCTGTTGGCGCGGAACATCATACTCTGGATTTTCCGGTCACAGCTGTCGATTCCGAAAATTTCGCGGAAGAGATGATTTTCCGGTACGATATAAGGATAGGAGGCCGTTGGTGATACCCAGAACCGCACCGGATTAAATCCAGTGAAGAGAATGTTCCCTCCGTTACTTGCATGTTGCCCGGTTGCAAAGGCGGTGGTTGCGTTCATCGGTTCGTATTCGAAATAATTGGTCATCCAGAAAATGTTGCGGTATCGTGAAACCTCTGAAAGACCAATGATCTGATCGGCATTGTTATCATACCAAACGAACGGGATGGTATCGAGAACAGCTTCATAATATGCCCGGATGCTGTCGTGCGTGGTTTTGGATCCCTTCAGATTGGCGATAACCAACAGGGTATCGGTGAAACCAAAACGGGTTCCGGAAACTTCGTTGGAAAAATCGCTTTCCTGCAGCGATTGGGTCACTGTCGTAATTACATAAAAAAATGGACGGTACAGTGTGGTATTCACATCATGAAACGTTGATCCGGCGACGGGTTCCTGATTGATTTTTTGGTATCCGTGTCCCGACGTATCGGAACGATAGATGTTTACGCCGCGAATCAGTGTGTTTTGGGTGGGTTTCCATTGAAGGACCACGTCGTCAGTCGTTGAGGTGGCGGTGAGATCCTGCGGGAAGGGTATTGACTGTTGTTCTGCGATTGTTGCCAGCGCTGCCCCCGTGACTTTTGCCAGGTAACCGGTATTGCAGTTCCCGAGCGTGTCGGAGATCTTGTGCCAGTGCGGGCTGAAATCAAACTCTTCGAAGTAAGCGACCGGAAAATTCTGCATCCAGTAGGAATAGGAATCCGAACCGCTCGCCTTCATGTTTTCCGGTATCATTACGGTCAGGTCGGTGTACCGTTCGGTGGCGGATGCTGCGCACATCCCGGCCCATTCAAACCCGAGATAATGGTAAACCGCTACTTCCGGGAGATTTTCAGGATTGTTTGCGATCATATCCATATTCAGCATGTACCGGATATCAATTCCTGCTGCCTTCGCTCTTTCCGCGGCAACTTTGGAGCCTTTCAGACCCACCTCTTCTGCGCCGAAAAGAGTGAATTGCAGGGTAGTCTGGGGTTGATACCCCGCTTGTTTCATGATGCGGGCGATCTCAAGGGTTGCAGCCACTGCTGAGCCATTGTCGTCGACGCCGGGAGCAATGTGGTTTGAAAACTGCGAAGAGTAGGAATCATAATGCCCGCCAATCACGTAGACCTCATCCGGCGCCGAAGTTCCGGTGAGCGTACAAATCACATTGTATTGCCATGCACTGTCGGTAACCCCATACCAATTGTTGAGAACCAGGAAAAAAGAGTCAAGTTTTACATCGGTATATCCGTAGGATCTGAACCGGTTCAGCAACGATACCGCGACATCCCTGTTATGCGCTTCCATGACGAAACGGGATCCCCAATCCTGGAGTTCCTGCAATCGCGCCCGGAGGGTGTCGGGATTGACCGCATTCACCATGGCTGCGATCGCGGGATCAACACCCCTGTGTTTGTTTTTCAGCGCATACGGGGTCTCAGCGTAACGGATCATCCGGATTGAAGGGTCACGCGGATTTTCAGTCCGGGGCGCTGAAGTTTCCTGGGCAGTAAGGGAGATCGAAAGCATCGTCAGAAATAATGAAAGGCCGACGATCAGAAAACTAAGTTTATTCATGATAGGTGGATCTGATAATCCTGACACTTTATGATCCGTTCAGGATAGGGTGAATTTCCGTCAAAAGTAATCAATTAGGATCAAACGGAGCGCCGGGCGATCAGTAACTGTAAATATTTTGATCGGTAATTACTGCCTATTTTACCTTCCAGCCGTAATCGACATAACGCCAGTCGAAATGATCTTTTTTAACCGATATGAGCAGGAATCCCTCTTCGGTGCCCAGGTACGGTCCTTTCCACCAGGCGGCCGACACCGCTCCACCGGTTATGAAATGGATTCCGTCGATGAAAATATCCTCCAGCGAATGCTGATGACCCTGCAGAACCAGTTTCAGGTTATGCCCTTTGAAGAGCGCCAGAACTTCCCGCGCGTTGACAATCACGGTTCCGGAATCGTTTGCCTTGGTGCTTCTTTCGTACATCTGGGTGGTGGCCGTAATGAACGGGATATGGGTGCTGATCACAATAGGGGTAAGGCTGTCGGTGCGTTCCAGCTCTGCCTTGATCCACCTGATCTGTCCGGGATCAATCATTCCGATATAGGATCCTTTCTTTGTATCTTCAACCGAATTGAGGATGAAAAATTTCCATCCCTTGTGATCGAAAGCATAAATGGACTTTCCCAATCGTTTTTCGAACATTTTCTCTCCGTATTCAGGATGTTCGGGCGAAGCGCCGCTTTTCGGGTAGATGCCATAGATCTCATGATTTCCCATGGTGTTGTAAACGGGAACTTTAAATCGGGTAAGGACCGACCGGTAGAGGTTGTACAGCGAATCAGCCCGCGAATGGCGCTGGGCCAGGGCATCCATGATCAAATCGCCGCCGGTTATCACGAAATCGGGACGAAGCGCATTCACGGTGTCGATGGCCTGCATAAACCCCGCGCCGGCATTGCGGATGTCGGTGAGGTGGATGTCGGTCATGAAGGCAAATGTGAAGGAATCATCCTGCCTGGGTGGCTGGGACTGGCCAACGGCATTCGGTTGGAACAAACCGGTCAATCCGGTCAAACATAGGATGGAAAGCGATTTAAACAAGGATTTCATAACAGATTCAAATTTCGAATGGTTGATATAATTTTCATAATCAAGGATCAATAATCGATCGGAACCAGGGTGCCACTCCTTTATCGCTGAATTGCAGGTGCCTTTTTACTCACTGTCTTTCGGCATCAGCCTGCTGAAACCGGTGTAAGGAGCGAGTTCCGTCACCTCGAAGGTGATCAGTCCGCGGTCGACCAGCGGAAGCTTTTGCAGGATCTTCAATGCTTCTTCTTCCGATACACTTTCGAGGATAAGGACGGCATCCCCTCCGGAGGTGAAATAGAATTCCCTTACCGAACCTTCCAGATAGAGCTGGTGCAAGGTCTGAGCCTCTTTCCGGAGCAATTCTTCATGCAATTCCCATTCAACGGGCTGCGGTTCCTCTGAAATAGCTAAGATTTTCATAAAAGTTAAATATTTTAAGATCAGCAGTGCAGGTTTGAGATTTACTGGCGGATCAGATAAAGATTTCACCAGATAAGAAAAGTCGTGCCTCGCCGCCGATGATGATCCGGTCGCCGCGGTTGTGGCAGATCAGATTGCCACCTCTGGCAGAGACCTGCCGGGCTGTTAATTCCATTTTTCCAAGACGTTCCGACCAATACGGTGTAAGCGTGGTATGGGCCGAGCCAGTCACCGGATCTTCATTGATCCCCGACTGTGGCCCGAAAAAGCGGGATACAAAATCAACTTCATCACCCGGAGCGGTAACGATCAGTCCGCGGGCATCCAGTTTGCCGATGGCATCGAAATCGGGCCGGATATTCCGGACCTCGGATTCGGACCCGACTACTGCCATGAAATCAGATTTTCCGCGGTACATCACAACCGGAATGATCCCGATACTTCCTGAGACTCCGTCGGGAACCGGAATCTTCACCGGCACATCGGCCGGGAAATCGAGAAACAGGGTACTTCCGGATCGCCTCACCCGGAGTTCGCCGCTGTAAAGCGATCGGAAAACGATCTCATCCCTGCTGAATCCACACTGGTCAAACAATACGAAAGCCGAGGCGAGCGTGGCATGCCCGCATAATTCCACCTCGACAGTCGGAGTAAACCACCTGATCTCATAACAGCCGTCGACCGGTGTGACAAAAGCAGTTTCGGCAAGGTTATTCTCAGCGGCTATTGCCTGCATTTGCGATGGTTCCAGGCGGTTCTCAAGCAGGCAGACTGCAGCCGGGTTTCCCCCGAAAAGATGGTCGGTGAATGCATCGACCTGATAAATTTTTATTGACTTCATGGGAATATCGGTTGTTATTTGTCCTAAGGTTGGTTGGTTGAAACCGTGCTGCTACTCCTTCCGTCAATCGACACGAACAACTTACCGGTCTTATTGTTTCAATTCCGACCTCAATCTTTCCGCTGATAATAATTACTGCAGATCGCTTTTCTCATTATTACTTTATCATTATGGTTATCAGTCTATTATGAAAAGAGTGACTCCATTGGTAGTGGATGACCGGTGCGGGTTGACCGGATCGTTGCCCATCAGGTACGACATCCCGGCGATCATGCGGTTCTTCGTGCCATCGCGCAGTTCACTAACCATCTCACCTTCGAGAATGTGGATTACATGTCCCCGGGCACACCAGTGATCGGCAAGGTATCCCGGTGAATATACCACCATCCGTACCCGGATGTTACCCGTTTCGAAAGTTTTCCAGGTTGCAAAACCTGTCTCCCCCGGATGTATGGTTTCAGGAATTTTCGACCAATCAATGACGCTGAAAGGTATGTTCAATAAATCCATATAATTTTTTTGCTAAATGAAGATAAGTTTTCATTTGACAAACTAAATTCAAAAAAACTCTTATAGCTTCTGGTAAATCTTGCTCACGATTTTCCAGTCATTACCGAATTTATACAGACACTGGTAATCGATATACGTGAGCGTCCGGCCTACATAAAACTCGAATTTGGCTACTGCCGCATTTCCGGAAACATCGATGTTCAGAAATTTCACGGAGATCAGCTCTTCGGTATTCCGGGGCAACCTGCCCGATTGGAGATCAGCCTTGATTTTTTCTTTCCAGGCAGCGATCGAATACTTTTTGAGCCCACCATCCTTGCCCGGAATCAGCATTTCAAACCCGGGGTGAAATCCCAGGTTGATCTTCACGGTGTCGCCCTCATTCTGGAGCCCTTCGACATAAGCCATCTGTATTATCTTTCTGATGGCCAGAATATCGGCTTCAACTTCCGGACCGCTCTGTGCCACACCTGCAAACCCAAGCAGGCAAAGCATTGAAAACATGAAAAATCGTTTCATTACTCTAAGTTTAAAATTCAAATCAAATTCAAAATTAAAAGATATAAAATTATTATTTGTCGTTCTTTTTCAAGGTCAGAGTACCCCTGATGATCATTGATTTTCCGGTTGGATTAGTGAGGGTTGAGCCGGGATCAATAACCAGATCATGGCAGGTGGCCGGGCTGGAGGAGGTAATTTCGGGAGTATTGACCGTTGGAGGTATCAGTACATCGCTGAGTGAGGTGGGAATCTGTGCCGGATCCCAGTTCTGCGGATTATTCCAGTCTTTGTCGACGGCGCCGGTCCAGGTCAGCGTAATAAAACTGACCGGTTCACTGGTCCAGATTTCGAGTGCGGGGTCACCGAAGAGATTGCAGCAGAAATGGCACCAGCGTTGTGCACCGGGTTCAAATTCCCCGGGAAGTCCGACCCACGGCGCAGTTTCGATTTTTGAAATCAGGTGAGCAGTTCCCAGATGGTGTTCCGGGGCCGCGCTGTCGTACAGTGCGCTGACGAACTCACGCTGGAGGTGCTCCGAAGGTCCGTCGTTCGTGCCCTGGTTAAACCACCCGTACCTTGAATTGAAGATGCCTCCCACGAGAAAATTTTCAATCGACACCGATTTGGCGCCAATGCAACCCCCTGCAACGTCGAAGGACCCGCAGTAGCAACCCTGGGTATACAGGAGGGTAAAGTTGTGGTCGATCCCGTTGACCAGTGCGAAATTGCTGTTGGTTATATCGCCCATTCCCATCCGGAGCATGTAAGTTGTGCTGGCGTGACCGAGATGGTGCATGAACGAACTTCCCCTGTTGATCGAGGCGAGTAACATGGCTTTTGACCAGTTCCAGACGTTGTTGGGCGGCGTGATGAGGGTATCGTACAGTTTTGAGATCACGTTGACCGAGGTAGGGATTCCCCGGGTGAAATACCCGTTATCGTTATGGTTACCGATCAGCAGGTCCATGAAAGGTCCGCCCAGTGTAAAAGGGTCGTTGTACAGGTGCTCTCCCACCATGAGCGGCCGGTTCAGTTCGCCAAGCACCGGGTTGGTCTGATAGGAAACGATCTTCCGGATCAGGTTTCTGAGGGCTGTGACATCGCCCACCGGGAAACGGCCAACGGAGAGATCGGGTAAAAGGTCGGCATTGTCGTTCAGTTCGCCGTAAATGTGGTTGCCATTGGCGTCGAAGTTCCCGTCGAGCGCCGAATAGTAAAGGTCGGAAGGGATGCTGTAATCCTCGTAGACCGAATTCCCCGAAATCACCTTGCAATAAAGTCCCCGCGACTTGACCAAGGCATGGTCGCCCGCCAGCAACACGTATTCAATACTGTGGTTTTGATATTGCGCGATGATGAAATTGCGGATCTTTTCCTGGATATCATAACCCGGTGTTGTCGCCACAATGCTGTCGATGGTGACAATCTGTGTTGACAACCCCCTTTTCGCATTCAGATCCACGAGTGGCTGGAATTCATTTCCGAAGATGGCCGGAGCAATGACCAGGTAATGATATGTTTCCGGTGAAACATCGGGGTCGGGATAAGCGGTCATCGACTCCCGGTTCTGGATCATGGACCATACCCGCTGTTTCATTTGTGGCGAAATTACTCCGGGAGCCACTGGTTTATCGCCTGGTTCCATCGGCCCAGTCTCAATGCGTACCGTAACCCTGCCAAACAGCGTCAGTTGTCCGGTCGATGGCAGGTAACTCAGGGGGGTAAAGGTGCAGAGAGCAACTGAAAAACCGTTGATATACGCGGTTGAAAGCATACCGTGGGCGGCAGCCGGATAGAGAATATTTTGCCGGTAAAGCGCATTATTCATCAGGAATCCCGAGTCAGGAAGCGAAGAAAGCGGTATAACCCGCTGTCGGGGCATCAGCAGCCATCGGCCCGGAATGGGTTGCCCCCCTTCGCGGATCACTTCAATCGATTTGGCTTTCTGACCCGGTGGCAATACCAGAACAACCTTCAGCCAGGGTACCAGTGGCTCTCCTGGTAGCGCGGAAAGCACGGCGCCTTTTACGGAGACGGTCTGGAAGAGTCCGGTCGAATTGCTGCTCCACCCTCCGATTTCGTATTTTTTTTCAATAGTTTCGGGCATTCCGCTGAGCCCATGCAGGATAATCAGGCAAAGGAGGTGATATTTCAGAGAAGCCATGGGGCGTGGAATTATGAAATATGTTCCGCTCCGTCAAAGATACTTTTTTTTCGAACCCGGAATTCATTTGCCAATCGCAAAATATTTTCAATCATAAATCACATTCAATTGTAAATCATGTTCAATCGTAAATATTATTAATCTTTCTCTGACGATGCAATGTTGAAAGTTAACTACATCATGGAAGATGGTACATGGCGGAGCAGAATTTCGTATGTTTGCATGGGATCAAATCAATTCTCCGGTATGGCGACCGAAGCCCCCGATTCATCCAGGATTATGCAGAAAAGTGAATTTGAGTCGCTTTTCAGGAACAATTACAGCATCTTGTGCGCCTATGCCAACCATTTTCTGAAAGATGTTCCCGCTGCTGAGGAGGCAGTGCAGGAGGTTATGTACCATCTTTGGGTGAACCGCCATACCAACCGGATCTCCGGTTCGGTCCAGGCTTATCTGTTCCGGGCTGTCCGGAACAACTGCCTCAATGTAATGAAGCATCGGGTCGTTGTAGAAGCCTACCGGAAGTCGAAGGAGCAGGAGGTTGCCGAAATGGAGCATTCTGACGGGGATTCCTTAGTAGTTGGTGAATTGCAGACGAAGATCAGGCAGGCAATCGACCGGTTGCCGGTGGAGCGGCGAAAGGTGTTCATCCTGAGTCGCTATGACGGGTTGACCTACGCTGAAATTGCCGGTAAACTTGACATCTCGGTGAAAACTGTAGAAAACCAGATGGGAAAGGCGTTGAGATTTTTAAGGGAGGAGCTGTCGGAGTACCTGCCCTGGCTGATTCTGTTCTTTTTCGATATTTTCAGAGAATAGTTGCGGGTAAAGCGCCGAAAGCAATTATTTTCATCTGTTGTTTTTGAATTGCAGACCCGTTTTAGAAAAATTGAATGACCGGTAGGGGTAAAGGAGGCCCCGGTTGTTATTACAGAGAATACATGAACCAAAGCCAACCCGATATTGAAGAAATTTTACTGCTGAAGTTCCTGAAAGGCGAGACCGGTGATCCGGAAAATGAGGCAGTAATGGCCTGGTTGGATGAAGACCAGGCCCACCGCTATCGTTTGGAAAAGCTGGAGGCGGTTTGGATCGAATCGGGTAAGCTGGTTCCGGTTCCGGTGGTGGTGGATGTCGACAAAGCCTGGCTCACCCTGACCGACCGGATCGATTTCGGTGAGGAACCGTTTGAACCCGTCAACGAACAGTCAGAACCTGTGCCGCCCGCGGTTCCGGAACGTATCTCCCCGCGTAAGATCCGCTTGTATGCATTCAGGATCGCGGCATCCCTGTTGATTCTCGTTGGCATCTATTTTTTGCTCTTCCGGATTACCCGGAAAGATCAGGGTCAGCAGATTTACGCAGCGCAGGCAAACCGGACTGATACCCTTAGCGACGGATCGGTGGTTACCCTTAAAAAGGGATCCTTGCTATTGGTAAATCCCGATTTCGGAGATGATTCACGTGCCGTAATCCTTATCGGTGAGGCTTATTTCAAAGTGCGACCCGACGAACGGAACCCATTCGTGGTTGAAGCCGGAGATGCCCGGATACGCGTCGTGGGAACGGAATTCGCGGTAAAGAACCTTTATTCAGATGGAGTGATGGAAACCGTGGACGGCAACCGCTCCACTGTTCTGGGAGGTGATGTGGCCCGTAAACCCCTGGCCAAACCTACGGCCGGCGCTGAACCCATTGACGGTGGCAATGGAGGCGCCACCGACCAGCTTGACGGGGATCCCGGTGCCCGTAACCGTAACTGGTTGGAAACGGATGTTTCGGTAACGACCGGAAAGGTGATGCTTTTCAGGATGGGAGCGGGTTCCCGCGATACACTATCGGTAATCCTTACGGCCGGAATGACCGGAAGGTTGAAAAAAGGGGGCAGTTCACCCGAATTGACTGCCGGAGAGCCACCGGATCGGCTTTTCTGGTTCAACCGGAGCCTGGTTTTCCATCAAACCACATTGAAAGAGGTGATCTTTATTTTACATAAATATTATTCCGTTGATGTTCTGACCGACCATCCCGGGATCCTCGATTGCCGGCTGAATGCCCGGTTTCAGGATGAAGAGCCGGCCGAAATCCTTCGGGTGGTCGCAGCCTCATTCGGACTGGAATTGAAAAGCGCCGGCAGGAGGTACCTGTTGTCGGGACCGGGATGTACCGGAAAGCCATAAGAGGATTTTGAATCGATCCGGTTGATGAAGAAAAAAATATACACTTCAGTGATCCCGGCGGTCTGCCTGCTGTTCCTGTTTTGTATTCCTTTCGGCAAAGTCGCCGCGCAAACTGATTTTTTGTCGCGCCGCATTTCTATCAGGCTGGATCAAATCCCTGTCGGGGAAGCGCTTGGACAGATTGGACGGTTGGGAGGATTTAGTTTTTCCTATGATGCTTCCCTGATCAGTGATTCGAAAAAAATATCCTGCCAGGTAACCCGGACAAAAATCTCGGATATTGTAAAGATGGCACTGGGTGAACGGATAATTCCCAGGCAGGTCGGCAACCATGTGATCCTGATGAACGCCCCTGTGATCAGAGAAAAAAAGCAAAAGTCAACGTACACAGTCCGGGGAAGGGTGACGGATGCCCAAAGCGGCCGACTGTTACCCCACGCGACGCTCTATGCCGCACAGAATGATATTGCTGTCAGTTCCGACACTGCAGGAATCTTTACTATTAAGTTTAGTACCAGAGGAATAACGGGTATCACCTGTTCCAGGTCGGAATATAAGGATACAGTTCTGTTTATAGATCCGGCGAAGGACACGACCCTTCAAATCGCCCTTGAAAAGTCGATACCCACGGTCGAAAAGCTGTCATCGCGGAAGGCTGTTCTCAGTACCCGTTCCCCGGATACCTTATCGCCCGGACAACCGGTAATAGCAGGAGTGGAGGAGATGGCGTTTGTGAAATTCCTGGTTCCCCGGAAATCGGTCCGCACGGCGCAAAACGTACAAATTTACCGTAAGGGATCTGCCCAAATATCGTTTGTGCCCGGTGCAGGTACTCATGGAATGGCCTCGGGATCTTACTCAAATGGTTTCTCTTTCAATGTTCTGGCAGGGTATGCCCGCGAGTTAAATGGCGTGGAGGTGGGAGGTCTGGTAAATATTGAACGGATGGATGTACGGGGTTTTCAACTGGGAGGACTGGCAAATCTGACCGGTGGTCAAACCAGCGGGTTTCAGGTCGGGGGATTATGCAACGTGAATCTGGGCCCTGTCAAAGGATTCCAGCTAACCGGGATCGTTAACTGGTTGTCAGATACCCTGAAAGGCTTCCGGCTGGCGGGCCTGGGCAACATTACCCTGGGAAAAATGCGGGGGATGGACCTGGCCGGACTGTTCAACCTTGCTTTTCATCATGTGAATGGCTGGCAGGTTGCAGGTATCCTGAATGCCGGCATGTATGAGGTGAATCAGGCACAGATCTCGGGCCTGGTTAACTATGGCCGCGAAAACTGGGGATTTCAGATGGCCGGCTTGCTAAACCTGACGATCAAAGAGAACCGGGGAGTACAAATCGCCGGACTTATCAATGTTGCTCCGCAGGCCAATCGTGGCGTACAGATCGGGGGCTTGTTAAATTATTCCCGAATCCTGAACGGGTTTCAACTGGCCCTTTTTAATGTCGTTGGACAGGTAGAATCGGGTGTTCCGGTCGGTTTTTTGACGGTAATCCGCCACGGTGGGTTCTATCGGATGGAGGTGTCGGCCGATGAGGTTTTTTACATCAACGCGGCTTTGCGGGCCGGCACCCGCCAATTTTACAATATTTTTAAAGCCGGGGCAGGAGAAGGGGGAATGGTCAATTTTACCTATGGATTCGGAACGCTGATTGGTCTTGGCAAAAGAGTCGGGATGGGGACAGACCTGACGTGCGGTGTGGTGATGTCGACCCGTACCGGCCTCCGGTATCACGGGATGCAGGCCCGGCTGATTCCCACCGTGGATATACGGTTAGCCCGGAAATGGACGCTTTTCGCCGGCCCGGCACTCAATCTTTACTGGTTCAATACCGGCAACACAATTATGCCCGATGGCATCGCCCCCTATACCTTCTATGATCACACCTTCACAACAGGCCCGCACCGGATACAATTGTGGGTGGGCGGAACCCTCGGGGTTAAAATTTTCTGAGATCATGCTTGCCGGTGGAGCCGGGCGATAAAACGGAAATCCACTTTTTTTCTTTTTAGCATGGGGGTGAAGATCATCTCATTTGTCTTATGGATGAAAGATGAACTTTTCGATCTATTCATTTTTAGTTTGCTCATTTGTGTTATGTCTAAGCTAATTATATGAAGATCAGATGAGTATATCAATCAACACCATAAACCTGTTAAAAACGAATGATGAAGTTGAAGAATCAGAAGAAGTTATTTAAACCAGCCATACTTATTTTTATTTTGACGCTCACAAATCTTTCGGTTGCTCAAACCCCGGTACAGGTAATACGGGGCATGGTGACGGATGCTGCATCAAAAACGGGTCTTCCCGGTGCGAATGTCGTCATTCTCGATTCCGATCCTGTGAAAGGAACCACGACCGGCCTCAGCGGCGAATTTCGAATCGAAAAAGTAGCTGTAGGGCGTCATTCAATCCAGGTGAGTTACATGGGTTATAAACCGGTTGTCATTCCTGAAATCCTGGTATCCTCGGGAAAAGAATCCGTGGTACATGTCGAACTGGAAGAGATGGCCTTGAATGCCGGAGAAGTGGAGATCCGAGCGGAGGTTGAAAAAGATAAGCCGGTGAATTCCATGGCCATGGTCAGCGCCCGTTCGTTCAACGTGGAGGAGAGCCGTCGTTATGCCGGATCGGCCGACGATCCGATGCGGGCGGTTTCGGGCTTTGCAGGAGTGGCTTCGAGCGCGGATGTGAATTCAAACCAGATCATCATCCGGGGTAACTCGCCTAAAGGATTGTTGTGGAGGGTCGACGGTATCGACATTCCAAATCCCAACCATTATGCCTATGTCGGAACCTCAGGTGGCGGAATGACCATGTTCAGCAGCCAGGTACTCAACAACTCCGATTTCTACACGGCAGCATTCCCGGCACAATTTGGAAATTCCTTATCGGGCGTGTTCGACATGCGGTTCCGAACCGGCAACACAGACCGGCATGAATTCGCATTTCAGCTCGGCCTTCAGGGAATCGATCTGTCGGCCGAAGGTCCCTTCAGCCGTAAGAATCAGTCGTCGTACCTGTTCAACTACCGCTATTCGATACTCGGATTTCTTCAATGGATCGATCCTTCGATGAAAAACAAGATTCCGCAATACCAGGACCTCTCGTTCAAGATCAACCTGCCTGCCCGGAAAGCGGGTACTTTTGCACTGATTGGCATCGGTGGAATATCGCGATCCGGTTATTCGCCGGAACAGGATTCCACACAATGGAAGACCCTTGAGGACCGCACCCAATCAGTTCTTAACAACAACATGGGGGCCCTTGGACTGACGCACCGCATCGCGGTCTCACGAAAATCATTCCTGCAGTCTTATGTTGCAGTGACTTACAACGATATCTTTTACGACAACAACCTCCTGACCACCTCATACGATTACATACCTCAGGATCATGTAAAATACCGGAACTACCGTTTCAGCGCCGGGAGTTGCCTGAATGTGAAGTTCGGGGCAAGGCACACCAACAGAACCGGGTTTCGCTACAGCAACCTCTTTTATGATATGCACATTGAAGGAGTGAACCCGCTGACCGGTCAGTTTTCACTTATCGATGAAGGGAACGGAAATACCGATCTGCTCCAGGTCTATTCGGAGTCGAAAGTGGAGTTAACCGATCAGCTCTCCGTGACCGCAGGATTGAATTTTCAGTATTTCCTCCTGAACCATCATTATTCGGTTGAGCCCAGACTGGCTTTACGATGGCAGGCCCTGCCCCGGCATGCCTTCAGTGTGGGTTACGGAAAACATTCACAGGTGGAGGATGTCGGGGTTTACCTCACCGAAACCGAGGTAAATCCCGAAATTACGGTTCAGCCTAATCGCAGCCTCGATTTTAGCAAGGCGCACCACCTGGTGATTGGGTATGATTTTACCATCCGCCGCGACATGCGTTTAAAAGCTGAAGCCTACGGCCAATTGCTTTACTCCATTCCGGTCGTTCCGGGTTCGTATTACTCCCTGATCAACAGTACCGGCGGATACTTCAACGATTCCCTTTCAAATGAAGGCACAGGAAGGAACCTTGGCCTGGACCTTACTTTCGAAAAATTCCTGACAAAACAGTTCTATTATCTGGTAACGGTGTCGTTGTTCAATTCGAAGTATAAAGGTGGCGATGGTACAGAACGAAATACACGGTTTAACTCAAACTTTGTGGTCAACGGATTGATTGGAAAGGAATGGACCATCCGGAAAAAGAACATTCTCGGGGTCAATTTCAGGGCCAGTTTTACCGGTGGGGAGTACTATGTTCCGATCGATCTGGATCAATCCATCAGTGAACACCGGCAGGTACTTGACGAATCGCAGGCTTACAGCGAACGGCTTTCCGATTTTTACTACCTCGATCTGACGATCACCTACCGGACCAACCATCGTAAATACAGCGGTGTATGGGCGCTGCAAATCAAAAACCTTCTGAACCAGAAACCCGACGCCGGATATGTGTATAACGACTTCAACCGGTCGATCGAACCCGTGAAAGGAAGTGGAATCCTTCCGTTCCTCAGCTATAAGATTGAATTTTAAGATGAATGTTATGTAAATCAACGCAAAACACATTCAACCTTTTTTAATCATGATTTTTTTCGATCGAAAATCGTCAATCGTAAATCCATTGTAACTTTGTCCGGATCGTTACGTCTATTTTCAGTTGTATTTGAAATCAAAATAAGAAAAATATGAGAACACTTGCTTGGGCGCTGATGGCGTTCATTTTGGCGACCCTCTTCGTCTCCTGTGAAAAGGTCCGGGGTAAGGGTGATTTGGTTACCGAAACGAGGTCGGTCAGCGGATACAACGCAATCGAACTGTGTTTGGAAGGAGATGTCATCTTTACGCAGGGGGAGGGCTACACCCTGACTGTTGAGGCTCAGGAAAACCTGATGGCCTACATTGAAACCAATGTAGAGCAGGGGACACTGGTCATCAGGCGGAGACCAAAGGTCGTTTTCGGCAAGCATGAACCCATTACGTTCCGCATCACGGCGCCCTCGGTGAACAGGCTTGATATAAGCGGTTCGGGTAATATCCGGGTGACGGGTGCATGGAGCAATTCCTGGCTCGAAGCCAACATCTCCGGGAGCGGTAGCATCTACTGTGATTCCATCGCTACGACAAGTCTTGAAGCACAGATTAGCGGATCCGGCAACATTTCGGCCGGTCCCGGACAGGCTGACCGGAAGGATCTGAACATCAGCGGCAGCGGCAGCATCGATCTCCGCGATGTGGTATCGGATAGCTGTAGCGGGAGGATCAGCGGATCGGGAGATATTTATACCTTCGTGAATAAACAGCTTGACGCCACCATCTCTGGCAGCGGCAGCATCTATTACAAGGGTCAGCCTTCGGTGAATGCTCACATATCCGGATCGGGGAAAGTGGTGAAGCTTTAGACTTTCACAATGGGCAAACTTAATTCCCTGGGGATTGGTCCAAAAATAGGTCGGATCAATATTCCTTACCCGGCTGATGACAACAGGTCCCTACCATTACTGCCGGAATCCGTTGTATGCCACGATAATTCTGCTGGTAATTCCCGGACTGGCACTCGTCGTTAATTCGTGGTTGGTGCTCACTGCGTCGCTCGTGGGCTACATCGCTTTTAAATAGAATATCCACAGTGAAGATGAGGAAATGGAACGGTTTTTCGGCGAGGAATACCGGAAATACCGGGCCGAAACCCCGGAATTCTTTCCTCGCTTCCGAAAATAACTCCTAAAACAAGCCTTCGCCCTCAATAGACAATCAACCTTGTTTTATCGGTGAAAAAGGTTGATTTGTCTAAAGATTCAAATGGGGGTGCTCCTTACCCTTAGTTTTGTTCATGTATTTTTAATGACATCAGGAGAAAGTCAGTGTATAGTGACATACTCTAGCTGGCTGGGTTAGTCGTGTTTGATAGCATCCTGACTGAATGAAAATGCAGCGCATGTTTCTAAATGGAATAATACCGGAAGGAGCAGATTTTTTTAATTGCGAACCTGTTCTGATCCGGTTGAAAAAATTGGAGGATCGGTTTTGATGAGTAATTGGGATCAGAAGACACTTCCGGATTTATTTAAAGTGGTCATGGAGCGGTTTCCGGACCATGGAATCGGATTTCGGCAGGATGATGGAACCACACTGTTCCGTACCTATCCCCGGATTCATGAAATTTCCCTTAAATTGCTCGGCGCCCTTCAATCGAAAGGTATCGAGAGCGGCGATACCGTAATTCTTTCGGTGGATAAAGCCTCGGAGGCAATCCCGTTATTCTGGTGCTGTCAGTTAGGCGGGATCGTTCCCGCAATTTTGCAACCGCCTGTCGCATTCTCCAGTTACAACAGGGCCGCCGAGAAAATAGAAAATGTATATCGATTACTTGATAATCCCTTTCTGATCCTGTCGCATTCCTACTGTGAAAACTGGCGCTCCGGTGTGATCCCGGCCGGTAACATTATCGATTATGAAGATCTGGTCGGAAACTGTCAGGGGGCCATAGGATCTATGACCCATCCGGACGATCTTGCCCTGATCCAGTTCTCATCGGGAAGTACGGGGGATCCCAAAGGGGTCATGCTGACGCACCGGAACATCCTTACCAATATATCGGATATCGTGATGACCACAAACCTCCGGCAGGATGATATTTATATCAGTTGGATGCCGTTATATCACGATATGGGATTGGTTGGCTTTCATTTGACACCGCTTTCAACCGGAGGAAGTCATTATATCATCGATACCGCCGATTTCGTCAGGAATCCTGGTCTCTGGCTCGATTTCATTGACCGGTACCACGGAACCGTTACAGGTTGCCCCAATTTCGGACAGGTTCTCATCAACCGGTACCTTTCCCGGAAGCGGGATTTCGATTTTGATCTTTCATCGGTAAGGATTATTTTTAACGGGGCCGAACCGATTTCGGTTTCCACCATGGCGACGTTTATCGATAACCTGAGTAAATTCGGACTATCCCCTGTTGCCATGCTTCCCGCTTATGGCCTTGCGGAAGCGACGCTGGCAGTCACTTTCCCCCCGGTGGGAGAGGAGGTCAGGATCGTCAGATTCTGCCGGAATACACTGATCCGGGAGGAACTTGCGGTCGAAGCCGGGAACAATAATTTCAATGTGGTTGAACTGGTCGATCTCGGTCATCCCGTGCCCGAATGTCGCATTAAGATCACCGATGAGTCGGGCCGTGAGAGCGCCCCGGACCATATCGGACATGTTATGATCCAGGGAAAGAATGTCACACAGGGTTATTGGAATCCGGCGCGATCAGACCGCTATTTTTTCAATACCGGCTGGATCGACACAGGCGACCTGGGATTTATTCACAACGGGAGTCTTTTCATCACGGGACGAACCAAGGATGTTATCTTTGCCAACGGGAATAAATACTACGCGCATGACCTCGAACACATCTTACTCGGACTTGATGACATTCCCGGCGGAAGGATTGTTGTGGCCGGGTGTTTTGATGATTCGGCGGAAAAGGAAAAAATCCTGGTATTTTTAATCGGCTCGGATCCCGACAAAATGGAACCGGTTTGCACCAGGATCCGGCATCACTTTGCCACGTTGCTGGGTCTTCATATCGGAGCATTTATCCTGATCCGTTCCCATGACATCCCCTATACGAGCAGCGGTAAGCTGCAACGGTATCAATTGGTGAACCGGTATAAGATGGGCGACTTTTCCAGAAAAGTCAAATGTTAAAATTCAAAGTAGGGAATAGGTATTAGCGAATAGGGAATAGGAAAAAAAAGGTATTTTCCGTTTTCTGTTTTCCATTTTCCATTTTCACTTGTCAATTGTCAATTGTCCATCTATTTAAATCCCACCGCCACATATCCTACCCAATGTCGGAGGGTAGCAGGGGCGGTTTGTCCCATTTTCAGGTCATCCACCGGTACCGGAGGTTGGGAGATGGAGGTTCCGTATCCCAACAGGATCCCGTAAACAGGGTCGGTATGCAGCGCCCGCTCAAGGTAATAGGTGGTTAGCAGTCCGAATGGAACCGAATACCTGCCGCACCAGGTCCATTTGTAGGTACAGTAGTTCGTATCCTGAATCGTAAATTGGGTAAAACGCCTGATTTTTTCCTTGGATAAAGGACCGGTCAGACAGGTTTGAATGATCTCCTGTTCATGTTCCAATGCCCTTTTGTAGCCTGCGCTGTCGCTGCCATACGGAGCATAGTTGCTGCCTCCCCACGATTCGTCGCCATAATGCACCGCATCATTGGAGATCACGATGGCCAGATCGGAATTCCATTTAAGGTCCTGTTCCTGTATGACTTTCGACAGCGACAGCGCGAACGATGACGCAAGTTCTTCCATGGTTTCATACGACATGTATGGAATAAGTAACGGAATGATCTGAACCTTCCGGTTATAGTATTGAAGAACCGGAAGCAGCGCCTCGACCGAATGTTCGGAAGCATGCGCCGCATCGTGAACAACATAGGTGGATTTGGGGAGATAGTTGGTGATCTTATGTCTCCATTCAGAGGTCTTCGCAATGCCATAGGGTCCCTTCCACCCGTTAAAGTCCTCGAACACGATCCGGTTCGCGAGACCGAACTTCTTTGCCTTGTGTGCAACGCCGATCAGAATCACTGTGTTTGCCTTGATATTTCTCAGGGCTGCCGGATAGAGCCAGCCCGCGTAGGTATAATCGTCGTGCGGGCAGATGGCGGTTTTCCAGGGTGTAAACCGTTTGATATCGTGCTGATTCCAGGCATCAACGATCTTCTGTCCCTGAAGGGAGAAAATCCGACTCATCACCGAATCCATTTGCCACGACCGGATCGCAAAACCAACCGTATCAACCGGATCCCGGTATTTTCCGCCTGGTTTGCCACCGCTTACCAGGATCACGAAAAGTACCAGCAACAGGTTATAAGATCGAAAAGAGATGTAAGTCATTTTTTTTAATTTGATTTTCGGGTGTGCTTTATTCAGTCTGTGACTATATAAAACCATGTAATCTTTGTTGGCCTTTACAAATTTGACCCCGAAAGATACGTTGATTTTCGGTACCTTCGTGCCTTAAAATCTACCGTGAAAATAGCCCTTGAATCTCAACCCAACTTCCGCGATCTTGGAGGCATTCAAACCAACGACGGCCGGAAGATAAAGCCTGGCTTGCTTTACAGGAGTGGCGATCTTTCAAGGCTGGATGAAAGGGAGCTAACTATGCTTGGGAACCTTGGAATCAGGGCTGTTATTGATCTCCGGGCACAGCGGGAAATTTCACGCCATCCCGACATCCTTCCGAAAACAGTCCGGGAGGAATTCTTCATTCACATTCATGACACTGCCCGCGATCACGCCGAAAAGCTCTTCGGTGAAAGGAATGCGGAAGCCCTGCGGTCGGTACTTACCGACGATTATGTCAGGATGGTCCGGTATCACCGTCATGACTTTACCAGGTTTTTGCAAATCCTGCTGACCACGAAGCATCTGCCATTGGTTTACCACTGTGCAGCGGGGAAAGACCGTACCGGGCTTGCAACGGTTTTTCTGTTATCCGCGCTGGGTGTTCCGGCCGATCGGATCACGGATGATTATATGGACACCAACCGCCATGTTTCGGCGCTGAATGACAAAATCATCACGAAAATCAATGGTGAAGGACTGGATGGCGAAATGTTGCGTCCCCTTTTCGAGGTCAGGATCGAGTACCTGAATGCGGCTTTGACAGAGATCGGAACCCGTTATGGCGGACTTGATCTTTATGTACGTCAGCAACTTCAGGCAGATATCAGCGGGCTCCGGGAAAAATTTCTTGAGGATTGATACGTGGTTGAAGGGGAGCAGGAATTCCGTTAACCAATTTTTTCGACGATACCCAGGTTACCGTAAATCCGCACCAGATCACCGTCTCTGAGCACCCGGCGGGCTCCTTTTACGCCTACCACCGCGGGGATTCCATATTCGCGTGCCACCACGGCACCATGGGAGAGGGGGCTGCCGATCTCGGTGATCAGTCCGGCGATAATGCTGAAATAAGGGGTCCAGCCGATATCGGTAAAGGCTGCAACCATAATCTCTCCTTCGCGGAGCTTTTCCGCCGACTCCAGGTCGTGGATGAGGTGCACCCTGCCCTCGACGATACCACTGCTTACCGGAATCCCTTTGAGTTGACCTTCCAGTAGTTCCGGATCATCATCATCTTCTATCGGTTCAGGGATGCCAAAGCTGATCTCGTCAAAGGTCAGCCGGTCGAGGAGCGGCAAAAGTTCACGCCGTCTCGTTGCTTTTCCGACCCATTCCTGCCGGCGATCCATCAGGAATTGCCCGATCTCATCATGGGTAAGGAAGAAGATCAGATCAGGATCGTCGAGCATCTTTGCGTCGACCATCCGGGAGGCAAGTTCGCGGTAACCCTTTCGCAGGGTATGAACCATCCTGATGGATAGTCCTTTGGTGATCTCCCTTCGTGCAACGGCTTTCCGGGCCATGGGTACCAGTCCGCGGAGAACCAGCCGGCTTACCATGGGAAGCGTTTTGAGCAGGTTGTTGATTTCGTGTCGCGCTGTTGCCGGGGGGCGTTGAACTTCACTTGATTTTACCCGGGTTTGCAACGACTGGATGAGCTGTTGCGGATGATCTTCCCAGGGTTTCTCACGAAGTTCTGATTCCCTTACACACCGGTGTCCATGCCGTTTTAAAAACGATGAAAATGCTTCACGGATATTGGCCGGTGATTGCTGCAACAACAACACGAGCGCTTGCTCCGCGCTGCACGATATGAAGCGGGCCGCAAACTGCTTGTCCGACCGGATCAACATTGCGAATCGTTCGAGTGACTTGATGGCGTCGGCGCTCTCAATCTCCGGAATATCGAGCAGGAGCATGGTGGCAGTATGATGATCAGAGGCATCCGGTTTCCGTTTATCACCCGTCATGATTCTCATAAAGAGGGAGTACAGGGTTCCCGATTGCGCGGAGGTGCCCAGGTGGTATCCGAAGCCGATACCCAGTTGAAGACGGGCATCGGAGAGACAGGCATACAGCTCCTCCAGGGTGCCCCGGGTATGGATATGAAATCCCGCTTCCAGTTTTTTAAGCAGATCCAGGTAATGCTGTCCCCGCAGGGTGTTGAACATCTGACGGAAAAAATTGACGATCCGAACCGGCAGGATTGCTTCAGGCTTGATGTCGAAACCGGGAAAAACCTTACCACTCAACGCAAACATGACATCTCCGGCAGTGTTGAGCCATACTTTTTTAGGGTAATCCATCATGTGGCTCATGTTGATGAACAACCGGTTGTAAAACATCTGGATGTACCGTGGCTCGGTGCGATCCTGGATCCGAAAAACCCCTGCACGATCGGCAAGCATGACCATACCATAATCAATGGCCCAAGCACTTACCGACCAGGTAAGGGGTGTGGCAACACCCGGCATCATCTCACCGATGTTCCCCAGCGTCCAAACCTCATCCGACGATCCTTTCTCGGAATCGAGCTCATTGAAGTGAACATCGTCGAGGGTGGTTACAGGCCGGAGCTGAAGCCAGTTGAGCGAACCCTCGGCATCGATGGCCCACTCCAGATCAACCGGCATCCGCATATGCTTTTCGGCGATTTTTGAACCGGCTACGATTTCACGGAGTTGGATTTCATTCAGGAGATGACCATTTTTGCTGATTTCAACGGCTACATTCGATTGACTGGGGTATACTTCGTAACTATGGGCATCCTTCATTCCGCTGACCAGTTCATTACCCGTTCCGGGTACCGCGTTAACCAAAACCTTATCCCTTCGGTTTGTGACCGGGTTCGCCGTAAAAACCACCCCCGATACCCTGGCCTTCACCATGTTCTGAATGATCACCGAGATGCGTAAATCGGCATTCTGTGCCAGGTTCCCTGAGTAGGACCGGACCCGGGCAGCGCCTGCAGCTTCAATACAATCGATAATGGCTTGTTTAATTTCCGGAAGTGTGGTCAGATTCAGAAAGGTTTCAAACTGACCGGCAAATGAAACATGGATCCCATCTTCGCTTCCTGCCGACGACCTTACTGCCTTCGGACCTTTCCCAAGCTTTTCGATCACCGTCGTGAGCAGTTCGTCGGTGATCTGTTCTGTTTGGGGACGAATCAGGACAACAGAATCCGGAACCTTCAGACCCAAATTAAGAAGTTGCTGCAGTCCCAGGGCTTTTCCGCCGGCAGAAGCATTCGTGATATTTTCAATGGATTGGATTTGTAACATATCAAAAGAGAAGCGTCATCAGGGATGAATTCCGGAAATGTTTATAAAATCAATAGGAATGTGAATTTCAGAGTCACTGATGCACCTTGTCGTTTTCAGATCCTGTATTTGTCGGTATGAAATCCGAATTCAACCATCCCAAGTCCTTCTGATCCATCGAAACGGTATGAACCGATGCCTTCCCGCATACTGTATTTATCATCGTGAAGATAAGGAAACACCCCGTGACGCCTGAATTCAAGGATATGGGTCCGGCCGCTCCGGGTTTTGATCTCCACCGTGCCCGTGTCGGGTAATAATTTTTCCTTCGACACTGTGTCGAGATCGGTGCAGGCCACGATGGCATCGTTCGTTCCGTCGGGGTGCACGATGAAACCGGCTGTCAGCCGTTCCAGGAATTCCCATTTGATGGTGGTAACCGTCCAATGATATCCTGAATCCGAAATCCCCGTCATCCAAAAGTGGCGATCCCAGGTATTCCAGTTTCGTGAGCCAAAGGAGTGGTCGCGCGATGCCATCATCTCAAGTTGAAAAGTCGTTCCATCCAGAATGATCGTGCCTTTGATGGTGCCCGTCTGCTCGTAGTGAACCTGATGGGTATCCTTCATTTTCAGGAAAAATTCTTTGGTCCACTTCTTTTTCGCGATGATCCTTGCGATTTCATCATGATCGGAACTCTTTTCAAAGTCATAAATGGGATGATCGCCCGTAAACACCAGATCGGCCTCGCAGGTGTGCGATTGTCCGTTTCGGTCGTGAACCGGTCCCTGGTATGTCACCCGCCAGATCTTCCCCACTTCCACGGGCTCATATTTGAGTGAGCCTTGCTGAAAACCGGTTCCTTCGGGGCCGGGAGACCGGGTCAATCCAAAGTACCCGCGATCTTTTAAAAAGAAATCGAACCAGAATTCATTAAGGCGTTTTGGCTCCCTGAATGCCATCCGGGTAATAAACGCATTACCGGTTTTATCGCCGCCGTAAAAATAGGAGCTGTCGTTGGGGTAGGGCTGATTCTGGTCAACATGTTTCTGTTCCAGGAATTCGTCGGGGAAGAGTCGGCTTTTGGTGCGTCGGACCATCTGCCGGGCAAGGAATAGTTTCAGCATGAAGTAGATTTTGCGGCCGCAAACATAGTGAATTCCCTTCAAACTATTAACGGCCGCCCTTGATTTTCCTTCAATTTCTACAAATCATCCGCTGCTGTTTCCTTAATGCCCAGCGCTGCAAGTCCGCCTTCGGCAGTTTCCTTATAGATATGGGGCAGATCGTGACCGGTTTGTTTCATGGCCTGGATCACACGATCGAAACTCACCAGGTGCTGTCCGTCGGAAAGCAGGGCGTACATGTTGGCGTCGAGAGAGCGGGCTGCTCCAAAGGCATTTCGTTCGATACAGGGGATTTGTACCAGTCCGAAAAGCGGATCACAGGTCAGGCCTAAAAAATGTTCCATGGCAATCGATGCCGCGTATTCGATCTGGCCGGGAGTTCCCCCGAAAATCTGGGTTGCCGCGGCAGCCGCCATCGAACTTGCCGCGCCGACTTCACCCTGACATCCCACCTCGGCGCCCGATATCGAAGCGTTGGTCTTAATCAGGTTGCCGATCAATCCGGCCGTGGCCAATCCCCGAATGATCTTTTTATCGTTGAATTCATACTGGGTCTTCAGGAGGTAGAGAATGGCAGGTAACACGCCGCAGGAACCACAAGTAGGAGCCGTGACAATTCTGCCGCCCGAGGCATTCTCCTCCGCGACGGCCAGCGCGTAAGCGAAAGTGAAAGCCCTCCGCGCGAGGGTGCCTCTGAAACTGCGCGCTTTGGTGTAATAAGAAGAAGCTTTCCGGGTGAGGTTCAGCCTTCCCGGGAGCACGCCTTCGGCCTCGAGCCCCCGGTCGATCGCCTCCTGCATGACCTTCCACACGTTTGTAAGGTGGTCCCAGACTACCGGCGTCTCATGAATTTCGACAAATTCCCACAACGTGCGCCCGTGATCGCGGCACCAGTCGAGGATCGATGCCATGGTGGTCAGTTCGTATACCGTAGAAGCGGGGTCCCGTTTCCCATTGTCGCTGATATCGCCCCCGCCGATGCTGTAAGTTGTACGGCTCTCCCTGACGGCTCCCGACTTATCAAGCCCTTCGAAAAGCATCCCGTTAGGGTGCGCAGGAAGAAATACCTCAGGCTGCCAGATGATCTCGATCGGAACAGGTGCAATCGCCGCGGCGATGGCCTTATCCGTCATGTGCCCTTTGCCGGTCGCGGCAAGGCTGCCGTAAAGCGTGACGCGAATCTTTTTGATACCCGGGTTAGCCGATTTAAACTGATCGGCCGCCTTACGCGGGCCCATGGTGTGGCTGCTCGAAGGACCGTTTCCGATCTTGAAGATCTCCCTGATCGACTCCATTTCCGGGTAAACTTATCCCATTTTTACAACGAGATCGGCAAGCCGTGTGGAGTAGCCGAACTCGTTATCGTACCAGGAGACTATCTTCACCAGGTTCCCGCCGAGGACTTTGGTCAAACCGGAATCGAAAATGGATGAGTGGGTGTTGCCAATGATGTCGCAGCTTACAAGCGGCTCGTCGAGGTATTCGAGAACCCCTTTCATCGGTCCTTCTGCTGCCGCTTTCATCGCGGCGTGGATTTCGTCTTTTGTTACCTCCCGGTTGAGTTCGCAGGTGAGATCAACCAGCGATCCGTCGGGGGTCGGAACACGTACCGCGAAACCGTCCATCTTGCCTTCCAGCTCAGGGATCACCAGTCCGATTGCCTTGGCGGCGCCCGTTTTGGTGGGGATGATGGAGACAGCCGCTGCACGCGCCCTGCGGAGATCCTTGTGAGGCGCGTCGAGAATGATCTGGTCGTTGGTATAACTGTGGATGGTGTTCATGAGTCCTTTCCGGATGCCAAAGGAGTCGTTCAGCACCTTGGCAATGGGCGCCAGGCAGTTGGTGGTGCACGAAGCATTAGAGACCAGCTTCATGTCGGGCGTCAGTTTATCGTCGTTCACACCTACCACGATGGTGGCATCCACATCCTCTTTATTATCGGCCGGTACGGAGAGCACTACCTTTTTTGCACCTGCAGTGAGGTGTTTGGTCATTTTCTCGCGCGTACGGAAGATGCCGGTGCATTCCACAACCGTATCTACCCCGAGTGCTCCCCAGGGCAGGTTGGCCGGGTCCTTCTCGGCCATTACTTTGATCCGGTTTCCGTTGATGATCAGGAAATCACCGTCGACTTTAACCTCTCCTGAAAATTTACCGTGTACTGAATCATATTTGAAAAGATGCGCCAGTGTTTTGGCATCTGTAAGGTCATTGATAGCGATAATCTCAATATTGCCTTTCAACAGAAGCGCCCGGTAGGTTAAACGTCCGATACGCCCGAATCCATTGATTCCTACTTTAATTGTTCCCATATATTTACAGATTGTTGTTTGGATGATTTATATTCAATTTCAGCAGGCAAAATTAGTCATTTTTATCAGGGAAAAAAAATGTTCAGCCATTTTCAGGGAACCGGGAAATGAAGTAGTTTAGAGGCTTTAATTTTGAACGATGAAAAGCATATTCATTATTTCCGATGGTACTGGCCGTACGGCCGAACAAACCCTGCAGGCTGCGTTGACCCAGTTCCCGGAAACCGAGGCCGAAATCACCCATTACGGAGAGGTTCGTACGGAGAAGCAGATCAACGAAATTGTACTTGAGGTCGCCGAACGGAAGGGGATCATCGTCCATACCCTTGTCACGGAGCACCTCAGGGAAGAGCTGGTCAGGATGAGCAGGATCCACAACATCGACGCCATCGACCTGATGGGTCCCTTGCTTTCCAGGCTGGGTCATCATTTCGCGGGTACCCCGACGGGCGAGCCGGGGCTTTTTTTCAGCCTGAACAAGGAATATTTCAAGCGGATCGATTCCATGCAGTTCGCATTCAACCATGATGACGGTCAGCGCGATTACGAATACGAAAAGGCGGAGATCGTTCTGGTTGGCGTTTCCCGGACGTTCAAAACCCCGCTCAGTATTTATCTTGCCTTCAAAGGCTGGTTTGTGGCCAATTACCCGATCGTACTGGGTGTCGATATCCCGGAGTCACTCGGTCATATGCCGGCAGGATCGGTCTTCGGACTGATGACCCAGGCACACGACCTGTCTGGTCTCAGGCAGGTACGCCAACACTATCTGGGAGGAGCTACCGGGGAGTATTCATCCCTCGAATTTGTGCGACGGGAGCTGAATTATGCTCAGAATATATTCCACCGCTATGAATGGCCTGTGATCCAGGTTACCAATAAACCCATTGAGGAGATTGCTTCAGAGATCCTGGCGATCAAACGCCGGATTGACCATCCGGCGCTGGACAAGAAAACCAACCGCGATCGTCGCTGACCGGTGTCTGTGATCATTGCAGGATAAGGATTTCGCATTGATAATGAGGAAAAAATTGCATCTTCCTTCCGAATCTTGATTTATTGCCTTAATTTTGCATGGGCCAAGCCCGCCAATCTCTCATTTCATGTCAAAAACCAAGTACATTTTCGTCACAGGCGGAGTAACATCCTCATTGGGAAAGGGAATCATCTCCTCATCCATTGCAAAGTTGCTGGTGGCACGCGGGTTTTCCGTCACCATCCAGAAGCTCGATCCCTATATCAACATCGACCCCGGCACCCTCAATCCCTATGAACATGGAGAATGTTTTGTAACGGAGGACGGGGCGGAGACCGATCTGGACCTTGGCCATTACGAAAGGTTTTCCAATGTTCCAACTTCTCAGGCCAACAATGTGACCACCGGCGTGGTTTATCAATCGGTAATCACCAAGGAACGGCAGGGAGAGTACCTTGGCGAAACGGTACAGGTGATCCCACATATCACCGATGAAATAAAGTACCGCATCAAGCTGCTGGCCAACCGCGGTGATTACGACTTCATCATCACCGAGATCGGAGGAACCGTAGGCGACATCGAATCGTTGCCCTTCATCGAAGCCGTCCGTCAGTTGCGGTGGGAGTTAGGCAGAAACTGTGTGGTGGTACACCTGACCCTGGTGCCTTACCTTGCAGCAGCCGGGGAGTTGAAGACGAAGCCCACACAGCATTCTGTGAAGACCTTGCTTGAATCGGGAGTGCAACCCGATATCATTGTTTGCCGCACCGAAAAACACCTTACCGAGGGATTGAGGAACAAGATTGCCCTTTTTTGCAATGTCAGCACATCCTCGGTAATCGAGTGCATCGATGCCGAATCGATCTACGATGTTCCGATCCTGATGCGGAAAGAGAATCTGGATCTTGAGATCCTGCGAAAAACGAAGATGCCCGTTGAGCAGGAACCCGACCTGGCCGACTGGGAAAAATTCCTCCATGCCTTAAAAAATCCTTCGGGCGAAGTGGTCATCGGTTTGGTGGGTAAGTATGTCGAGCTTAAAGATGCCTATAAATCGATCAACGAGTCCTTCATTCATGCCGGAACTGTTAATGGAGTCAAGGTAAGGGTACAGACTTTTCAATCCGAATTTATCGATGAGTCGAATGTGGCTGCTAAGCTGGGCGGACTTCACGGCATTTTAGTAGCGCCGGGATTCGGCGAACGCGGCATTGAAGGGAAAATAACGGCCATCCGGTTTGCCCGCGAAAAAAAGATACCCTTTTTCGGAATATGTTTAGGGATGCAATGTGCCGTCATCGAATTTGGACGTAATATACTCGGCCTGACCGGCGCACATTCGACTGAATTCAACAAGCTGACGCCCTATCCGGTCATCGACATGATGGAGATGCAGAAAAAGATTTCCGGACTTGGTGGCACGATGCGTTTGGGAGCCTATCCCTGCAAGCTGAAGAAAGGATCACAGGTCTTCCGGATCTATCAGCAGGAGAATATTACCGAACGGCACCGCCACCGCTTTGAATTCAACAACGAATATCTTGAAAAATACAGGTTGGCCGGAATAATCCCGGTGGGTCTCAACGAAAAGGACAATCTGGTCGAGATCATCGAACTGGAAGGGCATCCCTGGTTCATCGGAGTCCAGTTTCACCCCGAATACAAGAGTACTGTGGCCCGTCCGCACCCGCTGTTTGTCAGTTTTGTCGGTGCAGCCAAGCAATATGCCGGCAATTCATGACATTTTTTGTACCTTTGCAGCCATTTTTTCTTAACCTACTATGAATAGAAATACCATCATCGGCCTTGTACTTATTTTTGGAATTTTCATTGCCTATAGCTATTTCATGAGCCCGTCGCAGGAGCAGATGCTTGCACAACGGAAAAAGGCAGATTCCATTTATCTCGTCAACCAGCTTAAACGGGAATCGGAGATCAAGGCCATCGCGCGCGACCGTGCCCTCGAAGCGGCACGACAGAAGGAGCAGCTTGTCGCGTCGGGACAAAATTTCGACTCCCTGACCATCCTCCGCATGTCGATGCGAGCCGAACTCGGACCATTTGCCAATGCAGCCGTCGGGAAAGATACCTTTTATACAATCGAAAATGATTTACTGAAGATCCGCATCTCAAGCCTTGGCGGGAAAATCTCAAGCGTGGAGGTGAAAAATTATCTGACCTGGGATAAGAAACCGTTGTTCCTGGTGCAAAAGGATTCCCTGCAGTTTGGTTTTTCATTCTTCTCGAACAACCGGATCATCAACACCGGGAAACTCTATTTTCAACCCTTCTGGCCTGACGCAAAAGAAGCAGGCAAACCGGCGCTTCGGGTCACGGGAAAAGACTCGGTCAGTTTCGGGATGCGGCTCTTTGTGGCAGCATCCGACTCCGCCTTCGATCCTGAAAAATATATCGAATACATCTATACCATCCGGGGGGATGAATACATGCTGGGATACCGAATCCGATTCGTCAACATGACCGATGTAGTGGATCCGGCCACCAAGTTCCTGGTTCTCAACTGGAATGAAAACTTGTCGCGTCAGGAACGCAGCCTGAGCCAGGAACGGATGAACACCACTGTTTATTATAAGATCCTTGACGATGAAGTGGATTACCTTTCAGAATCGAAGGATGAAGAAAAAGTCATGAAAAATGAGCGGTTGAAATGGGTTTCCTTCAAACAACAGTTTTTCTCGACCACCCTCATTGCCGATGATTTCTTTACGGATCCGGGGTTGCGGGTTGCCACACTGCCCGGGCCGCGGTCTTATCTGAAGTCGATGAGCGCCGAACTGGCCATCCCGTTTGTTCCCTCCGAGAAAAAAGATATCTCCCTTTCCGTTTATTATGGCCCTAACAAGTTTTATGGATTGAAAAAGTACCATCTCGACATGGAGAAGATCATACCGCTGGGATGGGGATTTTTCCTGATGGCCTGGATAAACATCTACGCGGTAATCCCGGTGTTCACCTTCCTGGGTAATTTCGGCTGGAACTATGGGATCATCATCCTCATCCTGACCATCCTGCTCAAAATCGTCCTGTTCCCGATCGCTTACAAAACCTATAAATCATCTGCGAAAATGCGGGTGTTAAAGCCAGAAATGGATGAGCTGAGCAAAAAATTTCCGAAAAAGGAAGATGCTATGAAAAAGCAACAGGCAACCATGGATCTCTACAAAAAAGCCGGCGTCAATCCGATGGCCGGCTGTATCCCGTTGCTTTTACAGATGCCGATCCTGATCGCCATGTTCCGCTTCTTTCCGTCATCCATTGAGCTTCGGCAGCAGGCATTCCTCTGGGCCCACGATCTTTCGTCGTACGATTCCATCTGGACGTTTCCGGGTGGATTTTCTATTCCGTATTACGGCGACCATGTCAGCCTCTTCGCGTTGCTGATGACGATCTCGAGCATCCTCTATACCAAGATCAATGACCAGATGATGGGAACCACGCAACAGCAGATGCCGGGAATGAAAACCATGATGTACCTGATGCCCCTGATGTTCCTGTTCTGGTTCAACGATTATTCATCGGGACTCAGCTACTACTACCTTTTAGCCAATCTGTTGACTTTTGCACAGATCTATGTCATCCGGGCCACCATCGATGAGAAGAAACTTCATGCCCAGATCGAAGCCAACCGGAAAAAACCGGTTAAAAAGTCAGGCTTCCAGAAACGGCTCGAGGATATGGCAAAGCAACGGGGATACCCGGTAAAGAAATAGACCCCACCCCGACGGGGTCCGGGTGCCGGAAGCTAAACAAGAAACTGCAGAAACTTTTCCATACCCTGGCGTTTTTCGTTGTCGAACGTATAAGAGATGTTGTCTTCGAGGTATGACCTGCAGTCGACCCCGCGAGGCAGACGGTCGCTGAAATGTTCCAGGCACTTTGGGATGTTCGAAATCCCGTACCGTAGGGCTTCTGTTAATGGTAAAAGCGCTTCAGAAGGAACCTCCGGTCGTACTACCCAAACGGCAAAAACAAACGGGAGGCCCGTGAAACCTATCCATTCCGTTGCAAGATCATAAACATAGCGGTACTTTGGCCTGAGCAGAAAGGTCTTGTCGCCAATCGCTACCAGCGTTTTATCCGGATCTAAAGCAGCGGCCTCGCCGGGAATTAATTTTTTATAATCCGGTTGAATGTTCCAGTGGTGCCGGGCCAATATCTTTACCAGCTCTACGGAAGTACGGGAATCAAAGTCAAGATAAATGGTGTGGATCTGATCCAGGGGATGCTGCGAGAGCAGGAGAACGGTTTTAACCTCTTTCACCGCGCCGATACAGAAACCGGGAACCAGGGTGAATTCATCGAGCGTGGGTAAAGCGCCTGCCGGAACCAGGGCAACATCGGCCTCGCCCTTTTTCATCCGCTCTGCGCACAGGGAAGGAACATCAAGGTGCAACCGGAAATGGTCACGGTAAGAAGAACTTTGAATTCCATAAACAAATGGAAAAGTATTCAGGTACGATACAGCTGAAATTCTAAGCATGCTTTAGGTCTGGATTATCCATGCAAAATTAGTTTTTTGTAAACGTCTTTAAAACCCCTTTTTCGGGGAATTGTATAAAACGGCCCGTTAAAAAAATGAGGGCGACCAAAAAGTTGAGTCGCCCTCATTTGAAAAATAAGTAAGTAGATTTCCTGAATCCGGATCAGAACCTGGCCCTCAGCGCCAGAATGAAATTTCTTCCCGAACCGGCAATTCCTGAGCTGTAAGGTTGGTACCGCCTGTCGGTGAGATTCTCAACTCCGGCGCTCACCGAAAGGTTATTGGTAATTTGGTAAAGAGCTTTAATGTTTAAGGTATACCAGGCCGGGGAATATGGATTCCCATCCGCATCTTTTGCATACAGGTAAGATTTTCCACGCTCCTCCTCACAGAGATTTGCATAACTGATCTCGCCGTTGTAAACGCCATAAAGGTCCAGCTCCAGTTTATTCGCTTTGTAGGTCAGATGCGAAATTCCAAACCATGGCGCTGCATGACGAAGCGAGCTCTTTGATCCGTCGTCCAGTTCTTCCTCTCCCTTTTGGTAATTGAATTGAGAAGTGAAGCCGAATCCGGCAGGCAGTTTCACTTCCAGTCCGGCCTGGATACCGTAAACAGTCGCGAATGCGGCATTCTGTATGGCCTGAACCCTGCACATTTCACCATCATACATAATGCTGTCAAGCCCGTTCATCGTATAGTTCCGGCGTACCATGGCATTGTTCAAATACGTGTAGTAACCGGTTATGTCGATTTTTACCGATTCGCCAAAAACCTTAGCAATCCCGACTTCTGCGTTGTAGGCATATTCTGGTTTCAGATCGGGATTCGGAACAACCACACTGCCTTCCTCTGCATCAAATACCTTTCCCATGTCATCTACATTCGGCGCCCTGAACCCGGTTGAGAGGTTTGTTATGATCGACCATTTTTCTGTCGGATTATATACGAAACCCAGGTTCCCGGTCAATGCACCCTGGTTGGTCTTAGCTTCAGAAAAAGGCAATGGATAGAAGTCCAGGTTATTGCTAAAATCTGCATCCAGACTGTTGTAATTGTACCTGGCTCCCGCCTGGATCAGGAATTTTTTTGTTATCTTAAATTGATAACTCAAATAAGCAGCATAGGATGCCCAGGTAGAATTGGGATACCTTGACGGACCTGTAACTTCATTGCCTTTTGTGATATCCTCATCGGTGCCGGTTGATTTGACGTCATCCCACACTATTTCGATTCCGTAGAAAAAGTTATGCCGCAGCCCAAGTGACTTTATAAAATCGGCATTGACTGAATAGGCATTGACCTTTTCCACCCGGTGATACCGCATCGGTTTCTGGAAATCGCGATCGATCCGGCTCTCTTCAAAAGCCTGCCATGCGAGCCGAATCACCATCTGGTCATACACCACATTCTGTGCGCTGTTGGTGATGGTTAAATTATTCATCATCCACTCCTGTGGACCATAGTACCATTCAGCGCTCCTCGGCAGTTCTTTTTTCGTCCTGATCAGCCGATCGTAACGGGAATAGTTCGTAGTGGTGGAATAATGAAAACCATATTGGAACTCCCACTTATCATTGGGTTTAAAACTGATCTTCTGCATCAGGTTAATTTGCGAATAACCAGTCGGTTTTTGCACTTTCGAATCCTCGTTTGTTACTACAACATCCGTACTGTCGACCCGTTCCACATACCAGGGCCTTAGATAATCCTCCGGTCCGTAACTGCCCATCCGCAAATCGCCGAATGTGTTCGCAGAAAAGCTCGTGATGAAGGCCCATTTTTTCCATCCGACATTGACGTCAAAATGACCGGTGATTTCATTGTTTGACGATGAATACCGGGCCAATGCATTCCCGGTAACAAGTTGCTTTGAAGTGATTGCGTACTGCGGAGTCAGGGTTCTGAAACTCATCACCCCGGCAATGGCGTCGCTGCCATAGATCAGTGATGCCGGTCCGAAAATCACCTCCGCACTTTCGAACGAAAACGGATCGAGCGAAATAACATTTTGCAGATTTCCGCTCCTGAAGATGGCCGTATTCATCCTGATACCATCCACGGTGTACAGCAACCGGTTTGTGGCAAAGCCACGGATCATCGGACTTCCGCCTCCCTGTTGACTTTTCTGGATAAAAACCTCTCCGGAGGAACCCAGCATGTCAGCGGTTGTTTGCGGATTGGTCAAATTCACATCTTTTGGCGACAGCACCAGGATCCTCGCAGGGATGTCACGTTGGTCCTGGTTCCACCGTGTGGCTGAGATCACCACCTGATCGAGGTTTATTGCGGTTTGTTGCAAGGTAAGTTGAAATCCTGCTGATTCAATGCGCGAATAGGGTAACCTGACCGTTTGGTAGCCAATCATCCTGATCTCGATCTCCTGTGCACCGGCGAATTTTGAAATATCAGCCTGACCTTCTGCATTTGTAAGGGTGAACGCTTTGGGAGCGTCGCTTGTAATTGTCACCAAATCCATCGGTTGATTGTTCTCCCTGTCCTTAATTGTCACAATCTGTGAATATGCGATACTGCTTATGCCTAATAACAAGCAAAGCATGAAAAATTGTTTCATAGGTAATGATTAAGTTAAAAAAATGATAAATCACCTCCTGAATGAGGAGGCTTGTGTATTAGCCAAGAAGATTCTTTAACTATTTCTGGGAGGAGGGACAAGCGGTTCCACGAAAACGGAAGCGTAAAGGAAATGGTTGGTTTGAAAAACCTGACGATCCCTCCTTGAGTCGTCAGGATCCCAGCTGAAATAATTGGGAAGGAATATTGTTTGCAAAAAAGTGAGCAGCCGTTTTTGATTGTCCCTGTTTTGAGGGTTATGACCCTGGGATTTGGATGCCAGTTCCTTTATCTGGTTGTTCAGCGTCGTCTCTCTGGTATCACAAAAGCACCAGTAAAATGTGGTGTCGCCGACGGTCTCCTTTTCAACGACGTCATACATCTGGTTTTTATACTCAAATTCGCCGGCATGCTCCCACCGGAGCGACTTCCCGGCCTGATCAGCGGTAAAAGTCAGCAGTACCAGATTTTCCCTTCCCATCCCGGAGATAATTCTTCGCTTGATCTCCTTCCGGACCTCCCTTTTTTCCAGGATGTACCATGAATAACTGACGAGGATCGGAGAAGCCAGGCAAAACAAGAGAAAGATGCCTACAAATTTTTTCAACGCGAGTCCCGGTATTACAAAAATGAAGGGACAAAACTAACCAATTATTGTTGATGAATGCTGATCCGTCCCTGAAAAGTTATGAAGTTTATCTGTTGATCAGACACCGGCCTTATTGTCGGATCCGTCGGGAAGTCCCAAAAGCGCGCTGTGTATTGAGCATACCTGCGGAATCACCAGTGATGATCCGTCATTGAGGATGACGAAATCGGCCATGTGCGCTTTTTCCTCATCCGGGATCTGAAACAGCATCCTTTTCAGAACGGAATTGCCATCGGTTGCATCTCTTTTCATAACGCGGTTGATGGCAATTTCTTTTGGGCAGGAAACATGGATGATGCGGTCGAAGGATCCTCCCAGTCCACTTTCAAAAATGATAGCCGCCTCATGAATGATATACGGCGTCTGTGTCTGGACCGTCATCCATTTCGTGAAGGCTTTACCGACAAGGGGATGAACAACAGCATTGAGGTATTCGAGCGAGGCAGGATCATTGAAAACAATGGCGGCAAGCGCTTTGCGATCGATCTCCCCGCCGGGGTTCAGAATCCGTTCTCCGAATTGGTGTACAAGATCCCGGCGGAGTTCCGGATCCTCATAACATTTTTTAGCCTCTTCATCGGCATGGAATACGGGAATGCCAAGCACTTTGAAGATTCCGGCCACAGTGCTTTTTCCGCTGCCTATATTTCCGGTGAGCCCGACTCTCAGGATCATCGGTTGTTGTCGGTTGGAGGGTTGGCGTACTCGCCGTGGGCCGCTGTACTGTCGACCCGGATTGTTAACGAATCGACATTCTGCCCCGGTTTCACACTTTCACCGGGGGATCCCGGGGTCAGGCCCTCGACCGGATTGCGGTCAAAGTTAAAAAAGAGGGTGTCGGGAGAGACGGAATAAAAATCGACCGGGAAATTGGTTTGCGACATAATCTCTTTTCCGACTTGACTGGTAATCAGATATCCCCTGGGGTGATCACCGTGTATCTTTAGCCTGACATCCCGGAGGCTCACTTCATATTTGTGATCCCGTTGCCGGAACAACTGCTCTGAAAAATACTCGAAACCCTGGATTCTGAAACGGATCCGGATCGTTGAATCGGAAAACTCCCGCAACTCCAGGTGGGAAGGAGCATTGGTATAACTCAACCGGAAGTCGACCGCGTAATAGTAATCCTTGGATAGCCTGACCAGCGACCAGATGAATACCGACAGGATCAGGCAAACAACAAAAATGGACAGTTGGTTCCTGAATTTCTCGTTTCGCCTTTTACGGGCATTGCCGATGAAGTCGAGAAAATCGGATTTCAAGTTGTGATGTTTTTCCTGAATTATTTGTTCTCGATGGTTTGGGTGTTATCCATGGCAATGGCAGATTTTTCAACCCGTAACCTGACGTTGTTCTCTACTTCAATGGTCACGGTTGTTTCCTGCATTTCGACAATCCGGCCATGGATGCCGCCGATGGTGATGATCTTCTGACCTTTTTGCAGGTTTTCTTTGAATTTCTTCTGATCTTTCGACCGCTTCATCTGCGGACGGATAAAAAAGAAGTAGAACACCACGATGATCAGTAACAGTGGCAGAAACGACCACCACCCGTTTTGCTGGGCGCCCTGGCCCTGAGGCGCCATGAGAAGCATGTTTAAAATGATTTCCATATTTACGATTTATGATTTACGATTTATGATTGATTTATTGGGTGCCACCGCGTGGGTTGACAACCTGGGCTTTAATTCTGAGCATGGTGGTGTTGGGTTGGGTGTTGGCAACCACCAGAACATTCTTCGACTGGAATCCACGGCGTCCGTTGCTGTTGAACGATACCTTTACCTCGCCTTTTTCACCCGGACGAATTGGGGTTTTAGGGTAGGAGGGAACCGTGCATCCGCAGGAGGTGCTTACTTCGGCGATGATCAGATCCGACTTGCCGGTATTGGTGAAATGGAAGGCAATCGCAACCGATTCTCCTTCAAGGATCTTCCCGAAATCATGCTCGGTCTCTTCAAAGGTGATCTGTGGAAGGATGCTTCGGTCTCCCTTGCCGCTGGCAGTATTCGGATTGTTAACTACATCGGCCGGAATCTCCTCCTGCCCGTCTGTGTTGCGGTCACCGCATCCGGGGAGCGATAAGGAAACGGCTAAAAACAGGATCAATGTCAGCTTTTTACACTTCATCCGAAAAGCAACTTTAAGGCTGCAAAGGTAGGAAAAATCTTTATACTTTTACATCCATGCGTATTTACCTTATCGGCTACATGGGGTCAGGAAAATCAACCATCGGTAAAAACCTTGCCTCCAGCCTTGGTTTTCAATTTCTCGATCTCGACCACCATTTCGAAGAACGTTACCGGATCAGCATTCTCGATTTTTTTGATAAATACGATGAGAACTTGTTCCGGAGTATGGAACGCGACCTTTTACATGAGACCGGGGCGTTCGACGATGTGCTGATTTCAACGGGCGGAGGTACGCCCTGTTTTTTCGATAATATGAAGTTTATCCGGGATCACGGGATCGCGGTCTACATACGGTGGCCTGCCGGAATGCTGGCCGAACGGTTGCAAAACCTGAGGAAAAAGCGACCGATACTGAAGGATCTTGATCCGGAATCCCTTCCCGAAAAGATCAGCGAGCAACTGGCCGTACGCGAGTTTTTTTACGGTCAGGCTGATATCATCATCGATGCCGGTGATTTTTCACCCCAACAACTGACCGAAATCCTGCTGAAAAAAATTGCCGACTTCACTGATCGCGGGTGAACCGGCACGTAAGATGGAATAGCAATGCGTTGATCTCCCGGGGTTTACTCAATTTTGAGGAGCAGGGCGACATTCTCAACATGCTGGGTGTGGGGGAACATGTCGACCGGCTGACATTTCACGAGGCGATAGTATGGGCTCATCAAAGCCAGATCACGGGCCTGCGTCGCCGGATTACAACTGACGTACACCACTTTTCCCGGTCGGATCTGCAGGATCGTCCGGACTACTTTTTCATGCATTCCGTTTCGGGGAGGATCGGTGATGATGACATCGGGAGTACCGTGCTGCGCCAGGAAGCTGTCGTCGAGTATCTTTTCAGCCTCACCGGCGATGAAGGTTGTGTTTTGGATCCGGTTAAGCTTTGAATTCAGAATGGCATCAGCAACTGCCGGTTCCACCGACTCAAGACCCGTCACGTGCTGTGCATAAGGAGCGAGGTAGTTGGCGATGGTGCCGGTACCGGTATAAAGATCGTATACGGCTTCGACGCCCGTCAGATCTGCGAATCCGGCAACAGTGCGGTACAGGTTGACTGCCTGCAGGCTGTTGGTCTGGAAAAAAGAGGCGGGACCGATGCGGTAGGAGATATCCGGATATCCATCCCGGTATGGCGGCAGGATTTCGGTTATGTAAGGTTCGCCTGCTGCATGTCTGAATTCGAGATCGTTCAGGGAATCGTTCTTCTTCGGGTTGATCACATAAAACAGACTCGTGATCTGCGGGAATTTTTTGGTCAGGTGGTCGATCATCAGACCGATAGCCGGATCTTCATGATGAAAAACGAGGATAACCATGAGCCCGCCCGAGAGGGTGTCGCGGATGATCAGGTTGCGCATCAGCCCTTCCCATTTTCTGACATCGTAAAACGGAAGTTGATGCGCCTCTGCATACGACCTTAATTCATTGCGGATGGCATTTGAAGGATCTTTCTGGTGAAAACATTCCCGGATGTCGACCACCTTATCGAAGAAACGGGGAACATGAAATCCCAGGGCATTGGATTGGGTCGACGGGTCGTCGCCCAGTTTGACGGGTTCAGTGAACCACCGGTGATTGGAAAAGGTGAAATCGAGTTTGTTCCGGTAATATTGCGTGACAGGTGATGGGAGAATCGGTAAGATTTCAGGTGCATTTATCTTTCCGATCCGGGTCAGATTGTCGTAAACCTGTTTTTGTTTGTAGTACAATTGCCTTTCATACGTCATGTTCTGCCACCTGCATCCCCCGCAGATGCCGAAATGGACACAATGGGGTTCGGTACGCCAGGGCGAAGGGATTCGCAAACGGACCGCCCGGCCCTCGAGATACCTTCTTTTTTTTGCGGTGATTTGCAGATCGGCCACATCCCCCGGAACTACGAAGGGTACAAAGATCACCTGATCATTGATCCTTGCGATCGACATCCCCTCGGAGCCGGCGTCGAGGATCTCCACATTTTCAAGGATTATCGGGGAGTAGGAGGTTTTCATTGGAGATACTTCAAAATTCAAATCAGGCATAAGGGATTAGCGAATAGCGCGTTTTCCGTTTTCCATTTTCAATTGTCCATTTTCAATTGTCCATTGTCCATTGTCCATTGTCCATTGTCAATTTTCAATCGTCCTTCGCTTATGAAAGTGCCTCGAATCGCCCCACTCTCCATAGGCGATGGTGTCGCCGGCTATCCGGATGCGTGCTTCGAGGCAGGTCTGGCAGGCTGATGCTTCTTCATCCAGGCAGGGTTTATTTTCGTAGAGCAGGTAATCCTGCCGGTACCTGACCGGGGTCAGGTTGGGCATGATGACATTCGCCCCGGCAAGCAACGCTTTTTCGCGACCCTGCGGATCAATGGTTTGCATGGCAGTGGTTGCCGCAATGTTGATATCTTTCATCATGATACGGAGGATGGCAACCATTTTAAGCGACAGGTCAAAGCGTCCGGTGAGCGGCAGCAGGGTTTCGCGGTAGCGGTACAGGGGCGTATCTTCATGTTCGATATACGGTCCCATGCCGACCATATCGATGTCAAAATCCCGGAAAAACAGCAGGTCGTCGGCAAGGTCGCCGATGGTTTGAAAGGGGAGGCCGATCATTACACCGGTACCAACCTGGTAGCCGATGGACCGCAGGGTGCGGAGGGCGCTCAACCGAGCCGTGTAACTGTGACGGGAGTTGTCTGGATGAAGTTTAAGGTAGAGATCGGGATTCGATACCTCGATGCGCAGGAGATACCGGTGTGCACCCGCTTCGAACCACCGCCGGTAGGTCTCTTCCGACTGTTCGCCCAGGGATAGCGTTACATGCAATTCGCCGTTGGTCGACGTGTGGATTTCGCGGAGTAACTTTGCAATCTTCCGGGTGAAGGCCTGGTTGTTCTGCTCACCCGACTGGATGACGATTGAAGCAAACCGGTTCACATACGCGTACTGCACCGCTTCCATGACTTCGGAATCGGTCATACGGTAACGCACATGGCGCTTGTTCCCGGCACGGATCCCGCAATAGTAGCAATTCTTGGAACAAGTGTTCGAATATTCCAGCAACCCTCTGAAATAAACTTTCCTGCCAACGAACCGGGCCTTTGTTTCAGCGGCCATCTCAAACAACCGCAACCGCTCGTCCCCCGATGTATTTAACAGGAAAATCAGGTCATCTCTGGAGAAAACAGCTTTTTCAAAAATTTTTTCAACAAAGCTCATCAGGAACAAATTATCTTAATATCTTAGCAAAAAACCGGTAATCTTGTTTATTGAGCAAAATTACGATTTTTCCCGAATGACCCATTGATTTCGGAACAGGTGATGCCGGACAGGATTTACATCAACAGAAATATCATATGGATAATACGATTGTTACCCTGCTTGTAGATGATGATAAAACCAGTATTGTAGCCTTACAATCATTGTTGAAGGGGAATTTTCCGAACATCGAGATCGCCGGAATTGCCAACAACGTCAGTGAAGCAGTTTTTCTGGTCGATGCCGTAAAACCTGACCTGGTCTTTCTCGATATCAACATGCCCGATGGTGAAGGATTTGATGTTTTCGAACGGGTGTCGTATAAGGATTTCAGGGTGATCTTCATTACGGCTTTCGATAAATATGCCGTCAGGGCATTCGAATTCTCAGCGTTGCATTACCTGGTGAAACCGGTCACCCTCGAAATGCTGACCATCGCCATCGACCGCTATAAAGATGTAAAAGTCGATGAGATCGATAACCGTTTACGGATCTTGCGCGACAGCTTACGCAGCAAGAATGAAAAGATCATCATACCCTCCACCGACGGGCTGAATATCGTTAAGCTGAACGATATTGTCAGGCTCGAAGCAAGCGACGTGTACACCCTCTTTTATATGATCAACGGCCAGCGTTTCGTAGCATCAAAACCCCTGAATACCTATGAAAAGATCCTCGAAGACCTGCCGTTTTCGAGGGTTCACAGCAAACATCTGATCAACCTGATGTTCGTGAAACGATATGTCAAAGGGAAAGGTGGATCTATAATCCTCGAAGACAACACCGAGGTGGAGGTCTCCGTCAGAAAAAAAGCTGATTTTCTTGAAAAGCTGAAGAATTACGCGAGATTTGTTTAGGCAAAAGGCATTAGGCATTGGCCATTAGGCAATAGGAATTTTGTCAAACATTAAATCTTATATGTAAGATATCGCCGTCGCCGACCACATAGTTTTTACCTTCCACCATCAGTTTCCCGTGTTCTTTGCAGGCATGCTCCGATTTCAGCCGGATAAAGTCATCGTACTTCATCACCTCTGCACGGATGAAACCCCGTTCCAGGTCGCTGTGGATGACGCCGGCAGCCTGAGGAGCCGTCATCCCCTTTCTGATGGTCCACGCGCGAACCTCCTTGGGCCCGGCTGTGAAGAAACATTGCAGATCAAGGAGGTGAAAGGCTGCCCGGACAAGGCGGTTGACACCCGGCTCCGGTAAACCTGCGTCGGCCAGGAAAATTTCACGGTCGTCGGCGCTTTCCAGCTCCGCGATTTCCGATTCCATCCGGGCGGCGATGACGAGGGTCTCGGCTTCCTCCCCTGTGATGGCATCAACGAATTTCCGGGAGTATTCATTTCCCTGGGTTGCCGACGGATCATCGACGTTGCAAACGTACATCACCGGCTTGAAGCTGAGCAGAAACAGGTCGTCGATAAACCGGATATCCTCCGGCGCAATTGGGGCGGTGCGGGCCGACTGGAATGATTCCAGGTGGTTCTTCAGCAATTTTAAAACCTCGAGGCCGTGCCGGGCATCTTTGTCGCCCGTTTTGGCCATCTTATCCAGCCGGACGATTTTTTTTTCAACCGATTCAAGGTCCTTGATCTGAAGCTCCAGATCAACGATTTCGCGATCGCGCATTGGGTTGACGGAACCCTCGGGATGCGGTAACTGTGGATCGTCGAAACAACGGATCACATGGATGAGCGCATCCACATTGCGGATGTCGGAAAGAAACCGGTTGCCTTCGGTCTGACTGCCGCCTTTCGTCAGCCCGGGAATATCGACCATCTCGATGGTGGTATGAACCACCCGTGCCGAATGGATCAGATCGTCGATCTCATACAGCCGACGATCGGGAACATTCACGATTCCCAGGTTCGATTTATTCCCCGCGAAAGCCGCGCTGTGCGTCTCAGCACGGTTGTTGGAGATACAGTTGAAAAGGGTGGTTTTTCCCGATCCGGTCAAACCGATGATCCCGCATTTGAGTGACATCTTCTGAAGTTTTAAACTGCAAATGTAAGGAAACGGAGATGAGAATTACATATTTCGTGATTCGTAAAATCATAGCTTGTTGTATATTAAAAACATTCCTCGTACCTTTGCAGCCCTTTTTTGTCGGGTGAAAAAGGAGTATCGTTCTTTATCGAAATCCCGTCCAATCCATAAAATGTTTAACCCGGATAGCGGGAATACCGCATCCACAAAGCAATTTTTGAATGAATATTGAAGAAACCAATGCCAGTCCGGAACAGTCGGTTGAACCTATTGCTGAACCCGTTGTAAACGAAACCCCGGAAATCGTAGCCGAAGAAGTTAAAACCGGAACCGATCCCGAACCTGCCGCCGAACCTGCCACCACGGTGGTCGCAGAACCCGCCGCAGAGCCTGTCGCGGATCCCGCACCTGTAAAACCGGCGCCGCAGAAAAGGGTCGTCTTCAACAAAGAATCGTTGAAAGATTTCGACTGGGACGCCATCGGCAAAAAACATGAAGTTTATTCCAGTGATGAACGCCGCAAACTCGAAGACACCTATGACCAGACCCTCCGGGCCATCCAGGATCATGAAGTGATTGAAGGAACCGTCGTCACCATGACCAACCGTGAAGTCATTGTTAATATCGGCTTCAAGAGCGACGGCGTGATCCAGATCAATGAATTTCGTTACAATCCCGAATTGAAAATCGGCGACAAGGTAGAAGTTTATATCGAGAACCAGGAAGACACCAGCGGTCAGTTGCTGCTCTCACATAAAAAGGCCCGCATCCTGAAATCGTGGGAACGCATCAACGACGCTTACGAAAAGCAGGAGATCATCAAGGGTTATGTAAAATCACGTACCAAGGGCGGACTCATCGTCGATATCTTCGGTATCGAGGCATTCCTCCCCGGTTCACAGATCGATGTGAAACCCATCCGCGACTACGATGTGTTTGTCGACAAAGTGATGGAATTCAAAGTAGTGAAGATCAACCACGAGTACAAGAACGTCGTGGTATCGCATAAGGCCCTGATCGAAGACGAACTCGAAGCCCAGAAGGCCGAGATCATCAAGAAGCTTGAAAAGGGACAGATCCTCGAAGGAACCGTCAAGAACATCACCAGCTATGGCGTGTTTGTTGACCTGGGCGGTGTCGACGGACTGATCCACATCACCGACCTGAGTTGGGGACGTATCAACCATCCGGAAGAGATCGTGAAACTCGATCAGAAGATCAAGGTTGTAATCCTCGATTTCGATGAAAACAAGAAACGTATTGCGCTTGGTCTGAAGCAGCTCACCCCGCACCCATGGGATTCGCTGGATCCGAACCTCAAGATCGGCGATAAGGTTAAAGGCAAAGTCGTTGTGATTGCCGATTACGGTGCCTTCGTGGAAATCAACACCGGAGTCGAAGGTCTGATCCACGTTTCCGAAATGTCATGGTCGCAACACCTGCGTACCGCGCACGATTTCCTCAAAGTAGGACAGGAGGTGGAAGCCGTGGTTTTAACCCTCGACCGCGAGGAACGCAAGATGTCGATGGGCATCAAACAACTGATCCCCGACCCGTGGGCCAACATCAAGGAAAAATACCCGCTGAAATCGAAACATTCGGCCATCGTCCGCAACTTCACGAACTTTGGTATTTTCGTGGAACTCGAAGAGGGCGTCGATGGACTGATCCACATTTCCGACCTGAGCTGGTCGAAGAAGATCAAGCATCCCGCCGAGTTCACCAAGATCGGGGAATCGATCGACGTGATCGTGCTCGATGTCGACGTGGAAAACCGCAGGCTCAGCCTCGGTCACAAGCAACTTGAGGAGAATCCGTGGGATGTGTTTGAAAGCGTTTTTGCCGTAGGTTCGGTACATCTCGGAACCATCGTGAGCATGAGCGACAAGGGAGCCATCGTGGCGTTGCCTTACGGTGTTGAAGGATTTGCCCCCTTGCGTCATCTTGGTAAGGAAGACGGAACCCAGGCCCGCGACGAGGAAGCCCTCGATTTCAAGGTTATCGAGTTTTCGAAAGATAACAAGAAGATCATCCTTTCGCACAGCAAGATCCACCAGGATGCACAGAATGCAGAGAAGAACAAGGAAGCTAAAGCAGGTCTGAAGAAGGAGAAGGATACCAAGAAAGCCGTTAAGAAACTCAAGGATAACCTGGAGAAGACGACCCTTGGCGATATCGATGCCCTCGCGAACCTGAAGGCCGACATGGTTAAGGCTGAAGAGCTGGCGCGTGAACCCAAGCCCGCTCAGGAAACCCTGAAGCTCGATCTCGACACGCCTCAGGAAGAGCCGAAGGCTGAATAATCATGACTTTCTCATTTACGGTCCTCGGCAGCAGTGCAGCTGTTGCGGCAAACGACCGGAACCTAAGCGCTCATTTGCTCAATGCAAATGAGCGCTTTCATTTGATCGACTGCGGGGAGGGAACCCAGTTCCAGTTACGGAAATTTCACCTCTCCATCATGCGGATCAAGCACATCTACATCAGTCACCTGCATGGCGACCATTTTTTCGGGCTGGTCGGACTGCTCAACACCATGCATTTGCTGGGCCGTTCGGAAGAGCTTACCGTGCATGGCCCCCCGCAGCTCAGGGAGATCATTGAGATCCAGCTCGAAGCCTCGCAGACCAGGCTGAAATATCCGGTGATCTATCAGCCATTGTGTCCCGATGGCTACAGACTCATCCTGGAGGAGGAACGGCTGGAGGTCCACAGTTTTCCGCTGAAACATAGCATCCCGGCCTGGGGTTTCATCTTCCGCGAAAAGAATCCTCCGCATAAAGTACCGGTTGCGCGTTCATTGGCATATTGCAGCGACACCGTTTACGATGAAAGCATCGTGCCCTGGATCTCGGATGTACGGTTGCTGTATCACGAAGCGACCTTTGCATCGGCGATGGAACAAGTAGCCGCCGAAAAATTTCACGCCACGGCAGCTCAAGCAGCCACCATTGCCCTGAAAGCCGGTGTGGCCAAGCTGATCATCGGTCATTTTTCGGCCCGTTACGAGGATGTACAGCCCCTGCTCGCTGAAGCGAAGGCGATCTTTCCTGAAACATACACCGCCGAAGAAGGGGAACGGATAGAACTATAAAAACTAAACACGGCAATCCCGTCCAACGCTCCGTCCGCTCTCCGTCCAACTCTTCGTCCGCTCTTCGTCCAACTCCCCGTCCGCTCTTCGTCCAACTCTCCGTCCGCTCTTCGTCCAACTCTCCGTCCAACCTGTTCCCGTTTTTTATACCTTTGCAGCCATTCTGTAAATCAATCCACCATGAGAAAAACGATCACCCTCTTCATCACCATGACCATGACCGCGATTTCAATGTTCGCCCAAAACGAAAATCCCTTTTTCCGTGAATGGAAGACTCCTTTCGGGGTACCTCCTTTCGAACAGATACAAAATGACCATTACATGCCGGCCTTTATGGAAGGAATGAAACAACAACAGGCGGAAATTGAAGCCATTGTGAGCAATCCGGCAACACCAACCTTCGAAAATACCATCGCAGCGCTGGATCGGAGCGGCGCGCTGCTCGAGAAGGTGAGTTCCGTGTTTTACGCCTTAAACTCGGCGAACACCAACGATGCTATGCAGGAGATCGCCCGCCGGTTGTCGCCGCTGATGTCGAAACATGGTGATGACATCAGCCTGAATCCGGAGATCTTCAACCGGATCAAGGCGGTGTACAAGAGCCCGGAGATGGCGAAACTTGCCCCCGATCAGCGGCGGCTGGTTGAAGAGACCTACAAGGGATTTGTCAGGAGCGGAGCCAATCTTCGCGATGAGGATAAAGAGAAACTCCGCGAATTGAATAGCGAGATCAGCATGCTGCAACTTACTTTCGGACAGAACCTGTTGTCGGAAACCAATGCCTATAAGCTGATCCTCGACCGGGAGGAATATCTGGAAGGACTTTCGAAAGAGCAGATCAACAGTGCGCTGGAAGCCGGCGCCCGGTCGGAGGCTACCAAAGGCAAATGGGTTTTCACACTCCAGAATCCCAGTGTGATGCCGTTTTTACAGTTCTCTGACAACAGGAAATACCGGGAGCAGATCTTCAATGCTTATATCAGTCGCGGCAACAACAATAACGACAAGGACAACAAGGCCATCATTGCCAAACTGATTCCGCTCCGCAAGCAGAAAGCCGCCCTGCTTGGTTTCGATTCTTATGCCGCCTATGCTTTGGATGACCGCATGGCGAAAAAGCCTGAAAATGTTTACAACCTGCTTGATCAGATTTGGACCCCCGCCCTTGAAATGGCACGCAGGGAGGCCGACGATATGCAGTCGCTGATCCGGGAAGAGGGTCAGGATTTTCAACTTGAAGGCTGGGACTGGCGGTATTACAGCAACAAGATCATGCAGAAAAAGTTTGATTTGAATGAGGAGGTACTAAAACCCTATTTTAAGTTGGATAACGTCAGGGAAGGCGTGTTTTATGTCGCCCGGAAACTTTACGGGATCACCTTTACCGAGGTTGCCGGGGCGCCCAAATACTTCACAGATGTTAAGCTCTACGAATGCAAGGAGGCTGACGGAAGTCATCTTGGCGTTCTGTACCTCGATTTTCATCCCAGGGCCAGCAAGCGGGGAGGAGCCTGGTGCGGCAGTTACCGGTCGCAAAAGTATGAGAACGGCAAGCGGGTCGCGCCCGTCATGACCATCGTTTGCAATTTCTCAGCCCCTTCGGGCGATCAACCTGCACTTCTGACTCCCGATGAAGCAGAGACCTTCTTTCACGAATTTGGACACGCACTTGCCGGTCTGATGAGAAATGTCCGATATGACGGTATTTCGGGGGTTCCGCGCGATTTTGTCGAACTTCCATCACAAATCATGGAACACTGGGCCTTCGAACCCGAAGTCCTGAAGGTTTATGCTAAACACTATCAAACCGGAGCCGTCATCCCTGCCGAACTGGTCGAAAAGATCCAGAACAGTAGCAAATTCGGTCAGGGTTTCAAAACAACCGAATATCTTGCCGCATCGTACCTCGATATGGATTACCATTTCCGCTATCCGGAAATCAAAGCCGAAGGCGCCGTGAAGGAACCTGCAACAAAGCCGGCTTCCGAAGTGCCTGTTTTTAAAGTAAAAATTAAAGAGAAAAGTCCTGAAATTGTTACTTCCGACCGCGAAGCGCCGCCTGCCGAAGAGGTCCGGGAAGGAGCGGATATCAAAAAACCTGAAGCGGTGAAGGAGGGTGAGAAGTTTGATGAAAAGAATCCGTTGCCGGGGCTCGACGTGCTGGCTTTTGAAGCCGCGTCGATGAAACGGATCGGGCTGATCCCGCAGATTCCGCCGCGCTACCGTTCGACCTACTTCCAGCATACCATGACCGGCGGTTACACGGCCGGGTATTACAGCTACATCTGGGCCGAAGTCCTCGATGCCGACGCGTTCCAGGCCTTCAAAGAAAAAGGGGATATTTTCGACAAAGCGACTGCGCAGCGTTTTCGCACCTGCATCCTTGAAAAAGGAGGATCAAAGGAGGCCATGGAGATGTATGTCGATTTCAGGGGCCACGAACCCAAGATCGACGCACTGTTGGAGAACCGGGGACTTAAGAACTAGCGGACGGGCGGACCAGCGGACTGTTATTCGTTACTTTCCTTTTTTCTTCTCCGGTGATGGGAAGAAATACCCTTTGCCCTTGAAAAATTGGCGGAACAGGGATTCATTGGCCGATGCAAAAATGCTTTCCCGGTTCATTGACGATTTCACATAATGCCTGCCGGAGGTGAGATCAATAGCCCCTTCGATCCTGATGGATGACATATTATCACCTTCGATGGAGAGTTGATACGGGAAAATACCGGGAACCGTGCGGTTGTCGTCGGCCATCTCCATGTTTGACGATTGCGACAGGGAACTGATAAAACTTTCGACTTTGGCCGAATCGGCAGGTTTGTCGCCGATCATCCACCGATCGCCGGTCTTGACCAGTTGGAAAGAGCTGTCGTCAGGATAGGTGAAGTTAAAACGAATCGGGAAAGTCCGGTCAAACCGGGATACCAGCTTATTACGGTATCGTGCCGGTTGGTCGCCGAACATCATCAATAAAAAGCCGTCGACCACGTAAACTTTCTCATCACCGGCGATCCGGATATGTGATTTCACGATGATATTCTGACCTCTGCCATATCCCTGGCCCTGATTCATCTGTGAAAATGAAAGCTTCCCGAGCCTGAAATCGGCAGTGGTCTCATCACCTTCCCTGATAACGACCCGGGTTGCGGCCGAATCGGTGATTTCGAATTCCTTCCATCCCGAAGGATCGGTGGCTGCAATGCGTTCGGGAATCGCATGGATGACGGCGCTGATGATCTGCCGAATCGATTGCGTATCGGCCGGGAACAACTGATCTTTGACACGAATGGTCCAGTTATTACCGGAACCCGACAGGATCATGGCTTCGGAACTGCCTTTCGGATAGATAGAAATGGAAGAAACGCGGGCTGAATCGATTGCAAACAGTTGACTTTTAAAGGTCCGGTCTCCCTTGTGGCGGTCGTAAAGAAAAACCGCGGCTACCGCGACTAAAAGCACGATAAAAAGGATCAGCAAGGTTGAATTCTTGATTTTTTTCATTCGTGATTGATTTTTACCGAATCAGCAAGTACAGGATTATCGGTACCCTTTCGGAATCAGAAATAATTTTCGTTCATTCGTTTGATTCTCAGATTACGGCGGTATTGCCATCTGAAAAATCCGAAGCCGAGAACGAGTAGCATGGGAAGCAGGAAATTCAGGTATTTCAGAAAGGTTTTCTTCCCATCATCCATCTGGTCGATCGGGCGGGAAGTGACCTCCTTTGTCCGGAGATCGATCAAACCGGTGTCGTCCGACAACCAGTCGACCGAGTTGACAAACAGGTTCAGGTTGTCGGGCTGTATCTGGCGTGCCTGTTGACCCTCGCCGTTGATTGCAAAATCGCCATCCGAAACCACGATGATTCTTGAATTCAGGTTTCCGGACAGCTTTCCCGATAAAAGTCCTGCCACGGGAAGGTTTGCCAACGGGAAATCGTTCGGTTGCCAGTTGCGGGAAACATTGAAGACCACAGGTACATTCTCAGCTCCCGATTTTTCAGAGGTAAATGCCAGCGGTGTGAAGGTGGCATCATTTACACGTCTCGCGTAATCGATCGAGCTGGCAAACTGCAGCACGACCGATGAAAGTCCTTTGGTTACGGGATGATCGGCGAACTTGGTGATGACGGGCAGGTAGGGGAACTGCATGCTCGATTGGAAGGTCATCATACCCTGTTGCTGGTTGACCATCACGGCGCCACAACTCTGATCGATGACGAAGTTCGGGTTGACCCGGATCCCTTTCTGCTCAAGCCATTGCTCTAAACCGGTTGTAACAACCTCTCCGCGGAGGTTCTGAAGATCGCCTTCCACACGGTTCATCGCGATAAAGATGTTTTTGCCATAGGCCAGGAATGCATCCAGCTTGGCAAGTTGATCGGCCGGGATGGTATCCTTTGGGTTTACGATCACGAGGGTCTTGAATTTGTCCAGATCCGAGGTGAGATCATTAAGATTAACCGGTTCAACATCATAGAGTACAGATAATGACTGCAACACCTGCATCATGGAACCCAGTGGCGATTCACCGTTGCCCTCGACAAACCCGATCCGGGGTTTATTTTCAACCGTCATTTTTTTAATGCTGGTCGACAGTGCATATTCCATGGCTGCACCGGGCTGAATAAAGGGAATGATCTCTTTTTTATCGCCGTATTGAACCACTGCGCCCATGTATGCTTTTTGCTGTTTTACCTGGTCTTTTTCCCTCACATTGATCAAAACCGGACTGATCCCTTCCTGCATAGCCTTCTGTTCGGTGGCTTCATCTTTGTTTGGATTGATGAACTCATACATGACTTTGCCACCCGACCGGTTGGAATATTCGATCAGCTCATCTTTGAAATCCCTGCGCAGACGTGCGAAATCAGGAGGAAGTTCCTCACTGATGTATGCGGTAACGGTGACGGTCTGTTTTAGTGATTTTAGAATGTTCCGCGTGGCTTCTCCCAGGGTGTACCGCTTGTCGGCCGTGAAATCAAGCCTGACAAAAAAACGGTCGGCCAGCTGGTTGACAAGAATCAGCACGCCGAAGATTAACAAAAGGTATGTAGCGGTCGATTTTCGGTTTTTCATCTTATCCTGTTATTGACTTTTCAATGTTTATTCATGATTTTAGTTTGCCAGATTTCTTTTCGAAAGCGCCATCTCCGTTCCCATCAGTCCGAGGAAAATGATGGAAAGAAAATAGATCACATCCTTTGAATCAATCACCCCACGTGCCATGCTTTCGAAATGCGTACTGATGCTCAGGTAATTGAGGATTCCACCGATCCAGCCGAGCGAGTTGCTCCCCATGAGCCCGAAAAGGAGGTGAAAGAAAATTCCGATGAACAGGGCGATCAGGAAGGCTACGATCTGGTTTGATGTGATGCTGCTGGCAAACATTCCGATGCTGATGTAGCAGGCGCTCATGAACAAAAGTCCGAGGTATCCCAGCCAGATTGCCCCGTGATCGGGTTTCCCGATGCTTGCAACCGAAATGTAATAGGGCAGGGTGAGCGCCAGTGCGATACAGATCAACACCAGGGCCGACAGGAACTTCCCGGTGATGATCTGCCAGTCGGTGACAGGTTTGGTGACCAGCAGTTCGAGGGTTCCGGTCTTGCGTTCTTCTGACAGCAATCCCATGGTCACGGCGGGAATAAAGAAGAACAGCGACCAGAAAGCGATTCCGAAGAACGACTGCAGGGTCGCCTGGTTCACCAGGAAGATGTCGCTCCCGAAAAGCCAGGTAAAAAAACCGCTGAATCCTAAGAAAAGCAGGATCATCACATAGGCCATCAACGAATCGAAGAATGACCAGAGCTCACGTTTTGCAATTATCCAGATTTGTTTCATACAACTTTTTTATTGAGTGATTGAGTGAATGAGTGAATGAAAATGTGTTAATGTGCTAATGTGTTGATGTGTTAATTTGAGAATTTGAAAATGTGAAAATTTTGAATATTGAATTATCGTCTTTCCTATTGCCTGTTTCCTATTGTCTGATGCCCAATGCCCAATGCCTGATTTGAATTTTGACCTTTGAATTTTGAATTAATATTTTTTGGCCTATTCGCTATTCGCTAATCTAATCCCTTCTTTGAATTTTAAATTATTGTTCTTCATTAATTATTGATCGTCAGATCTCTGAACACCTCTTCCAGCTTGCGTTCAAGCGGCGTCATTTCGGTGAGTGACCAGTTGTTTTCGACGCAGGCACGGAAAATGGCTTTTCTTGAGCTTGTGCCGGGTTTACTCTGTACCTCAAACGCCTGGGTGTGCTCGGGAAGCAGGTCAACGAGTTCCACTGTTTCGAGTGATTGCAAACGTGCGAAGATCTGGTTACGATCCCCGTCCTCGATGGTCACCTTGAGGATTTCCTTGTCTTGGGCTTGCTTCCGTAATGTTGTCGCTGTTCCGTCGGCGACCAGTTTTCCTTCGCTGATAATCACGATGCGGTCGCAGGTAGCTTCAACTTCGGCAAGGATATGCGAGCAAAGGATTACCGTCTTTTCCCGCCCTATCCGCTTGATCAGCTCACGGATCTCGACGATCTGGTTGGGATCGAGGCCGGAAGTCGGCTCGTCGAGGATTAACACCTCCGGGTTGTGGATCAGGGCCTGGGCAAGCCCGACGCGTTGCTGATACCCTTTCGAGAGTTCGTTGATCTTTTTATACTTCTCGGTTTTCAACCCGCAAACTTGTACCATCTCACGGATACGTTCCCGTATCTGGTTTGCCGGCACTCCCTGCAATTCTGCTACATACCGAAGGTAATCGATCACGGGCATCTCCTTGTACAGGGGATTCGATTCGGGAAGATAGCCGATGTGTTTTTTTACCTCGTCGGGGTGTTCAGTCACCGAGAAGCCGCCCACCTTCACGGTTCCTTCATTGGGTTGCATGAAACAGGTGATGATCTTCATGGTGGTGGTTTTCCCGGCGCCGTTCGGTCCGAGAAAACCCACAATTTCACCGGTATTTACCTTGAAGGATACGTTGTCGACCGCCTTTTGAAAGCCATAAAGCTTCGTGATATTTTCGACACTGACTTCCATAAATGAATTTTTTTGCAAAAATATTTTGAAGATTTTTCTTTTAAAAATGTTTAACAATTTTTTAACAAAACAATGGGTAGCAGGTTGTCAGCAAGCAGGAAAGCAAATGACGGTTACATTTCCTTCGCGATCTGTGGTAATTATAAAACGGTATCAAAGTCAAACAGAGTAATGCGCTTTTGAAATTCCGCGGCTAATTTCTTGATATAGGAGATTTTTCTTTGTACATTTGGGATTGAGTAAATTTTATTAATTCTGACATTTTCACCTTAAGTTAGGTAAGTCTTGGTGGCGATTCATCATCTATTTTCGTTCATTGTATAGGTAAAATATCGTTTCGTAGACATTTCTCTCAAAGAAAACCGCCCATTATGAGAACGCTTTTTACCATTTTTTTTGTGGTCGTCCAGGTCGCCCTTCAGCTACAGGCTCAGGTGGCCATCAATACCGACGGAAGCCAGCCTGATGCTTCTGCTATCCTTGACGCGAAATCAACAACCAGGGGTTTTTTACCACCGCGAATGACCCATGTGCAGATGTATGCCATTCAGAGCCCGGCCAGCGGGCTCGTGGTTTTCTGCATTGATTGTGGCGCAAACAACTCCGGGTCGTTGGCGCTTTACATGGCCGGAGCATGGTGGGCGCTTTCGTCCACGTGCATCAATCCGCCGGCGCCAACTACCGGCACCCATGTTCCATCGCCCAACCAGATCGTCTGGAACTGGAATACCGTGGCAGGCGCTACCGGATATAAATGGAACACAACCAATGATTATGGAACGGCCACCGACATGGGAACCAGTACCACCAAGACCGAAACCGGTTTGATCTGTATAACCACCTATACAAGATATGTATGGACCTATAGTTCCTGCGGCACCTCCACATACAGAACCCTGACACAGACTACGACAACCGATCCACCAGTCCCACCCGTGGCAGGGAACCATGTCGCTTAGGAAAATCAAATAATTTGGAATTGGAATCCTTCGACTGGAGCTACAGGTTATAAATGGAATACAGAGAATAATTACAATACAGCGACCGATCTGGGAATGGTCACTTCAACGACCGAAACAGGGCTTTTCTGTGGAAGTTACTACGCCAGATTTCTCTGGGCTTACAACAATTGTGGTGGGACTGTTTCACCGACTATTTTGACCCAAAGCACGATGCCATGTCCGACAAATTGTCAACCCTTTACCGATACCCGCGATGGGAAGACCTACAACGCGGTACTGATCGGTACACAATGTTGGATGGCTTCAAATCTTAATATTGGGACAAGGATTGACGGCTCTCTGAATCAGACCAACAACCAGGTGATCGAAAAGTACTGTCACAATGACCTGGAATCGAATTGCGACATTTACGGCGGGCTCTACCAGTGGAACGAAGCGATGCAATATATGATTACTCCGGGAGTACAGGGAATCTGCCCGACCGGCTGGCATTTGCCGTCCGATGAAGAATGGTACGTCCTCACCACCTTCCTTGGTGGTGAAAACGTAGCAGGTGGAAAGATGAAAGAAACGGGGACAACCCACTGGGCTTCGCCTAATACGGGAGCCACCAACAGCAGCGGATTCACTGCGCTTCCTGTCTCCTGCCGTTTCAACACTGGCGGTTTTAGCAGTAGTCTGACGTACGACGCCAACTTATGGTCGTCGTCGGAAAGCATTTCGGGAAGCGGGGGCGTGAACCGGAGACTTATTTACAACGACGTGAATGTAGGCCGGTATTCCTACCATAAGGCGTACGGTTTCCCGGTGCGGTGCGTAAAATGATTGACAGATTGACTGAATGTTTGATTGACTGAATAATTGTCAATGAACAATTATCAATGAACAATTGACAATGGACAATTGAAAATGGAAAACGGAAAACGGAAAACGATTTGAGAATTTGAAGATTTGAGAATGTGAAAATTTTTAATTATTGTTTTTTCCCCTATTGCCTATCGTCAAATGGCCAATGCCTGGTGCCTGATTTGAATTTTGAATTGGTTTTTTCCCCTAATCCCTATTGCCAAATGCCTATTGCCCGATTTTTAACTTTTCGTATTACCTTTGCCTCAGCAACCGGATTAAACAGTAAAGATTAATCCGAAGATTATGAAAACGGTGAAACAATATCTGCTGATCCTGCTGATCCTCCTCCCGTCGTTGTTACAGGCCATGGATAAAGAAATTCCTTTTACCCTCGACGATCGCGACCGGATCATACGGACAGAACAAAAAGTAGAGGCCCTTGATGCGAAGATCGATTCAAAGGTTGATGGACTTCGATCAGAAATGAATGCCCGTTTCGATCAGTTGTTCAACTTCCTTTGGGCCATCATCGGCATTTTCACCACCATGATGGTCAGCGTATTTGGATTTGCTTTCTGGGACCGCAAGCTTTCACTGGCTCCTGTGAAAAAAGATCAGACCCGGATCATCGAATTCCTCCGCCAATTGTCAGAAACCCAACCGAAACTTAGGGAAATACTTAAGAATGCCGGATTGCTGTAAGACAGCGTCAATCAGCAAAAGTCTGAAAATCCTGTTCAGACCTTTTCTAACAGTGCTTCATACATCACCTCCACAGGATGATACGCCCTCCGGCCTGTTCCGTCCTTGATCTGGTGACGGCAGGAGGTGCCGGGAGCAACGATGACCACCTCTTCAGGGGCTTTCCTTACCGCCGGGAATAAAACCAGCTCACCGACTTTCATCGACAGATCATAGTGCTCCTTTTCATAGCCGAACGACCCAGCCATGCCGCAACACCCCGATTTAATTTCCTCTACCTGGTAATTGACGGGGATGGACAACATTTTTTTTGTGGTTTCGACCGAAGCGAGCGCCTTCTGATGACAGTGGCCGTGGAGGAGGAGCTTTAAAGGTTTGTCGGTGAAAAGATCTGTAAATGAGTGATTGAGTGAGTGATCTTTGAATTTGATATTTGCATTTTGCATTTTGCATTTTACATTTTGTACTTCATTTACCACAAACTCATCAAACATCACTGCATGCTTTGCCAGGTTCAGGGCTGCTTCCTTCAGTTCAGGATCGACCAGATCGGGGTATTCATCGCGGAAGGTGAGAATGGCTGAGGGTTCGATGCCGATCAGCGGGGTATCAGCGGTTATCAGGTCCTTTAGCTTTAAAACGTTGGCATTGGCCAGCTTTTTCGATTTCCGGATCAATCCTTTCGACAGAAACGTTCGCCCGCTATCTTCATGATCGGGGATGATGACGCGGTAGCCCAAGGCATTCAATAGTTTGATGGCTTTAATGCCAATCTCCACATCATTGAAATTCGTGAATTCGTCGGCAAATAAGTAAACCGTCAAATCCAGCTTGGAACTTTCCGGTTCCGCTCCTGTGCCGGCGTTTTCTTGAAAAGTGGCTTTCACCTTCTTGTTTCGCTGATTCAATTCCTGGTTGTGTCTTGCAGCCCATGCCCGAAGCGTTGTCGAATAGAGTAGGGGAATATCGCGTTTTTGGGCAAAGCCAAGAGTATTTTTTGTAATTCCTGAGAAAAACCGGTTCTTCTGGAAAAAGTTGAAAAGACCGGGAACAATACTTCCAAGTTTATTGATAGAAGTGATATTGGCGATAAGCCTCGACCGGAGCGGAATGCCATTCGCATCGTAGTAATGCTGGAGGAATTCGGCTTTAAGTTTGGCAATGTCGACATTCGACGGGCATTCAGCCTTGCAGGCCTTGCACGACAGGCAAAGGTCCATCACTTCATAGATCTCATTGTGATCAAAAGGATTTTCTTTGGAGGAATTCGTAAGGAATTCCCTGAGGATGTTCGCCCGCGCCCGTGTGGTGGTGCTCTCCTCTTTGGCAGCCATGTACGACGGACACATCCACCGTCCGGTGATGACGGTATTGCGGCAGTCGCCCGAACCATTGCACTGCTCCGCCGCACGGAGAATACCGTGATTATGTGAGAAGTCGAAAACCGTCGGGATCTCCCGGGCAGGCTTGCCGGGCTCGAACCGCAGGCTGGTGTTCATTTTTGGCGTATCGGTGATCTTGCCGGGGTTGAAAATATGGTACGGATCCCACAGTGACTTGATTTCCCTGAAAAGCCCATAATTGTGTTCTCCCAGCATGAAGGGGATGAATTCCCCGCGTAGCCGTCCATCACCATGCTCGCCCGACAGAGATCCCCGGAATTTTTTGACAATTTTGGCAGTTTCAAAAGCAACGGTATGAAAAAGCTCCACATCACCGGGATCTTTCAGGTTAAGCACCGGTCTGAGGTGCAATTCTCCGGAACCGATATGGGCGTAATACACACAAGCGAGTCCCAGCCCGGCCATCAATTTGTTAAATTCATCGATATACGCTGGCAGGTTTTCCGGGTGAACCGCGGTGTCTTCGATCACCGGCACGGGTTTCCGGTCGCCGGGGTAGTTTGAAAGCACGCCCAGCCCGGCTTTCCGGAGATCCCATACTTTTTTCAGATCGGGCGGGAAAACGATCGGGTAATGGTAGCCCAGGCCCTGTGATTTCATCTCCTCCACCAGGTCATGGTAGATTGTCATGATCTCATCCCTGGTTTCGCGGGCAAATTCAATGATCAGGATGGCACCCGGATCCCCCTCGATGAAGAATCGGTTCTGCCGCTGGGTGATGTTGTCTTTCGTGCAATCCATGATGGGCTTATCCATCAGCTCGACCGAACCCGGACTATATTTCAGCGCCACCAGGTTGGCATCGAGCGACTCCTCCACCGTGCGGCAATGAACACAGATTAACGCCTTCTCCTTGGGCGGCAACGGCAACAGGTTCAGCTTGATCTCAGTCATGAACATCAGTGTCCCCTCGGAACCGGAGATTAGTTTGGCCAGATTGAATGACTGAATGACTGAATGACTGATTGATTGATTGATTGATTGATCGACTGACTGATTACCTGATTGTTTTTCCCTAATACCTAATGGCCAATGCCTCATGCCTGAATCTGCATTTTGCATTTTGCATTTTGCATTTTGCATTTCTTGAAAAAACGGTTCCATCCCCAGCAGCAAATCCAGCGCATAACCCGTATTCCTCCGGTGTATCCGCGGATCGGGGTACTCCTTCCGGATCTCTTCCTGGTTGACCGGATCGGAAAGGATCTCCCGGATCTGCCGGTAAATCTTGTTTTCAAGGGTTTCACCGGAACATTTTTCCTGAAATTCTTCCGGCGTCAGATCCCTGAATTCAACTTCCGCCCCATCGCTTAAAAATCCTTTAACAGAGATCACATGGTCGCGGGTGCTGCCATAGAGGATCGAATGGGCGCCGCAACTATTGTTGCCGACCATCCCGCCCATCATGCAGCGGCTCGAGGTGCTGGTCTCGGGTCCGAAGAAGAGGCCATGACGGGATGCGAAGGCGTTCAACTCATCGAGGATCACCCCCGGTTGAACCCTGACCCAGCGTTCTTCGGCATTGAATTCAAGGATGGTGGTCATGTAACGGGAAACGTCGACCACCAGCCCGTTTCCGACCACCTGGCCGGCCAGCGAAGTGCCGGCTGTGCGGGGGATCAACGGGGTGCCGGTTTCCCGGGCGAAGGCGATCAGCCGGGCAATATCGGCGGCATGGCGCGGACGGGCTACTCCCAACGGTTTTTCCCGGTAGGCAGAGGCGTCGGTTGCATAAAGGATACGGCTTGCTTCATCAACGAAGATCTCTCCTTCAAAGCCGACACGGAGTTTCTTAATCTGATCCTGGAAATTATCTTTATTCATTTCATGTAAAATCTTAAATTCCTATGATGACTGACCTGTTCTGTCTGTTTTCACAAACATTCTTGTTTTCCAAAATTCTCTGTGTACCTCCGGGATATTTTTATCCAGAGAATCACAGAAAAATATACGAGGCGCCACTAAGAGAAAAGTCACGAATTTTCCAGGTCAGATGCCTTTTGATAATAAATCGATCAATCAAACAACATATTTTTTTATCTCGCACATATGGTACTTCACTACACTCAGTTTTGCATTTTACATTTTGTATTTTATATTTTAATATTTGAACCGGACCGAAGCGGAGCACGGCAAAGCCAATTTTGAATTTGTCCTTTAATCAGACCACCTTAATTATCTTGTTATTGCTTTTTGATTGTTTAACCGTTTTTCAATATCCTTGAATCCCTGATCATTTTTCAGCGCTATAAACTCTTCCTGGCGTTCCATCCGGCCGATATCATTAAATCCTTTTACAATGGCCATGTTCAATTGTTTAAGTGCCAAATCCTGCTTACCCTGCCGGGCATTTACCCGTGCCCGCAAATAATTGGCTTCCGGATTTTGAGGCTCGATCAGTTCGTAGATATCGATCACCTTTTCAGCAGTCAGATCGCTCCCTTTCGACAGTTCAGATCCCGACTGCATGTAGCAGTAAAGGCCCATGAATGCGAGCATCCGCCGGTTATACAGGGTATCTTCACGGAAAAAGAAACCCACATCGTGTGTTTCGCGGCTCACATCCTCTGGCATTTTCTGGCCACAGTTCTCCGGTTCTCCCTTCCCATACACACTTTCTCTTTCTTCATTCCTCCTTCTTCCTTCCTCCTTTTCGCTTTTCCCTTGATCTTTGATCTTTGAACTTTGATCATTGATCTTTGATCCTTGATCCTTGAACTTTGATCTTTGATCCTTCCCGTTTCCCCCTTTGTTTTTCGTCGCCATATTAACTTTCCATTCCTTCCACCAACTCATATCTTTACTGAGAACCGCATCCATCAACTGTTGCCGTTCCGTTTCTTCCTTCCTCATCAATAATTCTCTGTATTGCTGTTGCCGGATATAAAGCGGACTGTGGGTGATGGAATCCATGCACTGGGTAAAGGATGCGAGCGGTGCCAGGTCGTGAAGGCACGACAGGGCAAACCTGCAGGCAGCCAAGGCATCCGGCAGATATTCTTTCCGGAGGTTCGTCGATATTTCCAGATCCGATTCACGGGCAATGAGGTTCGTCATGGCTGTGTCGGGAAGAATCTGCCGGTCGCGCATGGCATTCGTGGTGATCCAGCGAAAAGCCTTTTCCATCTCTTCTTCTGGCGGCCATTCGTGGATTCCCGGCCAGGTGGCGATATGATGACGGAATCCCGCTTCACGCAGGGGCTTGTCAAGAGACAATAACTCCCCGACGTTGAAATCCCCCCATCCGGCCATCCCGTAATAATCGAACTGAAACGGCGGTGCATATCCGTTTCCCGAAAAACCGGCTCCACACCCAATCACACCGCGTACTTTAAAAAAGTAGAGGCCGGTAAGCGTCGCCATCCGTGCGCCACCCGAAAATCCCATCAGGTAAACCCTTCCGGTGTCGACCGGATAAGTCGTTACGATTTCCTGAACAAGGGTCCTGATAATTTTCTGCGTCGTGTCGACCGGCAAACCATTTTTTATGTCGTTGGAACCCACCATCAGATAGCCGAACCGTTCTGCCAGCGGCTTATACCGCTCAAGTGGCAGTGAACCGGCCCCGTGCGGATCAAAGGCGATGATCAGCGGGAAAAGCGGGACCCTTGCGGTATCATAATCCGGCGTTTTCAACGCAGTCGGATAATTGGCGAAGCTTCCTGGGATCAGCAGTGCATAGGACCGGGAGTGATCGCTCCGGCAAACGATGGTTGAATGGATGATGCCTGGCTTCGGTAATGCCGCAAAAGCTTCCCGGGTAAACTGTATGCCCTGCGTACAGGAACCGGCGAGGATCCACAACGACAGGAAGGATGTGAAAACGTAAATGAAACCGCATCCGGGTTTCCGGTTAATAACCGGCATCAAGAGTTTGTTCCAAAAACCAATTTTCACGAAAAACAGGACGCTGACCGAATTCGAAGCGTTTTTGCAATCAGTTACATGCCTTTTTTCAGACAGGATACAATTCATTAATATCTGTTTTTCGGAGCAGGATCAATTATTTCTTGTAAAAATTGGTCGATTCAAAGATCTTGTCGGCCGATTTGGCAATAAACCCACTGTATAATTTGCCATCCGATTCGGGATACCGTTTGGCGAATTCGTAATAACAGCCGGGAATTTCATAATCCCCTTCCAGAAATCTGAATTTCACCATCCCGGCCTTGATGCTCGATTGCTCCAGCAACTCTTCCGGCGTTCCCTGAACCTCGCCGCCACCGTCGTTGATCAGAAATCCATGGTTTTTCAGAAATTCGTTGACCTTATGAATCGTGTCGTACTTTTTCAGTCGGTTCACACTGACCGTGAAATGGTTGGCGCAGAAACCATTTACGTACAACCAGCCTGCATATTCTGATTCCTGTCGGAGTTTTTCATAGACACCGAAAGATGGAGCGCCTGACTGATTCCCGGAAAAGATCAGATCATCCGAATTAAGCGTGTCGGCGGGAATCGTGTTCACCCATTTTTTAACGGTTTCCTGTAAAAACGGACTGAATTCCTCAACTTTCAGCTCACTGATGAAAACCCGCGGGGCATCCGGATCAGCGGAATGTTCAAAGTGTTTGGCATATAGCTTCTTCGATTTAAAATGGTAATCTCCCTTGAATTCGTACCCGCTCGCAAGGAAAACCTTTGAAAGCCGATCGATTCCGATCAGCGGGTGCCGGAACGTACGGAAAGCAATGTGATCGTTGATTACCGTTTCGCCTTCAGCAACAAAGAGATCGTATACCTTCTTCGTCGAAGGATTCTGGGTGGTATAGATATCCCAGAGTCGTTTAAAAATATCTTGATGGTACATATAATTTCAGGTTAATTGTTTCAATTTGGTGAACTGTCAAAGTTTTAAAAATTTCATCAAAAATAATGAAAATCATTTTGCCGGGAAATAGCGACAACCGTGCAGCAGGATACATTACCAATCATTCGCGGAATTTTCGTACCTTGGCTACATGATTTCATTGCATTCCGCCCCGTATTCTTATTATTGATCCTGAAATGATTTCGAATTATCTGAAAGCCATTTATGCCACCGCTTCGCAGGGCGATGCGCGGGAAGAGAGTTACTATCCCCATCTCGCCGATCTGCTGTATGCTTTTGCCGCGGATCAGAAAATCAGAGATTGTCATATAACCATCCTTCCAAAAAAAACCGATGCCGGTAATCCCGATTTCAGAATCTGGGACGGGAAGGAGAACATCGTGGGGTATATCGAAGCCAAGAAGCCCGGTGAGAACCTTGATTTGATTGAACGTACGGATCAACTGAAAAGGTACCTGAAGACGTTTCCGAATCTGATCCTGACCGATTTCTATGAATTCCGCCTTTACCGGAATGGTCAGCCGGTTGATCGTACCTTCATTGCCCGGAAAGCGTTGGCCAAAAGAGGAATACCACCGCCGGCCGAGAACGAGGAACAATTTCATTCAGTTCTTTCAAAGTTTTTTGCTTTCAGGCTGCCAAAAGTCACCACGGCCGGACAGTTGGCCTGTGAACTGGCACTACGTACGCGCTTTTTACGTGATGAGGTGATCAGTGTCGAATTGGAACAACAGCAAAAGGGCAGGGGAGAACTGTACGGTTTTTACGAAACTTTTAAAAAATACCTGATCGCGAAACTTACAGAAAAGGAATTTGCCGACCTCTTTGCGCAGACCATAACCTACGGACTCTTTGCCGCCCGCACCCGGAGCGCCAATGGTTTTAACCGGAAACTGGCTTATGACCTGATTCCGAAAACGATCGGAATCTTGCGGAATGTTTTCCGGTTTGTTTCGCAGGGTGACCTGCCACCACACATGGAGGTGATGGTTGATGATATTGCCGAAGTGCTGAACGCGACCAATGTAAATAACATCCTCCATCAGTATTATCGGGCCGGGAAGGGTGATGACCCGGTCGTTCATTTCTACGAGACTTTTCTGAGTGAATACGACCCGGCAACCCGCGAGAAGAGAGGGGTTTATTATACACCGGAACCGGTTGTACGGTACATCGTGCGCGGCGTCCACGAATTGCTGAAGTCGGCGTTTGGTCTTGGCGACGGACTGGCAAGCCGTGAAGTGACGCTCCTTGATCCGGCCGCGGGCACACTGACATTCCCGGCCGAGGCAATCAAACTGGCTGTTTCCGAGTTCACCGGCAAATATGGTGAGGGAGGCATCGATTCCTTGTTCAGGGAGCATCTGTTGCCAAATTTCTGTGCATTCGAATTGATGATGGCCCCGTATGCCATCGGACATATTAAAATGAGTTTCCTCCTTGATGAGCTGGGATACGCGATGTCGGACCAGGAACGGTTCAGGCTGTACCTCACCAATACCCTTGATATCGAGGATCTGGCGCAAACTCACATTCCCGGGCTGGAAAGTCTCAGTAATGAAAGTCATGAAGCCGGAAGGATCAAAAAGGAAGAAAAAGTTCTTGTGATAATCGGAAACCCGCCGTATTCTGCTAATTCTGCAAATTATAACGATTGGACAGAAAAATTACTCAAGGAGGATATTGACGGTGCTCAAAGTTATTATAAAGTTGAAGGAGAATCGCTTCGGGAACAAAATCCAAAACTATTACAGGATGATTATGTTAAATTTATCCGTTTTGCACAATGGAAAATCCATAGAGCTGGGAAGGGAATTGTTGGAATGATAACAAATCATGGATATTTAAACAATGTGACTTTTCCAGGTATGAGACAAAGTTTAATGAATACTTTCAATGAAATATATATTTTGGACTTGCATGGTGACATACAGCAAAAAGGAAAAGCGCCAGATGGAAGTAAAGATGAGAACGTATTTGATATAACGAAGGGTACAGCTATCACATTATTTGTGAAAAAGCCTGATCACCACGGTTGTACGGTTTATTACAAAGATATTTATGGTCTATGCAGAGAAAAATACGATTGGCTTGAAAGTAACAAGCTCAATATTGATGACTATGAACAATTAACCCCTGAGATCCCTTGGTATTTTTTTATCAAGCGAAATACCAAAACCATTGAGCATTATCTCAAGTGGACGAGTATCACAGATATTTTTCAGGTCTATTCAACAGGGATAAAAACACATCGCGATTCTTTTGTGATAGCCTTTCATGCAAATGAAATTGCAAACAGGTTGTATGAAATCAAAGACATCAAATATCCAAAGGAATACCTAAAAGAGACCTACCACCTTAAAGAAACTAAGACTTTTGACCTCGACAAAGTAAGAAAAAAGATAGCTAAAGATTTTTCGCTTTTCGAAAGGATCACCAAGGTCGCCTACCGACCATTCGATAAACGATTTATCATATATTCTGATGATTTGATTGACAGACCAAGAAGGGACATTATGCAACATATGCAGGAAAGTAACCTTGCGTTAGTTTGTTCACGACAAACTCATGGTGAATTCAGGCATGCCCTCGTATCTGATACCATTATTGATTTTAATTTAACTGGTCAGGCAGGCAGTTTTGGGAGCGGATACATATTTCCACTCTATCAATGCAGTACCAAGGAGAAGAAAAAGAAACGTGGATTCCAGACCATGATGATGTTTGAACCGGAGGAGGAATACGGTGCGGAGGGTCGGAAACCCAATATCGCCCCCGTCGTGTTTGAAAAACTGAAGCAACACTACGGCCGGAAACCCACCCCGGAACAAATTCTTTATTACTGCTACGCGGTGCTATACAGCAATCAGTATCGTACGAAGTACGCGGAGTTCCTGAAGATCGACTTTCCGCGTATTCCCTTCACAATCGAACATGACCTTTTCCAGCAAATTGCTGAACTAGGTAGAAACCTGACGGAACTGCATCTAATGAAAAGCCGGCAACTGAATAAACCGGCTGCCAGGTACCGGGGAAAGGGTGAGGATGTAATCGAAAAGGTGGTGTATGATCAGGAAAGAAAAATTGTATTTGTCAATGATTATAAGTATTTTGAAGGAATAACACCCGAAGTCTGGGATTATCACGTTGGTGGATATCAGGTAATGGAAAAATACCTGAAAGACCGCAAAGGACGTAGGATGGATGATCCTGCCACCTACTGCAAAATTGCCACGGCAATTCACGAAACCATCCAACTTCAGCAAAAAATTGATAATCTTTATCCGCACCTTGAAGCAAAAACCATTGAAATGTAGTCTGTAAAACAGCAAACAGCGAATTCACACATCCATCAAATCAACCATTTCATGAAATCAACAGCAAAAACAGTCGATGAATATATGTCCGAGGTTCAGGAGGATCGGAAAGAAGTCCTGGTGAAACTAAGGAAAACGATTTGAGGATTTGAAGATTTGAGAATGTGCTAACGTGCTAATTGATTTACGATTGAAAATTTGAGGATTTGAATTTTGAGCTTTGAGCCTTGATCTTTGAAACTCTGAAACCCTGAAGCGCGAAACGCGAAACGCGAAACGCGAAACGCGAAACGCGAAACGCAAAACAACTGTATGGATATAAGCATTTTTACCGACAAAAACAGGACACCTGACGAAGGGTCGTTGGCGGATGCCCTGAAGGAAACCTATCCGTATTGGGTGGAGATCGGTGATTATGTTAAAAGCGTTTACCCTGCAGTCATTGCGGAGTGGAACTATCCCGGTCCAAAATATGGCTGGAGTTTCCGGATGAAGGATAAAAAAAGGGTCATCATCTATCTATTACCAAGGGATAGCTATTTCAAGGTGGCTTTTGTCTTCGGGCAAAAAGTGTATGGGAAAATACTCGAAAGCAAGGTCCGTAACGAGATTAAAAACGAACTTTCTTCTGCCCGTGAGTATGCAGAAGGCAGGGGAATCCGGATCGAGGTCAGGGGACCGGAGATCCTTCCCGACATCAGGTTACTGATCGATATAAAAGTATCATGAGTTTTATTCAGCTACCAATAATTATTGACAAATGCAGCATCGAAAAGCCTTTTCAGGAATTGTGGGATTTTTAATTCTCATATTGGTTGCCGGTGTTTTTCCACTGGTTCTCAATGGACAAAAAATTCCGGTACGACAGCAGATATCGATCGACACCGGCTGGCGTTTTCACCTGGGGCACGCAGCCGATCCATCGAAGGATTTCAACTATTCAATTGCGAACATTTACGCAAAATCCGGGAAAGCGGAGGATTCTGCGATTGGACGAAAATTCGACGATTCAGAGTGGCGTAAGATAAATTTACCGCACGACTGGGCTGTGGAATTACCCTTTGTGAAATCCGATAACCCGGATGTTGTTTCCCACGGATTTAAACCTGTTGGAGGACTGTTTCCTGAAACCTCGATTGGCTGGTATCGTAAGTCGTTCGATCTTGCAGCTTCCGACTCGGGAAGGCGATTCTTTGTCAGATTCGACGGGGTTTTTCGCGATGCCAAATTCTGGTTAAACGGATTTTATCTCGGGACCAACGAAAGCGGTTATGTCGGGATTACCTGGGATATAACCGATTATGTCGATTTTCACCATACCAATGTACTGGTTGTTCGCGTGGATGCTTCACAATATGAAGGATGGTTTTATGAAGGGGCGGGCATCTACCGTCATGCGTGGCTTGTTTCAACCGATAACCTCCACATTGCTGAAAACGGGATTTTTGTACAATCGGGTATTAAAGATGGAACCGGGTACATTCTGGTCGAAACGACTCTTAAAAACCAGTATCCCTTTCCCGATCAGCCTTTCTCACTGACGCCGCCCCCTGTCAACAGGTTTGACGGTACTTCGCCGGTGGAGATCAATGCCAAAATCCACGACCGGGATGGGAAAGTGGTCGCACTGACCAACCTGGGGCCCGAAGCGGTATCCCTTCAAGCCACGAAATTCATCCGCCGGCGTTTGCAGATTGAAAATCCCCGACTGTGGAGCCCCGACGATCCTTATCTTTACCGGCTTAGTGTGACGGTCAAATCCGGCTTCGGACCGGTTGACAGCATGACCATCCGGTTTGGCATCAGAGATATCCGTGTTGATGCGGATTCCGGTTTTTTTCTCAACGGAAAAAACATGAAGTTATTCGGGGTGAATTGTCACCAGGACCATGCCGGGGTCGGCGCGGCGCTTCCCGATTACCTCCAGTATTACAGAATAGGATTGTTAAAAAAGATGGGGGTGAACGCCTATCGCACAAGTCATAACGCGCCTGCCCCTGAGCTGCTGGATGCCTGTGACAGCCTGGGAATGTTGGTTCTTGATGAACAAAGGTTGTTGAACAGCAGTCCTGAGTACATCGACCAGTTCAAACGGTTACTCCTTCGCGACCGAAACCACCCGTCGGTCTTTATGTGGTCGATCGGCAATGAAGAAGGATACCTGCAAACCAACAGCTTTGGCAAACGGATTGCGCAAACATTTATTCAGCTTCAGCAGCAGATCGATCCGACCCGTACCTGCACTTACGCGGCCGACCTTCCAAACTGGTTCCCCGGTATCAATGAGGTAATCCCCGTACGAAGCTTTAATTACAGGCAATTTGCCGTGGCCGATTACCATAAAAGCCATCCTGATCAACCGATCGTTGGAACTGAGATGGGAAGTACCGTCACCACCCGGGGTATCCTCGAAAAGGATACGGTACGGTGTTATCTTCCCGACCAGGATATTACCGCCCCATGGTGGGCCAGTACTGCTGAAGAATGGTGGACGTTATGCGCTGCCCAACCCTGGTGGATGGGGGGATTCATATGGACAGGCCTCGATTACCGGGGTGAACCCACACCGTATAGTTGGCCCAACATCAACTCACATTTCGGGGTGATGGATATGTGCGGATTTCCGAAGAATATTTATTACTACTACCAATCATGGTGGTCAGGTAAAGATGTTCTCCACATCTCTCCGCATTGGAACCACGAAGGGAAGGAAGGAGACACCGTAAAGGTTTGGGTCAACAGCAATGCCGATGATGTGGAACTTCTCCTGAACGGAAAGAGCCTGGGAACTAAGAGAATGCCTCGGAACAGCCACCTGACCTGGGAAGTGCCCTATGAAAAAGGGAAGCTGGAGGCGGTAGCGCTGAAAAACGGCAGAAAACTGACCGCAACCGTTGAAACAACCGCCGATCCGGTGGAAATCGTTCTTGAACCAAGCAAACCATTTATGATGCGTGATGGCCGGGATGCCATGGTCGTGAATGTTACCGTGACCGACCGGAAGGGGCGTGAAGTGCCCGATGCCGCTAACCTGATCCGGTTTTCACTTACCGGCGATGCGAAGATCATCGGGGTTGGTAACGGGGATCCATCCAGCCATGAACCCGATCAATGTGAAGATGGGCACTGGCAACGCAAACTGTTCAATGGGAAGTGTCAGGTTATTTTGCAAGCCGGGTACAAGGCGGGTACAGTCAGATTCACAGCCTCATCCGATGGCCTCCGGCCTGCCACTACGATCATTGATATGAGATAACCCTAATAAAAGAGGCAATAGGCATTAGGCAATAGGCAATAGGGGAAAAAACAATAGTTAAGAATTTTCACATTCTCACATTCTCAAATCCTCAAATTCTCAAATTCTCAAATCGTTTTCCATTTTCCGTTTTCCATTTTCAATTATCCATTTTCAATTATCCATTGTCCATTGTCAATTGAAATTTGCTCATTTATAAAAGGCCATCAGTGGCTGGAAGAAATATTTGGTCCAACCGGTCGAAATGCTCTCGTATTCTGTATCGGGGATGTTGGTGTGGCTCAGTTCGACGGATGTGTTCCCACCTTCGGGATGCAGCAGGATGGTGACGATCGAGGGAGGTTCGACATTACCGAAATACCACTGCTGCACGATCTTTTTCCCGGGTTCAAATGACAGATTCCGGCCATTGATACTTCCATCAAAGAGCGAAAAATCCGATCCGGGTTCTTCTGTCATCTCAGCTGGTTCACCGGTCCACAGTTCCAATGTAACCGGGTTTGTCAATGCCGTATACACCATGTCGGGCGAAGCGGGTATGTGATAATATTTCTTAAAATCTTTCATTTATAAATCATTAAGTTTTATTGGTTACATGGATTTTTCAGGGGTTTTATTCGTGAGACTCGAATTTATATAACGATGCGTAAAAAAAAATTAGTCGATCAATTCCGCTCAATTCAGAGGGTATAATATCCCGCTACACTGCTGCAGAATTGAGGTCCAGGGCTCGCCATGGAATTCATACCCGTGATTTATACTGCGTTTATACCGTGAAGAATATCATTTTCTTGTTTGCAACATTGTTCCGGTTCTGTATTTCAGCAGGACGGGCCCGGGTTGACATGGATATTTTCTCAGTTTAGGATCGGAAACCGGACGCTAAAGATACAAAAAAACATACTTTTATTAAATTTGCAATACGGTCAGGGATGGGTTGGCTTTGTATACGCCATTCATCCTGAATAAAAAAATGGTATCATATGGAATTTAAGCTGCGCCCGTGGGAATCCGGTGATCTCGAAAATCTGGTCAGGTATGCTAACAACTTCAACATTGCAAAGAACCTGACGGATAAGTTTCCCCATCCCTATACATTGGACGACGGAAAAGCTTTTCTTGCCATGGCTTCGGAATTCGACCCGCCCAGGATCCTGGCAATCGTGGTGGATGAAGGTGCGATCGGATCGATCGGGGTATTTCCGCAAACCGACGTGCACCGTTACAATGCAGAGATGGGGTATTGGCTTGCCGAACCATACTGGGGCCGGGGAATCATTACCCGTGCTATCGCCCGGATGGTCGATTATGGGTTTAAAACCTGGGAGATCAACCGGATTTTTGCACGGCCATATGGAACCAATCTCGCATCACAGCGGGTTCTTGAAAAGAACGGTTTTAAAAGGGAGGCGCTGTTCGAAAAGGCTCTTGTGAAGAACGGTGTCCTGCTCGATGAATTGATTTACGCTATCAGAAGGTGATATGGAATATATCGACTATTACAAAATACTTGAAGTCGGCAGGGAGGCAACAACAGCCGAAATAAAGAAGGCTTACAGGAGACTGGCGCGAAAGTACCATCCCGACCTGAATCCGAATGATAAGTCGGCCAAATCGAGGTTCCAGCAAATCAACGAAGCCCATGAAGTACTGAGTGATCCTGAAAAAAGAAAGAAATACGATCAGTACGGACCGGAGTGGAAACACGCGGAGGAGTATGGTAAGCCGGGTTATCAACAGCCGACCGGCCGACCTCACGGCACCGCTGACGAAAGGCAATGGTACACCGGCGCATCTGGCGACCAGGACTTTTCCGATTTCTTTACCTCGATGTTTGGTTCCGGCTTTTCTGGCGGCAGGGGACGGAAGATGAAATTCCGCTTCATCGAGAAGCATAAGGATAAGTACTCAGTAGGACGAATTTGTATTTTACTGGGCGTGAGCCGGAGTGGCTTTTATGCCTGGAAGAATCGCAAGTCCAGCCAACGGGATCAGATCAACCAGGCATTAATCAATCATATTCGCAGGATCCACAGGATGAGCCGTAAGGCTTATGGC
>SACF01000067.1 GCA_009928665.1 Alphaproteobacteria bacterium
CTGAAAGTGGTGTCGGATGAAAAAATCTGGTTGATGGGGATGATCTGGGCCAGGCCGGTGGTTGACAATCCAAAACAAAAGAATATCACCAACAGGATAAAGAACTTGCTCATTGAAAGTCGTTTTAAAAAGTAATGATAATTCCTATGGAAAAGGTAAAGATACGTAATAAAATTAAATAAGATCTAAAATTACGGCATCCATCAATAAATTCGTCAATCGTAAATCATGTCAATCGTAAATTGGTTGTTGCCTTTTAGTCAACAACCAATTTTTCTTCCGCCTTCATTCCGAAGCCCGGTTTATTTTTTCCTTGTTTTTGAAAAAAAGTCCTATATTTGCAACCCGTTTCCCTTTTTTTTAAAACCATTCATTAACAACATATTATAATTATCTAATTTTTTTAACATGACAAAAGCAGAAATTGTAGCAGAAATTGCTAATAAGACTGGTATTGAAAAAGTTGCCGTTCAGGCCACCGTCGAAGCTTTCATGGACTCCATCAAAAACTCCATGACCACAGGTCAAAACGTTTACCTCAGAGGCTTTGGTAGTTTTATCATCAAGAAAAGAGCTGAAAAGACCGGGAGAAACATTTCAAAGAACACAACCCTTATCATTCCCGCCCACAACATCCCTTCTTTCAAGCCCGCAAAGACCTTCGTCAATAAAGTAAAATCACACGTTAAAGTGAAGTAATAACTTCAAAGGAGATTCATTATGCCAAGTGGTAAAAAAAGAAAGAGACACAAGATGGCAACGCACAAGCGGAAAAAACGCTTGCGCAAGAACAGACACAAGAAGAAATAACCTGCCTGCTGCTGCAATTCCTTAGGTCATGCCGGATCGGCGGACTGTTGCCTGCGATTTCGTTAACATACAACGCACCGTGAATAAGGAATTAATCATCAACTCGACCTCCACCGAGGTTGAAATTGCCTTACTGGAAGACAAACTTCTCGTAGAATTAAACAAGGAGAAAACCAACAACGAATTTGCTGTTGGCGATATTTATCTTGGCAGGATCAAAAAGATCATGCCGGGGCTGAATGCCGCTTTCGTGGATGTTGGTTACGACAAGGACGCTTTTCTCCACTACCTCGATCTGGGCCCCCAGGTTCAATCCCTGCTGAAATATATCCGGCACAGCCAGTCGAATAACGGCAATGCCCTTACCATCAGCGATTTTGAACTTGAGACCGATATTCAAAAGACCGGGAAAATTACCCAGGTGCTCAAACCCAACATGAACATCCTGGTTCAGATCGCCAAGGAACCCATTTCGACCAAAGGCCCGCGGGTGACCTCCGAAATTGCCTTCGCCGGCCGGTACCTGGTGCTTATCCCCTTCTCCGATAAAATTTCTGTATCGCAGAAGATCAAAAGCGCCGACGAACGGAACCGGCTTAAACGACTGATCACCAGCATCAAACCCAAAAACTGCGGGATTATCATCCGGACTGTTGCGGAAAATAAACTGGTCGCCGACCTCGATTCGGACCTCCGGAACCTCTTTAAAAAATGGGAACTCATCACCACCAAACTTTCAACGGCCCGTCCACCGCAGAAAATCATCGGGGAGATCGACCGTACCTCTGCCATACTCCGCGACGCACTCAACGAGTCGTTTAACAACATCATCGTCAACGACCCGGTTATCTACGAAGATATCCGGAGTTATATCCAGCGCATCTCTCCCGATAAAGTACAGATCGTTAAACTCCATACCGCGAAAGTTCCTGTTTTCGATCAATACGGGGTCGATAAACAGATAAAAAACTCATTTGGCAAAATTGTCACCATCAAAAGCGGAACCTACCTCGTCATCGAACACACCGAAGCGCTGCATGTAATTGATATTAACAGCGGCCACCGGGTGAACCAGGACCAGAACCAGGAGACCAACGCGCTCGAGGTCAACCTCGAAGCAGCTACCGAAGTGGCCCGTCAACTGAGACTGCGCGATATGGGAGGCATCATTGTGATCGACTTTATCGACATGACCCAGGGGATGAACCGTCGAAAACTTTTTGAGAAACTGCGCGATGAAATGAAACGCGACCGCGCCAAACATTCCATCCTGCCACCCAGCAAGTTCGGCCTGGTCCAGATCACCCGTCAACGGGTCCGGCCCGAGATGAATGTTCAGATCCTCGAAAAATGCCCTGTCTGCGACGGTTCCGGCGAAATCAGACCCACCGTCCTGCTTACCGATGATATTGAAAACAACCTGAGTTTCCTGATCCGCGAACAAAATGAGAAAAACCTTACCCTGATCGTCCACCCCTTCGTTTATGCCTTCCTGACCCGGGGACTGTTCAACTACCGCTGGAAATGGTGGCGAAAATTCGGACAATTCATTACCCTCGGTAAAAAGAACTCCTATCATTTTCTTGAATACCACCTTTATAACAGAAACGGAGACGAAATTAAACTCTGAAAAATCAAATCAGGCATTAGGCATTGGCCATTAGCCATTAGGGAAGATAATTAATTCAAAATTCAAATGTCAATATTCAAAAAAGGGATTAGCGAATAGGGGGTCATTCCCCGTTTTCCATTTTCCATTTTCCATTTTCAATTGTCATTCACTCATTCACTCAATCATTCAGTCAATGAACATCGTAGTCAGCGGTATCCGTCCCACCGGGAATCTCCACCTCGGAAATTATTTCGGGGCGCTTAAAAGTTTTGTAAAGATGCAGGAGGAGAACCAGTGCTTTTTTTTCATTGCCGACTATCATTCACTCACCACCCACCCCACTCCTGCCGACCTGCACGGAAATGTCAGGACCGTACTGGCCGAGTTTCTCGCCTGCGGACTCGACCCCGATAAAGCCACCATCTACATCCAAAGCGATCTTCCCGAAACCGCCGAACTTTACCTGTTGCTCAACATGAATGCCTATATCGGTGAGCTGGAACGCTGTACCTCTTTCAAAGAAAAGATCCGCACCCAGCCCCAGAATGTCAATGCAGGCCTTCTGACCTATCCGACGCTGATGGCCGCCGATATCATCATTCACAAAGCGCACCGGGTTCCGGTCGGCAAAGACCAGGAGCAGCACCTCGAAATGACCCGCACCTTTGCCAACCGTTTCAACAGGCTTTACAAGGTTGACTATTTCCCCGAACCAACTGCCTTTACCTTTGAAGAGAACCTGGTTAAGATTCCCGGTCTCGACGGCAGCCTGAAAATGTCGAAATCCGACAACGAAAACAGCGCCATCTTTCTGGCCGACACGCCCGAACAGATCCGTAAAAAGGTGATGCGCGCGGTTACCGACTCCGGACAGCCGGATCCCGAAAAACCCCGTTCGCAGGGAGTTGAAAACCTCTTTACCCTGATGGGATATTTTTCATCACCTGCGACGCTTGCGTTTTTTGAGGAACAATATGCCGCTGCCACCATCCGGTATGGTGACATGAAAAAGCAGTTAGCCGAAGATATTATCCTGTTTGTTAACCCGATACGTGAACGGATTCAGACTGTGGCATCGGACGACGCATACCTTAAAAAAGCAGCGAGAACAGGCGCCGACAAAGCGCGCGCCTCAGCTTCGACCACCATCCGCGAGGTTCGGGAAATCATCGGCTTCAGACATTTTTAATACCGGATGATCGATACCGCAGTCATTCCCGAGAAAGCCATCCTGGTTGGAATTTCCACCCACAAACAACCCATGGACCGGACCCTCGAATACCTTGATGAACTTGCTTTTCTGGTCGACACTGCAGGCGGGATTCCGGTGAAGACTTTTGTCCAGAAACTGGAATACGCTGATCCGCGCACCTATGTTGGCAGCGGCAAACTATCGGAAATCCGCGACTGGATGGATTCCAACCCGGCCGATATGGTGATTTTCGACGACGAGCTCTCCCCCAGCCAGTTGCGCAATATCGACAGGATCCTGAGTTGCAGGATCCTCGATCGCAACAACCTGATCCTCGACATATTCGCACGCCGGGCACGGACCTCCTACGCACGCACCCAGGTCGAACTGGCCCAGAACGAATACCTGCTCCCAAGACTCACCCGGATGTGGACCCACCTGGAAAAACAACGTGGGGGAATCGGGCTTCGCGGCCCCGGCGAACAGGAAATCGAGACCGACCGCCGTATTTTACGTTACCGCATCTCCCTGCTAAAAAAGAAACTGGAAGAGATCGACAAACAAAAGGCTACCCAGCGGAAATCACGGCGAGATCTGGTCCGGGTGGCTTTGGTCGGATATACCAATGTGGGAAAATCGACCATCATGAACCTCCTCAGCAAGTCGGACGTTTTCGCCGAGAATAAACTCTTCGCCACCCTCGATACCACCGTTCGGAAAGTGGTGTTCGAAAATCAACCGTTCCTTCTATCAGATACTGTCGGATTTATTCGCAAACTTCCCCACTCATTGATCGAATCGTTCAAATCGACCCTCGATGAGGTCCGCGAAGCCGATATCCTGATTCATATCGCCGACATCAGTCATCACGATTACGAAGAGCAGATCAATGTGGTTAAACAAACCCTGACCGACATCGGAGCATCGGACAAGCCTACGATCATGGTCTTCAACAAGATCGATGCCTACCATCAGGTTGTCAGGGATCCCGACGACCTGACCCCCGAAACAAAGGAAAACCTCCCGCTGGAAGCCCTCGAAAATACCTGGATGGCACGCGAGCACCTTCCATCGCTGTTCATTTCTGCAATAAACAATCAGAACATCGACAAATTGCGCTCAACCATCCACCACGAAGTACGAAAGATTGTAAGCTCACGATATCCGGAAAATAAAAAGTAATACGACATCTGATTCCCGTAAATTGGGAAAGTACCAGCTTCATTACAGTTCTTTCGCACCACGATTGCCAAAATCTTTACTTTTGTGGTCTGACTTTATTTGTACCGTTTTGAAAATCCGAAAAATTCATCCGGTCCTGTTAAGCCTCCTCAGCGGGGTTATTCTCTCCCTGGCCTGGCCTGAAAGAGGATTTCCGGGACTTCTCTTTATCGGTTTTTTACCATTGCTCCTGGCTGAGGAAAACCTGTACCAGAACCGGGAAAAAACCATCAAATTCAGTGCACTGATATATTCTTATCCGGGCTTCCTGTTGTGGAACCTCCTGACAACCTGGTGGATCGTGAATTCTACTTTTGTCGGCGCTGCACTGGCCATCATTCTGAATTCCCTGTTCATGTCGATCGTCTTTCAGGCATTTCACTGGACCCGAAAGAAGTTATCCGGCAGTCCGGTCGGTTATCTGGCGCTGATCTCCTATTGGATCGCCCTGGAATACCTGCACCTCAACTGGGATCTGAACTGGCCCTGGCTGAACCTGGGCAACGGATTCGCGACCTGGTACAAATGGGTTCAGTGGTACGAATATACCGGAACCTTTGGGGGAACGCTGTGGGTGCTCTCCGGAAACCTGGTGATTTTCAGAGCATTCAAAGAGTTTGAAACGCAAAACGCAAAACGCAAAATGCAAAATGCAAAGCTTCAATGGCCTCCTTCGTTATTTCGCTGGCCAGGTCTTGCTTTTCTTTGGATTCTCTTACCCATCCTTTACTCACTGGTTATCTACGCGAGGTTCCGGGAAGAATCCCACCCGGTGAATTTTGTAGTCGTTCAGCCCAATATCGATCCCTATTCCGAACAGTATGTATTGCCCCCGCCGGAAGTGATCGGTAAGATCATGTCGCTTGCCGACCCGAAACTCGACAGCGCCACCAACTTCCTGATCGCCCCCGAATCGGCCATCCAGGAATCCATGTGGGAAAATGACCTCTCTTCATTCGAAAGCATCGGCCTGCTCCGGAAGGCATTGGTCAGGTGGCCCGATCTGAATATCCTTATCGGTGGCTCCACCTTTTACCAGTTGCCCCCGGGCGCTCCCCTTCCCCGCTGGGCCCGTAAATTCACCGACTCGCCCAACCATTATGTCGCCTACAACGCGGCCATCCTGATCAACAACCGCGATTCCCTGCAGTTATACCATAAATCGAAACTGACCCCCGGCGTCGAAATCCTACCCTCCTTTAAAGGATTCAATTGGCTCGAAAAATATGCCATCGACCTTGGGGGAACCGTCGGAAGCCTTGGGATGGATTCAGTACGAAAAGTCTATTCTACCGTAAAAACCGTCGGAGCGGCGCCCGCCATCTGCTACGAATCCATTTTCGGGGAATTCTTTGCTGAATTTGTCCGCAACGGAGCCCGACTGATGATCATTATTACCAACGACGGCTGGTGGGGAAACACACCCGGTCACCGCCAGCACTTCAGCTTTACGCACCTTCGCGCTATCGAAACCCGCCGCAGCATTGCCCGGTCGGCTAACACCGGGATCTCTGCCCTGATCGACCAACGTGGCGATGCACACCAGGTAACCGGATATTGGAAACCTGCCGTTATCAAAGGTACGTTGAACGCCAACGACCGGATGACCTTCTATGTCAGACACGGCGATTACATTGCCCGGATCTTCACCTGGACGGGGGGAATTCTGCTTCTCTCAGCCATCGGATGGTCGCTGCGAAAACGATTTTCTCTTAAATCGAAACCGAATTGAAAAAAAAAGCAATCACCGCCGTTTCTATTAACCGGCTTGCCACGTTCCGGTGGAGTCCGCGCGCATTCTCATCCCGGCCCGTGGAACGTGAAAAACTTGTTGCCCTTTTCGAGGCAGCCCGATGGTCGGCCTCCGCAGGCAATGAACAACCCTGGAGGTTCATCGTAGGTCAACAGCCCGGCGAATCCTGGATGAAGATCCTTGAAACCCTCGATGAAGGAAACCGGATCTGGAATGTAACCGTGCCGGTGCTGCTGTTGGCTGTCGGCAGCAGGATTTCGACGTACGACGGCAACGAAAGCGCCTATTTCCGGTACGATACCGGCCAGGCCGTGGCACACCTCAGCCTCGAGGCATTGCGCCAGGGGCTGCATGTGCACCAGATGGGTGGATTCTCCGTCGAAAAAGCCTTAAAAACGTTTAAAATTCCGGTAGAATATGTTCCACTTGTGGTAATTGCCGTTGGATACCGGGACGACCCGGCCATTCTTCCCGAAAAACTGAGGCAAAGGGAAATCCAGGAACGCAAACGCAAGGAGTTGCGGGAACTTGTTTTTGAAGATTCCTTCGGGACTCCTTCCCCGCTATTGACCGGGTTTTAACTTTTAACGCCATTCCCCGGGAAATTAATTGAATTTCGTCAGGAACCAGTCCCGAAAAAATCAGAATCATAATCATACTCATTCCGTTTTAACATTGTAAAAGAGATTAAAAACAGATGAACATTAAGATAAGATTCGAAAGACCTTTTTGCATCGCATTGATACTTTCTGCCTTGCTGCTGGGCGCGTGCGGAGGGCCTGACCGGCCTAAGGAGTCTTCATTGCAGACAGAAACCAAACCCCGTGTTACGGTACCCGATTTCATGGCCGATTCGGCTTATCACCACATCAAAGCCCAGGTGGAATTCGGTCCGCGGGTACCCAATACCCCGGCCCACGCAAAATGTTCGGAGTACCTGACCGGTCTGCTGAAAGGTTATGCAGCGGAAGTGATCGTTCAGAAAGGACAGGTTTACGCTTACAATAAAAACACACTGAATTTCAAAAACATCATCGCTTCATGGAATCCCGGAAATACCGACCGTATTCTCCTCTGTGCCCACTGGGATTCACGGCCTTACGCCGATTTTGACCCCGATCCCAAGAAACACAATAAACCCATCGACGGGGCAAACGACGGCGCCAGCGGGGTGGGTGTCCTCCTTGAAATTGCGCGCAATCTGTCGCTGAAAAATCCTTCCGTCGGAGTGGATATCATTTTGTTTGACGCCGAAGATTACGGTCCACCGCAGGACCATTCTTTATCGGGCCATTCTGATGCGTACTGGGGGCTCGGTTCCCAGTATTGGGCAAAAAATCCCCACAAAACCGATTACAGCGCTAAATACGGGATCCTTCTCGACATGGTAGGCGCCCGTAATGCCACCTTCCTCATGGAGGGGATTTCCATGCAATATGCCTCCGATATTGTCAGACAGGTATGGAATACCGCGAACCGTCTCGGTTATTCTTCCTGGTTCCTTTTTGAACAGGGTGGTTACATTACCGATGATCATATCCCCCTCAATACCATCCGGAATATCCCCACCATCGACATCATCCACCTCGACCAAAACAGCAAAACAGGTTTCTATCCCTATTGGCATACGACAGGCGACAACCTGGAAAAAATAGATAAAAACACCCTGAAAGCCGTCGGTCAAACCCTGCTGACAGTCATCTACGAGGAGGTTTGATCTCCTTAACCGTTTTGCGGCCTACAACATTTCATTTGCCAGGTTTGCCAATTCCGACCGCTCTCCCTTTTCGAGCCGGACATGGGCATAGATCTCATGCTGCTTCACGCGATCTATCAGCGTCGATAATCCGTTCGACTGCGCATCGAGATACGGGGTGTCTATCTGATAAATATCTCCGGTAAAAATAATCTTCGTATTCTCTCCGGCCCGGGTGATGATCGTCTTTACTTCATGCGGAGTCAGGTTCTGAGCCTCATCCACAATAAAACAAACATTGGATATGCTGCGCCCCCTGATATAGGCTAAAGGCGTTATGACGAGCTTTTCATTTTCAATCGCCTCCGTCAGCACCTTGTACTCCTTATCCCTTTCACTGTATTGGTTCTGAATGAATTTGAGATTGTCCCACAAAGGCTGCATATAGGGATCCAGTTTTGATTTGATGTCGCCGGGAAGATATCCGATGTCTTTGTTGCTGAGGGGTACAATGGGCCGGGCCAGGTAGATCTGTTTGAAGTTCCGTTTCTGTTCCAGCGCCCCGGCCAGCGCCAACAGGGTCTTTCCCGTTCCGGCAATACCCTGAAGGGTTACCAGTTTTACCTCCGGATTTAAAATGGCATGCAGCGCAAACACCTGTTCCGCATTGCGGGGCGTGATCTTATAACAACTCCGCTTCTCAAGCTTTTCGATGCGCCCGGTAACGGGATTGAAAAAAGAAAGAACCGAACTTTTGCCGTTTTTTAAAATAAAATAATGATTCGGGACAGGATTTTTAATACCAAGGTCCTCGGGCAGGCACCAACCTGCTTCATAAATAATATCGATGAGCGTCTTGTCCAACCCCTCAATCAGGGTCTTGCCCGAGTACAACCCCTCCACATCCTTGATCTTGCCGGTCTCAAAATCTTCGGCGGCAATATTCAGCGATTTGGCTTTCAACCTCAGATTCACATCCTTTGAAACCAGGATCACCTTTTTCGTCGGATTTTCCGACATCATTACCAAAGCGGCGTTCAGAATGCGGTGGTCAGGCTTGTTCTCACCGAAAACCTTTACGGCATCCAGCTCGCTCTGCTCATTCATCACCACCTTGAATTTACCGCCCTTGGGCATACCTAAGGAAATCCATCGGGTCAGGGTGGCCTTGTTCGACAACCGGTCGATGATCCGGATAAACTCCCGCGCCTCAAAATTGATGGTATCGTTTCCCTTTTTGAAGTTATCGAGCTCCTCCAGCACCGTGATCGGAATGGCAACATCATTGTCATCGAAACTCTTGATGGCGTGATGGTTGTAAAGGATAACCGAGGTGTCTAGAACAAAGATTTTCTTCTCTTTGACTTTCTTTTTTATCATGAACAGCTCCTGTTGTTTACTGCCAAATGTACCGAGGAAAAACACAAATTATCGCACTCCGGTTAGAAGATATAAACATCCGGTTGTTAATGCGTGAAGGTTCGTACTTTTGCCGGTAACAACACCCCCGAAATGTCAGAAAAAAAATTGTTCCTTCTTGATGCGATGGCCCTCATCTACAGAGCCTATTTCGCATTCAATAAAAATCCCCGGATGAGTTCAAAAGGTGTCAACACTTCGGCGGTATTCGGTTTCGCCAATGTGTTGCTCGATCTTCTTAAAAAGGAAAATCCGACCCACCTCGGTGTTGCTTTCGATACCCTGGCGCCAACGGTCCGGAAAACCGGATTTGAAGCCTATAAAGCACACCGCCAGGAGACCCCGGAGGATATCATCAACTCCCTCCCTTACATCCATGAACTGTTGGATGGCTTCCGCATTCCAAGTCTTTTTGTCGATGGTTATGAGGCCGATGACGTTATTGGTACCCTCGCCCGGAAAGCTGAATCAAAAGGTTTTACCACCTATATGATGACTTCTGATAAGGATTTCGGACAACTGGTCAATGAGCATACCTTTATCTACAAACCCGGAAAATTCGGAAGTGACGTGGAAATCATGGGTGTGGCTGAAGTCTGCTCGAAATTCGGGATCCGGCGGCCGGAACAGGTAATCGACCTGCTTGGCCTCTGGGGTGATGCCTCCGACAATATTCCCGGGATTCCGGGTGTAGGCGAAGTCACCGCAAAAAAACTGCTTGCCGAATTCGATACCGTTGAAAATCTTCTTGCCCGCGCGGGTGAAATTTCAAATGAAAACCTTCGAAAAAAAGTTATTGATTTCAGCGAACAGGCCCTTGTCTCAAAACAACTGGCTACCATCATTCTCGATGTCCCGATCGATTTCGATGAACAACAACTGATCCTCGAACCTCCCGATACCGACCGGTTGAAAAAATTGTTCGATGAGCTCGAATTCCGTACCTTCTCTCAACGGCTTAACACCTTCCTGTCACTTAAAGCAATGGGAGATCCTGGCGGTCAAATTACTACCCCGGATGGGGCTCAGGCAGGCATTCCGTCTGAAATCAGCCGGGATCGCGCGATCGCTGGCGATGAAGTAAACATCCCATTCACCCCTTCAGCCAACAGCCCGGATACCCTGCGCACCCTTTCTGACACCCCCCATCAGTACCATCTGGCCGACACCCCTGCCGAACGCGCCCGCCTCCTCGGGGAGCTGAAACAACAAACCTGCTTCTGCTTTGACACAGAGACAACCGGGGTGGATACCAACTCCTCCGAACTGGTGGGAATCGCCTTCGCCTGGAAACCGTTTGAAGCCTGGTACATGCCGGTACCCGACAATTACCATGAAACCATGCTGATCATGGAGGCGTTTAAACCCCTCTTTGAGGATCCTTCGGTGATGAAGGTGGGACAGAATCTGAAATTCGACATTACTATGTTGAAATGGTACGAAATTGAGGTGAGAGGTCCTTTGTTCGATACCATGTTGGCCCATTACCTGATTCAGCCCGATATGCGTCACGGCATGGATCTGTTAGCCGAAACCTACCTGAACTACCACCCGGTGCCGATTGAAATGCTGATCGGTAAAAAAGGCCAGAATCAGCTCAGCATGCGAACGATTGACCTTGAGACCATCAAAGAATACGCAGCCGAGGATGCCGACGTGACCCTTCAGCTGATGCAGACGTTTAAACCTATGTTGGAAGAGGCTGGCGCTACTGAGCTTTTCGAAAAGATCGAAGTTCCCCTGATCCGGGTACTTGCTTCGATGGAGTCGAAAGGCGTCCGGATCGATCCATCCTCCCTGAAGGAATATTCTGCAGAATTAGCCAGGGATATCACCACCCTGGAGGATTCGATCTTTACCGATGCCGGAATCCGCTTCAACGTCTCCTCTCCCAAACAATTAGGCGAAATTCTCTACGAAAAACTGCGGATCGTCGAAAATCCGAAACAAACCAAGACCAAGCAGTATAGTACCGGCGAAGAGGTGCTGGTCAAACTGGTAAACCGCCATCCGATCATCCCGAAAATATTAGAATATCGTTCTCTTACCAAACTGAAATCAACCTATGTTGACGTGCTGCCTTCCCTCATCAATCCGCGCGACGGAAGGGTTCATACTTCTTACAACCAGGCCGTTGCGGCGACCGGACGACTGAGTTCGAACAATCCCAACCTCCAGAATATTCCGGTCCGAACCGAAAAAGGAAGGGAGATCCGGAAAGCTTTTGTTCCGGCCAGCGATAAACACCTGCTGCTGTCGGCCGACTATTCTCAGATCGAATTGCGCATCATTGCGCACCTCAGCCGCGACGAAAGCATGATCGAAGATTTCAGACAGGGCAACGATATCCATACCGCCACAGCATCAAAGGTTTATGGCATCCCGATGGAGCAGGTAACCCGCGAAATGCGCCGCAACGCGAAAACGGTGAATTTCGGCATTATCTACGGTATCTCGGCCTTCGGACTCTCCGAGCGGCTGAATATCCCGCGCAGGGAAGCCGCCGATATCATCCACCAGTATTTTTTAAAGTATCCCGGAATCAGACGATACATGGAAGAGACCATTACCTCAGCCCGGAGCCGGGGATACGTGGAAACCATGATGAAACGACGGAGATACTTGCGCGATATCAACTCGGGAAATGCCAACATCAGAGGCTTTGCCGAACGAAATGCAATAAACGCGCCGATCCAGGGCACCGCGGCCGACATGATCAAAATTGCCATGATCCGTATTTTCGAAAGTATGGAACAGCGCCACCTGAAATCCACCATGATCCTTCAGGTTCACGATGAACTTGTTTTCGACGCCCTCAAAGATGAACTCGAAATCCTGAAACCCTTGGTACTGGAAGGAATGCAAAATGCCATTCCGCTCGACGTACCGGTTTTGGTGGAAATGAACACAGGCGCCAACTGGCTGGAAGCACATTGAAAGAAATGAATTACAATTGAAAATTGAAAACGGAAAACGGAAAATGAAAATTGAAAATTGAAAATTGAAAACGAAAACATTATTCACCAGTCCGCTGGTCCGCTTGTCAACTGGTCCACTTGTCCACCAGTCCACTGGTCCACTTGTCCAACAGTCCGCCTGTCCGCTGGTTTCCCCCTCCTCTCCTGACCTCATCGAAAACACATCCCCCGCTTGCATAATCTGAAAAAATCCTGATCTTTGCATCAAATCACTCATTCACTCATTCACTCATTCACTCATTCACTCATTCACTCATTTCAATCCCTCACGCCAATGACTTACCGCAACGATTCCCGGATTGTCATGACCCTCGATGCCGGGGGTACCAATCTCGTCTTCAATGCCGTTCAGGCTGAATCTGAAATCCTGGATCCGATTATCCTTCCGGCACAGGCCGAAAGCCTCGAGGGAGTTCTTAAAAATATTATTGCCGGATTCAGGGAGGTAAAGTCAAAACTCGACCGTTCACCTGTTGCTATCAGTTTCGCCTTCCCCGGACCGGCCGACTATCAAAACGGGATCATCGGAGATTTGCAGAATCTGCCCTTTTTCAAAGGAGGAGTCGCGCTGGGCCCCATGCTCAGCGAACAATTTGGATTGCCGGTGTTCATCAACAATGACGGCGACCTCTTTACTTACGGTGAGGCCATCTCAGGACTCCTTCCCGAGATCAACCGGCGACTTGAGGAAGCTGGAAATCCCAGGCGGTACCGAAACATCTTCGGAGTTACCTTCGGGACTGGTTTTGGCGGCGGAATCGTCACGCGCGACGGACTCCTGATCGGTGACAACAGTGCCGGAGGCGAGGTAAACCGGGTCCGTAACCGGAGCTTTCGCAACTGGGATGCTGAAGAAAGCGTTAGTATTAGAGGAATAAAACGGGAATATGCCCGCTATGCCGGTATTGATCCGGTTACCTGTCCCGAACCGAGGGAGATTTTCGGGATTGCAGCCGGGAACGTAACCGGCAACAGAGAAGCCGCTCAAAAAGCCTTTGACGCCTTCGCCTGCGATGCCGCCGACGCCATCGCCAATGCCATGACGCTGATCGACGGACTGGTCGTCATCGGCGGAGGATTATCAGGCGCTTACCCGGTGTTTCTCCCAACACTGGTCGAAGAGATGAATAGGCCCTTCGAGACCATGTCGGGACTGCCGATCGACCGGATGGAGGTTATGGCATTCAACCTCGAAAGCAGGGAAGGGATGAAATCGTTCCTTGACTCCCCCTCCGTGACCATACCGGTCCCCTTTTCCAGTAAACAGGTGAACTTTGACCCGGCTAAGAAAATCGGAGTGGGAATCTCACGTTTAGGCACCTCCCGGGCGGTATCCGTCGGAGCCTATGCCTTCGCCCTTCATCAGTTATCGTGTTAAAAATGTTGGTCGCGAAATAGCAATCTTTTTCACAGATCACCCTAACATTTTTTTCTTGTTATTGTTTTTTTCAGTAATTTTACACAATGGAATTATGAAAACCAATCACAAACAAATTCAAACCCTATGAAAAAATCATTACTTCTTATCGTTTTTCTGGTGGCAACGTTAACCTCTATTTCACAGAATGGACAGCGCCAGATGGTGCTTGCTGAAGATTTCACAAGCACACTATGTACCTATTGCCCCGGAGCTGCCTTAGGTATGGATGATCTCCTGGCCCAAGGTAAAAATGTTGCAGTAATAGCTGATCACAGCAATTATGGCAACACCGATCCTTTTAAAAACGTCTATTCCTTAGCCCGCAACACGATGTACGGCGTTCAGGCTTATCCTTCGGTTACCTTTGATGGTGTGAAAATGTACTGTGGTGGCCATCACACCAATTCCCTTTATACAGCTTATCTTCCGTTATACAACTATTGCCTCGGACTTACTTCACCAGTTACCATGTCGATGAGCGTTGTAGTACTCCCCATTCTTAGGACAAAAAAGTTAAAGAAGATAATTGTAATTGGTTGATAATGTTGAGACGGGAAATAACTCGAAGAGTTATTCTCGGA
>SACF01000109.1 GCA_009928665.1 Alphaproteobacteria bacterium
TGGGCAATATCCGAAGGTCCTACCGGCATCATCCCCGTAATAGGTTCGCTACACAGGTTTCCACCATGAGAAATTTGTAGAAAAGTTTTGCCACCGGCCTTGTGAATTCGGCTGGCCACTTCACTCATGCCAAACACTGCATTGGCATCTTGAATACCTGTTTGGCCTTTGAATACATGGCCCTCTTCTTCGGTATAGGTCATAGAAACAATGTATAGTCCGGGGCCATCCGCTTCTATACTATAGTTGTCCAAAATTCTTGAGTTAACTCGGCCGTTTTGCTCTGCAATGTTTTTTACAGTAGGAGCAACCGCCAGTCTGTTTTTGATTTCAACATTTCCAATCATTATAGAATCATGTATCGTTTGCATTACTCTAACCTCCTAATTTTTCGGTTCTCTGCCTATACCTAATAACACTCGATGACTTCGATACTCTTTTGTGGACATACCACTTCACAATAGCGGCAAGCCATACAATCCCGTACTCTGGCAGGGTCTGCTTTTTTGTCTTTCAGGTCAAAAACCACTGTGGGGCATTTTTTGACACAGATTCCACAACCTGTACAACTGTCCTTGATTTCGATCTTTACCATTTTTGCACCTCCGTTAGATTACTTGTAAGTTCAATGACTGATTGAATGAATGTAGTATTTTATGATAAAACTCATGATTTGGTTCATGAGAGGGCATCAAATCGGAACCGGTGAGTTTCTGTAAAGTTTTCAGCTTTTGCAGACTGAGAACAGATCTACCCATATCATAACAATTCCCCGGCGGTATAATTTTTTCCACACTTTCCCAAGTATAGGCGGCATCTCCGGCAATAATAATCTTTGCCCCGTTTTCCATGGTGACAAATACAGATTGATGCCCCGCCGTGTGACCCGGTGTGGACAACAGATATATACCATCTAAAATTTCCGAATCCCCGTCTATAAACACATAATCCAAGTCGTGGGCATAGTGATTTTTCATATAGGACGCGGCATAAAAGGGATCCGGATACATGGCGTATCGATACTCTGTCCTTTGCACATAGATTTTGGATTTGGTGAAAAACTGATTTCCCCCGGTATGATCCCAATGCATGTGCGTATTGATAACGTGTGATATATCATAGGGGTGTAGATTTAATTTTTCCAATCGGTTTCTTACATCATCCTCTTCCGTTATTAAAGGGATTAAGTCTTTGGCTCTGGGGCCCCAGGTTCCTTCCGGGTCCCTTAGTCCGTTGGGATTCATTCCGGTGTCCACCAACACGAAGCCTTGATCTGTCTCCAATAGCACCATGGTGATGGGAACTCGTTCTTTGATACCACAACCCCTTCCAACGAATAGGATGCTCCGGTCCAAATCCAGCTCACCGGCTTTCAACACCCAAATCTTCTTAACCATTCTTCTCTCCTATCCTGCTTGTGTGAATTTTCATGCCATATTACGCGTTAGTTAAATATGAAGCAATTAACGTGCCAAGAAAAAAAGACGGGAGGGAATCCCGTCTTTTCAACGTTTTATCTGTTTCTTGGAGCCTCATTGTCCCATTCTCGAATCAGTTTTTGTCCCATTTTCGGAACGTTCGTTCCCCTATTGGGACGGCTCTGGGGTTTCTTTGTTCAACTTTCGGTGCAGGGAAGACGGTGCCATTCCCAGTAATTTAGCGGCTTTTCGGATGCTGCCCGCTTCTTCCATGGCTTCACGGATAATCTTCTCCTCGTAGGTAGCCACTCGTACATCAAATGGACGACGATCTTCCGTATTGAGAGATTCGGAGCCTTTTGTTTCCGGCGCCATTTCTTCCTTCAGGTCCGCCACATCGATTTTATTATTCTCGGATAGGGCACTGAGCCGCTCGATGAGATTGCGAAGCTCTCTCACATTCCCCGGCCAATCATACCCTTTTAAATATTCGATGGCTTGGGCGGTAAAATATCGATTGGTTTTATTTTTTTCATTGATGATTTCCGTGTAGTGGTAGATAAGTAAAGGAATGTCTTCTCTTCGGTCTCGAAGAGGCGGAATATTTAGGGGCACTACATTTAGTCGATAATACAAATCTTCCCGGAATCGACCCTCTTGCACCATCCTGGGAAGATCTCGATTGGTAGCCGCAATCACACGAACATCTACGGTGTTCCGTTGGGTAGCTCCCACTTTGGAGTATTCATGGGTTTCAATAAAGTCCAATATTTTGGCTTGTAAAGACAAGGGCATTTCTGCGATTTCATCCAGAAATAGAACTCCCCCATCGGCGGCCTCCACCAGACCCATCTTTCCCAACTTATCGGCTCCGGTAAAAGCACCATGGGCATAACCAAACAGTTCGGATTCCAGCAACATTTCCGGAATGGCCCCACAATTAATGGTAACGAAAGGTTTGTTCCTCCGTTCGCTGGCACGGTAAATAAACTTGGCCAAAACACCCTTGCCCACTCCCGACTCTCCCAATAGAAGAACCAGACTATCTATTTTTGCCACTCTTCTGGCCATTTCTAAGGTTCTCACCATGGCGGGACTGGCCGCTACGATTCCTTCGATAACGGATTGATGGATGTTTTTTAGTTCCTTGGAGTAGTTCTGAATCAACACCCGATTAGCGGAGACTTCCTCGTACAGGTTTACCAGTTCCGTAATATCCCGAATATTGCTGATTACCTTTACCACATTACCGGACTCATCGAAGATGGGGGTTCCGGTGACCAGGGCTTTATTCCCGTTGCGGTATTCTTGGATGATGGTAGCCGGCTCTTTAGTATCTAAGACCTGAGCGGCCACCGAACTACTAAAATGTCCGTCCGCCACTAAATCCCGAACGTTTTTATTAAGGAATTCTTCCATTGGAACGCCGGTCAAAGCTTCAAAGGAAGG
>SACF01000110.1 GCA_009928665.1 Alphaproteobacteria bacterium
TTAAGCGGTCTGTGCAGCCATTCGTCAAGGATGAGAACATCGTACTTCTTGTATTCAACAACTAATCTGCGGAAACCGTCATTGCCTGTACACCTTGCGATGTTCATATCTTCGAGCAATTCCGGTAAGCGTATGTATCTTACTCTTTTCAACTGTCTGCAGGCCATAATACCGAAGGCACATCCCATAAACGATTTACCGGTACCGGCGGCGCCCATGATAATGACATTGTTCTTTTCACGGATATACCTGCCGTCGGCAATGCTCGCAATCAGTTCACGGTCCAGCTTTCTGTCCGGAGCATAATCGATATTCTCAATACACGCGTCGGGAAACTTGAATTTTGCTTTTTGGATCAGGTTTACGATTCTGTTGGTTCTGCGTGATGACCACTGCTCATCTACCAGCATTCCGAACCTGTCATCGAATGAAATGCTGCCTATCTCGGGATTCTTTAACTGTTCCGCCAATGCTTTTGCCATGGCGTTCAGCTTCATATCCTTTAGCTTTTCGATTGTCTGACTGTTCAGCATCACTTTTTCCTCCCGTAATACTCGGCACCGCGAAGGAAAGCGTGCGAATTGTCTGCGGTATGAGGTTCTTCCGGCTTAATATCCGCACCGGATTTAAGGATGCTGTCGATTGATTTGTAGGTGGGACTCGGCGTATACGAAAGTGCTTTACCGCAAGCGGATTCAAGTCTTTCTTTGCCATACCGTTCAGCAAGTTTAAGAACGCCCATACAGGCGCGGTATCCCTGCTGTTCAACCTTGTGCGCGGAAAGGATCGCTTTTACCGCGATAAAAGTATTCTCACCGATTGACTTTGCCCATGAAACAAAGCGCTCACCGTTCCATTCCAGATATTGCTGATGTTTTTCCGGCATATGCTCCTGTACGGTACTGTACTGTCCGGGTTTTCCGTAAAGGCGTTTATGAGAGCATACGCGCTGAATGTTGTAGAATATCTCAACTACGCTGCCGGTAACTCTGACGTCCATTTCGTGCCTGATGTAGTCGTAAGGAACACTGTAAAAGTTCCTGTCGACAGATATATGATAATTGAACCCGACGGTCAGCTTCTTCCATTGAGCAAATTCATACGGAGACGCAGGCAGAGGAAGCATGTAGTCTTTTTCTTCGTTGATATACGCGGTATACCGGCTTCCGGGCTTCTTCTTGAACGGTTTTTCATTGAATACGCGAAGCTTTTCAAATACCGCATCATTCAATTCACCGAGGCTGAAAAAAGTTTTGTTTCTCAGCGACGCGATAATCCATGTGGATATATTACCGACAGTGCCTTCAACCGACGGCTTATCCTTCGGATGACGGACACGGCCAGGTATGACAACGCTCCCGTAGTATTCCGCGCATTCGTTATACGACCTGTTGATACGTACATCGTACCGGTCTCGGCTATCTACTCCTGTTTTCAGGTTGTCCGGCACAAGAATACGGGAACATCCTCCGAAATACCGGAACATATGGATGTGAGCCGTTATCCAGCTCTCCTCATCCTGAGACAGAAATGCTTCCACATAGCTGTATCCGCTGCAAGGAAGAGTACCCACAAACACATATGCCGTTAACGCTTCACCGGTATCCGTGTCGGTTACGGTCATGGTCTGTCCCGCCCAGTCGGTTTCGATTTCTTCTCCGGGTTTGTGATTCAGATGCATGGTTGCTTTCTCTGCTTGAGCGTATTCATAGTAGTGATACCGAAATTGCGTGAAAGCATACGGTATTTCACCGTTCTGCCTGCATTCATCGCAGTATTCATCCCACAAAAGGGTGAAAGTTACTCCGGGTTTGCCGAGTTCTTTGTGGATCTTCTCGTAATCCGGTTTCCTGCGGGCATTTCGCTGTGCTTTTACGGGGAAAAGTGTGGCTTCCAAAGTACTGTCGCTCATGTTCTCCGGAAACGGCCAGGATATTTTCTGCTCGTCTGCACGTTTCAGTACATCCGAAACAGTGTTTCTCGAGCACCCGAGTGCTTCTCCGATGCTCGTGCGACTCAATCCTTTTGAACTGAGACGCAATATTTCGCGGTAATCGGTCATTGATATGACCTCCTTCATTGTATTCACGCTTTCACGTGTACAACGATGTTACCACATTAAGACTATCCGCACAACCTTCCGACGGCGATGCCAAATTCAGCCGTCGGCCGTGCACCCACTTTCCGCTCCGACTGCATGGTTTGGAACGGCGCATTCATTAAACATAACTCCATTGTCGGGTTTATATGCTTTAACAGCATCTTTCAGAGCGAAATAACCTTCCTGAAGAAAGTCATCAAGTTCAGATCCGGCAGGTTTAAGCCGTTGTGCATAGGACTTGTATTGGCGTGTTATAAGCATTCTTAAAAGCTTATATGTATTATCCCACAGTTCTGATAATAACTCGGTATGCCCGTTCTGAATGGCTGCAGCAAGTTCTTCATTTGACATTTTGCGTTCCTCCGTGTATAATGGTTTATAATTCAAGGAACGGAAAATACTATATATTCGAGGGATCACCTTACAAGCTCTCTCGAATATTTTTTTGTTTATATGTCTGAAACCTTCGAAAACCTATGCTTCGCGCGTGTATATAAAGGGTTAGATGGTATTGCATAACGTAACTGCTTCATCAACGCTATACGCAACCCCTGCCCGGCATCCCTGCTGCATCATGCGTTCAATAAAATTTAGTTGTTCCGTTGACGGTTCATTCGGTTTTATCTTTACTTCGATAAAATATATACGTCCACTCATTACGGCGAATAAATCACTGAATCCTTGCGGTAATCCTGTGTCGAACCACCATCCATCGGCAAGCTTTACCTTACCGACATTCGCACGGAATACGGTAT
>SACF01000111.1 GCA_009928665.1 Alphaproteobacteria bacterium
ATCAGCTTTGATATGAAGTTTGGCTGTGGGAGCGGTGATGTTGCCAATGCCGATACGACCGGTGGTGCCAGGACCAACAGAAGGCCCCACATGCAACGTAGGAAGATTACTATTGAAACCGACAACCAGCGAATGTTCAACATCGTTGGTCAGGGTAGTGTCCATTCCACCATCACCAATTATAAATGCGTTGTCAGTAAGGGCCAAAAGCTTATTCCCAATCAGGAAGCCATTTCCCATTGGTAAAGTGCAATTGCTTCCAAAAATGTATCCGTTACTGCCCCAACTTATTTCCGATTTATACCCAATGACAAATGAATGTAATCCGTTTACCTTGGATTTGCTTCCAATAACGGTACTGAAGTTTCTTGTACTTTCAGATAACCATCCCAGGGCAAACGAACATTTACCTGTTGCCCGGCTTTCGATCCCTAAAGCTGCCGAACTTTCCCCTGATACAAAATTTGCGTTGCCAAAAGCACTGGAATACCAACCTTCAACAACATTTCCGTATCCAAACGCACTTGACTTATGGCCTTTTGATATGTTGTCACTGCATTCGAAACAATTTTCCTGCGCTTGTAATCCTATGGTAAAAAATAATATAGGTAAAATGATAAGTTTGGTAATTGTTTTCATAGTTTTTATTGTTTGATGAATTTCCCGTTTTCAACTTGTCCGTCATTATTGGTGATGGTATAGATGTACGTTCCAGGCGCGAAACGTTTCAGATCGATGGTGGTGCTTTTGCCATTCAAATCGCAACTGTTTTTGAGCATCCCATTGATGTCGTAAATATTCAGCGAGGCATTGCGCAGGGCAGTTTCCACCTTAAGCATGTCGGTGGCCGGATTGGGATAGACCAATGCTCTTTTTACCGCTATGCCCGGTGGATGGTCACCCACAATCAATCCTTCGTTGTTGAGTTTGAGGAAAACCAGGTCGTAAACATACTTTTCGGGTGACCATTTTCCGGCACATACAAAGCATCCCCCATCGGATGTAGCAACAATGTAGTAGGGCTGGTAGTAGGTATCACCACCGATGTAGTGCACAAACCTGGCTTGCAACAACGAATCCGTTTGCCCTACCATGATCCAGCTAACTGTTGTAGGGTGAGGCGGCCAAATATTGTTATTTTTAAACCCGGCAAAATATATGCTGTCAGGATGGCGGAAATCTATTGTCGATCCAGAATAACAACCCCTGTCTAATGTGTCGGGCGTTCCAAAATAATTGCTTCCGGTTACATTCAGGCTGGTATCAAGCTGAATGATTTTTAACTCGTCATCCTGATAAGGTACTCCCGGGCGTCGAGTATTAAAACCAACCAGAAATTTATTGTCCTGATGCCACAATGCTGTAGGATCATGTAGATCGCCTCCTGCTGCAATTATTTCTCCACCCACATAGTTAAAGTCCATATCAAACACGTTCCTCCCGGACCATCCCAACGGGTCTAAACCCGACCCTGAAATATACCAAAAGTAGTTTGAATCTGGTGACAACAGAATATCACGCCTACCGACATTGCTCCCATGATACATTGAACTGTCAATAAGGTTTCCCTGCTCATCCAAGCGCAAAAAAAACGGGTGACTGCCTTGGAGAGGGCTTCCTGATAATTCACCTACCAGAACCATTTGTTCATCATCAAAATCGAATAGCCTTTTGATTGAAAAACCTGACTTGCTTTCATAGCTATACCACTTTACCCATAATGGATTAAGAAGATTATCGATACGCATGATAAATGAAATATTCGTATCCTGGTTATGCTTATTAGCATTGCCCGATAATAAATACCCTTCATTTTTATATTTGAAGATATTGTTAAAGTTGATCAGTGTATCACTAAAAGTGTAATGCCTCGTAAGGGTATCCCCATCAGAAGAAAACTTCAAGACATAGGCCCCGGTTGGTTTGCTTGGGTGATAGGCAATTGAATCTTGTTCAGAAATAATGGCAAGGATACTTCCATCAGTTTCAGCAATAGCATTGCTCGTAAACTTCACACCATCGGTGATCAACGAAAATTCAAAAGTTTGTTGAGCCATTATTGATGTGGATAACATTAATAAGCAAAAATAGATTAAGTGCTTCATAAATCCTTTTTTTTATTGATTGTGTGGGGGCTCTTGTATAACAGAACATCCAATCATACGGTTGCGAAAATAAATGGTGGGTTTATGAAAAATTTTAAGTTTACCATTTTGAGGGTTGAATTCATCTATACTTACAATATTTGATGTAGAAAATTTGTAATTATTTACGTTCAATGGAGAGTCGATCCAGTCATCGATAAGTTGAACCAGATAAGTATAGTATTCATTCATTTCATTTAACCCCAAACCATGTTGGTCATACTCAAAACAACCGGTTTCCTCAGTGAAAGGAGCCACTGCCTCATTAGCGGCAAAAATTTTATAATCGAGATAATTTGGCGGTGTAATAAGATATGATGGATAATCAGCATAATTAAAAACTACCGAATCAATCCCTCCATAAAAATAGTAATGACAACCCGTCATGGGATCGGATTTGTAATCGACATTAAGTTGCGCCTCATAATAAACCGGTGCACCAAACAAATCTATCTCGCCGCTGCAATCAGTTTCCGCATCGCTATTGTACAGGTAAGTAGTGTCATTGCCCCAGGGATATCCGTTTGTTAGTGTCCCGGTTCCGGTAATGGTAATGATCCTCAGGTTTCGTTTTAGTCCGGGTAAGGAGCCAGCATCGCTTACCATGGCCATCATAAATTGCTTTTCTTCGCCGGTAATGCGGTAATAGGCGGCGCTCAAGCGGTTTAATGATTCATCATACGCCACGAATACATCATC
>SACF01000025.1 GCA_009928665.1 Alphaproteobacteria bacterium
GTTTTTTCGTGGCTGCCAATCACCCTCTCGGAGGCCTTGATGGTATGGCATTGATGTTTCAGCTTGGAAAGTTCAGACAGGATCTTGTTTTTCCGGTCAACGACCTTCTCATGAATGTACCCGGCTTGAGGCCGCTTTTCATCCCCATCAATAAACATGGCAGGAATACTGAAAATGCAAAGCTCATTGATGAAACTTTTGCTTCCGGTAAGATGGTGCTCTATTTCCCTGCAGGATTGGTTTCACGCAAACACAAACTAAAGAGACTGATTCGTGAAAATCCAGGTAAATGGACCATCTCTCCGGGAGAAGGCATGCCGGTAACTGTGCCCGGTTCTTGCAGAAATGGTATTTCGGGCGACCCGACTTTTTTCATCCCGGCATCGACTTTGGTCAAAGATCATTGCGTGATCCGTGACCTGGAATGGAAAAGTACCTTTATCAAAAAAGCAAAAAAATACCAAAGAAGCATTATTCCGGTTTTTATTGAAGGAAGGAATTCCGAATGGTTTTATAATCTTGCCAATTGGAGAAAATCAATGGGTATCGGCGCCAATATCGAAATGCTTTATCTGGTGGATGAGATGGTAAAACAACTTGGAAAGACAATTACCATCATGGTGGGGGATCCGATTTCCTGGACAACTTTTGACCGGACAAAAACGGATTCCCAGTGGGCCTCCCTGATCAAGGAAAAAGTTTATGAGCTCGGGTAAGTAATTGATCTGTACCTAAGAAATTTCGAGCAGGACCTCCTTCACCGTCTGTAAAACCTCGGCTTTCCCGGTCTTTGTCACAGAGGAAACAGGAATGATTTCAGGTACTGATTTCCAGGTCATGGCCAAGGTATTACGATATGTTTCAAGTCTGCTTTTAACCTGGCTTTTCGACAGTTTATCGGTCTTGGTAAAGAGGATAACAAACGCGATATTTTGTTGTATGAGCCAGCGTATAAATTCAAGGTCTATTTTTTGAGGGTCCAGCCGGGAATCTATCAGGAGGAAGGTCAGCGCAAGGTTCTCTCTTTTTTCCAGAAAATTCCGGATCATTCCTTCGAATTTTTCACGCTCTGTCCGGGCGATTTTAGCGAAACCATATCCGGGTAAATCCACCAGATACCAGGCTATTTTGAATGGAAACTCATCCAAACCGCTGGTTGTGCTGCTGAGATCGGAAAAGTCGATTCCTGCAGGACCGCATTCCGATTCCACTTTAAAATGATTAATAAGCCGTGTTTTCCCCGGAGTTGACGATATTTTGGCCAATCCTTTAAAACCGGTCAACATATTGATCAGTGATGACTTTCCCACATTTGATCTGCCGATAAAGGCAAATTCGGGATAGTTTCCGCGCGGGCAAAATTTCAACGACGGACTGCTGCAGATAAACTCTGTTTTTGTAATCTTCACGAATCAGACAATCAAATGCAATATAAACATGCAAATATAGCAAACCGAATACTTCAATTTTACTGCATCTTACTGAAAATGTAATGTATTTTCGGTTTTGCTGCATCGCTATAAAAATGTCGGGCATTTTTTAAATTCATTTTACCGGGGGGTAGAGCAGTTTGTTGTTTGCACATCCGGTCCGATTCGGTAAGATTGTTTATAATTGCCTGGTCCGGCAGATCAGATTTTGGGTTTTACATTCGGTGGGAAATTTTCTCTTGATAAAATGAATGATGGATCAGGCATTGCCTGGTTGGTATCACTCAACAGCCCTCTTCGGCGATACTGCGCTCTTAAAATCCGGTAGTCGAGGTTGGTTTTTCTGACAAACTGTGAAAATTGGTTCTCCATTTTTTCACGGATAAACAACGGGGATTTTTGTAGTACATTGTAACGGGTGATCGGGTCGACACGGTTCAGAATGGTCAATTCGCAAAAGACTTGCGGAACTGAATGGGTCATTACAGGTAAGATTCTTTCAAGGGCCTGGTAAGTTCCAATGGTGCCATCAAGGTATACGGCAAGGTCAATATTTCCGGGAGGCATTATGAATCCTGAACTATCAGGTCCCTGGATAAAAGCAAAACTGATGAACGGGCAGGAAGATAATAATACGTTCTGGATTTTCAGAAGATCGACTTTTTTTCTCTTCATAACAACTTCTTTTGATCAAAGACTGCACAGGCTCAAAAAGGGTTGCTATGAGAAAAAAATTATTTCAATTCGAGAAGCAGGCAATTTTTTTGGACCGTATCTCCTTGTTTGACATAGATCTTTTTTATCACACCAGGTCGTGTGGCCAGCAACGAATTATCCATTTTCATTGCCTGAAGTATCACCAAGGGATCCCCTTTTTTAACTTTAGCGCCTTCTTTGACGAGAACTTTTAGAATTGTTCCGGGAATAAAGGCAAAAACTTTTCTTGAGTCGGGGTTATGGTGGGGTTTCCGATTCGCAAACTTTTTCGTTAGAGTCGTTTTATAAACGATCTCTTCGAATTTGAAGTCGACATATTCAATTGTCTCGTCCATGTGTTAATTTTATGAGGTTAATAAACCTTACAGATCGCCCGGGGAAAAAAATCCGTTTTCAGGAAAACATGTCAGAAAGGAGGAATTCCGTGTTTCTTACTCGGTGATACTTCTCTTTTGCTCTGGGCAAGTACGAGTGAATGTGTTAAGTAATTACGTGTTTCGTTTGGTTCAATCACAGCGTCAACATACCCATAAGCGGCAGCCACATAAGGATTTGCAAATTTCTGCCGGTACTCTTCGATCAATCTTTTTCGGGTTTCTTCCGGATTGTCGCTGGCCTTGATTTCATTACGGAAGATGATGTTGGCTGCACCTTCGGGACCCATTACTGCAATTTCAGCAGTCGGCCAGGCGAAGACAAAATCGGCTCTTAAATGATTTGAACACATGGCGATATATCCACCGCCATAGGCTTTTCGCAGAATTACAGTCAATTTTGGCACGGTTGCCTCACTGTATGCATAGAGTACTTTCGCACCATGCCGGATAACGCCTGCATGCTCCTGATCAGCTCCCGGGAGGTATCCGGGCAGATCGACCAGGGTGACAAGGGGAATATTAAAGGCATCGCAAAACCTGATAAAACGTGCGGCTTTATCACTTGAATCGCAATCAAGCACCCCGGCCAGAACCATCGGCTGATTGGCGACAAATCCGATCGTCTGTCCGTCAAGCCGGCCAAATCCGATCACGATGTTTCCGGCCCACAATTCCTGAACTTCAAAGAAATCGCTGTCATCCGAAATGGCTCTGATAACATCCCTGACGTCATAAGGTTTCATCGGGTTGGTCGGGAAAATATGATCAAGCTTATACTGCCTTGATTTGGGGGCTTTTTTAGGGAAAACTTCAGCCTTCTTTTCATTATTCCATGGAATATAGCTTACCAGACGCTTGATCTGTTCAAAACATTCCATCTCGCTCTCGGCATAAAAATGTGCATTTCCTGTAATCTCAGCATGGACGCGGGCACCTCCCAGGTCCTCCATCGAAATTTCCTCTCCCAATACCGTTTTGATAACCTCGGGCCCCGTGATGAACATCTTGGAAATCTTGTCGACCACGAACACAAAGTCGGTCAGTGCCGGACTGTAAACCGCGCCACCTGCACATGGGCCAAGAATAACCGATATCTGAGGAATGACACCGGAAGCCTGGGTATTCCGATAGAAAATTTCACCATATCCGGCCAATGAATTCACCCCCTCCTGGATCCGGGCTCCTCCTGAATCGTTGATCCCGATCAGGGGAACTTTCATCTTCATTGCATGATCCATGATTTTGGTGATCTTTTTGGCATGCATAAATCCTAAAGAGCCACCTGCTACCGTGAAATCCTGGGCAAAAATGCAGACAGGCCATGCATTTATGGAACCTGTTCCCGTGATAACCCCATCGCCCGGAAGATATTTTTTATCCATGTCAAAATCCTGGCCGGCATGCTTCACAAAAAGATCATATTCATGGAATGAATTTGGATCGAGAAGGGCAAGAATCCGTTCACGGGCAGTCATTTTTCCGGAGGCCTTTTGCTTTTCAAGGGCCTGCTCACCGCCCCCCTGAAAGGCTTCCTGCATTCTTCGTTTCAATTCCGTTGTTTTGGCTCTCAAACTCATAAGTCCGGTTTTTTGACAAAGGGTGCAAATATATGGTTTTATGATCTAATTAGCAAATAGGGCATTTCCTGTTTGGATGAAGGTTGTTCCGGACTTCCATTTTTCATTTGGTATCAGAAAAATCATTCCGATGATTTCAATATCTTTGCTGTCGTACAGATCGACGTATCATTAACTGTCAATTCCGGAAAATTATGACCCGGAAACAGTAACATAGCGTCGAAAATCAGAATCAAGCAATGAGTCCTGAACCCGGAGTAGCATCGGTACGTGAAGGCCAAAATCAGACAAAAAGAGTCGCACGAAATCTTCCGGCCACTTTAGCCTGGTACGCCGTTTACACGCGTTCCCGATGGGAAAAAAAGCTCATGCTGATGTTAAACGAAAAGGGAATTGAAGCCTATGTTCCTCTTCGGAAAGCGCTTCACCACTGGAGTGATCGCAAGAAACTGATCGATGAACCCATCATTCGTTCTTATTGTTTCGTCAGGATAACCTCCAGGGATTATTATGAAGTACTCAACACACCGGGGGCAGTAAGATATGTCTGGTTTTCAGGAAAACCCGCCGTGATCCCTGAACGGCAAATCGATACCCTGAAAGCAGTCACGGGTTCTGATGTTCCTGTTACTTGTATACCCGATACCTTTGAAACGGGTGTACGGGTGCGGATCACAGCCGGTCAATTGATCGGTTTGGAAGGAGAATTGATTTCCATTTCCAATAAGAAAAAGGTGATCATCCGGATCGATCACCTGAATCAGGTACTTACTTTGTCTATTTCACCTTTACTTATTGAGCGGATCAGATAATTAACAACAAATCAAAACATTTTGAATGGCGCATGAACTTCCCAAAATAAATGAACTCCACATCGCAGTGATCGGGCTGGGATATGTTGGATTACCTTTGGCGGTTGAATTTGCAAAGAAATTCCCGGTCATCGGATTTGACATCAAAGAAGAACGGATCAGTGAATTGTTTGCGGGTCATGACAGTACGCTTGAGGTGGAGGATTCAAACCTGCAATCGGTGATTGTCAGGGCACCGGAATCTGAAACAGCGACCGGACTGTATCTTACCAAAAACATTGAAGAACTGAAGATTTGCAATGTTTTTATTGTTACAGTTCCCACTCCCGTGGATAAAAATAACCGACCGGACCTGACACCGTTGATAAAAGCCAGCGAAACAGTTGGCCGTGTGATTTCAAAAGACGGAATCGTGATTTACGAATCGACCGTATATCCCGGTTGTACCGAGGACGATTGTATACCGGTTATTGAACGGGTATCAGGGATGAAATTTCAGTCAGATTTTTTTGCCGGATATTCACCGGAAAGGATCAATCCCGGTGACAAGATCAATACGGTTCTGACGATTAAAAAGATCACCAGCGGCTCTACGCCCGCTGCAGCTGATCTGATCGACCGGTTGTATAACACCATTCTGAAAAACGGAACCCATAAAGCTCCTTCCATTAAAGTTGCAGAAGCTGCAAAAGTAATTGAGAATTCACAGCGCGATATCAATATCGCCTTTATGAATGAATTAGCTAAAATATGCAGCTATTTTGAGATCGATACGACCGATGTACTTGAAGCGGCAGGAACCAAATGGAACTTTCTCAAATTCAAGCCCGGACTTGTCGGAGGCCATTGCATTGGCATTGATCCATATTATATCGCAGAAAAAGCTGAGGAGGCCGGCTACCATCCCGAAATTATTCTTGCAGGAAGGCGGATGAATGATGGTATGGGAGCCTGGATTGCCCGTCGTATCGTAAAAATGATGATCGGAAAAGAGATTCTTGTCAAAGGAAGTAGGGTACTGGTTTTGGGTATCACTTTTAAGGAGAATTGTCCCGATATCAGAAATTCAAAGGTGATTGATCTTATCAGGGAATTGCGCAGTTTCGGCTGTTCGGTTGATGTTTATGATCCCTGGGCAGATGCGGACGAGGTTCGCCATGAATACGGATTGAACCTGATCGACCTGTCCCTGCCCATTCAGGTAACAGATACGTATCAGGCTTTGGTACTTGCGGTCGCTCACGATGAATTTAAAACGGTTGACCTGTCGGTCAAACCTGAAAAACTAATTGTCTATGATATCAAGGCCCTGCTGCCGCGGAATTCTGTTGACGGCAGGCTTTAACCGGAAAATCATCAGCAATATTATATTTATATTGTAAATTAATAATTTATGAAAACAAAAACACGCTCCTTGGTCACGCTGATGTTGCTGACTTGGGTATATACATCCGGACAGGTAATTAACAGGGCTCAAAACATTCAGCCTCTGGTTGAAGGCGACAGTCCAAAGTACGGGACCGACATTATCGTTCATGATGATGCAACTCAGGATCAGCGGAATGCACAAATCGGTGTTGCTCCGAACGGTTGGCTGTTTGCCTGCTATTCATTGGAAACCGGCGGTTTTCAGATAGCGAAATCGATAGATCACGGATTGACCTGGTCCGTATCTTCTGTAACCCATCCCGGGACAATTTGTGAATCCCTGGGTTTGAGTGTTTGCGGTAATGATGAAAGCGATATCAGGTTATTTATTGCCGCAAGTTCCGTCATTATTCCCGGCAGGGCTTCTGTTTCAATCATGGTTTATACTTTCGATGCATCCATGATCCAGCTTGGGGAGTCGCAACTGCATTCGATGAACGACGCAGCCTATCACGATGTCGCGATCGCCTCTGATTTTCCATTCCCTTCCTCGGGTGCATCACCATATAGTATCGGGGTTGTTTTCACGACCGACTCATCACCCGCAGATACCGCCATTTTTATGGTTTCAGGTGACGGAGGTACGACTTTTTCAACCCGCAAGGTACTGGGGATTTCATGGGGGAAGTACGGACAGGTTGCCCTGGCACCTGGCCGGTCACTTGATTCCCCTAATGGGATCTATTTTGTAGCAATCGAAGAACCGACTACCGGTTTACTGGGGAAAATCTGGGAAACCCACAATCAAGCTTCTTTTAACAGCGACTTTACATTCATGGTCAGCATGGATGATGCGGCGGGATTGTCGAATCTATGTAAAAATCCCTCCATCGCCTGCCAGCACAATAACATTTCGAATGGTATCAAAGGCCTTTCCGTTGCAATCCTGTTCGAACGATTTGTGAATGCGGGCAACTACAATATTGCAGGGACATCGAACAAATCACCGTTGGGGGGTGGTTTTTGGACAAGGCTTGATGTTACCGGTAATACCAAATATAACCTGCAACCCGATATTTCTTTTGATCCCCAAAGCAATAAATTTCTGGCAACTTACTTTGATTCCACGTCACAACAACTGAATTATGTTAATAAGTCTCAGGAGCTCACCGATCCATCATCCTGGGAAATCATTAAAACGGGCTATAATGACCAGAGCAATCTGACGGCTCCCTGTCCAAGGGTTTTAATGAATCCCGTCAAACAAAAAGCCTTCCACATCTGGAACGGGGTCCGGCCCGGAGGAAATGGCATGGCGGTGTTTAAACCCGAATATTCACCTACCGGGATTCCCGGGAACCCTGATAACTCCTCAGAATTTGTCAGAAGGGTTTTCCCTGATCCAGCCCGTGATATAATTTATTTTGAATTGGCGGATGCCGGTAACGCCGGAATCAGGGTATCGATCCTTGATGCCGCCGGAAAATTGGTTTATGATCGTGTATCAGGCCATGAAAAAGGGACCCGGATCATTTCTGTATTACTGACATCCCTGCCCGGGGGCATTTACCAATATGTGATCAGGCAGAAGGACCAGATCGGTAAGGGTTCCTTCATAATTTCAAAGTAGCAGCACTTTCTGTAAGAACATTTTTTCATACCGGGGGTAAAGTTGATTTTCTCAGGTTTTTAATGAAAGATCAACTTTTGGTAATCTCGAGACCTGTATATGAAAGATTCCAGTCAACAAACCTTGCCTGTGGGTTGGGTGGATCCTGAATAAGCTTTGATTTGATGATTCCCGCCGCATTGAGATCTTTTGCAAAGATCATCAGATAACCACCGCCTCCGGCACCCAATAATTTACAGGCAGCGGTATAATCTTTAATCCGGTCAATGATATTGTTGATGGCCGGCGGATTGGTCCCTGAATCGAGCATCTGGTTAAGTTTCCAGGAGCGGGCAATGGCTGAATTCAGTCCCTGCCAGTCATGGCGTTGCAAAGAATTGTAGGTGATGCGGGCATGATGTTTCATCTCGTTCAGAATTTCAAGGTGACGGGATGAGTTGAGGAACATACCCCGGACGATATCTTTTAAAATATGTTTGGCGATCCTCGTGATTCCGGTATAATAGATCAATATCTGATCATGGAAACAAATTTCAGTGAATAAGTGGTCAGGGGCCCAGCAGAGGGAAGGTCGTTGCCGGAGCCCAGGAGTACTTTCAATGAGTTTAACCCCCTCATAAATACCTCCGATCTGATCCTGCCATCCCCCGCCGGTGGTGAGTAATTGTTCAAGCAGGAGCGTTCTGGACGACACCTCTCCTAAATCCCAATCCAGGGAACAACAATCAGAAAGTCCCTTTAAAAGGGTTGACGCAAGAATTGAGCTGGTTCCCAGACCCGACCCTTTCGGTACTGCAACCATCAGCGAAATGTCAAGTCCGCCACCGACACTCTGTAACTGTTTACGAAGTGTTCTGTATTGATGTCCCGAATAGTCAGGATAAAACCCGGCCAGCATCAATGCTGCTTTGGGTACGGAAAACGCGGACCCGACCACTGCCATGTTCTGCAGGTCCCGGTATTCGCGGATCACCTCACTTACACCGAGATCGATGGAATGAATAATTATTTCAGGATTCTTTGTCCGGCGGATATAAACCTGGATGGGAGGCTGGCCGTTAAGCTCGACAGCCATGTTTACCACGGCGCCTCCGTAAAGTATGCAGTAGGGAGGTGTATCGGTCCATCCACCGGCCAGATCAAGTCTCAGTGGACTCCTGACCCATAGAATCTGATCCCATTTCAGTGAAATGACCGGATTTTCCTTGACTTTTGCAATATCAGTCAACATCCCATCCCGCATTAATCTGAACGCATCATCTTCAAACCTAAGGGAATCGGCCTCCGACTTTTTCCTGGTATAAGCGGAACGGAACATCAGATCATGTATCCGGGTCATGAGGTCAGTGGTAACCTCCGGAACTTCCGGGAGATCAAGGCCCGTAAGGTGAAACATTTCGGCAAGTTTTTTCAGGTCAAGCTGATAAAAAATGCTGTGCCGGTGATTTCGCGCCACGGCCTGCAGGGAATGTTTTACATTGGCACTTCGCTGCCGGAGGAGTCGTGACAGATTCACACCCGATATCAGTTCCCGCGCCGACAGATATCGTTTAGGAACAGGCAAGGCCACGTTATTTATCAGTAAATCCTGATTGAATACCTTTTCATTGCGGGAACAGCTTGTGGTGGCAGGATTTTCGTTACCGGTTTTTTTCGTTTTCAATTGCTGTAGTGGATCAGCAAGACTTCGCCTGATCCAATAATTCAACAGATCGGAAGAAAGATCTTTTGCAGCATAAACCGGGTACCGGGGTAAGGTATAGGGATCAAAATCAATCCCTTCGTGACTTTTGAAAGAATCCTCAAATTGATAAATGCGGAGAACCCAGTTGTTCGACTCAACCGGGACAAAGTCAATGCATAGTCCTGGCGGCAACTCAATTTCCCAGGAATTTTCAGGTACCCCTGTCAGGATATGGTGATCATGCAACGACCAGCCCGAGGGAATATGAGAATTTTCAATCCAAATGGAGGTGTTGGTTTCGAGGAAAGAAACACCGGTGATTGAATTCTGGACAAAGATCTCGGGGGCGGGTTTAATTTTTTTATGCCAAATTTCACGCTGATCAATCACCCTGTTTTGCATTGCCGCTGTTGACCTGAGGAGATCGGCATTTGATCCGAAATGATAAAATTCACCCTTATCCAATGGAAGTATCCGGCAAGTAAGAATTGGCGAACGGCGGCCGTGTTCTTTTCCTGAGCCGGTTCCGAGTATTTTTCCAAAATCTGTATACAAATCATAATACTCCGGTACTTTTTTTCTGAATGCGTGCTTCCCTGCATTCCATCCGGCTTTTTCAAAAAGCAGTTCCAGTGCACGGTCTGAAAGAAGCCAAATGCCTGCATCGAGCAGGTACAGATAGTCCCCGGCAAGTTCTTGGAGTGTCCGGAGGTCGGGTTTCTGAAGCATATGGTCGAGCTGTGTCGGGTCATGCCTGGGACAGATAAAAACCCCATGCCGGCCGGCCACTTCGGGTTGAGCCCAGATTCCAACGCAAACGACATCTGCCTCGGGAATATTTGCTGAAAAGGTTTCTGCCCAGACAAGCGCGTCTCCGCTTGCAATAAGCGTGTTAAGTCCTTCGGGGGCCGATTCCAGAATTTTCTTAAGCAACGGGAGCTGAACATTAAGAAGGGTTTGATCGATATGCTGACCCCTCCCCCATTTAAACACGGGAAAGGGAATAAAACTCTTGCCAACCGGCGCGTAAGAAGGCAACCTGCGACTTTGACCGTCGGCATGAACAATGATCCTTCTCCCGGCAGGATCCATTCCGTGTTGCCATAATATATTGACCGTTCCGCCCCCGGAACCCGATTTTTGTCCGAGAGGATCTGAATAAACGGCGGTTATTTCAGGAAAGCTAAACTTATGTTTTCGGATGTAATCGGCATAGTGAGGCGGCACTGAAAGTAGTATTTCCATAGCGGATTTTTTTCAAAGATATACCGAATCGGAACAGGTTCGAAAATAAAGAAATACTGTTCATCTCGGGATAACTGCATTGTAAAAGGCAAATTATTGTCAATAAGATGTAGCATACAAAGATAAAAATTACATTTCCGACTGGTGATTTTATAAAATCGGAATCATATTTTAGTAAATTTCGAAAAAATCTTTTATGAGAAAAAAACGTTTCTGTCTTACCCTTGATTTAAAAGATGACCCTGATCTGATAAAAGAATATCTTTATTGGCACAAACCCGAGAATATCTGGCCTGAAATTCCTGAAGGCATCAGGGCTGTCGGGATTGAAACAATGGAGATTTACCGGATGGGCAACCATTTGTTCATGTTACTGGAAGGAGGTCCGGATTTTGATTTTGAGCGGGATATGGCACTGCTTGCGTCACTGCCGCGTCAAATGGAGTGGGAATCGTTTACATCACGTTTTCAGGTTTCTGTCCCGGGATCTACATCGTCGGAAAAATGGAAGTTGATGGAGCCTGTTTTTAGCTTGTAATTCCGGCTTTCGATCGCAGAGGCAAGGTTTTCCTTCCGTACCCGGCTATTTTCGCAAAAAAGAACACATAGACAAAACAGGCAAGGGGCACAATAAAACCCCACTGAATGGCAGTTTGGTCGGCAATGTAACCCATGAAGATGGGACTTAAAGCTCCCCCGACGATCGCCATAACCAGGAAAGAAGAACCTTTTTTTGTTAAAGGGCCCAATTCTTTAAGGCCCAGGACAAAGATAGTCGGGAACATGATAGACATAAAGAAATAGGTAACGAAAAGCGCCGTCACCGAAAGCCAGCCAAGTCCGGAAATGACAAGAACCATTAAAAGGACGCACAAGGATGCGAAAACCGATAACAATTTATCGGGAAGAAAGCGACGCATCAAAAAACTACCCGACAACCGGCCGGCCCAGAAGAGTCCCATCCCTCCGAATGAGAGCAACAGGGCAGCCTGTTTATTGGTGATTCCCTGGATGGTTTCCGTTGTAAAGTTTATAAAAAAACTATTGATCCCGGTCTGCGCAGCTACATAAAGGAACTGTGCAACGACCGCCAGGAGAAAGATTCTGTGTTTTAGTAAGTCCTTATACCTTCCTTTTACAGGGATATCCATTGAGATTTGCTCTCTTACATCGGTTGATCCGGCATCGGTCGCTGATTCTTCTCTTTCCGGTTGACGACAGGAGGGATCCGGGGGGGAATGTTCCTGTATTTCAGGAAGTCTGGTCTTGTAAAACAGCAATGCCACCATCAGCACTACAAATCCGACTCCGATATAGGGCCATGAGATTGAGGAAAATGGATTTTCTCCACTTGACTGGAGTCCGAAAATAATCATTCCACCGGTGAGCGGGCCAAAGATCCAACCCAACCCATTGAAGGATTGCGAAAAATTAAGCCGTCGTTCAGCGCTTTCAGGAGGTCCCAGCACCGACACATAAGGATTTGCCGCGGTCTCAAGGAACGCGAGGCCGAAGGCAATAATCATCAAAGCCGTAAGAAATGGAGGAAATGTTTGAATCGCAGCAGCAGGGTAAAAGCAGAATGCACCAAAAGCGTACAGGAGCAGTCCGGTCATGATGCCCCGCTTATAACCGAATCGATTCATGAACCAACCTGCGGGCAATGCAGCGAGGAAATAACCGCCATACACCGAGAATTGCACCAATCCCGATTCAGCCCTTGACATGTGAAGCAGTTCCTGAAAGTGTTTGTTCAGTACATCGAGCAATCCGTGTGCAAATCCCCAGAGAAAAAAGAGTGAAGTCAATAAAATAAAAGGAATCAGGTAACTTTTACCTGTTTCACTTCGCAGCATTGAATTTTTTGTCATGAATCATGATTTTTGCGAAAATACGGTTTTTCATCTTGAAAATGACCGGCAGAAAATGGGAGTTGCGAAATGGAATATTTTCATTCAGATTTGGTGAATTTAGGAAACTCGTCTAATTTTACACGACCAAAATAACTGATTTGAATTTGGAAAAAATATGCCCACGGCTGTATAACTTTTATTAAACTTATGAAATCAAATCTGAAAAAATGAAAAATCAAAAGAATTTTGTGGCGGTTGTCCTTTGCATCCTGGTCACCGTAATGATGATGGGAATGGTTCCTTCGCTTGCTGCCCAGGATAAGGGTTCTTTTAAGGATTCCCGTGACAATCGTATTTACCAATGGATCAAGGTAGGAAAGAAAGTTTGGATGGCTGAAAACCTTAAATACCTCTCCTCTTCCGGAAGCTGGCTTTATAATAATGAATCAGGCAATGAAGCCATTTACGGAAGGTTATACACCCACGCTACCGCCATGACTTCCTGTCCGAAAGGTTGGAGGTTGCCTGCTGATATCGACTTTGATGCAATGATCCGGAGCCTGGGGGGTAATGAAGCAGCCGGCGGAAAACTACAGGCTGTCGACTCCATCTATTGGGCGGCGAATACCAATTTGCCTGAAAATGCAAAGACCCTTTCTTCATTATTGGCCGGCGTCAGGCATGCCGACAGCACATTCACAGGAGTTGGGATTTGGGGGGGATTATGGTCTGCTACGCGCTCGGGTGATGCGGCAAACAATTATCTGTTTGTACGTGGAGATAAGGGTATCGGGAAAAGTTCAAATGATATCCAGTCAGCTTTCAGTGTTCGCTGTGTGAAGAAATAAGAATGGATCAGGAACAAGACCGTACCGACGATGCCCGGCTGAATTTTTTAAGGCTTCAGGAGGTCGTCGAATCAGAGATTCCAAAAGCCATCCGTAATCACGATCCCCGTGAAGCAAAAAGCCTGCTGATTCAGGTCCAGAATCAGTTCAGGGGGCTGAAATTGTACCGGGACGACCGGGAAAATCTTTATTCCAGGCTTCAGGAGGCATTTGCAATTGTAAATAAACGGCTCGAGGAAGAAAAGCTTTCCTTCGAAAAACTGGTACTCGAAAATTATAATACCTTGCTCCCAGCTGTGGAGCAGGCGTTGAGTCGATCACAAGAGACGGATGACTTCAGGCAATTATGGGATTCATTGCTCGACCTGCAATCACAGATAAAAAGTGCAAAACTATTTCACGAACAGCGTGATGAACTGTTCCGAAAGCTACAGGAGGCATTTGAGACGCTGAAAACACGCCGCAACCAGGAACGCAATGCTTTCGAACTCGAAGCACAACAAAATTACCAACGGTTGAAACTCATGGTTGATGACGGTCTCAGCCAGGCTGAAACCACGCATGAATATAAAGAAACGCGGGAATACCTGAAGAAGATCCAGAATGAATTCAAAGGAATTCGAATGATTCACGAACAACGTGAAGAGCTTTACAGTCGTTTGCAAACAGCGTTTGATATCCTCAGCAAGCGCCTTGATGAATTTTTCAGGACCAAGAAAAAGAACTGGGAGATCAAGATGAACTACAGATTGTCGCAATACGCTGCAGAGATTTTTGAAATCCAGGAAAAACTCAGCCACGACCGTTCCTCTTTACAGGATCTGCTGGATCAGCAGGACATCATCAGGGATTCCGGAAAAGAGCACACAGCAATGACCGGAATCGAAGCCCGAATCGTATCAACACGAAAAAGTATTTCCCGTCGATCGGAAGAAATTGCGCGGCTCGAGGCTGAACAAAACCTGCTCAGGGAGAAGTTGAATAGCGGATCAGTAGGATTCTGATTTTTCTTGTATAACTTAAAAAGATTTTATAATTTTGCACACCCAAATTTAATAGGGCCCGTTCGTCTAGGGGTTAGGACGTCAGGTTTTCATCCTGGTAACAGCGGTTCGATTCCGCTACGGGCTACAAAAAAGGCTGTAAATCAATCATTTACAGCCTTTTTTATGTTTTCAGGTCAAGCGCTCAGCAATTTTCTTTCATGGTTATAAATGAAAATCCCCCGCAGCTTCAGGTTGATAGATAATATCTTCGATTTTAATCTTTGTCAAACCGCCGGGCACAACCCACTCAATTTCATCCCCGATCCGGTACCCGATCAATGCCGTTGCAATAGGCGAAAAGATGGAAATTTTGTTTTCTTTTAAATTTGCCTGATCCGGATAAACAACCTGAAACTGTACCCGCTTCTCTGTACCTGAAAAACTGATCCTGACTACGGAATTCATGGTAACCACATCGGGAGGAATATCACCAGGTTCCATGATTGACGCTGATTCCAGTTCATTCAATAAACTTTCAGCCTCGCTTCCGGCAATCGATCTTAATTTTCGTGCATTCTCAATACGTTTTTTGATTCTTAGATAATCCAGTCGGTTTAAAATAATTTTTTTCATGACAAAGTTTAAATTATTGATTATTTTACAAATATGCAGATTTTTTCCCACATTTCCAAAGTTGCCTGGACACAATGGGGAGGGGTAAGCGTCTTCAGGAAAGTCGGAAATTTTCGTACCTTCGTTATTGATATATCTGGTCGGATACGGTTTTACTTCCCGAATGACAAGATATTGTTACCGTAAGAAACCATCATAAGATTTAAAGAATATAAACCATGCCCAACCATTCCACCGACGTGAAGGTCCTTGTGCAATCGATCATCGACAAGGCAAGTATGAAACAGGAAGTGTATCAGAAAACTCAGGAAGTTTTCACCCAGTTTAAAACGATCACAGAGCAGTTCGTGAATGTCCATAAAAAGACTTTCAAAAAAGCCTCACACCCCCTGCTGTTTGAATACAGTGACCACGGAACATTTGAATTTCAGCTCAAATTCGGATCTGATGTCCTGATATTTTTTATGCATTCCAATGTATTCGAGATCCCGCGTGATTACCTGGTGATGAAGAGCAGTTACATTCGGGACAATAAAGCCCGATCATATTGTGGTATAATACATATTTTTAATTTTCTTGCCGACTCCTTTAAATTCAACCGCACCAATGATATGGGTTATTGTATCGGACGGATCTTTGTGAATTTTGAAAAGCACTATTTCATAGAAGGGAAAAAAGAACTTGGATTGCTATTCAACAACTTTCCCCTGAATGCTCTGGATAAAAAGGCCCTGACATCTATTCTGTACTCTGCAGTTCAATATACGCTCCATTTTGATCTGTTGACTCCTCCTTACGACAATATTAAAGATGTGACCGTTTCGGAAATGCAGACTGCCCTCGATTCTATGAAAATAAGTACTGGTAAACGTCTGGGATTCCGGTTTCAGGCTGATGAGTTTTAGGGATCTTCTTTCGAGGCGTTTTTTCGACTACCGGAAATAAAAGAGTTTCTCAGATCAGGATTGTCATCTGAATAAATTTTTACGGCTGTTCCCGGATCGTATGGTTGAGTAAATCACTGATGGATGCATAGGTGTTCATCAGTATACACGACATTGCATCCACGGGTACCCATTTGACCAAAAAAATTCCTTCGCTTACTTGTGGTTTGAGTGTCTCGCGCGTTGACGCCAACATTTCAAACCAGAAAGTCCTTTTCAGGATCTCTTTATTTTTTTCCGTATAGATATGCCAGGTAGATGAAAGTTCCCTGATCGCTGTAACTTTTTTCACTCCTGTCTCTTCGCGTACTTCCCGGATTGCCGCCATGTTGGCTGCCCTAAGCAGATCAACTTCGGGGTTCAGGGATGTAAGCTCCTTCTTGTCGATTTTTCCCTTGGGAAGATCCCACCGGCCTAATCGATGAATAAAAAGGATTTCGCCACTCTCATTTTTAACCAATCCGCCCGCGGCAGGCACCAGGGTGAAGAGGTTCAGAAAAGCATTGAGCCCTGGAGAATTCTGGTCAATCCCCTGCAAAACCATGCGTGAAAACAGATTGGTGGCAGTTTCATGATTCGGGTCGTTTTCTGAACGCTGATCCAGTATAAAAAAGTTATTAAAAACTTCTTGGTCCCTGAAACGAATCCAATCTTCCTTCAATTTTTCTTCAGATTGAAATGGAACAATTAAAGTGTCGTTTGAAGGATGTTCAGGCGGGTTGGCGATAAACCGTACCAACCGGTTCCGGAAGAAAATTTTCATTGATGTGAAATTTGGTCGGTAAAGTTACGTTTTTCCGGGTTTCAGATCAGATCTCGTGTTCGATACAGCCTCACCGCTGCGAGCCAATAGAACGATAAAGATCCTAAAAGGGGTTCATGGATAAAGATCCCAAGATGATTGGAAAAAGTGTACCTTTGTAGCCAAATTTGATAACTATACCATAATGATCTATAACAAAGATATTGCTTTCAGAACCGCAGAACTTTTACTGAAGATCAAGGCTGTTAAATTAAGTCCGAATGATCTTTTCACCTGGGCATCAGGAATCAAATCACCCATCTATTGTGATAATCGGATCACCCTCTCCTACCCAGAGATCCGTACTTTTATCAGGCAGAATTTTGTTAAATCGATTCAGGAAAGCAGTTTTGAGCCCGAAGCAATAGCCGGTGTAGCAACCGGTGGCATTGCACAGGGAGCGCTCATTGCACAGGAATTGGGGCTTCCTTTTGCTTATGTAAGATCAGGAAAGAAAGATCATGGTCTGACCAATCAGATCGAAGGGGAACTTCGCAACGAACAGCGTGTCGTGGTCGTCGAAGACCTCATATCTACGGGAAGCTCGAGTCTGGGAGCGGTTGAAGCGTTACGGGGCATAGGGTGCAATGTAAAAGGAATGGTAGCCATCTTTACCTACAACCTTCCAAAGGCTGAAAAATCATTTAAAGAAGCCGACTGTGATCTGATCACGCTAACCGACTATGAGCACCTGATTCAACGGGCTGCTGAAATTGGGTATATCAAAGAAGCGGATATTAAGGTACTTCAGGATTTCAAGCAATCACTGAGCTAACGTGAAACTTGTAACAAAAAAAAAGGAGGATGTCCCGGTAATCTGAGACATCCTCCTTTTTATTTAGGAATAGTTCCTTAAAGTTTTATGAATTTACCGGATGCCGAACCAATTTTAACAAAGTAAGTACCCGATGGCAGATTTGAAACATTCAGTGTACCGGTGAATGTTCCCTTTGGCTGAATCCCAAAATTCTGCTGGATGACCGTTCGTCCCATCAAATCGATAACCATTACGGTTGTCATGGAAGCCTCAGAAGTGACACAGGATATATTCATTTGATCCTTGACCGGATTTGGAGTTACCGAAATCTTTCCGTATGATGGTAAAGATTCGGCAACCGGTGAATCGATGCCAACCGGAGTCAGGAACGTTGTATCCATCCAGATTCCACGACCGTAAGAAGCCAAATAGATAGCCCCATAGTTAATGATATGATAATCCCGCATTGCTTGTTGTTTGATCTCTGTTATTGCCACATCACCTATATTCTCCATTTCAGTTCCCCATTGCGGCGCGCCTGATGTAAGTCCGGTTGTACTGAAAAGACCTACATCGGTACCAACAATCGCGTTGTTCCCATGCATTTCAATAAGTCCGCTGTAAACCGGAGCCTTGGGAAGGTTCGATTGAACTGAAGTAAAGGCAGGTTCAGCAGCGCCACCATTGGAAGTAAAATAAACATAATCCTGATTTCCATAATTTCCGAGTGTAAACAACACTTCGTTTGAATTTTTAGGATTGATGGAGATGGAGGTTACCGTACGACCTGCCATGGGCGTGTTGGCGAAAACATTTTTTACCAGCACACATTGCGGACTGAATTCATTGGCCGTAACGGAATCAGTGGCATTGATAAGGCCGGTAAGGCGGATAACCCGGCCCTTTATGGTCCCTGCCCACAGTGTATTCAGGTCGGCTGAGACCGCAAAGGTATTGATCAGGTCAACTTTTGAGGCAGTATCACTGAGAACATAGAAATACTCCGGATCCTTATAGAATTTGAGCATATCTTTGGTCATAAAGATACCTCTGCCATAACTGGTGGCCACCTTATTTCCATAATAGAAGAACCTGCTGGCAACAGGATCCTGAACCATGAGGCTGTCGCCTTTGTTAATGGGGGCAGTAGTATAATAGGGAAACTTAACCCCGTTGCTGCTTTCAACCTGTACCAGCGTATCAGCGGGTATAGTTTTAATTCTGGCATAAAGTTTAACACTGTCCGTGGATTGGGTAAATGTGAAACTTTCCCAGAGCTGCATGGGTATATAGTTTCCGTCCACGGCAATTATGCCATTCATGATATTGTTATCATAGGTAAGGTCTCTGTAATCGCGGCGCAGCAATGGAACAGCCGTATCCTGAATGGTAAAAACGCCGATATTATAATCAAGATTTGACCATACACAGGGACCTCCCGAAGAGTTCTGGAATAAACCATCGCTCCACAACGGGTATCCATCAGCAGGGCCATTGGTATAGGTTGGGTAGAAATATCCCATTGCCAGTGAGCCAATATTTTGTCCGCCACCCATCACGAAGCGTTGTTTGGCCGACACTGCGATTGAGTTGAACTGAGCCGAACCAAGGTTCTTGTTACTGGTTTGGAATTGAAACCCATCCAAGGTAATGGTTCCAACCGAAACTCCGCCATCAGTAGCCAGAACCAGGTTATTTTTATTATTAGGCCGGAACATGTAGGAGTGGTGATTGGCAGGGGCGCTGTTTGGAAACCAGGGAGAGTAATAACCTGAACTAGCTTGCTCCCAGTTATAATAACCTGTTGATTGCACCCGTTTCCCGTACCACATGTTGACGCCTCCGAGTAAAACCTGATAGGGATCATCGGGGAATACTGCTATGGTATTGGAGGAACATCCTTCACCATTAAAGGGTTCAAATTTCGGGTTATTGGGAAAAATAACCGACCACGTCGTGCCTTTATCAACCGACGCGTAAATGCTTAAAAGCTTTCCATCGGGTTTTGCAAGACTGGCATACATAACGTTGGCATCGGAGGGTGCAATTGCAAAAGTCATCCAGCCGATTCCTCCCTTTGGTAAGGTAGTGGGTTCCCCGGTTGTGAGATTAATCCATGAACTTATATTCCCTCCGATGGAGAGGTAAGCTGAATCATCGATTGCGGTAATAACGGAGCCATCAGGGCCGACACAAACATCCATCACATACCCTGTTTTTACCTTTGTCCAGTCATTGACATTATCGGTATAAAACAAACCTTCGCTGGTGGCGGCAAAAAGTCTACCTGAATTTGCATCAAGGGCCAGTTTGGTAATGCCTGCAAAATTGGGATTGTTATGCGTGGAAGGGATGACGGTGAAGGAATTGTTGTTTTCTGATTTATAGATACCTGTTCCGGTCAATGTGATTGTTTTACAGGATGTGATCCCGGTGGCGGCATAAACCGTTCCATTGGAAGCCTGAACCAGAGACGATACTTTTAACACTTCGTTACCTTCAACCGGCATTGGGTTCCAGGTCAACCCCAGATTGGTGGATTTCCAGATCCCGCCGGATTCGGAACCAGCCAGAATCGTAAGACCCTCGGGATCTGTTTTGTCAAAAATCGCACTCCAGATTATTCCGGAATAATTATCGGGGCCTGCATTGAACCAGTTCAGGTTCATTGCATCGGCAGTGGATTTGGTTCTGAGAGATGCAGCCTCCTGACGGGCGCTGAAAAGGTCGGCAGGGTTGACAATACCTGAATTTTGATTGGCGCGGATAGTCGCCCATCGCGTACCGTCGGGTCTTTTTGAATTCAGGTCCCCAAGCTGGCCGGCCATTGACAGGGCAGACAGAAAAATCAGGTTAAGTCCGAAGCATACTGCAAGCAGGCCAAAGTGTAAAAATCTTTTTTTCATATTACTCATTTTAATTTTTACGTATATAGTTCTTGATGAATTATTTCTTATTGCCTTGTAAATCAAACTGTAAGCCAATCACTTCCGATTCTTCTTTAATCGAACAAATATAAAGGAAAAACTTTATTCTCCAAAAAAAAAATATATGACTTGCCCCTCCTTATCGGTAATACAGGGATGTGGAAAGATATTCAGGTTAGATTTTCTCGAGTGCAGTTGCCGGAAGCCAACCGACACTTCCGTTGGCAATCCTGATCTCGTACCAGTTACCTATATGGTCAAGAAGTATGATCTTGGTCCCTTCGTGGACTACAAAAAGGTCGGTACTTTTCTCATCGGGAGAACTTTTGACTGTGATGGTTGGTGTGAAAATTATCGCTTCGTTGGTTGATTGTTTCCGGGTGTACCCACTCCAGGAAAACAGGAAGGAGAACAGGGCTAATATTATCAGGACAATACCCACTCCAAAACCGATCTTTCTCAAGGCAAGAATGCCTGAAGCAAGGTACAGAATCCCTGAGAAAAGGCCAATAATAAAAAGAATCACACCTAATTTCGCCCATCCGTCGATAGAAGTCAATTGAACCACGGCGCGGAACCAGCGTTGATAGAACATTTCGGGAAGGGGTTCAATTTTATCCGAAATTTTTGTGTTAGCCACATTCAGATTGAAGATAATATCCTCATTGGATGGTTCCAATCGTTTTGCACGTTCGTACCAGAGAATGGCGGCTGGATAATCGTTCATTTTAAAATAACTGTTACCCAGGTTGTAATAAAGCTCCGGCGCTTCAAGTCCCCTGTCAGTAACATTCCTGAAATATTGAACAGCTTCCTGATAATTTCCCAGAGAATATGCTTTGTTGCCTTTCTGAATCAACAATTGTTCATCCCCCGCATAAAGGTATCCTGATAAGCACATCATCAGTATGATCCCGATAATTTGTTTCATTGTCATGATCTTTTACCTCAATTCCCGTTCAATGTTTGTGATTATTTGAAGAGCTTCATTATAAATCCGCTCCATATTCACCATTTTTTCGCCGGGCGCAAACCTGGCAAATTCAGTGTTATTTAAAGTTTCGATGAATTGTGTTATGATCTGTTCACTGACATTTTTTTGTTTGAGGGCATCGTGTACCGAGGAGATGCTCAAATCGGACAGCGGGATGGTGAATTTATCGCTCAGATAGCCCCATAAAGCCTGGGAAATTGCCACATAGAAATCGTCCTGAGCCCCTGATTTCCAGAATTCCTCTGCTTTTCTCAAGTGTTTGCGTGCGATCTTGGTAGCCTTAAGATTTTTCATCAGGATGGTATCGTTACGCCGCGCTGCCAGTTTCCGCCAAAATAGCAGAAATATCATAAATATCACTAGGGGGACAGCAAGAAACAACCAGAACCCCAATGAACCGAAAAATAGTTTACCGGCAGGATTCAAGGCGATGATTCCATCTTTAATATGACGAATATCACTGCCAATATATTTGATCTCCTCCTTATTGGCACCCGAATAGGTCATCACTGCCTGTGACTCCCCGGTTCCTTTTTCGACATCCAGGGTAAATTCAGGACTGGTTAAAGTGATATATCTTTTTTTGTCGAGATCATAATATGAGAAGTTGATGGGCTTTATGGTGAACTTTCCCGGTTTCCGCGGTATCAGCAGGTACTCAAAAATCTGGTTCCCGGTTATCCCGGAAGCGGTTGTCTGAATATCGCTTGTTACTTTAGGATCATAATTTTCAAAATCGGGCGGAAAAACAACATTCATTTTATCGATCAACTGAATATTACCTTTTCCGCTGACGGTGCATTTCAGGGCAACGGCTTCGTTGGTTTTCAACCTCGATTTATCGACCTCCGTCCGAAAAGTAAAATTACCGACGGCTCCACTGAAATCGGCAGGTTTTCCCTCTTCGGGCAGGGGGCGGGCGTTAATGACCAACGGATTGGATTTCAGGTTCTTTTCGACATTGGCAATTCCCGAGTTAAAAAAGGAATCATTAAAAAAATCGTCGAAAAACGGATCGCCGGTCCGGGTCTTTGTCTGTTTCCGCACCTGAGCCACGCAGGTCAGTTCCATTGGATCAACGATAAGTTTCCCGGTTTTCAACGGATAAAGCGCATACTTTCTGATGTCGGCAACCAGATATTGTTCGCCGTCGATCATCTGGGTGGTGGGCTGCAATTTATCATTGTCCTTGGTCAGGTTCTGCGACCAGAAACCCGGGAAAGCCGGCGCTTTGCTTATATTGATCCCGGAAATCTGAACTTTTGTATAGATCTTATAGGTAATTACCACGCCTTCACCCTGGAGGGGATTTGAATTTGAGGCAAATGCCTTGACAAATACATCATTTCCGCCACTGGTTGAAGTCCCGCTTCCGGATTGACCTTTACTCAGAAGGGTAGGATTCTGGCCGGCCGGAACATTTGGGTTTTTGACAACTTTGATATTCAGGGTGTTTGAAGTATAGTGCTTTCCATCGACATTCACCGAAGCCGGGGCAAGATCAAAGGACCCTTCTTTAATGGCCTGAAGAAGATAGGTAAAGGAGTAGGTAATGGTCATCGTGGTGCGCCCGTTGACCGACCTGATCGAGGAACTGGTACTTGTGTTGGGCCCGCTGAGCATACCGAATCCCTGCAGATTCGGACCTCTGAAGCCTGAAGCCTCTTTGTTTACCGTGTACATGAGGGTAAAGGTCTCTCCGACAGCAACCGTCTGTTTGGCAGAAGCGGTAAACTGCACATCCTGGCTATACAATGACAGGCAGGATAAGAGAATTGCTATCGTCAATATATATCTCATATCAGAAAAATCAATACTCCCGGGTTAAAATCATGTTGAATGAGAATCATTACCAATCTTTTTCCACGCCTGTGACCTGCACTTTAGCTTTTTGCTTATTTACTTTCTGCATGGTCTTTTTTTCATCATTTTTCAGCGCTTCCAGCATCCGGTCCGCATCTTCCTTGCTTATTTTTTTCTGGTCCTGGGGTGGCTTCTGCTGATCCTTGTTGTCATTTTTATCGTTCTGGTCCTGTTTCTGATCCTTTTTTTCGTCTTGCTTGTCTTTATTGTCCTTATTTTGCTGCTGCTGTTGCTGCTGCTGCTTTTTCAGCATCATTTTGGCATATTCGAGATTGTATTTCGTATCCTTGTTCCTGGGATCGTTCAGCAATGAATTTTTAAAGGCCGCGATACTTTTTTCGTACTCCTTGGATTGCAGGAAGGAATTACCCAGATTATGAAACATTTTAGCCTGGGTCTCCTTATCATGTTTCCCGGTCACCATGCTGCTGTAAAGTTTGGCAGATTCTTCAAAGTTATTGTTTTTATATACTGCCGTACCCAGATTAAACTGACCCTTAACAGATCCCTTATTCAATTCGAGGGCTTTACGATAATCTTTTTCAGCTTCTTTGTAGTTTCCCTTTTCAAATTCGGAATTGCCCTTACGTAACAATTTATTTTCCTTTTGCGAAAAGGATGTCGAAGGCAAAATTAACAACAAGATAATCAAACAGGTACCCGGTAACGCCCGAATGAATAATCTTCTTAGTACCCGTGAAGATAATGCCATCATTTTTCAAAAAGTTTGACCTGTTGCAACCATTTTGTTTTTCGCTCAAAAATAAAGAGATCGAGAATCAGGAAAAAGAGAGCCAGTGCCACGAAATACTGGAACTGGTCTTCATAATCACTATACTGTTTTTCTTCGATCTCTGATTTCTGGATTTTTGCAATATCATCGAAGATCTTCGAAAGTCCTGTCTCTGAAGTTGTGGCCCTCACATACATTCCTTTTCCAACGCTGGCAATTCGTTGCAGGAGGGTTTCATCGAGCCGGGTCATGATGGTGTTCCCTTCCCGGTCTTTTTTATATCCGATCTGGATATTCCCCGAATACTGCGGGATCGGCGCGCCTTCGGGCAATCCCATACCGATGGCATACACCATGATCCCTTTTTTAACGGCTGCCTCCGTTTGTTCAAGCACGCTTCCTTCATGGTCTTCACCATCGGTTATGATCACAATGGCTTTATTATGTTTGGATTCGCCAAAGCTTCCGGTCGCCAGTTCTATGGCTTCGGCGATTGCAGTACCCTGGGTCGGCACAACGGAGGTGTTGATGGTGGTGATGAACATCTTGGCGGCCGCGTAATCGGTTGTTATGGGCAATTGGGTAAAGGCTTTCCCGGCAAAAACGATGATTCCGATGCGATCGCCTTCCAGGTTATCGATCAATCTGATTATGGATTGTTTGGCACGTTCCAGCCGGTCGGGTTTGATATCCTGAGCCATCATGGAATTAGAAACATCCAGGCAAATCATCAAATCGATTCCTTTTCGTTTGACCTTCTCCAGCCGCGAACCGGTTTGGGGATCTGCCAGGGCAATGATGAGCAGCGACAGAATGAGCAGAAACCCTATCCACTTAACAATGGGTTTTGCCACGGAATAACCCGGCATAAGCTGCCTGATCACCATCAATTCACCATATTTTTCGAGAGCCCTCTTTCTCCAGTGCATAAAAAACAGAAATAGCAGGATAAAAACCGGAATCAGGGTGAACAACCAGAAATAATAGGTATTTGCGAATCTGAACAAAGCTTTATGAATTAACGATTTATGATTTCAAATTGAATTTGCTTTAATAAAATGCACGTTATGGTATATTTCTCAGAATGACATATCGTATTAAGCCTTCCAGTATCATCAGGATAAATGCAGCAAGAACAAGTGGCAGGAATTCTTCTTTTTTCTTCCGGAATTCGGTCACATCGATCTTTGATTTTTCCATTTTATCAATTTCCTGATAGATGGCGCGAAGTTTATCCTTGTTGGTCGCCCTGAAATACTTACCATCGGTCATTTTCGCAATCTCCTTCATCAGGGGTTCGTCGATCTGCACATCCATCATCTGGGTCTGCATTCCAAATGGGGTCTGTACCGGATAGGGAGCCTGTCCCATGGTACCGATTCCGATGGTATAAATCCGGATTCCGTAAAGTTTGGCAATCTCCGCAGCCGACCGTGGATCGAGCGAACCCATGTTGTTAACCCCGTCGGTAAGCAGGATGATAACCCTGCTTACTGCCTTGCTTCCCCGAAGCCTGTTGACAGCCGTAGCCAGTCCGTCGCCGAGGGCAGTACCGTCATCAATGATTCCGCTGTGAATATCCCGGAACAGGTTTTTCAAAACAGAATGATCGGTGGTCAAAGGACATTGTGTAAAGGTCTCTCCACTGAAAATCACCAACCCGATCCGGTCATCCTGCCGGCCATCGATAAATTCCATGGCAACATCCTTGGCGGCTTCGAGGCGGTCGGGTCGGAAGTCCATTGCCAACATGGAACCGCTTACATCGAGGGCAATCACCAGGTCAATTCCTTCAACACTGATGTCTTTACGGCTGAGGCTGGTCTGTGGGCGGGCCAATGCAAGGATCAGCAAAGTTATGGTCAGAAGTCTGACTCCATAAATAACATATGTAAGATAGATCCTGAAATTCTTACCCGCTCGCGCGAATCCTTCAATGCTGCTGACCTGCAAATCGGCATAATTTCGCTTGCGGCGGTAAAAATACCAGGCCACCAGCGCAGGAATAACCAGCAACAGAAAGAGGAATCCGGGATTCGCGAAGGTCAGGGTTTTAAACATAACCAGTTAAAATGTCAAAATTTAAATCAGGCATCAGGCATTGGCCATTAGCCATTAGAGAAAAAATTATAACTTAAAATTCAAAATTCAAATGTCAAAAGTCAAAATAAAAAGGCTTTACGTTTTCACAAATATTATTACTGTCAGGTTTCACCTTTTGCAAGGGTTTCTTCCGGTGGTGCAGTCTTTGCCGATCCTGTGGTTTCATAAACAAATTCAATTCCGTCGGTCAGGCTCTGTTCATTTTCCGAGGCGATGGGAACCGATTTTGCGAATTTTACCATATCGGCAAGGATCAGCATATTCCTGAGCCTTTCGCGCGCGGAACGCGGACAATCAGAAACTCCCGAAAGGCTTTCAAGTATTTCACCGCTGGTCTGTTCCAGTGCCGGCACCGAAAACCGGTCTTCAATGTATTTACGAAGGATTTCGGTAAGCTCCGAATGATATTCTTTAACTTTTCCCGATTGCCAGAGTTTCTTAACCCGCAATTTTTCCATTTCACGCAGGGCCATCTCGTGCGGCGACAGAACATCCTTCGGCTTCAGTTGAAAAACCGGCTGTTTCTTTTTTCGTTTATGGTAATACCAGATACCAAACAGGATGGCTGAAATGACGCCGATGGCAAGCATTATCCAGGGGAAAATCTCCCGAAAGGTTATCGGAACCCGAAGGGGGCCTGCAATGGGTTTGATGGCCTGCGTCGTATCAACATTCAGGGTATGGACCATCAGGGGAATCAACTGGCTGGATACCGATTGCACCGTGGTATCAGGCAGTACACGATACCGGAATGTAATGGGCGGAATGGTATAAAAACCCGAATCGTAACAGGTCAGCGTAAATTGTTGAGAAAGTGTGATTTGTTTCTGGTTCCCAGCGTATGAAGAATCGATTTTCCCTCTTCCGATAACCGAAATATTTCCAAGGATGGTATCCGGAAGGAATGGCCATATAACCTGAGCTTTCGGCGGTCCGGTGAATTTTAAAGTAAGTCCGACATGATCACCAATGAGCATCGCGCTGGTATCAAGGCTGGCGGATACCCGGGCATTCTGCGTCATGCCATTCAGGGATGCCAGAAGAATTAAGAAAATGAACCACCGTTTTACTCTTTTCATTGTATGCTGTTCTTTGCCTGATTACAGGTTGTTGATCGGATTTATCTGCGCGCGCCCCGCTTCTTAAAAAGTTTCATCAGGGGTTTAATATAATCCTCATCTGTCGCGACCGAGGCCGCATCGATCCCACTTCGGATAAACGTGTCGTTGAGGTATTCCCGATGTTTTTTGTACCAGAAATCATAATGGCGACGCACGTTGCGATCGGAAGTGTCGATCCAAATAAGTTTACCGGATTCGGCATCCCTGGCCCTGATCAGGCCTACCTCCGGAAGTTCTGTCTCCCGGTGATCGTGAATACGGACGGCGATCAGGTCATGTTTCTTACCGGCAATTTTAAGTGCATCCTCAAAACCTTTGTCAATGAAATCGCTGATAAGAAAGGCCGTACATCGTTTCTTAATGGCGTTGGTCAGGAATCGCAAGGGTTCGGTAAGATTCGTACCCTGATGAACGGGTTTGAATTCAATCAATTCGCGAATGATCCGGAGTATATGAGATGTCCCTTTTTTGGGCGGAATGAATTTCTCAACCGTCTTACTGAAGAAGATCACCCCTACTTTATCGTTGTTCTGGATAGCGCTGAAAGCAAGTACAGCTGCAATTTCCGTGATCAGATCCTTCTTGAGATTTTTTTTGGTCCCGTAATGGTTGGAAGCGCTGACATCGATAAGCAGTACAACCGTCAATTCCCGTTCTTCATCAAAAACTTTGATATAGGGATGGTTGAAACGTGCCGTGACATTCCAATCGATGCTTCTGATGTCATCACCCGGTTGGTATTCCCGGACTTCGGAAAAAGCCATCCCCCGGCCTTTGAATACGGAGTGGTACTGCCCTGAAAAGATATGATGACTCAATCCACGGGTCTTGATCTCTATTTTTCTGACCTTTTTAAAAAGCTCGGAACTCTCCATTATTCATTCGGTAAGTGGACAAGTTGGTTTGTTGATATTTCGGCGGAAGACGGAATGGTGTCAGTAATAAGTTTCCACCCATGACGCGTCCGTCGCACCATTATGGTACTTCAACCGTATTCAGAATTTCGTTAATGATGTCTTCGCTGGTGATGTTTTCGGCTTCGGCTTCATAGGTAAGACCGATCCGGTGGCGCATCACATCCTGGGCGACAGCTCTGATATCTTCGGGGATCACGTATCCACGACGTTTGATAAAAGCGTAGGCCTTTGCAGCGAGGGCAAGATAAATGCTTGCACGCGGGGATCCGCCGTAACTGATCAGGCCTTCGAACTTTTTCAGCTTATAATCGCCCGGGAACCTGCTTGCAAAAACGATATCGGTAATATAATTCTCGATTTTTTCATCGAGGTAGACCTCCCTGACGATGGAACGTGCCCTTAAAATATCGTCGGGTTTGATAATCCGGCTGGTATTGAATGTTTCGTTGCCGATGTTTTGCCTGATGATCAGTTTTTCTTCCTTTTTATCAGGATACCCGATAACCACTTTGAGCATAAACCGGTCGACCTGCGCTTCGGGAAGCGGATAAGTTCCTTCCTGTTCGATGGGGTTTTCCGTGGCCAGAACCAGAAATGGCTCCGGTAGCCTGAAAGTCTCATCACCGATGGTGACCTGTCGTTCCTGCATGGCCTCGAGAAGTGCACTCTGAACTTTTGCAGGGCTGCGGTTTATTTCATCCGCGAGAATGAAATTGGCGAAGATGGGGCCTTTTCTGACTGAGAACTCCTCTTTCTTCTGACTGTAAATCAGGGTACCCAGGAGGTCGGCAGGCAACAGATCGGGCGTGAACTGGATCCTGCTGAATTTTGCATCAATGCAATTTGCCAGAGATTTGATGGCCAGGGTTTTTGCCAGTCCGGGGACACCTTCCAATAAAATGTGGCCATTCGACAGCAAACCGATCATCAGACGCTCGATCATTTGTTTCTGACCGATGATCACCTTGTGCATCTCCATGGTCACGAGGTCAACGAAAGCGCTCTCTTTCTGGATTTTCTCGTTCAATTCTTTGATATCTGTTTCAACCATGTTATTCAGTTTTTGAGTCTGCAAATTTACAAAATGAACAAAAAGGGTTTAAAGCCGGGTTGTTAATATTTGTTAACCATTTCGTTAAAAAACTGTTAAACCATTTACGTCATCCGATCATTCATGGTGGTACGACTCGCCTTTCAGGATCGTGAGGGCACGATACAATTGTTCGGTGAAGAAAAGTCGAACCATCTGGTGAGAAAACGTCATTTTTGAGAGGGATAGTATAAATGAAGCCTGCTTTTTGAGTGACGGGTCGAAACCATAGGGCCCGCCCACAATGAAAAGGATTCGCTTGAAACCCGCTACAAACTGTTTATTCAGGAATTCGGAGAATTCAACCGAACGCATCTCCTTACCCCGTTCATCGAGTAAGATGATACAGTCGCCCTGTTGAAATTGTCGCGTGATCAACTCCGATTCCCGTTTTTTTTGTTCTCCCTGACTGAGAGAAGCGCTGTTTTTAGGAACAGGCAGCTCCAGGATGTCGAACGGAAGGTACCGGTTCACCCGGATTTCATAATCGCGGATCCCGGATTTTAAAAAATCCTCTTCTGTTTTTCCGATAAGCAGCAATCGTACTTTCATAAATCACTGCAAAGATGAGAAATTCAATCAAATTTTCGTATGTTTGTGCACATGCATCGCCTCCTTCACATTCGAGGAACGCTTACAAACCTTTTCCGGGTTTCGGCTTTCATACTTTTGGTATGTTTACCATGGGCACCGAAATCCAATCCGACCATTTATATATCTGTAAATGACATATCGCGGGAGGTAATTTCCGCCCTTAAAACCGGTGATGCACAAGGACTTTCCTCCCATCTGGCCGCGATGATCGATTTAAAAATTCCCGGCTACTATGATACCTACAGCAAACAGCAGGCAACCCGGATCTTAAAGGACTTCTTCAGTCGCAATAAAATCAGGGATTTCAAACTGTTAAAAAAAGGAGTTGAGACTCAGGAGTCCTATTATATATTTGGTACCCTGGAAACTCCAACAATGACCTTCAGGAGTTACCTGCTGATCAAAAAATCAGGGAGTGAAGAGTACATTCAACAAATCAAAATTGAGGAAAGCTGATGACTACCGATGAACTTATAATCAGGGCCCTTGAAGAAGATCTGGGTGATGGCGACCATACCACCCTGGCTACTTTAACAGGGAAAAAGACAGGAAGGGCCAAACTCTTGGTGAAGGAAGAGGGAATCATCTGTGGAACCGACATTGCGGAGAAGGTGTTTCACCGGATTGATCCTTCACTCCAGATAAGCAGTTTTATAAGCGACGGCACGCGGGTCAGGAAAGGGGATATTGTTTTCACCGTTACCGGGAATAAGGCATCCATTCTTTCGTCGGAGCGATTGGTACTGAACTTCATGCAACGGCTCAGCGGGATCGCGACGGTTACCGCGCGTATTGTAAAAAAACTTGAAGGATTGCACACCCGGGTTCTGGATACACGCAAGACAACTCCGCTTTTAAGGGCCCTTGAAAAGTATGCCGTTGTGACGGGCGGTGGCGGGAATCACCGGATGGGGTTATACGACATGATCCTGATCAAAGACAATCATGTGGATTTCGCGGGGGGTATTGGACCTGCCATTGATGCAGTACATCAATATCTGGACAGAACAGGGAAAAAGCTGAAAGTTGAAATCGAAGTACGAAACCTGGATGAGTTGAAGCGGGTTCTGGAACATGGGAAGGTCGACCGCATCATGCTCGATAATTTTACACCCGGTTTGCTGAAAGAGGCTGTCGCGTTTATCGACAGGAAATACGAGACCGAAGCGAGCGGCGGGATAACCGAGATGAATATCCGGGAATATGCCGAAACGGGGGTCGATTTTATTTCCATCGGCGCACTTACGACCCAGGTTAGAAACCTTGACCTAAGCTTAAAGGCGATGTAGTCTGAGGTTATCTTAAACGACTTATTAAATGAAAGAAAAATTTCAGTATGTTCTTGATACCTTCAACCAGGTTTATAATCTTGATCTGACCCAGAACGAGATTAGTTATGGATTGGAACCCACTGCCAAAATTCATATTAAACAAGGCAGGACAACGGCACTAGAGCGTAAACAAGCCTACTTCCCTGATAAAAATCAGATCATATGGAAAATATGGAATCATAGAGAAATACCATTTTTCTTTGATTCTGAAAACACCGAAATCTATACAGAGGTAGATGGCACCCACATTATAAATTACGATATTATCGCCTCATCATTTTTTCTTCTGAGTGGTTGGCAGGAATATTTTTCGACTGAAAAGGATTCCTATGGACGATTTCGTTGTGAGGACAGCTACCAATACAAACTAGGAATAATGTCCATTCCGGTTGTCAATTATTATTTTGATATTCTGAAAACAATTTGGGAAATAAACACAAAAAAAACGGTTCCCTTAAAAAATTGGAATGGAAGTAAATTTGCTGCCTGTCTTACCCACGATATTGATACATGTGAATCAGGGTGGATTCAGGGAAGTTTTCATGCTATTAAGAAGCATCATTTTATAACACCGATAATACTGGCCAGCAAGAAACTCTTTAACCAAGATGTTTGGTTTAATTTTAATGAAATCTTAAATATTGAAAAACAATTCGGAGCAAAATCAACCTTTTTCTTTTTAGCTCAAAATAAACCAAATCTCAGAATAAAAAATGCAGATTATTCCATTGAAAAATCAAAGTTTGAAACAGTGTTTAACAAGATCACCTCTCATGGTTCAGAAATAGGTTTACACGGCAGTACAGGAACGCATACCAACCTTGAAATGTTGATCCGAGATAAAAATAAGATAAAATTATCAATTAACGGGAATAGATTTCATTTCCTACTTTTCGATATAAAAAAAACTCCTCAAGTTATTGATAATGCAGGCTTTCGATACGACAGTTCATTAGGATTTGCCGAATCTTTCGGATTTCGTAATTCGTTTTGTTTTCCCTTCAGACCATTTGACATACAAAAAGATAAATCATTCGGATATTATGAGATCCCTCTTGTTTTAATGGATGGTACATTGCAAAAGTACCTTCATCTTTCACCAAGTGATTCTATCGAAAAAATAATACCTGTTTTTGAAGAAGTTATTAAATTCAAGGGAGTGATAACGATTTTATGGCACAACTCTCATTTTTCCAATTACAAATATCCTGGATGGAAAGATACATATATCGGAATTCTAAGTAAGTGTAAAGAGAGATTCGGTTTGCTTGATAGCTGTTCAAACATTCTTGATATTTATCTAAATGGCTGATATAATTTATCGATTAATAAAGGAAGAAGACATCGATGATGTAAACACGTTCTATAATAATTTTCACCATGCAGGAAGATCAAAGAGGCATTTCATCTGGGAATTTGAAAACTGTCCTCATGGCAAAGGGATATATGTACTAGCGATAAATTTAAATGAAAACAAAATTATGGGAATTCAGGCAGGTATTCCCATAATTGTTAAACTGGATAATGGTATTGAAATATCCACTATCAAGTCAGAAGACAGTCTAATTGATGTTGATGCCTGCGCGCAAATAAAGAAAACAAATCTTTTTAATGAATTGTATTCTTATTTTCTGGAAAAATGTAAAGAAAGAGGTATCACTTGCATTTGGGGATTTACCTGGGCAAGAAACAGTCTTCTCAGGTTGGGATTTCAGATACCTTTTGTTGCAGGCCAGGCCCTGATTGTTTTACGGCCAAATAAAGGATATAGGTTATTATCACACCTGAATCCTCACAACAAAAGGTCAGAATTAATACGAATAGGGATGTTGACAGCGTTGTCATTCTCTTATGGATTAATTAAAAGATTGATAATAAGGATCCACAAGCTACCCTCCTTTGAGAAAGGAGTACTTGATAACACTGAATTAGTGGAAAAAATAATGGAAAATCAAATAGGATCTGTCTTTATAAAACAAGATTATGCTTTCCTGAAATGGCGGCTATGTGATAATCCATATCCTTTACACTATGAAATATATAATTTTCATATGGATTCCCGATTGGTTGCTCAGATTGTGACAAGTTTGCATCCCAATGGTCAGGGTTTTATCGAACAGGCCCTGATTAGCTATGAAATAAAAGGAACCACTGCAATAAAAATGGTTCATAGCGTTGTAAATGAATTGTATAATAGAGGTGCCTCACTTGTCAGAGTGCTGACATTTAGTCATAACTCAGTTAATATTCGAGAAAAAGCGATAATAAAATCTTCCGGATTTTTCACCCTTGATAGGGGGATGTGTTTTATTTATTTACCTTTGGTTAACAGTTCTTCAGTTTTACCAGAAGGATTTATTTTATCAAGATTGTATACTCAGGGTCATTGCTAACTTGAACTATCTGCAAATCCACTATGACAAGGGGGGGGATAAAAGATATTTAACATGAAAATTGCATATTATTTACCAGCAACTATTGTTTCTAATTCGGATTTGGAAAAAGAGTTTCCCGACTGGAATGCAGCCAAAATAGAGGATAAAATTGGTGTCAGAGAACGTCATATATCATCTAAGGATGAGACAGCCCTTGATATGGCATTTCAAGTCAGTAAAAAAATATTAGCCGAAGTCGATCCAACTATTATCGATTTTGTTTTATTATGTACACAAAGCCCCGATTACTTTCTGCCAACAAGTGCCTGTATTCTCCAGGACATGCTTGGATTGTCAAAACATTGCGGGGCACTTGATTTCAACCTTGGATGTTCAGGATATATCTATGGACTTGCAATTGCTAAAGGATTATTGTCAACTGGTATTGCTCATAATATCTTATTTTTGACTTCCGAAACATATTCAAAACACACCCATCCATTGGATAAGGCAAATCGTAGTATCTTTGGGGATGGAGCTACTGCCACAATTTTGAATACCCAAGATATCGAATATATCGGTGAATTTGAATTAGGTACCGATGGATCCGGAAAAAGAAACCTTATTGTTGAGGCAGGTGGATTGAGAATGGCATTTGACAAAACAATCAAGGATGAATCTTTGTTAAATGGAACATTTCAGTCTCCCAACTATTTGTATATGAATGGACCGGAGATTTTCAATTTTACTATAGAGCAAATCCCCGGTGTTGTAGAATCGGTATTGAATAAAAATAAAATAGATTTAGAACACATCGATTACTTCATTTTCCATCAGGCAAATAAATATATGCTGGACTACCTTAGGAAAAAATTAAAAATTCCTGTAGATAAGTTCCATAATAATATTTTGTTTACAGGGAATACGGTTTCCTCAACCATTCCGATAGCCATTAAAGATGCGATGGATGAGAACAAAATTAAATCGGGTTCCCGACTTCTATTAGTTGGTTTTGGGGTTGGATACTCATGGGGTGCTGTAACGGTCATCATCTAATTTTCAAAAATACAAGTATGAAAAAAACTGAATTCATTCAACTTTTAAAGGAAGCGCTTGAGCTGACAGATCTTAATATTAAGGAAACCACTATTTTGAAAGATTTGAGCAATTATGACTCAATGTCTGTTATGGCCATTATTGCCCTTGTGGATGAGCATTTCTCAAAACGATTAACTGCCAAAGAGTTAGGAACAATATCATCTGTTAAAAGTCTGATAGAATTAATAGGTATTGACCGATTTACCGATTAATACATGGAAGTTTCTCCCTTTTCACTTTCTGGCAAAAAAATCCTTGTTACTGGAGCCTCTTCAGGAATTGGTCGCTCTGTTGCCATCGAATGTAGCAAATCCGGTGCAGAGGTCTGCATGCTGGCACGCGATTCATTTAGACTTCAAGAAACTTTAGATATGCTGAAACCCGGGAATCATCAATGGGCCAGTATCGATCTCAACAAGTATGATTTAATTGAAAGTGTTATTGAAAATTTTGTAAAGATTTCCGGTCCGGTTAATGGGGTTGTTCATGCTGCAGGAATTGAGTTTTCTGCACCTTTTAATCTTACGAAACCTGTTCATTTTGAAAAACTGTTTTCAATAAACCTCATTTCCGCTTTTGAACTTTCCCGAATCCTTGTACAGAAAAAGTATATGGACAGCAGTATGGGAGGAAGCATTGTTTTTATTAGTTCCATCCGGGCCCTTTTTGGACAAGAAGGATCTCTTGCTTACTCTTCCTCAAAAGGGGCACTATCAGCAGGCACAAGATCACTTGCTTTAGAGCTATCTAAAAAAAGGATCCGGGTCAACGCGATCTTGCCTTCTATTATCACCACTCCCATGACTCAAAAGTTATTTGACTCTATACCGGAAGAAACATACAATACGATGTTGAATCAGCATCCACTAGGGTTTGGGTCTCCAACAGATGTGTCACTCACCTGCATTTTTTTACTATCTGATGCAAGTCGATGGATGACCGGTACAAACCTGATTCTTGATGGTGGATTTTCTGCCAGATAATTCTCAAATAAATTTCAGGGGTCCATTGACAAAGGTAATTATCCAGATCAATTATTTTAATTGACTTGATAAAACGAAATTAATATCATTACATTTGTATAATATTTAGATGTATCATATCTTTGTTATCCATCTTTATTAACAATAATTATGAAAGCATTATTCTTAACTCTTGTCTTTACAGGATTTTTTCTTTTGACTTTTGGTGGTGGTGTAAAAACCATTATTATACAGCCAGGCCCAACCAATGGATATGACGCCTATATTAATTCCGCCTATCCCTACGAGCCAGGCCCAACCAAAGGAATGTTAGTAACAGCCTGGACCTTAGGCGGAATGCCCTATTTAGGAAATAGTCTTATACGATTTGACCTTTCAGAATTGAAACCAACAGATAGCATCCTTGATGCAAGGTTGTCACTTTTCTTTGATCCGCAAGGTTCATGGCCAGAACATAGTGGATTAAATCAGGCACATATTTATAAAATAATTGAGTTTTGGGATGTTAATTCTGTAAATTGGATGAACCAGCCATCTTACATCAGTACTGGGAGCATCATGTTGTGCGCGTCAACAAATCCTCAGCAGAATTATACTAATATCAATATCAAAGAATTCGTTAAAAGTTGGAAATCCAATCCGGATCAAAACTTTGGTTTTATGATATGCCTTGATGAAACAATTCCCTATGCCAACTTGGTTTTTGCTCCTTCAGAGAGTATCTTTCCCGACCTTAGGCCTAAACTTGTAATAACTATCTATACAGACTGTACCAGACCAGTTGCAGGTTTTGTGAATTCTATCAATAATACCACTGTAAATTTTCAAGATACAACTTCCTCACCTTCCACTTTTTCATGGTTGTGGGAATTTGGTGACGGTTACTTATCAACCCTTCAGAACCCATTTCATACCTATTCCAAGGAGGGAATTTATAATGTTTGTCTCACTGTAGAGGATAGTTGTGGCCGTGATTCAATCTGTAAACAATTACATATATGTGACCTCCCTCAAACATATTTTCATTATAAAATATCAGACAGCTTAAAGGTGACTTTTACTGACTCTTCTTATCATCCTTTATCCTGGTGGTGGGATTTTGGGGATGGTTTCTATTCAGAATTACAAAATCCAGTTCATATATATAACCAGGTTGGTACATATAAAGTTTGTGAAACTGTCGAGAATGAATGTGGAATTGAACAGTTTTGCGACACTATTGAAGTAAAACTAACAGGAACCCAAGAACAGAATTTAACAGAATTCTTTAACCTTTTTCCAAATCCGGCTAATGACTATATTAATGTTAAATGGATATCAGACAATGCAATAACTATAAAATTTGAAATTTTTAATCTATTGGGCGATCAAATTATGACCAAAACAGTTTTCTCAAAACAAGGTGATAATATTGAACTATTTGACCTTTCTGAATATTGCAATGGAGTATATATACTGAGAATATCAACTGATAGGAGATCCCTGATTCGCTCCTTTACCGTTTTGTAAAAATATCCATGAAAAAGTCAATGAATAAAGGACTCCGTGTTTAAGATCATTGAACTAAAAAAGTGGATTGCGCGGTTACTTGAACGCAATAAAAATGTCAGTTTACCTGGGTTTGAGGGTATCCCGATTTTTTATATTGCTAATTTTTTCTTCCGCGGGCTTCAGCAGGGATATATCACTTCGCGGGCCGCGGCTATCTCCTACTCCATCTTCCTGGCCATTTTCCCATTCCTCATATTTCTTTTTTCGATCATCCCCTTTATTCCGATTGCCAATTTCCAACAATCATTGCTTGCCATTATCGCGGAATTCATGCCGAAACTGGCTTATGAATCGGTAAAGGAGACCATCGTTGACATCATCACACGACCCCGAAGCGGCCTCCTGATATTTAACCTAATTCTGACTCTTTACTTTTCGACCAATGGCATCAACAGCCTGATCGAAGCCTTCAACAACACCTATCATGATATTGAAACCCGTTCGGCGATCAAACAGTATATTGTCGCTTTTTTCATACTGTTTATCATCAGTTTCCTTCTGATCCTGGCGGTAGCAATGATGACCATCGGACCTGCTTTGCTCCGTTTAATCCTGCCCGATTCGATCGAGGACAGCGGGTTCATCCTTATTGTTTTTGAGTTGCTCCGCTGGATCATTGTTCTTGGCCTGCTTCTCATGGCCATTTCATCGCTGTTTTATCTGGCTCCCGCCCGCCGGAAAAGTTTCCGTTTTATTTCGCCGGGATCACTGATGGCCACCTTCCTGATCATCCTTACAACACTCGGTTTTAACTTTTATGTCGATAATTTTTCCAGCTACAACGCCTTTTACGGATCATTGGGTACCCTGATGATCGTCCTCGTGTGGATTTATGTCAATTCGATCAGCCTGATCGTCGGATTTGAGTTAAATGCCTCGATCCTTCATGTGAAAAGTGATAAGAGTTCTTTACGGTAAGTTGCAAACACCAGGGAGGAACTCAGTATCAATTGTCCGGAGGCAAACCAGATAAGGTTTTGATCATTGATAAAAAACTGACATATCATAGTCAGAATGATTACGGTTATGGGGAGATAGAATATTTTCCAGTTGTTCAAACGGAATGTGAAAATTTTCCGGCTTTCCAGGTAAAGAAAAAGGGCCTGAACCGGTTTTACAAGGAAGTTGGACCATACGGCCCCCATCAAGCCGAATTTCCATACCAAGAAGCTGCAGGTCAAAATTTGAAAAATTGCAGAAAAAAGGAATACCCGGGGCAGGGCTTTAGTTTTTTTGAAAAAGAAAAGCGGGGCGAGGAAGAGGTAGAACCAGGGCCGTGTTGCAAATCCCAGACATAATAACGGCAGAAAAACAAAAGTCTGGTAATAAATCTCTTTTTGGATTACCAGCGGCATCAGCAATGGAACCGCAATAACGACTACCGGGATGATCAAAAGGGTAACCGCGGTGAAACCATTGTAATAGCGGTTGACCTCCTTGGTACTTTCATGGAGATTCCCATCTTTCCAGATATTATAAACCTTGGGATGTATGGTGTTGGCGAGACCAACCTGGACCAGGTCAATCCCCATTGAAAGTTTTACGCCAAAGTCAAAGATCCCGACAAAAGTCGGATCGGCCATAAAATGCACGATCAGGTAGCGGTCAATGTAGTTCACAATCCATACCATGATCCCATAAACCACCATTGGAGCGCAAAACGACCATACCCCGTTCAGCAATTCTTTCCGGAAGGCAACTCCGAATTCACTTAATATCAGCGATATGGAAATCAACCCACTGAGCACCGCGGGGATCAGCCGGCCAACGACAGGACCGTTGAGCGTAAACGGAAACTGATAGAGGATCAGAAGGGAAGCGCCCAGGGTGACCAGAAAATTCGTTATATTCAGCCAAAAGAACCGTTCGGGGCGTTGCTGATTGATCAACAGGCTGGAATAGGATTTAAAGAAACCGTTGAAAACAGCCGAAAAAACCGTAATCATCCCCCACGGGAAGAATTCCAGGGCTCCCGAATTTTTAAAAATGATACGGAACAGGCCGCTGCCTCCCAGCGAAAGAATAAAAACCAGCAGCGTGGCAGTCACTAAAAGTGTTATCAAAACCGTTCCAATAAACTCCCGCAACCGTTGCCGGTCATTTTTATGTTCGAAGTAATTGATTCCGATGTAGGTATCCAGTCCGAAAGTTGATAACAACTGAACAAAATACATCACGGTAAGGTAGAGTGCATTTATACCAAACTGTTCGGGAGTAAGTTTGTAGGTAAAAAAAGGGATCAGGATTACCCCGGTGGTGTAAGGCAAAGCGCCAACCAAAGAGTAGATGAGTGAGGATTTAAAAAACTGCCTCGAGATCATTCGCTATTGATATGATATTTTTCCCAGTTTTCTTGTAAGTGCTTCCACATTCCAGTGGAATAAACTGAAAACCCAGCCTATTATTGCCCTGATCCGCCATGCAAAATTCCCGGCACCCGGATAAAAGATAGCACGGGAATAGTCTTTTCTTGCTTCCCTGAATTCCTTTCTGATCAGGCGATAGCGCCCCGACGATGCATAAGCGATCATCAGCCTGGAATGGAAATGGCGATCAATATCACGGGTGGATATCCGGAGGTTTACCCGGTACGATGGGTCAAGTTTTTCCAGATGTACCCGAACAAACTGCCAGCGGCTCTTCACCATTTCGACCGGGTATCGTTTCGTGGTCTGACCACTGTAGATCCTCCATTGTGCAAGAATTTCACCATCGAAACAGAAGGTGCCACGGAGTGCCAGGTCGGCCAGTGTCGGGAGGTCAGTCGTCGGGAATCCAGTGGGCTGTTTAAATCCGCCTATTTCCTGAAGCGCTGATTTCCGGATGGCAAGGGTAACGGCCGGGATCATATTTTCGAGGTAAAGCTGGTTCAACACTACGCCCGTGGGTAGATTGGGCCAGCACGGGTCGTCAGGGATCCCTTGAGGAGGTGAAATCCGCTCGATGGTTGAAGTATCCGAAACCAGGGCCTCGGCGCGTCCCCAGGCAACAATCACCTCCGGGTGATTTTCAAGAATATCGAACTGGCGTTGCAATTTATCGGGTTTCCAGAGATCATCGCCCTCAAGGATGCAGATATACCTACCCTGAGCCATCGACAGACCTGTATTATAGGTTTCCGCCAACGAGTCAATACCTTTGTTTTCCTGATGGCAATAACGAATTCGTTTCTCCTGAGCGGCCCATTGAAGCGCAATTTCACCTGTATGATCCGCACTCCCATCATCGAGAATGATCATCTCCCAATCCTGAAATGTCTGCGATACTACCGAACGGATACACGCCTCCAGAAAGTTTTCGTGGTTATAAGTCGGTGTCAGGATGGAGAAGATGGGCATATTAAGAGAGTCTGACTACCGTTGCAAATTCAAGAAATTTACAATCTGACATGTGACCAAAGGTTAATAAAGCCAGCAATCTGGTCTTGAAGCTTCTCGTCGGGTTAATTCCTTTGTTTATCAAAATTGTGTACCCCGACTGACGGAACATTCTCAGGATGCTTTTTTGTGTAAAAAAGCGGTAGTGGGTATTATCCAGAATCCCTCCTGATTTGTATTCCCAGTCCTTATGAATAATGAGTTCAACCAAATTTCCGATGTATCGCACGTTCGGAATTGAACTTACGATATAACCATTTGGCACCAGTAGATTCTTACATTGATACAATACTGCATCGGGATCTGTAAAATGCTCCAGGACATCATTAAAGACGATGCAGTCGAAATAGTTCGGGGGCAACTCCCCAATCGCGGAAAAAAAGTCCCCACTGAAAACCCGGTCCAATTTGTCAGCGGCAACTCTTGCAGCAGGTTCCGATAATTCAATCCCCCAGACTTCTGCGTTTAAATACTTTTTGATGCATTCACCAAAATTTCCTTCACTACATCCCACATCAAGAATCCGTTTCGAATTTGATGGAATGAAATCAATCATTTCATTCCTCCGGTTTTTAAAATAAACCTTCTGCATCTCCAGGTTAGTCGGGCTCTTTTTCATACTTACGTTTTAATATCATTCCCCAAAATATCTGAAAATAATGCTAGCAGTTTCTTTTCCCGGATTTCAAATGTATAATTATCAAGCACATACTTTCTTGCCTGTAGGCCAGTACTCATCTTTAAAGCTTTCCGCACTGCATCTTCCAACTCTTCGACACTCCGATTATTAATTATTATTCCTGTATTTCCAATGGCATCAGGAATTCCATTAACATTTGAACCCACTGGGACACATTCGCAAAGCATAGCTTCATTTAAAGTATTGGGCATTCCCTCCGCAATAGATGCCTGAACAAAAACTGATGCAGAATTATATTTTTGTATAAGAAGTTCATCGGAACAGAAGGTTTGAATAACTTCTAAATTTGGAATTTCATTAATCCTAAAATGTTCGATTGCCCATGATAAGAATGGCTTTTTGATACTAATGATTGTAAAGTTTAAGTCCGGATTGCGTCTAGCCATCTCTGTAAACAAGTCAAATCCTTTATTAAAGAAATCTGTGGTACTATGCATATTCCCCACCGTAAGAACTCCGTTAGGATCTTTCTGAATTTGAGGATTATGAAAATATTTATCTGTTTTTATTCCATTTGGTAATGTGGTAATAGGAGTCTTTATTCCTGGATTATAATATTTGATTCCATCTTTTTTCCCATCTTTTGAATAATAAAAATTTGTATGGTAAATTAAGGAGTCATGATTAGGGATAATATGAGTTGCATTGGATAGGGCAAATTTCACACACGATCCCCTCCATTTTTTGTAATACACTCCCTTTCGAAGTTCGGGATAACAAATTGCTTCCTGTCCCCCGGCAAAAATTATTACTTTGATGCAAAATACCTTGCCGAATAAAGAAAGAATAGCAGAATGGTAATCACCAAACCAGGTCACGATTGCTTTAGTATTCTTAATGTTGAAGATTAAAAACACACATAACTTCAACATCTGAATTAAAAAAGGCAAGCCTGTTCTCTTATTTTTCAGTAAATAAGGAATAACTAAATATTGATTCTGAAGAATTTCCTGATCCGTTAATATAAATGTAGAATCATTATGTTTTACAAATAAAATCTTCTGCATCGAAATTACGTTATTGAAGATCAATACACGAACCTATACCAATTTCAAAAGATGTTTTTGGCGACCACCCCAATTCCCTTCGGGCTTTTCCGATATCGGAGTAGAGGTCATAAATTTCGTTGGGCCGGGGTTTTGCAAGGGAATGAAAGGGTTTATTTATTCCGGTATGTTTCAGTACCAGTCGGATGACCTCTTCCACACTGATGGAACATCCGGATCCCAGATTATAAATTCCATGTGGTTTCCCGATGGATATCATCAGGGCATCGACCAGATCATCAATATAAAGGTAATCCCGCCTGGGTCGCAGGTCCATCACTTCCACCGCGGGAATCTTCGGGTCCATTACTTTTGCAATGATTTCGGGGATGAGAAACCGGGGTGACTGACCGGGGCCGTAAGCATTAAACGGCCTGAAAATAGTCAGAGGCAGCTTGTATTGGCGGGCATAAAACTGACAGGTAGAATCGGCCATCACCTTGCTCTGACTGTACGGGTTATAGGATTTGACCGGGTGTTTTTCATCAATGGGCAGGTAGTCGGGTTCTCCATAAAGATAGGAACTTATATACGTGAGTCCGGCTCCCGTTTTCCTGCACAGTTCAAGTACCCGGATAGTTCCCATAACATTTACCCTGAAAAATTCGGCAGGATGTTCCCAACTTTCCGGAACGAAGGTCTTTCCGGCCAGATGAAAGATATGATCGACACCGTGTTTCGTGTAGTAATCAAAAGCATCAGGCAGGGTAACATCACCGTCGGGAAGGTCGAATTCATAAACCAGATGTCCTGATCCGGTCAGCCTTTTAACAAGAGCCTGCCCGATAAATCCACTGGATCCGGTGACTAAAATTTTGCTCACAGGATTTTGTTTAAGAATTCGATGTCGTCGTTAGCTTTCTCGTAATCGTCGGGACGGCCGATGTCGAGCCAATAACCATGATACGGATAAATACGGGCCGGTTCATTTTTCTTCAGCATTGTCAGCATCAGGTCGTCAAAGCCAAAACTGGTCGAATCCGGCACAAAATCAAGTACTTTTCGGTTCATGACATATACGCCCATACTCACGGAGAAAGTATATTCGGGTTTTTCCCTGAATCCCTTTGCAAGCATCGATTTTTCATCTACATCAATGACCCCGAAATCGATTTTCATGTTTCGCAGGTAGGTGGAAACCGTTAGCAGGGACCGGCCTTCCAGGTGATATTGAAACAGGTCGCTGAAATTCAAATCCGTAAGCAGATCGCCATTCATAACTAAAAAATGATCGGGTAATTCCCTGATCAATTTGATGGGGGCCACGGTGCCAAGGGGTTCCTGTTCAATGGAATAGTTGATCCTGAGTCCGAATCGGGAGCCATCGCCAAAAAAAGCCATGATTATTTCGGCAAAATGGTTGAGACAGATATATATTTCATCGACACCCGCTTTTTTTAACCGGGTGACCAGGATCTCGAGAATGGCGCGTTCGCCCACCGGGACCAGTGGTTTTGGGATCACGGAGGTATAAGGTTTTAAACGGGTACCTTTCCCGCCTGCGAGGATGACGGCTTTCATATTCAAAAATCAGATTTGGTATTGATCGGGTCGATAAAAATCGATCACACCGGGTTTGCTGAACCACCCGATGGTTTTCGTCAGTCCGGCATCGAGTGTAAATTCAGGTTTCCAACGCAGCAGTTCAGCAGCTTTTGCATTCGAGGCCCAGAGTCGTTCGACTTCGCTTTTTTCAGGTCTTACCCGCTCGGTATCACTCCGAATCGATATATCGTGATCCATCAATCCGGCTATTTTTCGGGCAAGATCCCCGATGCTGATCTCGTAATCGCTCCCCAGGTTGATGACTTCGCCTGTTGAACGATCACTCTCAGCGGCTTTTATGAATCCGGCTGCAGTATCCTCAACAAAATTCAAATCGCGGGTCGGTGTGCTGGAGCCCAGTGTAATTTCGTTCTGACCGCTGAGAATTTGTGTGATTATCGTTGGGATAATGGCTCTTGATGATTGTCGCGGACCGTAGGTGTTAAAAGGTCTCACTACAGAAACGGGGATTCCGAAAGAACGGAAAAAAGTCAGGGCAAGAAAATCGGCGCCGGCTTTTGTTGCGGCATAGGGCGATTGCGGATTTACCGGGTGCTGTTCGGTGATCGGAACAAACTGCGCAGTACCGTATACTTCGGAAGTGGAGGTATGGATTACTTTTTCAACACCGTGGCGGCGCACTGCCTGCAGGATATTCAGGGTTCCTTTTACATTGGTATCGACATAAGCATCGGGTGAATGGTAGCTGTATGGGATGCCAATGAGAGCTGCCAGATGAAAAACCACATCCTGACCTTTAAGGGCTTCGGACACCCCGTTGGGATCGCGGATATCACCCGTGAAGATCTCAATATTCCGGAGTAAATCTTTCGGTAAATAATCAAGCCAACCCCATCTTCCAAACGAGTTGTAATGAACGAATGCTTTTACATTACAGTTCTTTTGTAAAAGGGCTTCGGTCAGGTGGCTTCCGATAAATCCTCCCGCACCTGTAACGATTACATTTTTCCGATCTAAGTTCATTGCTGAAATCGTGTTAATGAGCAATTGGCAACAAAATTAAGATTATTTTCTATTTTTGTCCAGGATATGGTTACGGTATTTCATCATGGGAAAATCCTGGCTGATTATCTTCTTTCTGGTTATTTCCTGTTCCATTTTTGCCGCAGCGGGAGCCGCTGATGACAAAGTCTCAAATCCCATAACCCAAATCGATTCTCTGATCACCCTGGCTAAAAAGTACCGGGAGACCGATATCGAAAGGTTTGGATCATACATTATGGAGGCTTATAAGCTGGCCATCCAAACAAAAAACATTACAGCAGAAGGTTCGACCATATTTCAACTTTCAGAATATTTTTTTGCAAAGGGACAATATGTCAGGTCGGCAGAGTACCGTTTCAAACTCATTGACATCTATGAACGATTACAGAGCCCTGACAGGATCATCGAATCCTATAATCATCTGGCTGGATTATTTATATATCTGAAGGACTTTACCCGTGCAAAAAGGTACTTAGAACAAGCTATAAAATTGTTGACTGCCTCAAAAGATATTAACCTGAAAGGACGTATTTATTTTAATTTATCATATTGTTATACTCAGAACAAGGAAATTGAACCTGCGATCCGTTATTTGTATTTGAGCATGATTTTTTTCAGATCCACCAAGGACTTGATGAATGAAGGGAAGAGCTATAAATTCTTAGGGGATGTATCCCTTATGAAACAGGATTATAACGCCGCTCTCTTCTATTACAATAAAGCACTTGCAATATTTTCAGGCCAGGGGGATGAAACCGAACAAGCAATAACCCTCACAAGAATTTCCCATGTATTTCAGGTAACTAAAAATTATCTGGAAAATCTCAGGTTTAACCTTAAAGCTTTAGCTATCAGACAAAAAGCCAAACAAGAAATATTCGTCGCTTACTCGTATAATAATGTTGGGGAAGCTTATTGGCTTCTTGGGAAGAAAGATTCAGCACAATATTTTATTAACAAGGCGATCTCGCTGGCCGAAAAATTAAATGACCTATATACCCTGGAAGCAATCAACTGGCAATTATCCATTTTTGCATCTGAAGATAAGAACTATGAAAAAGCCTTTGAGTTCTATGATAAAGCTGCCAACTACAGGAAAGCACTTGTAAAAGAGAATACCCGTTCCGAGGTCGGACTTATGGAAGCCAGGAGAATCATCGTCAGCAATCAGGCCCACAACAGACTCTTAAACCAGGAATACGAATATAATAAATTGAACTATCAGACCAGGAGATTCGAGATCATTATTTATGAAATCGTTTTCATCGGCCTGTTCCTGGTGATCCTTGCCATTGAACTGCTTATTGTGCGTAACAAAAGGCGTAAGAATGAACTGGAAGAACTGAACAGAAAGCTTGATCATGAGATCTGTGTGCGGAAGAAGGCTGAAGAAAACCTGAAAAGAAGTGAAGAGTTGCACAGGCTTTTTGCAGAAAACTCTGCCGACGTCATTTCCATGTTTGATTCTAAAATGAAACGGATTTATATCAGTCCCTCCTGTTTTAAATTTTACGGGTACACCCAGGAGAAAATATTGGGGTTTGATTCATTCCTAACACTGATTGAACCGGACTTTCATTCAGAGGTTATGCGTCAGATAAACGACATGCTCCGACTGAAAAAACACATCCGATATTCCTATAAAGCCCTTCATCAATCCGGCAAAACCCTCTGGGTTGAATCCATCATGAATCCGGTGATTGATGTTGAGTCAGGTGAAATCAGGGAAATTATATCGGTCGTGCGTGATATTTCAATTCTGAAAAAGCATGAAGAAGATCTGAATCGCAATGCCCGTCAAAAAGAATATTTACTCCGGGAAATTCACAACCGGGTGAAAAATAATTTTTCCATTCTGATCAGTCTCATGGCAATGCAACTTGACAAGTCGGACGATTCTGTACTGGGTTCATCCCTGAAGGATCTTCAATTAAGGGTCAGGACTATGTCGTTGGTTCATGAGCATTTATACCATACACAGAAAATTGATTACATCTCTTTTGATGATTACCTGTTACGATTGTCATTTAATGTTGCCAACTCCTTCAATAACGATCGTATAAAGCTCAAAACGGAGATCCATCATTGTATCGTTCCCATTGAGATAGCAATGCCTTTAGGATTAATAATCAATGAATTAATGACTAATTCATACAAGTACGCATTCCCGGGAACATCTTCCGGCATGGTAAGGGTAACATTGTTTGCGGAGGAAGAAAATAGTTACTGTTTAACTGTCGGGGACGACGGAGTAGGGCTTCCTGAAGGTTTTTCGATTGCCGGCGCCTCCTCCATGGGGTCCCAGATTATCCGGCTCCTTCTGGAGCAGTTAGAAGCGAAGATGGAGATCACCGGTAACCCGGGTTGTACTTTCAGAATAAATTTTTCGACCCAACTGGGATAACAGAAGCACATTTGAACCTAACAGAGTAGAATCGTGGATCATAAAAAACAGAAATACAGAATTGCCTTTATTGGTGCAGGAGCCATCGGTACGGCACTTGGAAATATTCTGGCCGAGACCGAACGGGAAAAAATATTGCTCCATTCGATTGATCCTCAGATCGTCGATGATATTACATTCACGAAGATCAATTCGAAATATTTTCCTGCCTTGCGGTTACATCAGGGACTGGATGCCACGCTCGATCACCACCTGCTTGAATCCTGCGAAGTAATCTTTCTTGCTATCCCATCGGTGGTGATGGTGGGATATTTAAAGGAGATTCGTCAGCACATTCCGGAAACAGCCCTTCTTGTTAATCTGGCCAAAGGATTTGGCACCCCGCATAAAACCATCGTGGAAAGTCTTGTTGAAGAATTCCCGAATCCGGTCTGCACCCTGAAAGGTCCCAGTTTTGCCCGTGAAATTATAAACCGCATGCCCACGGGATTCACCCTTGGATACCAGGAACTGACGGATAAAAAAGTCCACATCAAATCCGGTATTGCACCTGTCGGGTTGTTGGGTTCGCTGTTTAAAGGGACCAATATTCACCTTGATTTTTCAGATGACATGCGGGGAGTGGAAATACTCAGTATCCTGAAGAATATCTATGCAGTAGTTTTGGGTATTGTTGATGCGCATTTTAATTCGCCGAATCTTCGTTTCATGATCCTGACCAAAGCATTTCGCGAAATGAGGAAAGTCCTGCTCTGGAATGGCGGTAAGGAAGAGACCCTATTCAATTACTGTGGTTTTGGCGATTTCACACTTACAGCACTGAATGACCTTAGCCGGAACCGGACCCTGGGGTTGTTGATCGGAAAAGGATTCTTCACGGAACATGTTTCCCACGAGCTGGTGCTGGAAGGCAAGACAGCTGTCAATATATTTTATTCCACGATTTCAGAAAAGGTACGTGTTGAGGAACAGTTCCCGCTTATGGCCGAGCTTCACAAGATCTTTAACACCCGGTATGACGTCTCTCACTTCGTTGACACCATCCTGCAATTACCCTGATTTTTAGCGGCATTCTGTAACATTATCACCGATTTTTCGTATCTTTGCAGTCATTTCGGGGCTGACCGGTTTTGACAGCAAGGAAGTGGAGTTGTAAGCATGCCGAGTCCTCGTGAGCGGACCTCGTTAAAAGTCAGTTCACACAGCCAATAACTGGCGACAATTATTCTTACAGACTGGCTGCTTAATTTTAGAAATTAAGCGCCTCTTGTCTCCCGGAAAACCTTTCTCAACGGTGTTCCGTACGAGGCATCGCAAAAGTTGAGATAGCCCTGACCCCGTTCCGTTGTCAGGGTAAAGCAACAGGAACTAAGGATCGGATGGGTTTGCTTCTGACCAGTCCGGGCCCGACAATCAATCAAAAGCTAAGCATGTAGAAAGCAATTTTGCTGCTTGTTTGGACGAGGGTTCGAATCCCTCCAGCTCCACAGAAAACCTTGAGCCGGAATTTCGGTTCAAGGTTTTTTTTATGTTTTGTTTGTAAATAAAAATATTATATTTACATATTCTTTTCGACAAAATATTTTATGATATTTGAAGTCATCCTTTCAAACATTCAAATCTAAATCAAGCCAAAATGAAAACATTGCGTATCACACTGTTGCTATTTGTAACGGCCAGTATTGTTTTCTACCTAAGCTCCTGTAAGAAAACTAAAACTTCAACCGGAGCCCTTCAGGTTAATGTTCAGGACGAAAACTCCAAACCGATCCTTCTTGCAAGCGTCTTTCTTGTACCGGGAGGAGAGACTCAGCTTACCGACACCCTCGGAAACGCTTCCTTTTCGGAACTGGATAAAAACGAGATTTATACAATTACGGTGATTAAGGCAAATTATGATACCGTGACTAAGTCCTCAATCCTGATAATTGCAGATCAGACAACCAAAACGACAGTCATGCTGAACAACTCTGTTGGGGATTTGCTGTTTAAAATCTTTGATGAGCATGCGATCCCTGTATCACTGGCCACTGTTACCCTGAATCCTGGTGGGCTTGTTCAGCTGTCAGATTTAACAGGTAATGCCCTCTTTTCTGAGATACCCAAAGGGGGAGGTTATTCGGTTGATGTTTTCAAGGCAGGTTATGACACTGCTATCCAGAGCGGGATTCAGGTAAAGGGAGGCAGCGTTACGGAGGTGACTATTTTATTGTCGACAAATCCCAGATTGCACGTTTCCGATTCGATCCTTGATTTTGACAGTACGAAGACTCAACTCCCTCTTATACTGTCAAATGAAGGTACTGGCAGTTTTAACTGGCAGTTGGTATCTGGATCTTATGTATGGTTATCCGTACATCCTATATTAGGGATGGTCAACGAAAGTGAAACGGACGTGCTGATTGCAGAAGTTGACAGGACTAAATTGAAACAGGGAGAAAACGAAGCTGTTTTTTATATTGATGCTTATAATGCCGGATTGAAAAAGATCACAGTCAGAGCATATTTTCCAAAACCGGTATTTGACTCAACGGTAATAGATTATGACGGGAATATTTATAAAATAACCAGGATCGGTCCGCAATACTGGCTTGACAAAAATTTATTGGTTACCCACTCCCCATCGGGCAGTCCGGTAACAAGTTATTATTATAATTCGAACCCGGATTATCTGGCGACATATGGAAGGTTATACACATGGGAGGTGGCAATGAATGGTTCAATAGCTCAAAAAGCCCAGGGACTGTGTCCTGATGGCTGGCATGTCCCAAGTTATTCAGAATTTGATCAACTTATTTCGTCTCTTGGCGGACCGGCAGTTGCAGGAGGAAAGCTCAAAGAACAAGGGATTAGTCATTGGGAAACACCCAATACGGGAGCAACCAACTTTAGTGGTTTCACTGCCTTACCGGGAGGAGATTATTGGGATGATGGCACTTACCATTACCTTCACGAGAGATCCTTTTTCTGGTCATCAACAAGCTACGTATCATCACAATCATACATTGTTTATCTGCATAATAATAATGCAGAGACTGTCTTTTTTCCGGTATTGAATTCTGATGGCTTTTCAGTACGTTGTATAAAGGATTGAACCGGGATTGAATAAATTCCTTACTCCCCCACAAACTTTCGGATATCCTCCGTACCGATAATCCCGTCACACAAGATCACCAGACGTTCCACCACGTTTCGTAACTCCCTGATGTTTCCACTCCAGGGCATCTCCTTCAGCAATTCCAGCGCTTCGGGCGCAATCTCCATTTTTGACCGGCCCATATTCCCAGCGTAATCCGTTAAAAAGTGATCCACCAGCAGGGGAATATCATCTGCGCGTTGCCGTAAAGGAGGAACATCAATTACGATGACACTCAGCCGGTGATAGAGATCCTCCCTGAAATTCCTGTTTTGAATTTCTTCACGGATGTTCTTATTGGTGGCCGCTATCACCCGCACATCAATCGCAATCTCTTTCTCGCCTCCTACCCGGTTGATTTTATTTTCCTGAAGTGCCCGCAACACTTTCGACTGGGCCGAAAGGCTCATATCACCAATCTCATCCAGAAACAAGGTTCCTCCGCTGGCCTGCTCGAAATCACCCCGGTGCTGTTTTACGGCAGAAGTGAATGAACCTTTTTCATGACCGAAAAGCTGGCTTTCGATCAGCTCGGCCGGAATTGCAGCACAGTTCACTTCAATAAAAGGTCCGTTCGACCGGTTACTCAACGCGTGGAGGTGGCGGGCAACCAGTTCTTTACCCGTGCCATTTTCACCTGTGATCAACACCCGTGCATCGGTCGGAGCCACCTTCGAAATCATCGCCCTGATCTCGTTCATTGCCGCTGATTGCCCGATCATCTCATAATTCACTCCGATTCTCCGTTTCAACAGCTTGGTTTCATCAACCAAACTCTTTCGGTCACGGGCATTCCGCAAGGTCACCAGCAACCGGTTGAGATCAAGTGGTTTGGCAATGTAGTCGTAAGCCCCTTTCTTAATGGCTTCCACGGCTGTTTCAATGGTGCCATGACCAGAAATCATGATCATGGGCGAATCGGTAATCTCGAAGGAGTGTTCAAGAACTTCAATGCCATCCATCTTCGGCATTTTAATATCACAAAGGATGACATCATATTTCTTCTCCTTCATCATCCTCAGCCCTTCAACGCCGTCGGAAACATCATCAACCTCATATTTTTCATATTCCAGGATTTCACGTAACGTATTCCGGATACTTTTCTCATCATCAATAACCAGGATCCTTGACATAACATTGGATTTTCATTCAAATTTAGAAAAAGTTTGGATACTTTTGTTACCGGTCTTGGTATTCCAGACGTCAATCGTTTTAAAATCAATCACACCTGTGATTTTGATCCTGAAAGTAAACGTAACAGACCTTGTCGAACAGAAAGAAAATATATACAGCCGCCTTTGTCTGCTATCTGCTCTGCGGGTTATTTGCCATGAAAATCGCTGCATGCGCTCCAATAATTTGTGATATCCATGCTATATCTCCCCCCCCGGAGTTTTCGGAACAGGTGCTGCTTCAGGACCGGGGCCCCGATTTCCCGACCAGGAAGATGATCTACCTGCATTCCGATGAAAACCAGGGTCAACCATCCGGTACGCTGAAATTCCCATGGGCCGGAGGAATGAACGCTTGCCAGTTTGCAGCGATCGATCTCAATCTGGATGGCGTCAATGATCTGCTGATCTTCGACCGTCACGGGAACCGAAAACTCACATTTATCAATGCAGGCATCCCAAATCTGATCGATTATAGCTTTGAACCCCGGTACGGCAGGATGCTGCCCGGGATCACCGACTGGGTCCAAACAGTCGATTACAACGGCGATGGCAAGATGGATATTTTTACTTACAACGACGGAGGGATCAGGGTATTTGAAAATATTTCCGATACCGGTTTGAAGTTTCGGTTGGTGACCAACATGTTGGAGTCGTTTTACTATACTTCAAAGGTAGGGGTTCTGGTCACAAGTGTTGATTATCCTGCAATAGCCGACATTGATAGCGACGGGGATCCCGACCTGCTGACATTTTTCGGTCTCGGATCATATGTTGAATTCCATAAGAACCTGTCCGTCGAAAAATATGGGAATCGCGACAGTCTTGACTTCAAGCTGGAAGATCATTGTTGGGGAAAATTCAGGGAGAGCGAATCGGGAAATCACATCACCCTGAATGTTCCCTGCCCTTACGAAAACGATGATTCACCGCGGCATACCGGATCCACCATGCTGGTTACTGATCTGAACGGCGACGGATTAAAAGATCTGATACTGGGAGATGTGGATTATCCGGGTTTGATTGCGCTCACAAACGGAGGCACGAAAGATTCCGCCCTGATGGTTTCGCAGGATACTTTGTTCCCGGCTATCTCCCACCCCCTTCATTTATTCTCTTTTCCTGCAGCCTCCTTGATTGATTTTGACAATGACGGTAAGGAAGACCTGGTTTGTACTCCTTTCGATCCCGGATTTTATACTTCAGATAACTATCATAATGCCTGGTTGTATAAAAACACGGGATCCAGCAACAGACCTGTTTTTGAATTCTCCACCAACCAGTTCTTCCGATCTGAGATGATGGATTTCGGATCAGCCTCGCACCCAGTTTTGTTTGATTTCGACCAGGATGGATTGCAGGATTTGATTATCGGGAATGAAGGATTTTACGATACTTCTTTCTACCAGGGAGGAATGCTGCATTCAGTATATCATTCAAAGATTTTTCTTTTCAGGAATACAGGAACCTTAACATCTCCAAAGTTTTCTATTTTAACCGACGATCTCGCGGGAACCTCCGCCCTGAAAATGAGAGGTTTATATCCGGCCTGCGGTGATCTGAACGGAGATGGTCTTACCGATCTGCTGATCGGAAATGCAGAAGGCACACTGATACGGTATTTAAACCTGGGGGGACCGGATTCCCTGCCTGACTTTTCGGATCCGCGTTTTCTTTTTCAGGATATTGATGTGGGTGAATACAGTACACCTCAATTTTTTGATCTTGACAAGGATGGCCGGGATGAACTTATTGTCGGTGAACGGGGGGGGAACCTGAACCTTTACCGGAACACCGGTTCTCCGACAAATCCGGTATTCACATTTGTCACCGACAGCCTTGGATTCGTTCAGGTAACAAATTACGAGATCTCTTATGACGGTTTCAGCACGCCCTGTTTTTCGAGGGAGGCGGATGGCTCAACGATCCTGCTTGCTGGTTCTGAAGAGGGAATCATTCATTTTTACGACAGCATTGACCACAACCTGAACGGCAGGTTCAGGGAGAAATCGGGGCTGTATGCATGGCTGTCGTCGGAGCCTAACGATACCCTGTTTGGGTGGAGAACCTCACCTGCCTTGGGAAATGCAAGCGATCCTCTTGAAATGGATATGATTACGGGAAATTTTTCAGGAGGGTTGAATTACATTACAAAAAGAAGTAAACCGGAGATTGTCCCGGCGGTCACCGAACTGTTCCCCGGAGATGCGCCGGGATTAAGTGTCTTTCCAAATCCGGCAGATGATAAAGTTTATATCACACTTTCACGGCATAATTATAACTATGTACCGGCACAACAGGATGGGTCTTGGGCGCTTGTCATTTTCAATTGTCTGGGCCAGATGATCCGGGTGATACCCATAACCGAAAGCATAATCCTCTCAACATCCGATTTCCCAGAAGGACTGTATTTCATTCGTTACCAGTCCGCTACCACCAAAATGGTCATTCGGCATTAATCCGGTAATTATTACATCGAATATCTGATTTGGTCACCGGAAAAGGAATCAGCTGATATTTTCCCTGAGCAATAATCCGGATTTAATCTCCGCCGATTTCCCCTTTTTTATAATTATTTCTCGCTATTCTCCTGAAAAAAGTACGGTCTGTCTGCAACGCAGGGCAGATCCATCCTGCAGACCATGAACCACGCGGTCTCCGGCAAAACCGGTCAGAAACAAAAGACGATGGTGGAAAAAAGTTATTAACAAGTGGAGGAAGTTGGAGGAAAGTGGAGATTTTTATTTATATTTACCGTCGAAAAAAATAGTGTGACTACATCCAATTTGATCGGGGAATATGAATGTCGGCTTGATGAGAAAAGCCGTATTATCCTGCCGTCGGCGCTGAAGAAACAGATCAGTTCTGATGCCCGTGACAAGTTTGTTATCAACCGTGGCTTTGAAGGATGTCTGGTGTTGTATCCCGACGATGTATGGCAGGAGATTGCGAAAAAGATTAACAGGCTGAATCTATACATGCGCGACAACCGGAAATTCGTCAGAGCATTTTACAATGGCGCTACAGAGTTGACGCTCGACAGTCAGAACAGGCTTCTGCTTCCCAAGTCGCTGCTTGTATTTGCCAATATTGAAAAGGAGATCATTCTATTTGCCTATTCCGACCGGATTGAGGTATGGAACAAGGCGACCTATCAACAACTCTTGTCGAAAGAACCGGAAGATTTCGCAGAACTGGCTGAAAAAGTAATGGGCAAACAGGAAAGAACCGAATCCACCGATGATTTACCATAAGAGTGTCATGCTTTCCGAAAGTATTGAAGCCCTGATGGTCAGACCGGGGGGCATTTATGTCGATGCAACATTCGGCGGAGGGGGACATACGGCCGAAATCCTGAAGAGGCTTCACGGAGGTCGGATCATCGCGTTCGATCAGGATCCCGATGCCCTTGAAAACCGTCCCTCGGATCCCAGGGTCACTATGGTAAACAGCAATTTCCGGTTTATAAAAAATTTTCTACGGTTGCATCAGGCTTTCCCAGTTGACGGGATTCTTGCGGATCTCGGTCTTTCATCGCATCAGATTGATCAGCCGGAGCGGGGATTTTCGACGCGGTTTGAGGGAGCGCTTGATATGCGAATGGATCCGCGAAAGGGAAAAACCGCCGGGAATGTTATCAATGAATATGATGAGGAACAGTTGAGTTTGCTTTTTTATCAATTTGGTGAGATAAAAAACGGGCGCAAGCTGGCTTCGATAATAGTTTCAGCCCGGAAAGCGAATCCGATTTTTACGACTTCCGAGCTCGCAAAACTGGCAGGAGATTGTGCTCCCGTCGGAAAGGAGCATAAATATCTTGCCCGGGTCTTCCAGTCGCTGAGAATTGAGGTAAACCAGGAACTTGATGCATTACGGGAGTTCTTGAAACAGGCTGCCAATTCACTGAAGCCGCAAGGCCGGTTGGTAGTGATCTCCTACCATTCACTGGAGGATAAGCTGGTAAAAAACTATTTCAGGTCAGGGAATTTTGACGGGGTAATTGAAAAGGATTTTTATGGCAATGAACTCACTCCGTTGAAATTGATCAGCCGGAAGGCATATGTTCCGTCGGAAGAGGAAATTTCTGTTAACAGCAGGGCCCGGAGTGCAAAAATGAGAGTAGCTGAAAAAAAATGATGATCAAAGAGAATCAGCGATACACGGAACCAGACATCACGGAGAATTTGATGTCGCAGGGATTTTTTCAGGAACCGGGGGTTGATCCCGAGAAGGAGGTACCGGTTCAGGATCCTGTAAAACCGGTCAGAAAGATGAAGCATGGGCGAAAAGCCGTGCAGGAGTTTCTCGGGGGTGATTACCTCTCCCGGGAATGGGTCACAGGAAACATCCTGTTTTTACTTTACCTGGCATTACTTGCATTGATCTACATCGGCAATACCTATTCGACAGAAAAAATATACAAGGACATTGAACGAACAAAATCCGAGTTGAAGGAACTGAGGTACCATTATATCACTGCAAAGGCCACCCTGATGTATGAAAGCCGCCAGTCGGTCATTTCTGTAAGGGCTGTAAAATCCGGGCTGAATCAGACCAGTCTTCCGCCATACAAAATCCTTTATTCACCTGAAACGCTGAAAACAGGCCAGCATCATGAAGGACATTAAAAAAGACATTCTGGTCAGGGTTTACCTGGTTTACCTCGTGGTGTTCCTTTTCGGATTGCTGGTCATTGGCCGGGCATTTATGATCCAGCAGTTTGAAAAGAAAGAATTCATGGTAATGGCGCAGAAGCAGGAAATCCATCTGGATGAGATGGAGGCCATTAGAGGCAATATCCTTGCCGATGATGGCAGTCTGCTGGCAGTTTCCAAGCCAATGTTTGAAGTTCGCATGGATATGATGACCGATTCATTAACCGACGAGATATTCCGGAAACACGTAGATTCACTCGCGTATCATCTATCTGAATTATTCGGTGGGCGTTCTCAGTCCGAATGGAAAGATTATCTCTGGGAAGGACGGAGAAACGAAAACCGATATCTGGTCATCCACCGCGATGTAACTTATCCCGAGTTGAACCAGATGAGAAAGTTCCCCATTTTCAGGCGGGGACAGTTTAAAGGCGGGCTTATTGTTCTCGCACAGTATGAACGGGAACTGCCATACAAATCGCTGGCCCGCAGGATCATCGGATATGAAAGCGGTGAAGGTGACAAAAAGGTGTATGTCGGACTGGAAGGCTCCTTTACGAAAAACCTTCAGGGGATCAAAGGGCAAAGGCTTATGCGCCGGGTCAGTGGTCAGGCCTGGATGCCGGTTGATCCCGAGAGCCAGATTGAACCTCAGAACGGGGATGATGTTATCTCTACCCTGGATGTAAATCTTCAGGATCTCGCGGAAACCGCACTCAGAAAGGAGCTCATCGCCGACAGCGCTGACCATGGCTGTGTTATTCTGATGGAGGTCAAAACTGGGTACTTGCGGGCAATGGCCAACCTGGGCCGGACCAAAAAGGGAACCTATGAAGAGATATTCAATTATGCCATCGGAGAGAGTCAGGAAACAGGGTCCACTTTTAAGCTAGCCTCTTTCCTGGTTGCCCTTGACGACGGGAAAATAGATCTGAACACCCCGGTGAACTGTTATGGAGGGATAACCACCTATTCGGGACGTAAAATGGAGGATTCCCATCATGGATTGAGCGTCATCACCGCGCGACAGGTTTTCGAGAAGTCATCCAATGTCGGAACTTCCCGGATGATCTATACCGCCTATGCCGCCACGCCCCAAAAATACATTGACGGACTGTATCGGAT
>SACF01000112.1 GCA_009928665.1 Alphaproteobacteria bacterium
GGGGGATTAAACAGGGTTTCAACTTTTTGTTTCAACTTTTGTGTGATATAATTTTCTCAGTATGATGGGAGGAAAAACATGTTTGTAGAAGCCATTGAAAAGGCGGGAGCCTTTACCCGCCCTATTTTTACCATAATGAGAAGATACGGCAGCTCGGAGGTGATTCCTGGTTCTGCCACCTTGTTTTTTGTCAATGAAGATGGTTGGGCGGTCACCTCCAAGGGCGTGGCCAAGATGATTCTAGATGCCGGCACCATCGATAAGAAGTATGCGGAATTTCTGGAGAAGAAAAAAACCATCCCCCAGGGCTTTAACCTGGAAGAAGGGGTTCGTCAGTTGGAAGAGATGTATCAGTACAAGCAGGAAACGGTGGTGCAGCTGAAGGTGAACTTTGTGGGCTGTGTGGATGTGGTGAAGGGGGTTCAATGTAAAATGCACCCTAAGCTGGATTTGGCCCTGGTGCACTTTGAGGGATTTGAAAAAATCGGATATTCCCAGTCGGCGGTATTGGCAGGAGTGGGTTCTGAGCTGAAGCCGGGAAAAAGCTTGTGTCGGTTGGGATTTCCTTTCCCGGAATTTCGAAACTATCGATATGATGTAGACCGGGAAGACATTCAATGGACCAAGGAAGGTCGTGCCACGATGCCTCGCTTTCCGTCGGATGGGATGGTGACCCGTTTGGTGGGAAGCCCGGAAGGAATTGTGGGAGCGGAAATGTCCACCCCGGGTTTTCGAGGGCAGGAAGGGGGCCCGGTGTTCGATGCCAACGGAGTGGTCTATGGCATGTACAGTGGGGTCAGCCCTTTAAACTTTGGTATGTGCATTCATGTGGACCGAATCAAGGATTTTTTGAGGCAGGAAAAGGTGAGCTATCAAACGGATAAGCCGGAGCCGGAGGTTTCTCTGGAAAAGACCCGAGAATCGGAGCAACTATTGGATATGGCGGTAGACTCGGACGCCTACGATAAATTGAACTAGCGCATTCTATCATCATAATATAGTTCGGATTATCGTCAGAAACCTTATTTGTTAGGGGAAATATATATAGTGGTAAATTGTAGAAAAGCAGTGGAATATTATATAGAAAGTATAAAGAAAATTAGAAGGTAGAAGAAAAAACATGGGAAAAAAGAATCGGGGAACGATGGAAATGGCAAAGGCCCTTCGAATTGCCTTGCTGGTGGTGCTGGATGCCATCATTATCAATGTTGCTTTTATTGGTGCCTACTTACTGCGGTTTGAATTTGATGTCAACGGCAATCAGTTCGAGATGTGGTTTGCTGTGTATGCTTCCAACTTACTTCCCATCACTCTCATCGTCCTAATAGTCTTTGCTCTGGCGGGTATTTACACCAGCATGTGGCGGTATGCAGGAACCCAGGAGTTGATGAAGGTAGTGGCGGCTTGTTTGGCCAGCCAGCTTCTGATTTTGACTTACATAACTTTTACGCAACAGATGGTACCCAGAAGCATATACATCATTGCCGGCCTTTTGATGATGGTGTTGGTGGGAGGTTCCCGAATTACATACCGCATGCTTCGTAGCATTCGAACGCCAGGTGCCTTTAACAGCACGGTGCTGGGGCTTGGCAGGCATAACCTGATGGGGGGCAATGTAACTAAGGTTATGGTGGTAGGTGCAGGGGATGCGGGAGCTTCCATGATTCGAGAAATCAAGCAGCACCCGGAATACGGAAAAAAGGTGGTAGCGGTCATCGATGATAATCCCTCCAAAGTGGGGAGTCGAATCAATGGTGTGAAGGTGATAGGCGACACTTCGAAAATTCGGGTGGTGGCCCGGAAATATGGAATCCAGGAAATCATCGTAGCCATTCCTTCCGCCAACCGGAAGGTGATTCAAGCCATTGTCAATGAATGCAATAAGACCCGGGCTAAGATAAAGATTCTACCCAGTCTCATCGACTTGATTAATGAGAATGTGAGCATCGCCAAGCTAAGGGATGTGGACATTGAAGATCTCTTGGGTAGAGACCCGGTGAAGGTAAACTTGCGGGAAATCTCCGGATACCTGGAAGGGCAAATTGTGTTGGTAACCGGTGGTGGTGGTTCTATAGGCAGTGAGCTCTGTCGCCAGATTGCAGGATTCAAGCCCCGAAAGCTAGTGGCCTTGGATATCTATGAGAATACGGTGTTTGAATTGGCCAACGAGATGAGCCAAGCCTTTCCCACTGTGGAATTTGAAACGGTGATTGCCAGTGTACGGGATAAGCAACGGCTCCGGCAGGTTTTTGAAAAGTATCGACCCCATGTGGTGTTTCATGCGGCGGCCCACAAGCATGTGCCCCTTATGGAGCAGAACCCCAAAGAGGCATTGGTAAATAATATTTTGGGCAGCAAGAATATGATGGAGCTGTCGGAGGAATATTTAGTGACAAAATTCGTCATGATCTCCACCGACAAAGCGGTGAACCCCACTAACGTAATGGGCGCCACCAAGCGAATGGCGGAAATGATTCTTCAGGAGAAGAGTCGGGGAAGTTCCAAAACCAGTTTTTCTGCCGTGCGGTTTGGCAATGTGTTGGGATCCAACGGTTCCGTCATACCCATATTTCGAAAGCAGATTGAGAATGGGGGGCCGGTGACGGTGACCCACCCGGATATTACCCGATACTTTATGACCATTCCCGAAGCCGTGCAATTGGTCATTCAAACCGGAGCCATGGCTTATGGGGGAGAAATCTTCGTGTTGGATATGGGAGAGCCGGTTCGGATTATGGACCTGGCGGAAAATGTAATTCGTCTTTCCGGCTATGTGCCGGAGGTGGACATCGATAT
>SACF01000004.1 GCA_009928665.1 Alphaproteobacteria bacterium
CGTCCAGGTTGCCGTGAAGGTCACTGCTGTTCCGGGCAAGACCGGATTGGCAGAAGGTGTGATCGCAAGACTTACCGGTTGCAGCGGGTCAACCGTCATATGAATGACATTTGATGTTGCCGTTGTGTTGGTAACACACGAAAGGCTGGTGGTTAAAATGCAGCTCACCACATCCCCGTTTGAAGGTATATAGGTGAAGAACTGATTGTTGGTGCCGGCATTGATCTCGTTGACTTTCCATTGATACGATGGCGCAGGCCCGCCATTTATATGAAATGCCGTGTAGGTAATCGGTCTTCCCTGACAAACAGTGCTCAACGGAGTCGTAATGGAAACACTTACGGGAACAGGCTGAACCGTCGTCATTTCGATCGGATTGGAAAAGACCGGGTTGTTGATGGCACAAGAGATGCCTGAGGTCATTTCACAGGTAACCACATCGCCCTGCATGGGGATATAACTGAAAGTCGACCCGGCCGACACGGCGTTGATCCCGTTGATCCTCCACTGGTAAACAGGTGACAATCCTCCGTTTACAGGATGGGCCGTAAAGTAAGCCGGGGATCCGATGCAAACGGTACTGGATGCGACCGTGATGCTCACCCCAACAAACAACTGGTTATCTACCGACATCCGGATGACATTGGATGTGGCAGGGTTTCCGGTTATACATGAAGCGTTGGATACCAAATCACAAACGATATAGTCATTGTCAGAAGGAATGTAGGTGTACGACGGGTTATTGGTCCCCACGAGGGTATTGTTGACCCGCCATTGATAACCCGGCGATGATCCTCCATTGACGGGTGTCGCCGCGAAGGAAACAGGCGTTCCGTTACATACCGGGTTTTCCGATACAGTAACCGTCACGCCCGGTTGGAGGTTCGGATTGACCGTCATGATCACCTGGTTCGAAACAGCCGGATTTCCGGTCGTGCAAAGCTCGCTGGAAGTCACCTGGCAGGTTATCAAATCATTGTTATCAGGCACCAAGGAGAGTACCGGATCATTCGTTCCCGTGATGATTCCATTCCGTTTCCACTGGTAGGCGGGTGCAGCGCCACCATTCACCGGATGGGCGGTGAAGATGACCTGGGAGCCGACGCATACAGGATTTGCGGAAGCGCTTACGGTGAGCGCTACCGGATAAATTTGTTGCATGACCATCGTAATTGTGTTCGACAGGGCAGGATTCCCGGTGGCACATCCCAGGTTGGAAGTCATCTCGCACCAAACCTGATCATTATTCAGGGGAACAAAAGAGTAGGCAGGGGTGTTGACTCCGACGTTGATTCCGTTGACCTTCCACTGATATACCGGTGCGGTGCCGCCATTAACCGGTGCAGCCGTGAACGTCACGGTGCTTCCCTGACATGCCGGGTTCGCTGAAGGCACAACGGAAATTCCTGCTGCCAGCGAGGTATTCACACCCATGGTTATGGCATTGGAAGTTGCCGGGCTGCCCGTAGGACAATTCACCGAAGAGATCAGGGTGCAGGTGATCACATCGCCGTTGCCGGGAGCGTAGGTTAAGACCGGACTGTTTGAACCCATCTCTGTTCCATTCTTCTTCCACTGGTATACCGGCGTATTGCCCCCGTTGACTGAGGAGGCGGTAAAGGTGACCGGGGTGCCGCTGCAGACCGGGTTGGCTGAAGCAATAATGGAGACCGAAACCGGAACGGAAGGTATCAGCGCTGTGGTGATCACATTCGATATGGCTGTAGGGTTCTGGATACAGGTGGCATTGGAAGTCAACTCACAGGTGATCAGATCGCCGGCCGAGGGAATGTAACTGTAGGCGGAACTGTTAGAGCCGACGGTTATCCCGTTCTTCATCCAGCGGTAAACAGGAGTTGTCCCCTGGTTTGAAGCCGTTGCTGTATAGGTGACAGGCGCCCCGGAACAGGACGGGTTTGCTGAAGCATAGATCAGCACGCCCACAACCGCCGGGGTTGTGATGTTCATGATAACGGCATTGGAAGTAACCGGATTACCTGAAGCACACGGCAGGTTAGAGGTCAGGGTACAGTTGATCACGTCGAAATTCTGCGGAACGCAGGAATACGTCGGCTGGTTGGTTCCGACCGGTACTCCGTTTTTCTTCCACTGGTATCCCGGGGAAGTACCGCCGTTGACCGGGTAGGCCGTAAAATGGACAGTCGTTCCGGCACAAACATTATTGGTGCTGGCCAGGATGCTCACGCCTGCAGGAATTGATGTAGTTACCGACATGTTGATGGCATTCGAGGTTGCCGGGTTTCCGACCGGGCACACCACGTTCGAAGTAAGCACGCAGGTGATAATATCATTATTCGCAGGGGTATAGGTATAGGTCGAATTGGTAGCGCCGCTGATCGGGGTATTGTTTTTCTTCCATTGGAATCCCGGGGAGGAACCTCCGTTGGTCGGGGTGGCGGTAAAGATCACAGTGGAGCCGGAACAGACCGGATTTGCTGATGGGGAGATGGACACACTAACGGGCGCCGACGGAATAACAACCATGGTCACTGCGTTCGATATAGCAGTGGTGTTGGAGATGCAGGTCGCGTTGGAAGTCAGCTCGCAGGTAATCGCATCGCCATTTGCCGGCGCATAGGAATAGGTCGGGTTGCTTGTCCCTGCATTCGCTCCATTCACTTTCCACTGGTATGACGGGGAAGGACCGCCATTTGTGGGGATTGCAGTGAAGGTTACCAGGGTTCCCGGACAGACCGGGTTGGCAGACGCGGAAATGGTAACGGAGACGGTTCCGGTGGTATTGACCGCCGTAGTGGAGGTTGCGGGAGTAAGCCCGCTGCATCCTTCGGAATTTGAATAATTCACTGTTACTGTTTTGTTTCCTGATGTCAGCCACTTCAATGTTAGGGAACTGCTGCCACCACCGGTTCCTCCTGACGTGATTGTATAATCTGTATTCACTGTCCCGGGAACTGACCAGATATAATTGACCTGCCCCGATTGCGTGGTATAGTTCACGTCAGTATTCGCGCAGGTAGCGGTGCCCGGAGCCGAAGTGAAGGATGGTACCGGTCTGAGAACCACACTTGTTGTGTGTGAGGCAGTCGTTGTTCCCATGCAACCGTTTGCGTTGGCATAATTAACCGTTACGGTTTTGATTCCCGCAGTGAGCCATTTTAATGTGACCGTATGATTGGTCGTGCCTGTTCCTCCTGATGTTATCGAATAATCCGTATTCAAAGTTCCTGGGACGGTCCATGTATAATTGCTCTGTCCGGTCTGGGTGGGGTATGTCCGGTCTGTATGCGAACAAGTGGTTGCGGGAGGTGTAACCGTGAACGTTGGGACCGGTAATGCACTGTAAGTAACGATGATCGTATTCGATGTGGCAGGATTCCCTGTAATACAGGCGGCATTGGAGGTAAGGATGCACAGCACCGCGTCGTTATTGGATGGCACATAGGTATAGACAGGATTGCCGGACCCCACAGAGTTGCCATTTACTTTCCATTGGTAGGAAGGAGAATGTCCTCCGTTGGTCGGGGTGGCGATGAAGATCACGCTAGCCCCCGGGCACACCGGGTTGGCAGAGGCGGAAACCGCAATACTGACTGTCCCGGTGGTATTCACTGCCGTAGTTGACGAAGCGGGTGTCGTACCTGAACAACCCCCGGTGTTGGTATAGTTTACCGTGACTGTCTTAGTGCCGGTAGTCAACCACTTCAATGTCACGGAACTGCTGCCGCCACCGGTTCCTCCTGAGGTGATTGAATAGTCAGTATTCAATACACCCGGGACCGTCCAAATGTAGTTCATCTGACCCGATTGCGTGGTATAGGTCACATCGGTGTTTGTGCAGGTAGAGGCCCCGGGGAAAGCAGTAAAAGTGGGGACGGGACGAAGAACGACGTTGGTCGAAGAGGAAGCAGGGGATGATCCCGAACATCCCCCTGCGTTCGAATAATGTACCGTCACAATCTTGGTCCCGGAGGTCAGCCACTTTAAAGTTACGGTGTGATCCGTGCTGCTGATCCCGCCTGCTGTGATTGTATAATCGGTGTTCAATGTTCCCGGAACGGTCCATTGATAATTCGTCTGGCCGAATTGGGTTGTATAGGTTTTATCTGTATTGGAACAGGTCGTTGCCCCGGGCGAGGCGGTAAATGTGGGTGCAGGGATGGGATATACAGTGGATGAGCTGGAAGCAGGGGCAAGTCCCGTACATCCGGCGGAATTTGTATAATTCACCGGAACTGTTTTGCTTCCCGTGGTAAGCCATTTCAGGGTCACGGTATAATTGGAAGACCCCACGCCTCCTGAGGTTATGGAATAATCAGCATTCAAAACCCCGGGAACCGACCATGCATAAGCAGACTGGCCGGACTGTGTTGTGTAGGTAACATTTGTATTGATACAAATAGACGATCCGGGGGAGGAAGAGAATGAGGGGACTGGTCTTGCATTTACATTTGTGGTGCTTGTCGCGGGACTGGCGCCTGCACAGCCATTTGAATTAGTGTAATTCACCACGACCTGTTTGCTTCCGGTTGTCAGCCATTTCAATGTAACAGTATTGCTTGTCGTGCCTGTACCTCCTGAGGAAATCGAATAATCCGAATTCAGAATACCCGGAACTGTCCACTGGTAATTCGACTGGCCTGATTGCGTCGTGTAGGTCACTTCCGTGCCCGAACAGGTATTGGTTCCCGGTGAAACCGTAAAGGAAGGAACAGGCTGCGTGTTGACCGTCATCGTTACCGTGTTCGAAGTAGCCGGGTTGTTCGTGACGCACGCGGCATTGGAGGTCAGTACGCATACAATCTGGTTCCCGTTGGCCGGCGTATAGTTAAATGGATTGCCTGTTCCTGCATTGGTGCCGTTCACCTGCCATTGGTAGGATGGTGAGGTCCCACCGTTTATCGATGTGGCAGTATAAACTACAGATTTACCTGAACATACAGGATTGGCGAACGGAGATATGGTTACACTGACTGGACCAAGTAGATTGACTGAAGTCGTTGAGGAGGCCGGTGATGTACCGAAACAGCCGCTGCTGTTCGTGTAATTTACCGTAACCGTTTTGCTGCCTGCAGTCAGCCACTTCAGCGTTAACGTATTATTTGTCGATCCTGTCCCGCCTGTAGTTATCGAATAATCCGTATTTAATACACCCGGAACAACCCAAATATAGTTCGTCTGGTTCAATTGGGTCGTGTATGTAACATTTGTGCCGGCACAGGTTGTTGAACCTGGTGATGTAGTAAAAGTTGGAGAAAAAGATTGGCAGATTCCTGTTCCGGTAACCGTAACGGTTCGCGGCGTAGCATTTGTACTATTTTGAGTAATTTGATCGAAATAAGGTCCTAAAACTGTTGGGTAGAATCTAACGTAGATGTTAGTATTGGGGATAGAACTTCCACTCAATGGCAATGTTAAACTGGGTGAGAATCCAGTGGTACCATTCAATGATATCTCAAAACCGGAAGGAGCGTTTATCGTAATTCCAGAGGATAAGAAGTTTCCGGAAACTGAAAAGTTTTGGGGGAAGGATGTTGTGTTTACCACAACATTCCCAAAAGAAGGCAATAACGAAGTTGATACGTTGATTGTTGGTGTGCCTACAATAAATGTTAAGGGTGGATTCAGTGCTCCATTCGAATAATAATTCCTTTGTGCAGAAATATTTATTGTGTAAGTTCCAGGCATAGATGTTTGTACAAACTGTCCTTGGTAATTTTGAGCTGCTTGATTAAAAAGCAGGTAGATTGAGCTGGAAGAATTATCAGGTAAAGTGATGGTACACTGAACGGCTGCATCCGTAACATTATTATTTAAAATACTTCCTGTTACAGTTGCCGAAATAAGTACCTGTTCTCCTACCAGATACTCATTTTTATTCGTGCTTGCACTAACATTGAGGGTCCCACCCAAAACAGTTAAATTTACCGAATTGAATGTGGACTGATATTGGGTTCCCCCTTTGCTTTGATACAAGACATTAGTTGCACCAAATGTATAATTTCCGGGACTAGTCCCCATTATAACATATGATGCAATAATCGTTTCACCAGGATCAATATCATAAAGACCATCTGAAAGAGTTCCAGACACAAGTGTCAATCCGGAAGGTAGTGGACTATCATTATATTCAGGTTCGTCGGCTATATTTGAACCGACATTATTAAACGTAAGGTTTACCGTTACATTCTCATTTGCATTCACTGATGAAGCTGATAAGGCTTTAGTACACGTCAGGTTTGGATCTCCAGTAAAATAATGCACTTTTAACCAAATATTACCAATGTTCATTTTAGTTACATCGGTATAATCTCCCTTGATGTTGAAGTAATTGGAGATGGATAACTCACTGGCAGATAACGAAAAGTATTTGTTTGTGCCAACAGATCCAACTGTCTTATAATCAGCCTTTTCCCCATTATTAAACAGAAGGAGGTCTCCGGAAGTGTTGATTGAACTTACATCAAAATAAATCCTGCCATAATCCCATCCATTCTGCATTTCATTGAAAAGAGAAGTAGAGATAGAATGAGTGTTGTCCCATGCAGACAGGGAATAATCCAAAACACACTGGGAAGTATGTATTTCCCATTTTACATTGTTTGAGTTATAAACGAAATCATCAAGTGTGAGTCGGAATGTGTTGAGACCTTGAAATATTTTATCAAGTATATCATATGAAACATTTGGACCAATGTTTGTGTTAATATTTAAATGGTATCCACTTTCAGGGATAACAAGACTTAAATGTGAAGTGCCAGAATATTGTATTTCATTTGCATAATAGAATTTCCATCTTGCCCTATTGAGTCGCTTATACTGATCAGAAGTAAGTGTATTCTGGATTTCCACCTTTGTGGGATAAGATGTTGAAGAATAATTATCAAGATCAAATAATGCAAGGTTCTCAAAATAATGCGTAAGTGTTGTGGTGCTTTGCCAATGACCATCGATTAAATTAGTACCCGACAATAATTGAACTTCGTACATCCCATTAGCATATTGTACCACGTTGATATTCAGCGTAACAACATTTATTCCCTGAGAATGTGTAAAAGTGATGGTTGCGCTGTATGCTCCATTTGCAGTACCGGAGGGCACGGTAACTTTATAGTTATAAGGAGTAGTCTGGCTCGCATTAACTGAGAAACTAGTACCACTAAGCAAAGTGATCCAGGATGCTTGATTTCCTCCCTTACTAACGGTACCACTCGTTGTGGCTGAGCCGTTATTTTGCAATTGTAAAGCATAGCTACCATTCGTACCCTGACTTAAGGAAAAATTTTTCGTTGGGTTCGTTTCACCATCGATGAGTAAATTTCCTACCTGCCCAACATAAATCGGAATTTCCTTATAGTCATTCGCCGGATTCATATCCCCAGAGAGGTAACACTGTACTTTTAAATTATGTGCTCCATTTTCAGCAATCCAACTGAAATTAACTGGAGTCGAGGCATTTGGAGCTAGACTAGGAATTGTTGTAGTGACACTTTTTTCAATCCCATCAACATAGAATTTAACTTGTTGGCCAGAAGGCTCGATATTAAGGCCAACATTTTTTAAAGTAGCATTTAATGTGATTGTTTGACCTTGTATTGGATTTGAACTTAATGGGGTAAGAGATGTAATAGAATAGTCATGGGAATATGCTGTTTGGTAAGTTAAATTAACAATTAATGGTCTACAATTGTATTTAGAAATTGTAACAATCATGCTTGAATTATTAGGAATGCCTGTAAATGCAATTGAACCATTTCCATCTGCAAGTGTGGTTGTTCCAAAAATTTCGTTATTATAACATAGTGTTACCAAAGCGTCGATAATATTACAATTAGAAATATTTACATTTGTTCCTCCGACTGGTAGGCTAACGCTTGCTGTTATTGTGGTAGGCTGCTGAGTCCAAATTTTCGAAGCAGGGTCGCCATGATAATGAAATAATTCATGGGTTAGTCTAAGATAAGTTGATTCCCCTCCCCATGTCTGAATCATTGTGCTAAGTCCCTGATTTAACACCATACCCATTTCAAAGATTGCTGAATGTAATGATGGTTGATTCCCTGTTCCACCCGTCCCAGTAAAATTAAATGATAATCCTGGCCAAATAGCATCAATAATACCTAATTCTAATCCCTCATTTGGTCCAGAATAGCTAACTTCTGATGCAGCAACAATACCAGCACACCCACTGCTTGGTCTCCTTATAAATGTTTCAGCAAAACACTCTGATTGAGAAAATTTACCAGTTAAACACGATATACTAAGAACTATGGGATACAAATTATTATTATTTAAATCATTTATATCAGTGATATCAAATGCCGGATGACTCCATGCATTCCAATCACCATGATCACGCTGTGCCACTAAGAATTGACCTGCATTTATTGAAGAAATAATATCTGTATCATCACCATCCCAGGTAAAAGTCGGCTTCTTTAAATATGAGGGGAGTTCTTCACCATTTCCATAAGCACCATCATTCCAATATTTTGGTGTAACATTATCTTGAGTAAAATAAACTCTGTTTGCACTATATCCTTTTGTTCCAAGATAGTCATGAATTTCTTCTGTCGTTCTTGTAAATCTTCTGTCTTCATAACCATCATTATCATCATCATCTTGAAAAAATGTACACAATAATGAATTGGTGTAGTAGGATGCTGCAGTTGGTGGATTTGCCTCATAATCAATAATTTTTTGAATCACCTGATTTGCTTCGGTTGCAGACGATACTGATATTCTACCGTGTGCCATTTCAGGAGTATAATCATTCCCGCCGGTCATTTCAGCATAGTATAAATCTGAAGGAAAATCAGTAGATTGGGAATAAGGATGTGGCATCATTTCTCCTGGAACATTTTCGTGATCACCTATAATTACAAAATAATCAGGATGAGGATTCCAATTAGAATAACGTAAATGAATAGAGTCTTTGACTTGTTGTGTGGTCCAACTAGACCTACTTACAACCTCGACACTGTAACCAAGTTGTCTTTTCCATTTTGCTAAAGAGTTTGCAGCATCTATATAATTCGAATGTGTAATAATTATATAATCTTTTCTCGGACCATTAGAATTATCTGGGACTGATTCATTCGGTATGCAAGAATTGTTTAATACAATATTTTTCAAATAATTAAGAAATAATTGTGAGTTGTTCGTTGCGATTGAATTAAACGTTTGTTCATTTCCCTGAAAACTAACTCGATATATTATTCTATTAAATACTTTTATTTCTTTAGATTGTGGATTAAATTGTACTGGACAGACTTGGATAATAGCTAATTTAACATTTCTTATCTCTTGAATATCTTTAAGAGAAACGATTTCTGAAGGAAAAAATTCATTTAAGGAATATATTGAGGAATCAAGTTTAATTTTTGTTGGTTGCTTTAGTATTGTATTTGGTAAAGGTCCAATTGCAGGATGTATATAATAATTTTGATACAATTGATAATCTGCTGTGACTATTTCAATACGGAAAGTACAATTTGCAGGTACTGCAATAACATCGTTGTGTACGGGAAGAGCAGGTCTTCCATCATAATTTAGATTACCAAATCCTTCAATATTTAAAAAAGAAAATGAGATGGAATCACATTTATTATTTATCACTTTCCCTCCGGGAATAGAATATTCAATTTCGACACCCGAAGCATTTTGGTTGATAACTTCTCTTTTTGAATGAAGCCCATGAACCATAGGGTTATTTGAAAAATTCAAAGTAGATGTTTGACTTAATACTCTATTATTTATCACAATAGACATTTGCATTATCAAACAAATTGAAATAATAATACTCTCTCTTTTCATAGTTTAATTTTTACTGATATTTTCATCATCTTCCTCCCCTTCAAATATAAAAATATTTCATACATTCACAACAAATAACCTAATTTTTGTTTATCATTTTTCAAAACTCCGTGTATGGCTTATAAAGACTAATGAATTCATTTTGTTTGCGGTGCGGGCATACCAGTGACCGATCAGTTACCGCAGTAAAATATTCCGGAACAAGACAGAATTACTCTTACTGAACTACTCCCTTTCTTTAAGACAGAAAAGTTAAGAACTGTTGTTGTTAACCGGGATTGAGACGGGAGATAACTCTGCAAGAGTTATCCTCGGATCAATCCCTTTCTCTTTTTCCGGGTAGAGCGGTTCGTTACCTCCCCGCACCCCCACAGTCCCGGACGAGCGGATTTCCCGCATCCGGTTCTTCAAGTTAAGGTTTCGCTGCATAGATTGAGTGATAGATTTTAGGCGAGGCTAATACAAAGGTAAGACGAGTAAGGTCGTTGAAACGAGACCAAGAGGTATACAGGTTCGAGCGTCTGCACAGCCACTTTTTCCAAATACGGTGAACTTGGAAACGAAACGTTCGTAAACTACAGATATTACCAGTAATGCCGAAGTAGTTATAGTGACCTCGAAGTTTCAAATTAAGCGACTTGGTCTGGTCCAGAAGGTTCAGGTGTCGGTTAAGCATACACCAGTCGTTAACTCTTCTAAGACTCTTTTTCATACGGTCTTTTGCTGTCTTTCTTATCACTGTCCAATTACCCTTACGGGATTTGCCCCAGTAGAATGTGAAACCAAGAAAATTAAAAGTTTCACGTTTTCTGGCTCCCTTATCGTTTTCCTTTGGAGGCATGGAAAAGAAGATCAGTTTGGTTTTATCCGGATGTAGTTTAAGCCCAAATCTGGCAAATCGCTTTGGTAAGACTTTAAATACACGTTCTGCATCTTCCTTGAGTTCAAAACCCAATACACTATCATCAGCAAAACGGACTATGACAGCCTTACCCTTCAGCAATGGCATAATTTCCTTTGCGAACCATTTATCCAAAACTTCATGCAGATAAATATTGCTCAGAAGTGGGGATATTACGCCACCTTGTGGGCTTCCTTCATCGTTAAAACTGATCGAATCTCCTTCCAGTACTCCTGCTTTTAACCATTTGCCAATTAATCTTGTAATCACTCCGTCTTGCACCCGTTGCTTAAGAAAGGCTCTTAGGTGTTGATGATCCATCGTATCGAAGAACTTCCGGATATCAAGGTCGATAATCCAATTGATGTTCTTGGGTCGAATTTGACTCCACAGATAGTCCACTGCTTGATGCGGGGATTTTCCCGGACGAAAGCCGTACGAGAAGTCGAAGAACTCTGTCTCGAAGACAGGCTCCAGAGCTTGCAATACTGCTCTCTGCAAAATGCGGTCTTCTACCGTGGGTATGCCGATGGGTCGCTGTTCCTTCCCATCTCCCTTTGCAATGTACACCCGTTTGACTGGAGGAGCAACATACCTCCCGGATATCGCACGTTCTCTTAAATCCTGAAGATTATGCTCAAGATTTTCGCCATACATTTCCAAGGTTTGGCCATCTACACCCGGACTGGTCGCTGGTTTGATCTTCTTGTAAGCTGCCTGCATCCATTCCAAATCAATATGGTGATGCAGCGTTACCAGCGGCTTGTCCTGATATTTCTTAGCAATTTCTGCTATTCGATTCTGTTTCGTTGACACGTTCATTAGTTCCAATGCACTCTTTTGTGTTTCTCAAAACCGATTCCTTAACCCGACGCACTCCCTTCCCTACTCACCGGCTCCTTGGGGAACGTTCACCGGCTTTTAAACGGTACTATGAAGGCGCTAAGACTGCCTTTGCTTATTTCCTAACTTCGCTTATCGCTCGTATCGGATACCCTGACGTGTCTCAGTGTTTCGCTTATACCGGCTGTGAGACGCCTCCGGCATACCTGGGCTTGGGTCGACCAGTTGCCCTATTACTGGTTTCTTTTCGATCAGGGAAGCAGGAGGCTCTCCCATGTTCCCGTGAAACCCGCTTTACATCTGCCCTGCTCTCAGACCCCGGATGAATCCTTGCACTTGCCTTGTCGTGCTTTGGATGCTGTTCCCGCGGAAGCAACTACGAAAACTCCATCACTATAAAAATTACGAGGCTCAATCACACGGCTTTTGCAATCGCTGTCTACGCTTCATGCCGGCATTTCTGTCGACTATGCAAGACTCACTTCCGTTTGATGGCTAATCTTTGTCGGACAGGATTGGTTACCTGTTGGGTTTCTATGAAAGGTTTCAATGAACAGTTTTATCCCCCTTTCACGGGCTGCGCATGGCGCAATGCTTCTTTTTCTCTTTGTTTATAACGTATAAAATTGTTCATAACTCAGGCAGCCTTTCCGAAGAGGTGGCAGGGGATTTTATAATCGATCCCTTGGTGAATCCGGTGGTGGTTGTAGAATTTAAAGTATTGGTCCAGCCCCCGGTACAATTCCAGCCCGTCATTATAGGCATGTAAATATACATTTTCATATTTAACACTGCGCCATAGGCGTTCAATAAAAACATTGTCGATTGCCCGACCTTTGCCGTCCATACTAATCCTGATATCATTATTTTCAAGCACTTCTATGAACTCCTGACAGGTAAATTGCACTCCCTGGTCCGTATTAAAGATCTCCGGCTTCCCATGCTTTTTTATGGCTTCTTTCAGGACCTCCAAGCAGAAATCAGCTTCAAGGGAGTTAGAGATACCCCAGTTTACCACAAAGCGGCTGTAAAGGTCTATAATCGCCACCAGATACATGAACCCATGCTTCATCGGAATGTAGGTGATATCACACGCCCAGACCTGATTTGGCCGTACAATGGCCAGATCCCTGAGCAGGTATGGGAACTTCTTGTGTTTTTTGTCGGCCCATGTAGTCTTTGGCGCCGGGAAGATCGCATGCAGGTCCATTAGCCGGTACAACCTGCGTACACGCTTGATATTGACCAAATATCCCATGCTTCTCAAATGCTCTGTCATCCTGGAAATACCGTAAAAAGGCTTATCCAGATACTCTTTATCAATGATCCGCATCAGATCAAGATTGAACGGGTTTTCCGGACAAGGCTTGTAATACAACCCACTGCGATGAATACCAAGCAGTTCGCTTTGCCTAACCACGCTCAATTTTGGATGTTGCCTTTCGATCATCGATCGTTTTTCCTCAAGGGTGAAACTTATAAGAGCTTTTTTTTTAACCAGTCATTCTCGATCTTCAACTGCCCAATGGCTTCGTATAAAATGGCAATCTTTTCATCTTCTTTCGGCTGCCGGTGGGCCTTATCGAACACTTGGGAGGCGTTTTCCAGGAACTCTTTCTTCCAAGTACTGATTTGGTTGGGGTGTACCTGGTACAACTGTGCCAGTTCCGAGATCGTCTTCTGTTCTTTTAGTGCTTCAATGGCAACTTTGGCCTTAAACTCCGCACTGTGATTTTGTCTTTTCTTTCTCATAATGACAGTAAAATTAAAGGTTTGTTTTCACACCTTAACTTTCTGTCCTAAATTTGGGGAGTATTATATACATAAAGACTAACAGAAATAAAATGGAATATACGATCAACCTTGGATGGAATAATCCGATGAATTCAGACCACAAGCATGCGAATCCCGCTCACTTTTAAAAACAAAATTCGTTGTTTCCCCCTAACTCCCCTCCCACACCCGTCCAACTCTTCGTCCGCTTGTCCGCCCGTCAAACTCTTCGTCCGCCTGTCCGCCTGTCCGCTTGTCTAACTCTTCGTCAACCCTGCTCAGGTTTCGTGAATTTCCAGCGTTTGTGCGACCAGAGCCAGTACTCCGGTTTCGCGCGGATCGATTCCTCCAGCCTCTTCATGAAAGCCGTTACGATCGCACCTTCGGGAAGTTCGGCGGGATTTTCGGAAATCAATTCTGTTTGAAACGTGTAATATCCCCTTTTGACCGGACGGATGTCGATGTAGACTACGGGCATGTTGAACCGTCGGGCCAGTTGCTCATATCCTTTATGACAGGGGGTATCCTGGTTGAGAAACTTCAGCCAGATGCTGTTCTGCAGGTCAAACGGACGCTGGTCGACCCCGAATACATATCCCAGGGCCCGGTTCCGGTTCCCGGTCATGAACCGGAGCGTCTGTTTCACCGGCAGGATATCCATGTCGTACATGCCCCGTGTCTTTTGCTGGTATGCTTCGACATATGGGTTGCTGAAAGGACTGTAGATGACCACAAACCGGTGTTTTAACTGTTTTCCCAGGATCTTTCCCCATTCATGGTTCCCGTAATGTCCGCCGATCAGCATGACGCTCTTTCCCTGCTCGAAGAGGCGGTCGGTAAGTTCGGGGTTAACCACCCTGAACCGCTTGATCAGCGACGGAATGGACATGGTGTATCCTTTCAGGGTCTCGGCGACCAGATCACAGAAAAAGCGGAAGAATTTTTTTGCCAGTTCTTCAATTTCGGGGGCGCTTTTTTCGGGAAACGAGTTTTTTAGATTGTTAAAAACCACATCACGGCGGTATCTGATCCCATAATAGACCAACAGGTAAAAAAAACGGGAAAAGATCTGGAGCAGCCAGAACGGCATGATCCGGAAGGTCTGTATAAAGAACCAGCTGATGCAGAACACCAGGTAATCGACTATTTTCTTTGTTTGTTTCAAGTTTTCGATTCCGTTAAGGGACGGGGTAAAGATACGGGGAAATTTTCAACGAACCGTTAACCTTTCCTGTCTGAGCGCTTCGAGCGCTGCAAAATACCCCGAGTAGATTACTCCGGAGAAGCCGCCGCCGAATTTATCCCACGCGGAAGCGATGTGCAGGTTGGCGACCGGACTGATCCGTTGTTTACTCCTCGGTCCCGGATTCTGGGCAAATCCGTACACCGCTGCATCTGTGTTCAGGGTATATCGCTTCATGGTTCGCGCCGTAGCCGCATCGTACCACACCAGGTGACGATTGAGGCCCGGAACCAGTTGTTCGAGCCGGGAAAGGAACGATGCGGTTACTTCCGCCTTCCTCTGTTTATAATCCTCCGGAGTCATTCCGTTCCAGTAATTCAGGTAATCCTCCGCGACGAGGGCGGCAAAACCCTTTCCTTCCGCGACAAGTCCCGACCGGATATGGCTGTAATCGGTCAATACATAGGTCTTATCTTCGAACCTTCCATGACTGTTCCTGCCAATATCATTCAGGGTATTTACATCCGGCCCATAAACGCAGGTACAATAGCACTGGTTCCCGATCTCTTTGAGCGGCCGGTCAAAGCAAAGGTAAAGGGTATAAAGCGAAGCGCCTGGTGTCCGGTCGCTGATGATATCTTTTAATATATTGCCAGATTCTGCGGGTAACAATGAGGAAGCGACCTGCGGAAGGGCGGCATTCACGACTACCTGTCGGCAACGGGCTGTATAAACCGTTCCATCGCTGAGCGATCGGTATCTGACGCCGGAACACAATTCCGATTCCATGAGAATCTCCACGGCCAGATGACGGTACCGTATCGCCCCTCCGTGCGATTCAATGTATCCGGCCAGGTAGTCCGACAGAACCTGAGAACCGCCTTCGATGAATACACTTCCTGAATTATAGTAAGTGCCTTGAGCCTGGGCATAATAGTCCATGCTCAGTAAATAAGGATCATCGCTGAAGGCCATCAGATTTCCCAGTAGGATCAGCTTCAGCTCCTCATCCCGAATCAGGCGGTCTAAATAGCTGCCGATGGATTCAAAGGCCTCCGCTTCACTTTCAGGGCGATATTTCCTGAATTGTTCCATCCTGCTAAAATAGGTATCCAGTCCGGCAGCTTCGTGTGGAAACTCCTGTAAAAGTAAGGCTTTCGCGGCGTGAAGGTCGTGCGGAACAGTAACATCCTTCCGTTGTGTTATGGCGCGGTAAAAATGGGGTATTTCAGGGAACTTTACATGGTTAAAAATGTCGAGCTCCGTGAAGATTTTCTGTTTGAGATTTCCCCCCCCGAAGCCATCCATTTCGTGTAAACCCGCCTCTACGCGGAATTCCTTATGCCGGAAGGTCGTGGCATAGCCCCCGGGAACGGAATGCTGTTCGAGCAACAGAACCCGTTTCCCTTCCCGCGATAATTTGGCTCCGGCTGTCAGTCCGCCCAGTCCGCCGCCAATGATAATTACATCGAAAAAATCCAAAATTCAAAATAGGGATTAGATATTAGCGAATAGCGAATAGAAAAATACATAAATTCAAAATTCAAATGTCAAAATTTTCATATCAGCTCATTTTCAATCCTCAAATCCTCAAATTTTCAAATTATTAAATTAGCACATCAGCACATTAGCACATTAGCACATTTTTACTTTTTAGTCCGCCTGTCCGCTCTTCGTCAAACCCGGTCAAATAGTTCTGCTCACCGAATAGATCTGGTCGATCACTTTGACATATTTTTCGAGGATGAACTTGCGTTTGAGTTTCAGCGTGTGGGATAGTTCTCCGGAGTGGGGCGACCATTCATCTTCGACCAATTGGAACCGTTTGATGTATTGAAATTCTTCCAGGTGGCTGTTAAATTTATTGATGATCTCCTGATAATGCTGAAGGACCTTCGGATTGTTGATCATCCGGCCGGTTTGCTGATGGCGGCATCCCCTGTTGGCGCACCATTCGGCCAGAAGCTGGAAGTTGGGTGCGATCAGGGCGCTGGCGAACTTTTCACCTTCACCAAAAACAAAAGCCTGGTCGATGAATGCCGATTCCTTGAGCCGGTTCTCAATTTCCTGCGGGGAGACAAATTTCCCGTTGGCCAGCTTGAAAACCTCTTTTTTCCGGTCGGTCACCATCAGGAAGCGGCCTTTCACAATTTCGCCGATGTCGCCGGTATGGAACCATCCTTCCGCATCACTTGCCTGAGCAGTGGCCTGATCGTCGCCATAGTACCCTAACATCACGTTGGGTCCCCTGCACAGGATTTCCCCGTCGGCTGCTATTTTGATTTCTACGCCGGGAATGACGCTGCCCACGGAACCCAGCAGGAGATCCGGACTGGAAGCCCTGTTGATGGTGATGATCGGCGAGGTCTCCGTCAACCCGTACATGTTGATCACTTTAACGCCGGCTGCCCAGAAGATCCGTTCGATCCGCGGCTGAAGGGCAGCCCCGCCGCAGCCGACCAATTGGATCTTCCCGCCGATGGCCTCCCTCCACTTGCTGAAGATCAGTTTATCGGCCAGCCGGTGACGTAGGCGGTAGTGCCAGGGATTATTCCCATCGGGACGGTACTTGAGTCCCAGGGCGATCGACCAGAAAAAGATCCGTTTTTTAAACCCGGTAAGTTTATTACCCTTCTGGAGGATGGTATTAAAGATCTTTTCCAGAATGCGGGGAACCGCGTCGAAGCCTTCAGGCCGTATCTCACGCATGTTTTCAGCAATCGTACCGAGGTTTTCGGCATAATAGATGGTTGTTCCCGAGTACTGGGTCTGATAGTTGCCTAAACGTCCGCCCACATGGCAAAGCGGCAGGATGCTGAGGTACCGATATTCGGGTTTCAACCGGAATACATCGGCGGCAGCCAGGAAGTTGGAAACCAGGTTCCGGTGCGATAGCAGAACGCCCTTGGAGGGTCCCGTCGTTCCAGAAGTATAGATCAGGACTGCCGGATCGTCGGGTGTGATCTCATTCCGGGTTTTTTCGAGAAGACCGGTCAGTTCGGGTCCCTGTTTCCGTCCCAGATCGAGGATTTCAGTCCAGCAACGCACCCCGGGGATCGGGTTAAATGAAAAAATGCGGTCTTCCTGCAAAATGGAGGATGCTTCATTGCCAAGTTTGGAATAAAGCTGCTTATCGCCGAAAATCAGCAGGGAGACTCCGGCATGGCGGAGGATATGGTTGAATTCACGAAGGCTGAGGGTCGAAAAGATGGGAACATGGATGATCCCGGCCATGGTAAGTCCCATGTCGACAAAATTCCATTCCGGGCGGTTAGTTGTGATAGTGGCGACCCGGTCGCCTTTGCCAAAACCCATGGCAAGCATTCCCAGGCTGAAGCTGGCGCTGTATTCAAGGTACTCATCTGTGGAGTAGGGACGCCATTTCCCCCCGACTTTACTAACGAATGCGTCCGGTTTGTTGAAATGCTGCCTGTATCGCTCAAGCAGGTCGAATGTTCTGGTTATTTCCATCTGCAGATATTATCTGCAACAAAGATAAGAGTTTATCGACCTTTTACCAGTTGTAAGAGAAAAAGGAATTCAATTGTTTTCTTTCAAAATGTAAATTGCATCCATCATTTTGCATTTCACATTTTGCATTTTGAATTCTCAGTAGGCCCATTTCACCCAGATGGATCCCCAGGTGAATCCTCCGCCAAATGCGGCAAGGATAAGATTATCTCCTTTTTTCAGTTTGGATTCCCATTCCCAGAGGCAGAGGGGGATGGTGGCATCGGTAGTATTTCCGTACCGGTCGATGTTGATCATGACTTTTTCTTTTCCGATTCCCATCCGTCGTGCAGTGGCATCGATGATGCGCAGGTTGGCCTGATGGGGAACAAGGTACGCGATATCGGCCGGGGCCAGGTTATTCCGTTCCATGATCTCGGCGGAGACATCGGCCATGCGGGTCACGGCGAATTTAAAAACGGGCTGTCCTTCCTGGTAGATATAGTGTTCGCGGGCATCGACGGTCTCGTGCGACGGCGGTTTCACGGAGCCGCCGGCTTTCATGTGGAGGTGAACCCGGCCCGATCCGTCGGTTCCGGTTATCGCATCCATGATCCCGATCTCTTCTTCGGTCGGTTCGAGCAGGAGGGCGCCGGCGGCGTCGCCGAACAGCACGCAGGTCTCGCGGTTGGTATAGTCGGTAATGGACGACATTTTATCGGCGCCCACCACGATAACCTTTCTGTACATCCCGGTTTCCACGTATTTGGATGCGGTGATGAGGGCGAAAAGCAATCCGGAGCAAGCCGCGTTCAGATCAAAACTAAAGGCGTTGCGCAGGCCGGCCTTATCGCTGATGATGTTCGCGGTGGCCGGGAACATCATATCCGGAGTCACGGTAGCGCAGATAAGAAGATCGATTTCTTCGGGACCGATTCCGGTCTTTTCAAGCAGGCCTTTAACAGCTTCAGCGCCCAGGTCAGAGGTGCCTAATCCCTCCCCTTTCAGAATATGTCGTTCACGGATTCCGGTGCGGGAAAGGATCCATTCGTCGGTGGTTTCCACCATTTTCTCCAGTTCTGCATTGGTCAGAATATAAGGAGGAACCCACCCGTGAATTCCTGATATCTTGGCTCTTAATTTTGACATGGTCGGTTACATATTGTTTGGAGAATAACGCTCCAGCGCATGTTTGATTTTCTGCGATAAACGGGCCTCATGTACCTCTTTGGTCATCAGGATCATGCGTCGGATCGCGTTGGCATTGGAGATACCATGACCCACAAGGACGGTAGAGTTGATCCCGAGGATGGGAGTTCCGCCGTAGTTCTCATAATTGAACCGGTCGAGGTAGCTGTCCCTGATCCCACGCTTGATCATAACCCGGTACATGGCTTCGACCTGTTTCAGGACGATGTTGCCGACAAAACCGTCGCAGACGATCACGTCGACGTTGTCGCGGAACAGTTCGCGTCCTTCAACATTGCCGACAAAATGATAATCCTTTGAGTCCTTCATCAACTGAAAAGCCGATTGGACTGTAAGGCTTCCTTTTTTCTCTTCGGAACCGATGTTGAGTAGTCCGACGCGGGGTTTCTTAATATGGAACACATGTTCGGCAAAGAGCGAACCAAGGATACCAAACTGGTACATGACATCGGGTTTTGCATCCGGGTTGGTACCGACGTCGATCAGGACACTGGTGCCCCCGTTTTCCTTGGGAATATATGCCGTTGTAGCCGGCCGTATGATCCCCTGGACGGTATTGACCGTGTAGATGGCACCCACCATCATTGCGCCGCTGCTCCCGGCACCTGCAAAAGCATGTATCTCCTTATGTTTCAGCAATCTGAAACCGACGGAAATACTTGAGTTGGGTTTATTGATCAGTGCTTTGGTAGGCTGTTCATCCATCTCGATCAAATCAGGCGCATCGACGATCTCAAAATTCCCGGGATCAACCTTTTCCTCCCGGAGAAAGGCATGAATGACTTCCCGGTCGCCGATCAAAACAATCTGATCCGATTCAGGGAGTTCCTTCCGGGCCAGAATGGCGCCATGCATGGTGGCTTTCGGAGCGAAGTCGCCCCCTAACACATCCAGACCGATTTTCATTGATATCGATTTTGATTAGAACTATTCCGCAGTAGCCTTCACGATGGCCTGTTTTCCACGATAGTAACCGCATTCGGGGCAGACCCGGTGGTAGAGTACGGGAGCGCCGCAGTTGGAACAAACAATAGTGGTGCGGGCAACAGCCTTGTCGTGGGTCCTTCTCTTGTCCCTGCGGGTGGTCGAAATTTTATGTTTCGGGTGTGGCATAGGAAATATATTTACGATTTACAATTTATGATTTACGATTTAAGAATTATCTAATTGATTATTAATTAGCTTGTTGATATTTACTGTTCCTTCAGTTTTTTAAGGGCATCCCAGCGGGGATCGGCCACGGGATGACCGGTCAGCTCACGGAGTTTGTCCAGGATCGCAGGATTGCAGGTACTGACTCCCTGTTCGTCATCCGGGTGAACTTTACGCGCGGGCAACAACAAGTGAATGTACTCGTAGATAAAAGGCGCGAGATCTAACTGATGTAAAGACTCCGGAATGATCTGTACCTCATCGGTTTCCTCCTCAAAACGGTCACCCAGTTTAATGATCAGCCGTTCCTCTCCCGCGACTTCGATATCGAGCGGATCCGCGCAACGATCACATCGAACAACCACATGACCTGCCAGGGTGAAATGAAGATCCATCATTCGTTCCTCCTTCACCATCTTCACGGTTACCGATATCGCCCCATCACTGATCTCAGAATCTTCAGCAACTTCAAAGAACTTTGCTCCAACGTGGTAGTCGAACTGATGCGCTCCCGGCTTCAATCCATGAAACGCCAACGTGTATCTTTCCGGATAGTTCACCGCTTCCTCAAAAAGGCTGCAAAATTATAAATTAATTTGGTGAATACCAAAAACCTGTTCCGATTCGGTACTACGAGGACCCGGATGAATTTTAGGTACTCCTCCTGCAAATCTGCCAATTATTGATATGTTTGCATATAAAAACAGAAACACCTGCACCAAAACCTGCAAACTATGTTCAACAGGATTATAACCGGAATGCTGCCCCTGATGCCCAAAAAACTGGTCTGGATTTTTTCCCGGAAATACATTGCCGGGGAGACCATCGAAGATGCCATCAGGGTTTGCCGGTCGCTTCAGGCCCGGGGAATCAAGGCCACCATCGACCTGCTGGGTGAGTTCATTACCGAACTTGCGCAGGCAGAAGAAAACAAGAAGGCTTATTTAGCCATCATCGAGCGTATTGAAACGGAGAACCTCGACGCCAACTACTCACTTAAACCGACCAGTTTCGGGTTGCTGATCGACCCGGAGGTATGTTACCGCAATGTTCGTGAGATCGTGGCAAAAGCGGCCGAAAACGGGAATTTTGTTCGGATCGACATGGAGGACTCCCAATGCACCGACCTGGAGATTCAGTTGTTCAGAAGACTTCTTCCTGAATTTCCCGGACACGTCGGACTGGTCATACAGGCATATCTGAGACGGACCCTGCAGGATCTGCGCAACCTGACCGACCTGAACAGTGCGGAACATCCGGTCAATATCCGGTTATGCAAAGGGATCTACATCGAGCCTGAAGCGATAGCCTATAAAAAGTACGAGGAGATCAACCAGCATTACCTCGAGGATCTTGAATATATCTTTCAGCAGGGATTCTATCCCGGAATCGCAACCCACGACCAGCCTCTTGTCGACGGCGCCTGCAAGCTGATCGAGAAGTACCGGGTACCGAAAAACCGTTATGAGTTCCAGATGTTATACGGTGTGACGCCTGAACTGAGGGCTTCGGTCGTTGCCAAAGGCCACACCATGCGGGTGTATGTTCCGTTCGGCAAGGATTGGTTTGGCTACTCCACACGCCGGCTTAAAGAAAATCCCAAAATTGCAAGCCATATTATAAAAGCGTTGTTTGTAAGGGGATAGACAATTTGTAAATTATTTAAAGGCTTTTTCCAGCATCCCGTCGCCGGAGCGTTTCAGTCGGTCGAAATACGCGGGAACCTCTTTGCCCGTCAGTTTGTCAACGTACAATTTCGCAAGGTACTGACCGAGCATGAAACCCTGGCCGCGCATTCCCAAAAAGAGGCCCAGTTCAGGATCGATGATCATGCGGGGTTCCACGTAGTATCCGGCCCATACGGCCTGGAATCCTACAGAGGAGAGTTCGGGGATCCAATCGGTGAAGATTTCAGAAGCGATCTCAACGAAATCCTGTGAATTGATCTTGATATTTTTATCGGCCTCCATCGGTTCTATTGCCGGTGAGGCGCAACCAATGATCTGTCCGGTCTCAGCAAGTTGTTGCCCGTAAACCGCAACAAATCCCTTGTACCTGCGGCGATCAATGAGCATGTCGAGCGGTCCTCCGTTTTTACCAAGCATCGGCAGTCGGCGGGTGATAAAGGCCTGGTGTTTAACAGGATAGAGGCCTGTTTCGATCCCGAGTTGTTTTGCAAAATGGTTTCCCTCAGGACCCAGCGCATTGATGAAAATCTCACATTCATAGGTCACGTATTCATGTTGATGGTTCCGGACTAACACCAGATAGGATCCGCCCTCTCTTTTTACATCGATGAGCCGGCAATCCTCTTCCACCCTGCCGCCTTTATCCAGTCCGATCCGACGGATCAGATCGATGACCCTGCCGGGTGTGGCCTGCCAGCAATCGTGCGTAATCAGCGCCGCCTGGTAAGTCGTCAGCGAAGGATTGATCCGGGGAGAGATCTCCCTGACGAAATCTTTGGGTTCAACCATGTAAGCATCGGACCATGACATCGAATCGACCAGCGCCCGGTACATGGTATCATCGTGCGCAAAGGTCACGTAACGGGTCGGATGGTAGTCGATGTTGTGGATCTTTTGCAAATCTTTAAAGATTTCATGGTTGTGCACCGCAATGTCCGACAGTTCGGGGAGGGAGAAATTGGGTCGGCCTCCGGCAATGTTGCGCCAGGATGCGCCCCGGCCGGAGTTGAGCAGTACGCATTCCATCCCGGCCTCACTGAGGTACCGGAACAGGGCGCTGCCCGTGATGCCGCCTCCGGCCACAACCGATTTTACCTTTATCCTCCCGGGATGGGTTTCAGCCTTGCCTGTGATGACCGTTTCGTGCACGGTTCTCGGGTAGAGTTCACCCATGGAGATCTGATTCGAGAGCGGCCCCCGCGGGGTGGGTTCTCCTACAATGCTGATCCCGCTTCCGCGAAGCGTCGTCTTCAGGCGGCGGATGCACCGTTTGCCACGGCAGGCGCCCATTCCCAGCCGGGTGGTGTGCTTGATTTCGTCGACAGAGATGAATTTGCGATCACCGATGGTGTCGAGGATCTCCTCCAGGGTCACATCGTCACAATGGCACACGTAGGTCGCGACTTTTTCTTCCTGATGATAGGGTTTAAACGCAATCGGTTGCGGGTAGCGGTCCTTGAGAATAAATCCCCGCACCTCGCTGAGGCCCGTGCCGTGAATTGTAAGCGAACGCACCCGGGCAATATTTGTTTTATTGGGTTTCGTGAGTACTTTTTCTACAACACCTTCTCCAAGGATCGTTCCCTGATTATCGACCAGAAAACATTCGGCCGGCGCTGCAACTTCATATTCAATGGGTAGAAAGAGCCAGTCTTTAGCGAGGTTATATCCAAAAATCGCAAGTCCCGGGCACTGGTACACGCAATCCATACACCCGATGCATTTTGTGAAGTCGATTTCGGGAACCGTGCTGGTCGATGTTTTGGTGATGGCGCCATGAGGGCATGAGAATGCGCACGGATTGCAGGCAAAACCGTACAGGCAGTCGATCATTACGAAACCTTTCTGGTTCATCCGTTCGGGGGTGGGACGAAAGGGTTCGGGGATGACGCGCACAGGATGTTGTTGCGAATCGATATACTCTTTGGAAAGGGACAGATAGGTGTCATAATCGAATGAAGCGCCCATCTCCTGAAGGACGTCGAAGGCGGCTTGTCTTCCCCGCAGCACGGCGCTGGTGCCCTCCCCGATCCGGATGGCATCGCCGGCGCCGAAACAATGACGTCCGAAAATTTCGTTCCCCTTGATCAGCAACTGATCATCCTGAACCAGCCCGGTGCAGATATTGATGGCATCGATGCCGTCGATGATTTTTTCGGTTCCGGGAACCGGTTTGAAATTCACGCATTCGGCAACGACCGCCCCGGTTATCCCGTCGTGGTTCTCGTTGGGGATGGCTTTTAAAAGTATGTGTGAAGTAAGGATGGGGATACCCAGGCGTCTTACCCTGTTGGCCTGGACCGGGAATCCGCCTTCGGAGGGCAGGGCTTCGAGGATGGCTTTTACCCGGGCTCCCGCCTGCATAAGCTGATACGATGTAAGATAACCGATATTCCCGGCCCCGACGGTCAGAACATTTTTCCCGAGGAGGGTCAATTCGTTGTTCATCATCTTCTGAACCACGGCTGCGGTGAAAACGCCCGGCAGATCATCGTTTTCGAATGTCGGCATGAAGGGGACCGCACCTGTGGCGACGATGAGGTACGCAGCATCGACAAAATAAATCTCTTCGGTCCGGATATTTTTCACAGCGATGCGACCACCCTCAAGAATATCCCACACGGTGGAATTCAGGAAAATGCCTTCGTGATCGTCGCCTGCGAGGGTTTTGGCGATGTCGAATCCACGCATTCCTCCGAATTTCTGTTCCTTTTCAAAAAAGAAAAATTGGTGCGTCTGCATCAGGAATTGCCCGCCAATCTTATCGTTGTTATCAATTACAAGATTTGATACATGGTGTTTGTTCAGCTCTTCACGGGCAGCCAGACCGGCAGGCCCGGCTCCGATGATGGCCACCGTGGTTTTGAAAACCCGGTGGGGTTGATCCTTGCTCACGGAGGTGCGATAGGGTGCATAATCGTGTGGGATCTCTTTAACCTCTTTGATTCCATCGATCCGCGTGATACAGATCCGCTTTATCTGCCCGTCGACCAACATTTCGCAGGCGCCGCATTTCCCGATTCCACATTCCAGGCTTCGCTCTCGGTTTGAAAGACTGTGGCTGTGAACCGGAAACCCGGCCTGGTGAAGGGCCGCTGCAATGGTAAACCCTTTATCACCGGTTATTTCATGTCCCTGGTAGTTGAATGTCGATTGTTCCTGTTGCGTGATCTCAATGATCGGATGCTTCGTGATTTTATACATGGTGGGTGGTCTTGTTTCGTCAGTACCGGTTTAGAGGCTATTTAAAATTTACGATTGAACATGATTTACGATTTACGATTGCACGTTCGATTTCGAATTAACAGTTATAATCCTATGGAATGATCTTATTTTTTTCCGGGTGCAAAAATAGACAAATTCCCATTTCAAAATCAGATTAACTGTTAATAAATTCACAATTCAGAGTGAGACGAAAAAGCCCACCGATATAAGGTTTTCGATCTGCAGGGCGGAGCTGACTTCCCGTTCATAGTAGAGCCGGGTCTGGATGGAAGTTTTAAGGAATCTGGTGATTCTGACTGCAAGCAGGCTTTTCAGCGTCATGTCGACCGGTTGATGGTAATCTTTAAACAACAGCAAGTCGCAGTCCCAATGAAACCGGGTCAGGAAGGCCTTGTCGATAAGCAGGTGAAAGGTCAATCCATATTCGAAGCGGTAGTCCTGATCCATGGAGACTCCGAAACAGGATTCTCTTCCGGGTTGGCTGAAGATTTTTTTATTGCGGACATAGGTCAGTTTTGCCGCACTTATGCCGACATCGACTTTTACTGCCTCGCGGAGGTTCCATCCCAGTCCGCCTGAAAAGATCCATAACAGCGGTGTGAGAAAGGAGGCCGACAGATAGCGATCGACCCCGGCTGACCCAGCGACATAATCGTAACAGTTGAAGAACCGGGTCGACAGGTTGGAAAGGACAATTAACTGTAAAGATTTGGATAACTTTAATTCGAGGCGGGTATCGAGGGTATTTTCATCCGGCTGAAATCGGGTAATGCTGTCGAAAAAGATCTGAAACCCGAGGTCGTGGGAGAGCAAATGGGTGACGCGGAAGGCGCTGCCGGTGTTGAGTTGAATCCTGTATTTCAGTTGCTGCTGCAGAAACAGGTTATTCGTGTTTGGATCCTGTTGCCAGTTTTGCAAAAACAGACCTGAAAAATTGATCCTGTAGGAGAGATCCTGATAGCAGGAGAACCGCACCAGGGATGTGCCGGCGGGAGCCAGGGAGCTGAGCGGGAGCAGGACCAGGGTATCGTTCCAGAGCAAATTCTGACCGCGACTTTCCGCGGGCGTCATGCAACAACCCATAACCCAAATCCAGCCGATCCATATCGCCCCGCGCACGCCGTTTGTTTTTTAAGGAATTCATGAACTTTTATTGTGGTAATCAGCGGATTTTAAGACTGTTTCCCGATGTCAGATTCCATTCCTTTTGCATGTCCATGTTCAGGAGGATCATCCGGATGGTTGCCGTTTTGTTTTCTCCGGCTGCCTTTTCAAGATCAAAAAGGCGGTAATTATATTTTCCAAGAAATTTCGCCCAGATCACGACCAGTGTAAAATCGACCTTTGCGGTCGGGTCAACAGGCCCTTTATCGGGGCCAAAAGGGACGATCAGGCGGGTGATCTGATCCAGGGTGATCTGATCGGTCGAGAGGTAATTTGAATCTGCATGAAGGCTTCTGATTGCTTCCGATCCCGCCCATTGGCATTTGGCGGTGTCCCGATCGATCCATTTTCCGTCACGGTCGAAAAGCATGTGGCTGAGGAGATTTTTTCTGATCTCTGGCCGGACCAGGGCAGAACGATAGGCTGACGAATCGCGGAACATATAAAGGTCATGCACCGGAAACTGGTTTTTCTGAAGGAATACGATGAGCGATTCCGGGGTTTCCGTTCCGGGCTGGGTGATGTCATATTTCAGATTCATATAACTTTTGCACCCTTCCTGCATAGCCGGGATCAGGAACAGGAGCAGGATTCGGGCGATGGTTTTCATTTGTTAATGATTTTATTTTTACTGTGCTCATATTTATTTTACTGCTTATCTCCTTTGAGCAAGTTGATGTTTTCGGGGCGGGTTTATGACCCCTCCCCGCCCTCCCCTTGAAGGGGAGGGAGTCCCTTTACCAGATATTGAAGGAAAAATGATCATTGAAAGACATTTATTTTTATCTTTTTTCAATGAAATCTTATAAAATCCCCGTTCAACTTCTCCCTCCCCTTCAAGGGGAGGGCGGGGAGGGGTCATTTTATCAGCCACTGCCGGTTGCCGCTTTTGATACTTGCTTAAAGGGGATAAGCAGTTTTATTTTTTTCGGGTCAAATGAAATATCCATTGTGATCATCCTCGGTTTTCATGAACCTGATTCCATTGGATATTTCGACGTAACACCGGGGTAAGTTTCATAAAACGGAAAAACCGGGGAGTGCATGGGAACGTCACACCCCCCGGGACCGGTAAAGTCATTACAATTGAAAGGTGACGGTGTAAACGCCGCCGCTGTAAGTTACAGGGTAGATCCCCTGCCGGATCGTCAGCGGTGTGGATGAACCGAGAACTTTGGAAGTCGCACCCGACAGGGTGAATGGATCTTCGAGGGTAATACTGGTCTTGTCTTTGAAAACCGGAAGGGTTGATCCGCCTTCATATTTAGTCAGTTCGCGTTCTTCAATCTGCAGGATCAACTGGTCTTTATCATTCAGCTGGGCCTTGACGGGACAGGTATTGTAATCGTAAGCGCCGCTCATGTTATCTTCAAATCCAATGGTAAATTCAAAGCATAGCCCGAATCCCCTCTTGCATTCGAGCTTCGGGCGGTGAAAGGTAATACGGATATTGACCCAGGCCGATGGGGAGGAAGTGGGAATAGCGATGAGATCACCGGCATAAATTGATCCTGAAATCAGCATCAAGCTGAGAACGGAGAAGAGTATAAGTTTTTTCATGGCTTTTTGATTAAAAATTCAACAAAACGCTGCCTGATGGCCGCCGGCAGCCGACGGTTGGTCCTTAATTTCAGGGAGCAGGACCCTGCTACCGAAATCGGGATCATTCCAAAAGATCCTTCATTCGCTGGGTTCAAAGATCCATGATTGGTACGCCTCCTTCCGTTTTAAAAAATTCACAGGTTAATCGGGGCGACTGCGAAAAGGTAATACAGATACAAGGGATTTTTTTTACACTTATTGATAAATGATTATAATTCAATAGATATCATTTATTTACACAAAAGGCTTGGAATTTATCTGAAAAATTTTTAGTATCTTTGCACCCGGATTTCCAGAATCTGAATAATTGCCGGGAAACGGGAGTATCCGGAAATATCTTACCGGCGCTGATCCTTTCCGGATCAGAAGGCAGGGAATAAATAAATCAAACAGGGATTAATTGAGAGGAATATATGGAAAAAGCGAAAGTTTTGTTTGTTGAGCAGGAGATTAGCCCATATCTGAAAGAAAGCCCCATGGGAATGATCGGGAGGTATCTGCCCCAGGGTATCCAGGAGAAGGGAAGAGAGATCCGTACGTTTATGCCGAGGTTCGGGAATATCAATGAACGGCGGAATCAGCTACACGAGGTGATCAGGCTTTCGGGCATGAATCTGATCATCGACGACACCGACCACCCGCTGATCATCAAGGTGGCATCCATCCAGCAAGCGAGGATGCAGATCTACTTTATCGACAATGAGGATTATTTTCAGCGGAAGTTCACCCTTCACGATAAAAACAACAAATTTTTCCCGGACAATGACGAGCGTGCAATTTTTTATTCCCGGGGAGTCATCGAGACCGTGAAAAAACTGGGATGGGGCCCTGATGTGATCCATTGTCATGGCTGGATGACCAGTCTGGTCCCGATCTACATTAAAAAAGCTTACTGCGACAATCCCCTCTTCACCGAGACCAAATTGATCTATTCCATCTATGATGATGACTTCGAAGAATCGCTCCACAAGGATTTTGCGCATAAAATCAAGTTGGACGGGATTAATACCCGGGATCTTAAACACTATAAGACGCCTTCTTACGTTAATGTCATAAAAGCGGCCATCGATTTTTCCGACGGTGTGATCATCGGATCACCGAAAGTCAACCCGGAACTGATCAGCTACCTGAAGGAAATCGATAAACCGTGGCTCGATTACCAGCCGATGGATCGTTACTTGGAAGCCTATAATGATTTTTACGATGAGATCCTGGTCAATGACACGGTTTCGGTCGAATAACTGAACACTCTAAAATCAACCATTTGAAGTCACCCGTGAACAAACTGCCGGTTTCTCTGCTGATCGGAACACTTCTGCTGTTCATCCTGTTTTCCTGTAAAAAAGATCCTTACGAGATCGGGTTTGACCTGTTGCCGCCGACCGATACGTTGAATGTCAGGACCACCGACACCATTACGGTGGAAGCCTTTTCGGTGATCGTCGACTCGGTTCGCACCGATAAAGTCACCTCCCTGTTGCTCGGTTCCATGCTGGATCCGGTATTCGGCAAGACCACCGGCAGTTTTTATACGCAGCTTGAACTCTCCTCGGAAGAACCCGATTTCGGCGATCAGCCGGTGCTCGATTCTCTCGTGCTGATGCTCTTTTACAATAATTATTACGGTGACACCCTGACCCGGCAGCATGTCAGGGTTTATGAGCTCAGCGACGATCTGGTTTACGACAGCGTGCACTATTCCAATGACCGGCTCAACGTTTATCCTGTATTGCTGGCCGATCAGGATTTTTATGTCAAACCCACCGACAGTGTCAAGGTCGGCGATGAAACGCTGGCGGCACATGTGCGGATCAACCTGAGCAAGCAAACCAGCTACCTGGGGAACAAAATCCTCTATGCTCCGGCCAGCGCCCTGACAAGCAACAGCGAATTCGTGAAATTCTTCAAGGGATTGTATGTGGAATCCACACCGGTTAACAACGGGGGTTCACTGTTCTCATTCTCGGTTACCAACGCAACCTCAAAACTTGTGGTCTATTTTCACGACGGGGCAACCCCCACCAAGGATTCGCTCAACTATGAACTTACCATCAATGATGGCTGCGGCAGGTTTCTGCATTACGACCACAACCGGTACCTCGATGCCAGCCAGGATCTGAAACGCCAGATACTCAATCACGACTCGGCGCAGGGGAGATCAAAACTCTTTTTACAGGGGCTTGGAGGCGTACGGATCAAGGTAAAATTTCCCTTCATGAAGAATTTCGGGAAAGGTAAGGTCATTGCCGTGAACGACGCGCTTCTGATGTTTAAAAACTACGAGACCGACACCACCTTTGCTCCTCCCTATTCACTGACCCTGCTCAGACAGGACAGCGTGGGCACGATCGGGCATCTGCCTGATGAGTACGAGGGAACCGGTTATTTCGGCGGAACCTACAATGCAACTTCGCGTACCTATTTCTTCCGGATTACACAATATATGCAAAAGATCCTGCTGAATTCCTATTCCAAAAGTTACGACTTGTACATGTATGTCACCAACCCCCGTTACAACCAAGTAACTCCCAACCGGATCATTCTCGACGGAACCAACCCCGCGATACCCGGCAGCAACGCGTCACGGTTTCAATTGAAAGTTACCTATACCATTTTAAATTGATCTGCCGGGAACAGATTCATGGATCCCGTCCTTTTTTATTTCATTCGTTATGGTTTTTTAAGGATTAAAGTCTGTTTGAATTTTGTTTGTGAGAAGAAACCTGTTTCGTTGTATTTTTGACCCGTCAAAATTTTAACTATGTGTGGAATTGTAGCCTATATCGGACCCCGGGATGCTTATCCGATCCTCATGAAAGGATTGCACCGGTTGGAATACCGCGGATATGACAGCGCCGGCGTTTGTCTGATCAATGATGATATCCGGATATACAAATGCAAGGGTAAGGTTTCCGATCTGGAGGATCATGTCAGCGGCCAGGATATCTCAGGAACCATCGGAATGGCGCATACCCGTTGGGCAACGCATGGCGAACCCAGCACCCTTAACGCACATCCGCATATCTCTCAGAACAAGACCCTGGCCCTGATCCACAACGGTATCATCGAAAATTATGCCTCCATCCGGAGTGAGCTGAAAAACAGGGGATATCTCTTCAGCAGTGAAACCGATACGGAAGTCCTGGTTCACCTGATCGAAGATATTATGATCAACGAGAAGGTGCCCGTTGAAGAGGCGGTCAGGATCGCCCTCAATCAGGTTATCGGCGCCTATGCCATCGTGATTCTGGCAAAGGAATTTCCCGATAAGATCATTGCAGCCCGTAAAGGAAGTCCCATGGTGATCGGGATCGGCGAAGGTGAATTTTTCATTGCTTCCGATGCCACGCCGTTGATCGAGTACACCGACAACGTAGTCTATCTGAACGACGAGGAAATCGCCATCATCGAACGGAATAAAGATTTGAAAATCAAAACCATACTCAATAAAGCACATACTCCCTACGTTGAGAAGCTGGAGATGAGCCTGGGCGAGATCGAAAAAGGCGGGTTTGAGCATTTTATGCTGAAGGAGATCTACGAACAGCCACGGTCCATCCAGGATTCGATGCGGGGCCGGTTGCATGTGGATCACGGAATCGTGACCCTGGGCGGTATCCGCGACTACGAACAGAAAATCATCAATGCCGGCAGGATCATCATCACGGCTTGCGGAACCTCCTGGCATGCCGGTTTGGTGGGCGAGTATCTCCTTGAGGATCTTGCAAGGATTGCAGTGGAAGTGGAATATTCTTCGGAGTTCCGGTACCGCAATCCGATCCTTTCGGAAGATGATGTCGTTCTGGTGATTTCCCAGTCGGGAGAGACCGCCGACACCCTGGCGGCCATTGACCTGGCAAAGTCGAAGGGCGCCACGGTACTGGGAATCTGTAATGTGGTGGGATCGTCGATTGCCCGGGCAACCCATGCCGGGGTTTACACCCATGCCGGACCCGAAATCGGGGTGGCCTCTACCAAGGCCTTCACGGCGCAGGTTGCCGTTTTGGCCATGCTCGGACTGCTGATTGCCCAGAAAAAAGGGACCATTCCCAAGTCGAAATTCCAGCAACTGTTGATAGAGCTTGACAACATACCCGCCAAGGTAGAGCGGATTCTGAAACAAAACGAAAAAATCCGCGATATTGCCACCATTTACAAGGATGTGAAGAATTCTTTGTACCTGGGCCGGGGTTACAATTTTCCGGTTGCGCTTGAAGGGGCCCTGAAACTCAAAGAGATTTCATACATCCATGCCGAAGGCTATCCTGCAGCAGAGATGAAACACGGACCCATCGCCCTGATCGACGAATCGATGCCGGTGGTCTTCATCGCCACCAAGCGCGGTATTTACGACAAGGTGATCAGCAACATCGAGGAGGTGAAAGCCCGCAAGGGCAGGATCATTGCCATCGTGACCGAAGGCGACGAGTCGGTAAAAGCGCTGGCCGATCACTGTATCGAGATCCCCGACACCGAGGAGATGTTCGTCCCGTTGCTGGCCACCATCCCGTTGCAACTCCTCTCCTACCACATCGCGGTCATGCGCGGCTGCAACGTCGATCAACCCCGCAACCTGGCCAAGAGTGTGACGGTGGAGTAAAAAAAATGTGCTATATTTGCAGTTAACTCCGAATTAGTAATACCAAATCGGAATAATATGCCAATAATAGACAGAATCCTCCGACTGGATCTTCCGGAAAAACAATCTGCTTTTTTATGGGGGCCAAGGAAAACAGGTAAGACGACCTACCTGAATTTAAAATTTCCGGAGAGTATCCGGTACGACTTTCTGCAAACAGATCTTTTTTTGGAGTTCTCCAAAAAGCCTTCATTGCTTCGTGAACAGTTATCTGCAATGGATGAACAGTCGTTCAGGCTGCCGGTAATTTTAGATGAAGTGCAGCGGGTGCCGCAGATCATGGATGAGGTGCACTGGCTGGTAGAAAACAAGAATTGCAGTTTTATCCTTTGCGGTTCGAGTGCAAGAAAGTTGAAGCGTGGCGGAGCAAATCTGCTTGGCGGACGCGCATGGCGTTATGAACTTTTTCCTCTTGTCACGCCTGAACTCATAGAATATGAACTTCTTACAGTACTAAACCGGGGAACGATTCCCAGCCATTACTTCGGATCAAATCCGGTAAAGTCGCTTCAGGCTTATACACAGGATTATCTGAAGGAAGAGGTTTTTTCGGAAGGCCTGGTCAGAAATGTCCCTGCCTTTTCACGCTTTTTCGATGCAATGGGATACTCACATGGAGAACTCATCAATTATTCCGCCATCGCCCGTGATTGTGGGGTAGACTCAAAGACTGTAAGGGAGTATTTTCAGATTCTTGTCGACACCTTGTTAGGCAGATTTATCGAGCCCTTTAACAGGCGACAGAAGCGCCAGGTGATCAGTCAGACTTCTAAATTTTACTTGTTTGATGTCGGTGTGGCCGGTGCCATCACCCGGCGCCGGATTCCGGAGGAGAAAGGGGAGTTTTTCGGCAAGGCTTTTGAGCATTTTATCCTTACGGAATTGATTGCCTACAATTCGTATCGCGACCTGGATTTCAGGATCAACTTCTGGAGAACGAAAACCGGACTGGAGGTCGACTTTATCCTTGGCGAGGGAGCGGTCGCCATTGAAGTAAAAGGATCAGATCGTGTCGACAACAAGGATACTTATCCGCTTTCGGTGTTTATGGAAGAGTTTGCCGTAAGGAAAGCAATCGTGGTATGCAACGAAAAGAGAGCCCGGCTGCATGGTAAAGTTCACATCCTGCCATACAGGCACTTTCTGGAAGAGCTCTGGAGCGGGAAGATAATCAGCTAATGTCCCGCCTGTAGCCGTAGTGCGGGATTTCCTTGTTGTTACTTTTCTTTTCCTTTATCGTTTGGATGTGTGGCGAATGCCACCCTCCGGAAACCATCCTTATTGATCGGCTGATGGTTCGTTATCGGGCGTCAAATTTTCATGTTTTTATAATATTCGTCCACAATTTCTTTTGCCCTTTCATAGTCAGACCTTAGAATCATGACTTTTACTCCACCAGGGAAAGTCGGTTCAATCGCATATGAATTTACCGAATTGTTTTTCAGGAAGGATTCAATTTCCGAATTCTTTAATAGACTTTTAACCATTTCTGATTCCCAGGGTGTCCCTGAAAATATTTCAATGATTGAATTCTGGTCTTTTTCCAATGCTTTGTCCATGTTAAGAGACTATTTAATTTTACAATTGAACATGACAAACTAATTTTAAACAGACTTTATGTCTTTACTTCGCCGGCCTTGTCGTTTGTAAGCTCCCCCATAAGTCGGCCATTAAAATTGTTTGGTTTTTTTGGGGGAGGTTACCACCATTTCCAGGTTATTCAAAGAGCATGCATTTTGAAATAGTGATAAAACACCCGGTTGATTTAAAAAAAGTCAGATTCTTCCAGGCCAATTTTCCTTCAACCGGAGGTCAAATTTCACCATGCCAATTAGCATTATTTCGACTTGATCAGGTTGATGTTGTATGTAAAGGATAATCCCCAACCATACATGATCGAGCCCTTACCGCCTTTGTGAGGAATGACGTAATGAATAAAACCTTCAGGCCTCACTGACCAGCGGTTGAGGTTGCCGCTGAATGCAAAGCCCAGATTCCCTCCAACGAAATAGGTTGGATCCGTACCATGACCCGGGATATATATCTGCATCCCAGGAGCCACATTGAATTCAAAATACTTCTTATAATGCAGCGAAATGATGAACCTGGGATTTAAAAGGTAATAAACCTCCATCTCAGGGTTTTCCTGGAAATCGGAATATTTTTTCGGTTTATACAAAATGATACTGAATGGAACCTGGATGGCAAGCGCATCATTCAGGAATGCGTACTTTGGTGCTATACCCACCACATTTTCCCTGCTATCTTCAAGCTTACCGAGATCGAAGAACCCTCTGGTATAAGATAGTTTGACATCGAAATTTTTCACGATCCCTATGCCAACCCTGATACCAGGTGTATAACCATATGTTCCATCGTGTACTTCTGATAAGTAGTATGAACCTGCTCCAAACAGCGATATCTCAAGCTGGGCGGGCTTAAGTGAGGGAGCGCCATCGAAACTGACAGGCCATAATTGCCCGCTCGAAAACAACGGATTTATAATCAAGGCAATAAAAAATCCTGTTCCGGTGATCAGCGGAAAAAGTTTACGGATGTGATTTGTAATTGTTTTCAAAATTTAATTTTTATTGGTTTGACAGGACAAAGGTAGGTTCGTGGCAAGTGGTTCCAAAACGGTTTCCCGGGACTCACGGATGGAACATTTGTAAAAATACAAAAAAGTGCATCTGGATACGATTAAAGTCGCCTCATGAATTGATTTATGAAAACCAGGAAGAAGGTGATTTTAGGAAAAAATGCAAATGAATTTTTATCATATTACATTTTATTGTTTTGTGGACACAAAATCGCACAAGATTTAAGATAGTTTTAGAGTTTGCTTAAAAATTGCGTAGTTATTTATTATTATATTGATTAACAATTGAATGTGAATAATTAAAGCACGAAATTAATCAAATATTGGAATTATGGATATTTCAGGTTCCCGACAAGAGTTTTGTTTTGGACCTAAAGTAAGAATCCTATCAGACTTTCTACAGTTACGCAGTTCGTCAATACCCATACGCCCATTCCCGATCATCAATAGTGACCGAAAGCAGTTTGCAGGTTGTCAGGTTGAATGGACCCGGTATTTCATCACCCTGACAGTGGTCTGTTTGTTCCTACTCAGGAATGTTGTAAAGCTTGCAAACCTCGCGGTAGGTCATGTTCCGCAGTTCCTGGGCGCTTGGGTGGCCGGGGGTGGCCGATTTCAGGGCCGGGGTGGTGCCGGGAATGGCGATGAACCGGAACTTGTTACCGGAAGTTGACGGGATTGTAAACATGTCGCAGGTAAACTCGATGCTGCCATACTGGTGGATCAGGAAACTCCAGTTCGCCCCGACGGCGTTGGCGGGAAGGGGACGCACCGCCGAACCGCCATAAACATCGCCCGTAAGCCAGGCATAGGCAAGTACCACCCCGTTTTCGACAATATTCTCCGTGAGGTCGGGAGCGTTGGCCGCGAAATACCAGTCACCCGAAGCACCCGACCATGCCACGGGCGAAAACCATTCGGAATAATAGACCGTTGCATCTGCGCCTGCCGGTCCCTGAGGTCCCTGGGGCCCCTGGGGTCCATCCTTGGTGCATCCTGCAATGAAAAAGACTGAAACGGCAATCAAAAGAAAGAAATTTCCATAACGTGTACTCATATTTTCTGGTTTTAAGGGTTCTTTGAATTATCTGATGATTTTTTTTAAAAAGGTTACAAACCCATAAACAACGTTCCTGCCTACAATCATATTGCCGGGGTTGAAATGGTTTGTTCCTTTTCCAATCAAAAATGGACACACCTTTTTAACTGTATAGTCATTTCAGTATAAACCCTTTTAACTGTATAGTTTTTTCAGTATAGGACAAGGTCGTAATCTTAGACCAGACTTAGACAAGTCTTAGGCCGCTCTTAGATAAGAAAAGGTTTTAATGGGAATCATGAATCCGACGAATCTCTCTTCGCACTTTTTTCTTCATGATGTACAAATGTACGAATTTTATTCTGGTTTTTATTCTCCGCAAGTCATAATAAATTGCTACTCCTCGTATGTAACTTTCTGTATGAATTGAAAATATTCCATTTTTCCGGAATACGTATTGATTTATTTTTCTAATTTTATTCCAGATAATGAATTTTTAGTATAAAATCAACATAAAAACATTATTTTCAAATTGTTACAAATCAATTCAAAACCAAAACCAATGAGGATGAAAAAGTACATTTACCTTTTGACGCTGGTAATCGGGATCAGTCAGATCGCGTTTGGCCAGCTTTCCGGGATCAAGACCATTCCCGGTAATTACGCGTCGATAGCAGCCGCTATCGCTGCATTGAACGCCAGTGGCGTCGGATCGGGCGGAGTCACCTTTAATGTGGCTGCAGGTCATACCGAAACCTTCACATCACCGACCGACGGTTATATCACATCCAATACCGGCACTTCTGCCAACCAGATCATTTTCCAGAAATCGGGTTCGGGCGCCAATCCAAAAATTACTGCCGCCACGGGCACCGGCACCATGGATGCGATCATCTGTTTTAACGGGGTTCAATACATCACCTTCGACGGGATCGATGTTTATGAGAACCCGGCCAATACCACCGCAACCACACAGATGGAGTGGGGCTATGCCCTCCTGAAGGCCTCAGAGACCCAGGGAACGCAAAATATCACCATCAAGAATGCCACGATTTCACTGGAAAAATCCAATACTTCGACTTCCGGAATTTACTCGAACAACCATACTACGGCCGCAACCACGCAACTGACCGTAACGGCCGCCAGCGGACAGAACTCAAACAACAAGTTTTATGGCAACACGATAACCAATAGTTACGGTTGTATTTACCTGTACGGATATGCTGATGGAACTTCACCCTATACCTATTATGACCAGGGGAATGATATCGGTTCCATAGCAGGGAACACATTCAACAACTTTGCCGGGGGATCCTCCACCGCCTATGTGATCTATGTCGCTTACCAGAACGGGTTGATCATCGCCAACAATAACATTAACGGAGGCTCCGGAACGACCGCCGCACTCTATGGTATTTACGGCGGTACGGCTTACAATGCCGACCTGACTTTATCCGGTAACACCGTTACACTCGAAAGCGCAGGGACTACAACCTATTTGTACGCGATTTATAATTCGGGTATTGGCACATCGGGTACTTCCAACACCATCAACATCTTCAACAACACCGTGCAGAACTGTACCTATCCCACCGCTACTACAGCTTACTTCTATGGCATCTACAACGGCGCCTCCGGGTTTAATACCAACATGTACGGTAACCTCGTGAATAACAACGTCGTTGGCGGCAGCGCCTATAACTACCTGTGTTATACCACATCCGGCACAGGCGGCACGATAAATTACTACAACAACACCGTTACCAACAACCAAAGAACAGGCGGTGCAGCCACGGCTTATATGTACTGCATGTCGATTCTGGGAACAGCTACCACCTCGATCCATGATAACGTGGTGTCGGGAAACGCCTTTACCGCGCAGGGAGCATACACCTGTTACCTCTATGGTATTTATGCCTCAAACTCTGCCCCCTCACAAACAGTTTACAACAATACGGTCCATGATCAGTCGATCACAACCGCTCATACCTCTGCAGCAGCCGTTTATGGTGTTTATTCCAATCCGGCAACTTCCAATATGGGATCTGTACACGATAACACCGCTTATAACCTGAGCATCACGAATACCTCATCAGGCTACGGGTATATTTACGGGATCTATAGTTATTACAACAACCTGTTTTATAATAACACGGTTTATAATGTCACGATCAACGCCGCTACCGGGTACGGTTACAGCTATGGATTATATACCTATGGAGCATCAACAGGCTCTTACGTATATAAAAATAAATTCTATAATGCCACGATGGCCGGAACCTCAGGATATTGCTATGGTCTTTATGTTTCGGGGGCCGGTAATGCTTACGTCTACAACAATTATATCAGCGATTTGAAATCTCCCGCATCCACCAGTACAACCGGACTCAATGGTATCTATGTCGGCGGTGGTACCAACGTGGGACTCTATTACAACACGGTGTTCCTGAATGCAACCAGTTCGAGCACGGCAGCATGGAATTCCAGCGCCATCTATGCTTCAACGACCCCGACACTCGATTTGCGCAATAATAATTTTGTCAACCTCTGCACAGCGCCGGGAAGCACGACCTATCATGCCTCGGCGTTTCGCAGGAGCTCAACTACGCTTACCAGCTACGCCAATACTTCCAATTATAATAATTTCTACGCCGGAACGCCCACTGCGACCAATGTGATCCACTATGATGGCACCAATTCCTATCAAACGCTGGCTGATTTCCAAACGTTGGTTTCGCCACGCGATGCCGCCAGTGTCAGCGTGATGCCCGTGTTCATGAATTCCGTCACACCGCCGTATGACCTGCACATCAATCCGGCCACGGCGACTTACCTTGAAAGCGGGGGTACAAGGATTACAACGCCTGTCGCGATTACTGACGACTTTGACGGAAATATCCGCCAGGGTGAAACCGGCTATACCGGAACCGGTGTCGCCCCCGATATCGGCGCCGACGAATTCAACGGAATCCCGATATTTACCTGCACTACACCCACTCCCGGCAATACCATGACCACGGCGAACAACTTATGCTCGGGCCAATCCGTAACACTGTCGTTACAGAATGCCACATCAGGCACCGGAGTGAGTTACCAGTGGAAAAGTTCACCCGATAACATAACTTATACGGATATCGCCGGTGCGAACATGTCGACCCTGACGCTCACTCCGGACGCACCTTTATATTACATGTGTACGGTGACCTGTCATAACGGCCCGGTTTCGGCTACGTCGAATCCCGTTCAAATTACTTTTCAATACGTGATTTCTTCCACAACACCTGCAACACGCTGCGGTCCCGGAACCCTGACTCTGGGCGCAACGGCATCCTCCGGTACCATCAATTGGTACACTCTGCCCTCGGGCGGAACATCGGTCGGAACAGGTAGCACATTCATTACGCCCCTGTTACCAGCCACCACGACTTATTATGTTGCCACCCAGGGACCGGAAACGACTGCGAGCGTGGGAGCCCCCAACACCGGTATTTCGACCTCTCTCTCTTCTCAAACCACGACCACCTCAGGCATCAATTTCGATGTGATCGCTGCGACGGTTACGATCCTAAGCCTGGATATTTATCCGACTCCGGCAATCGGATCAGCTTTCACCTTCACCGTGGTACAGGGTGGAAACACTATTGCCACCTATTCCGGAGTGACCACTGTTCAGGGTTCTACCTCAGCGCCCGTTGTACAGACCGTTCCGGTAAACTGGGTGATCCCTGCCGGCACAGGATATAAGATCACTGCAACGACCAATCCGGGCATAATCCGGAATTCAGGCGGCGATGCTTTCCCCTATACTGTTCCGGGTGTAATCTCATTGACATCGAGTACTGGTTCATCCTATTATTATAACTTCTATAACTGGCAGGTCTCGGCGGCATGCTCTTCACCGCGTGTACCGGTTGTTGCCACCATCAACGTTCCACCCGTTGTTACTGTAAGCGTTACTCCCGGAACCATTTGCAGCGGACAAAGCGCCACCCTCACCGCGAGCAGCACCAATCCGGGCTACACCTATTCCTGGTCACCCGCCACCACTCCTCCGACAGGTGCCACGGTGAGCGCTTCACCGGCAGTGACTACACCTTATACTGTTACGGCAAACGACAATTCGAGTGGACCCTTTTCCGGGTGCTCCAATACGGCATCTCAGATCGTTAATGTTAATCCTTCTCCTTCTGCTTTAACTGTTACACCCTCCTCATCTTCGATTTACATCGGATCTGTCCAACAACTGACAGCTACCGGTGGAACCATCGACAACCAGGTTTTGCTTCAGGAAAATTTCAACACCTCGGCGCCCTCGTGGGTGATAACCAACGGCCCGTCATCTCCTCTGGGAGGAGCCTGGCACTATGAGGACTGCCCGTTTAATATTTCCTCGCATGCCTTTACCAACTTCAGCACGCAGGATGGCGGTAAATTCGCCTTTACCAATGCCGACGTAGGTGGTTCAGGCTCTACAACAGCGACCATGCTGACATCACCCTCGTTCAGTACGGTAGGATATTCAACCCTGTCGCTTGCCTTTGAACAGATCTACCTGCAATACAGCGCCGATATCACTGCCGCTGTTGAGATCTCCACGAATGGCGGATCATCGTGGACCACCCTTGCCGACTATTTCCTCATCGGTTCGCAGGGAACCACCACCAATAACGCACAGGCCACCACCATTTCGACCATCGACCTGACAGCTTACATCAACCAGCCAAACGTTATGATCCGGTACAACTACCAGAGCGCCTGGGGTTATTACTGGATCATCGATAACGTAGTAATCACCGGGAATTACCAGGCTCCCATCACCTGGAATCCTGTAACAGGACTTTATACCGACGCCGGTGCAACGGTAGCATATGTTGCCGGAACCAATTATCCGATCGTTTACGCCAAACCGACCGTGACTACCACCTATACGGCAACAGCAACTTCACCGTTGAACTGCACCTCCACAGCCAACGCCCTGGTTACCATCAAGCAACCGGTTGCCACTACCGATCCGGCCATGCCCATCGGGATGACCTCTGCTACACTGAATGGCACCATTGATCCGGCTACCTATTCGATAGCAGTATCTTTCGAATATGGACAGACTGCTGCCTACGGATCAACTGCTGCGGGATCGCCTTCACCTGTTACCGGAACCGCAATTGTTCCGGTCAGCGCTCCGCTGTCCGGACTTCTGAACAATGTCACCTACCATTTCAGGGTTAAGGGCGTCTACTCCGGTGGAACCATTTATGGCTCAGACATGACCTTCATGACAGGGTGTCCGATGCCTTCTCCGGCAGGACCAATTACCGGGCCTGCGACCATTTGCGCCAATTCAGCCGGAGTCGTTTATTCGGTTGGAACGATTCCAAATGCAACGAGTTATCAATGGACACTGCCTGCCGGCGCATCGATAACAGCCGGATCGGGTACCAACGTCATCACGGTGACCTTCGGCAGTACATCAGGACCGGTTACGGTTGCAGGTACAGGAACCTGTGGCGCCGGACCCTCCTCCTCGCTTGCCGTAACGGTCAACCCGTTGCCGATACCCACGATCAGCGGTCCTGCCTCATCCTGTGTTAATTCGACCAATAACATTTACACGACTGAAACCGGCATGACGGGTTATACCTGGACGTTGTCGGCAGGAGGTACGATCACCTCAGGCGCCGGTACAAACGCCATCACCGTGACCTGGGCCACCACGGGTGCGAAAACCGTGTCGGTAAATTACACAAATGCCTCTAACTGTACGGCAATCGCCCCGACATCTTATGCGGTGAATGTTAACGCCCTGCCTGCACCGACCATCACGGGGAGCGCCTCGGTTTGTCAATATACCACAGGAGTGGTTTATACCACGCAAAGCGGGATGACCAATTATGTTTGGTCGGTTTCTGCCGGTGGTGTAGTGACCGCGGGAGGCACCCCGACGAGTAATTCTATAACCATAAACTGGAATGGATCAGGCGCACAGGCAGTCACTGTAAACTATACCAATGCAAACGGATGCGCTGCAGTGGTGCCTGTCAGCTATACGGTAACGGTAAATCCTGCTCCGGTTCCGACGATTGGCAGCGGGAACAATCCGTGTGTCGGAACAACCAACAACGTCTATTACACCGAATCGGGCATGACGAACTACGTTTGGACGATTTCTCCGGGAGGTGTAATCACTTCCGGACTCGGTACAAACAATATACACGTTACCTGGAACACAGCAGGTGCCCAGTGGCTGACCCTGACCTATACCAGTGCCAGCGGTTGTAATCCTGTTACGCCTACTCAGTTATCTGTGTTCGTTAACCCGATGCCAAACGCGGCGGGTCAGATCACAGGGACAGGCTCAGTTTGTGCCGGCCAGAACAATATAGCCTACTCAACCACCGAAATCCTCAACGCCACCAGTTATACCTGGACCTTGCCGGCAGGCGCCACCATTGCGACGGGCGCCGGAACGCGCTTTATCACTGTAAATTACGGAACATCTGCAACTTCGGGCAACATCACCGTTGCCGGAACCAACGGCTGTGGTAATGGTCCGGTATCACCCAATTTCCCGGTAACCGTGAACCCGTTGCCGGCAGCAGCAGGACCCATTACCGGTCCGGCCAGCGTGTGTGTGAATGTTACCGGCGTTGCCTACAGCGTGCAGGCAATTACCGGGGCAACAGCTTATGTCTGGACCGTTCCGACCGGAGCGACCATCACCAGTGGAAGCGGGACACGGAACATCGTGGTTTCATTCGGACCAAATCCGGGGACCGGAGCAATCACCGTGAAAGGCTCGAACAGTTGCGGTGAAGGAGCTGCTTCAACGCTTAACGTAACCATGAATGCCATACCCGATGCGCCTACGGTGACGGTCAACGGCAACGTGCTGACCAGCAGCGTGGCCACCGGGAACCAGTGGTATTACGAGGGAACGGCAATTCCGGGAGCTACGGGACAGACCTACACGGTCATTAACAACACGGGATATTACTGGTGTGTGGTGACCGTGAACGGATGCTCCTCGCCGATCTCGAATAAAGAATGGGTGGTTGTTACAGGCCAGGCTGAGACCAACGAAGCCAATTTCAGCATCTATCCGGTGCCGAACGACGGGCGATTCGCGATAACAATGACGAGCCCGGTAAAGGATATTTACACCATCACTGTTTACAACCAGATCGGAGAGAAAATCTTTGAACTTGAAGATGTCAGGGTTAACGGCACCTTTGAGAAAGTGATCGACCTCCGGCCGGTTGCAACGGGAATTTACTCTGTTGTATTCCTTAACGGCGAACACAAAGTCGTTAAGAAGATTCTGGTTAACCGGTAATCATGACCTAAAGCAGCCCGGAGGAATCACCCTCCGGATTGTTTTCAAAGGACAACCAAATGGAGCCATGACGGGAATTTCAATCCTGTCATGGCTTTTTTCTTATCCGTTGGAATTCCGGATTTTTAACGCCGGGTGTGTAAACCATTGTTGCGGGTTGCGATTCAGAAAAGGGTAATGAATTCTAAGATTTCAGGGATTTACCCAAGGTCGGTCACAGGATGGCAGTCCTGGAAATCAGGAGGGTTCAATATTTCCTTTGCTGTGACCCGATTTCTTTTTATGCCTTTAAACAAAGAAGCAGAATACCCTCAGGGTACTACCCTCCGAAAACCTTCTTCAAAATATCCGTTGTTCTGGCTACCGGATCCTTACGAATCTGTTTCTCCTCCCTGGCTACCATGACAAACAATCCCTCGATAGCCCTGTCGGTCACGTAATCTGCAAGGTCGGGATTCAATTTTGAAACAAACGGGATCTGGTTGTAGGTGTTGATGACATCCGACCATAACCGGGTTGCATTTACCCTGTCGAGCGAAGCCTGGATTACCGGCCGGAACTTTGCTTTGAGTTCCGGTGAGGTCGTTCGTTGAAGGTACCGCGTAGCGGCATCATCGGCTCCCTTGACGATTTGCAGGGCGTCGTTGACAGTCATGCCCTTTATTGCTGCCACAAAGATGGGAACAGCTTCTTTTGCCGCATCCTCAGCAGCCCGGTTGAGTGAAAGAACCACCTCATCCACCTGGCTGCCCAGCCCCAGACCCCTAAGTTTGGTTTCGACCGTCTTCGCTTCAGGAGGAAAAGGGATCTTGATCTGCGGATTCGCAAAATAACCATCTTGCTTTGAAACGATTGCAACCCCGGTCTCAGCGCCTTTGATGAGCGCTTCGCGGATACCGGATACTGCATCAGCCTCAGTGAGCGAACCCTTTGAAGGGTTTACGATCTTCATGGCCTCATTGAAGATCTGGCTCTCTCCGTGGATACAAATAGTCATGGAGAGGACAAGCAAAGCAACATACGACAACTTCTTCATATTTCAGGGTTAAGAGATGCTCCTGCAGAGCATGCTTAATAATAAAATTAACGCCTGAAAATGTAAAAAAGTACATCGGATACCGCCTGATTTCCTAACCAAATCCGGTTAACGAATTCAATTGTTCCGATGAGCCGAACGCAAAACTGTTGGTGAAGAGTCAATAGAAAAATTCATCTATTCACTCATTCACTCAATTGCCTGATTAACAATAGAAGAATGGCTAAAGTCTTGCTGCCACCGCATTCCAGTCGACGAGTTTCCAGAAGTCGGCAATGTAGTCGGGACGAACGTTCTGTTTGTCGAGGTAATAGGCGTGTTCCCACACATCGCAGGTCAGCAGCGGGATAGCTCCGTTTTTCATCGGGTTGCCGGCGTTACTCTCCTGGACGATAGCCAGTGAATCGTCATTCTTTTTGATCAGCCAGGCCCAGCCTGAACCGAACAGGGTCGCGGCGGCCGTGGAGAATTTTTCTTTGAATTCGGCAAAGGATCCAAAATCCTTTACAATGGCTGCCTGCAACGCACCGCCCGGTTCGCCGCCACCCTGTGGCTTCATACAGTTCCAGTAAAAAGTATGGTTCCATACCTGGGCGCCGTTGTTGAAGATACCGCCGCCGGCCCGCATTACGATGTCGTCGAGTGATGTGTTTTCGAATTCGGTGCCGACGATCAGTTTGTTCAGGTTGTTTACATAGGCCTGGTGGTGTTTGCCGTAGTGAAATTCAATGGTGCGTTTTGAAATATAAGGCTCCAATGCATCATGTGCATAAGGAAGTTTCGGTAATTCATGGATCATAATTCTTGAGTTTTAAAGGGTTAATATAAATTCAAAAATTAGCGAATAGCGATTAGGGATCAGCTAATAGAAAAAAGCCAAAAATTAAAGTTCAAAATTCAAATGTCAAAATTAATATTTTACATATAACCTCAGACAATTACCGTGAAAAAGTGTGACGCTTCTGCAAAGATAATTCTTCTGATTTCTGATTATCCAATATAGACTTGAGTGAATGCGTGAAATTTAAATAGCGTGTTAGCGAAAATCGTTCTAAATCTCTATTCACTGATCACTATTCGCTATTTCAGCATTTCTAAGGCTTTCAGGAATCCGGGATCGATCGTATTGAGGATTGGGAAAAATCCCTCATTATCGAGGATATTCCTTCCGATATAGGCTTTCAGCATGGTTTTAATATACCGGTCGGATTTTGAGGGATTTTTTTCGGGGCGGCGCACGCCTTTGGCCTCTGCATACCGGACGAAATCCTGGTAAAGGGCATCGGTCACAACGAATCCTTCATCGAACCGGTCGATATTTTTGAACTCAGAGAGTCGGCTCCGGTTCCGGTCGGTGTAGTCGAAAGCAAACTGATAAATAAGACCTTTGTTGATGCACCGGGTGTAATAGTTCAGCGTGGAGTCCCGTTCGACCGGAATGTAGATGTCGGGCATAATTCCTCCCCCGCCATATACAATTTTACCTTTCGGGGTACGGTACTTCAGGGAATCGGGGAATTTGATGGAATCGGGATGCTCCAGCTCCCCGTTCATGAACCGGAGGTAAAAGTCGTTATTGTAATTTTCGATGCCGTCTTTATAGGATCTCTGGATGCACCGGCCGGTCGGGGTATAATAGCGGGCTACCGTCAATCGAAGGGCGCTGCCGTCTTTGAAATCGAGTTGTTCCTGAACGAGTCCTTTGCCATAGGTACGGCGGCCCATTAGGGTGCCCCGGTCATTGTCCTGAACCGCTCCGGCAACGATCTCGGATGCCGATGCAGAGCCTTCGTCGACGAGGACCAGCAGTACGCCCTGTTCGAAGATCCCGTCGGCCGTTGCATTGAAAACTTCGCGGGGATGGTGCATTCCCTGAGTATAAACAATCAGCTCTCCTTTCGGAAGGAATTCGTCCGACACGTTCACGGCTGCCTGCAGGTATCCCCCGCCATTCCCCCGCAGGTCGAGAATCAGTTTTTTCATTCCGCTCTCTTTAAGCGATTGAAGGGCATTGTGGACCTCTTCGGCAGTGGTGGCCGAAAAGTTATTTAAACGGATATACCCGATCCCCGGGGCAGCCATATAGGCAATGTCGAGGCTGTAAGTAGGGATCACATCTCGGGTAATGACAAAATCGAGCAATTCCCTGACACCCCTGCGGAAAATGGAGACCTCCACCTGAGTTCCCTTGGGGCCCTTCAGTTTGCGCATCACATCGTTGGTGGTGATCCTGATTCCGGCAATGTTCTGACCATCGACCTTAACAATACGGTCGCCGGCCCGGATCCCAAGTTTCTCCGAAGGACCACCGGCTACCGGGATGATCACGGTGACGGTATCGTTCTCAATCCTGAACTGAACGCCGATCCCTTCAAAACTGCCCAGCAGGGGATCGTTGGCTTCATGGAACTCCTCAGCGGTGATGAAGACCGAGTGGGGATCCAGCTTTTCAAGCAATCCGCTGATTGCCTTTTCCTCCAGCGCCTTGCCCGAAACGGTATCCACATAGTTATCTTCGACATACTTCAGCACCTGCGGAATTTTATCACCGGAACTCCTGAAAGCTCCGAGATTCCCGCTGCGTGTTGCCAGAACGATGCCGATGATTACGCCTCCGATGAGCACCAGCGCAAACCATACCGGCAAATAAGGGTTGTATCTTTTTTCCATTTCACAAAATTACGGATTATCAACCAGTTTACAAATTCAGACCATCAGGTTCTGTACCCGGGTAATGTCAGACCGGGCGAAAAAGGACCCTTTTGCTATTCTCCACGAAATTTCCGACTTTTGTAAAAAACACGCACATGTCTCATTTCCGATCCCTGATCCTTATTCTGATAAGTCTGACCCTGTTTCCCTGGACGCTGAAGTCACAGGAGCCTGAAATGCCTTACCTCAACAGCCATTTCATGACCATCGACTCCATTCTCGTGCATTACCGCGATTGGAACGGAACCCTCCGTCATCCCAAGGGAAAGATTTTGCTGATCCATGGTTTTATCGGATCGACCTATTCGTGGCGGATGAATGTCGAAGCGCTGGCTGCCGACGGGTATAAAGTCATCGCGGTCGACCTTCCTCCATTCGGTTATTCCGGGCGATCGCTCACCTTCAACCAGTCGCAAAGTAACAGAGGCATGTTGCTGTGGCAGATGCTCGATTCCATTGACGGACCGGATACCACGCGCTGGCACCTTTGCGGACATTCGATGGGCGGGGGAACCGCGGAGGCTATGGCGCTGCTCCGACCCCGTTGTACCCAATCACTCACCCTGGTCGATGCAATGGTATTCCTGAAAAACACCAACATGGAATCGCAGTTCACCATCCTCACCCGGCAAAAAACCTACAATCAGATCATGGTCGGATTCATGGAAAAAAGCCTGATTACTTACAATTCCGTTCGGAAGGGATTTAAAAAGAACTACCGCTACAATCCCGATTCAACGGTGGTGATGAATTATCTGACTCCATTACTTAAGGAAGGAACCGCCGGCTGTGTCCTGAATGTCTGGGCTAACGCGAAAGAGGTTGTGCCCTTGCATGTCGACAGTCTAAAAACAGTTCCGGTCCTTATCGTTTGGGGCAATAAAGACCGGACCATTTATCTGCGGAACGGGAAACGGTTTGCCAAACATGTTCCGCATTCCGAACTGATCATCATAAACAGGGCGGGCCATGATCCCATGGAGACCCACCCTGATGTGTTCAACGGAATTCTGCTGAGTTTTTTAAACAGGCATCATTAAGCTATTTTTTCTCTTTCTTTGAATCCGGAATCGGAGCCAAATATTTCTTGTTTTTCCCCTCCTCCGTTTTTTTGCCAGCCAGCATAAATTTTATCGGGAGGGCCATTTCAGTCTGCACCGGTTTGCCGTTTTTCATTGCAGGTTTCCACTTGGGCATCATCTTTATAACCCTGACTGCTTCTTCGTCGCATCCATACCCGATGCCGCGAAGAACTTTAATATCCTTAATGGATCCGTCCTTGCCGACCTTAAACTGAACAAAGACTTTACCCTGAACAGAGTCTTTCTTTGCCTTCTCCGGATATTTAATGTTTTTAACCATGAAATCTATCATCGCTTCTTCTCCGCCCGGGTATTTAGGCATCACCTCCGGCATATCTTTGGGGTCTTTGGAAGGAGGCGGCGGGGGTGGCGGGGCATCGGGAGGCAGCGGTGTGGAAGGATTTTCCGATTTTACAACTTTCTTGTTTTTGTCCTGGGGGGCTGCAGTGCTTTCGGTGACGGCCGAAAACAATAAAACCAGCACGGCGATCAGGGGGATCACCAGGGCGACTTTTCCGGTTGCCCAGGGTGAAGAAACTTTTTTTGTCATCATAATAAGTCGTTTTTTTAAGGGTGAAACATTGAATGCATTAACAATCAGATAGTCTTTTATTCCGGTTGATTCAGCAACGATCAGCTCGCGGTATCCGTTTACCGGTATTCCATTCCGGATTACCCCCTGATCGGCCAGGTACTCGTGAATGGTTTTTATTTCACGGCGGATCAGCCAGATGAACGGGTTGAACCAAAAGAGTGCCGTCCACAGTTCAGTAAGGATCAGATCGGCTGAATGTCGCTGACGGACATGGACTTGTTCATGAAGAAGGATGGTTTGAATCGTACCCGGGTTGGTCACCGACCGGGGTACAAAAATCATATTGAAAAAGGAGAAGGGACCCGCATTTCCCGGAATCCGGGTGATCGGGATGTTGTTTGTAAGTTCACGGTCACCTTTTGCAGCCATGACAAACAGACGGACGATCTGAAAGGTCAGCCGGAGCATCATGAAAAAGGTACCGGCGCCGATCAGGAACATCAACAAAGAGGTAATTGACAAAACGGAATCTCCGGATTGTTTTACCGATTCTGGCATGATCAACACCGGATCGGGCATGGCCTGAAAAACAATTGCTGACGGGGATGCAGGCGAGAACGCCGGAATGAACGGGATTAGCAGGGATACCATGGGAATGGAAAGCAAGAAAAACCGGTTTATCTGGAAAAAGGTCTCCCTGCGAAGAAAAAGGAGGTAAAACAAAAACAGCGCTGCCATGCAGCACGACGATTTCAGAAGGTGGATCATCAGGTCATTCATGGCTTTGCTTTTTTTGGTGGTCGATTTCCTGATTGATAAGCTGTCTGATCTCTTCCAGTTCGCGAAGGGAGGGTTTTTCTTCCCGTGCAAAAAAGGAGGCGAGTGATTTGAACGAATTTTCGAAGTAGTTCTCGAGCAGATTCCCGAGATAGTTTCGTTTGTAATCATTGCGGGAGATCAGGGGAAAGTATTCATGAGTCCGGCCGTAGGCTTTATGATCCACGAATCCCTTTTGTTCCAGGATCCTCACAATGGTTGAAACGGTATTGTAAGCCGGTTTTGGTTCAGGGAACCTGTTCAGGATCTCATGGACCATTCCCTTCCCGATATCCCAGAGCGCTTGCATAACCTGTTCCTCTGCGCGGGTCAGTTCACGGATTTTATTGGGCTTGTTTTTCATGTCGACGGGATTTATTCTCTGATATTTGAGTGATTCTATTTTTTGCATATTCAGTCATCGGAATGTGTTGAGGAGCCAAATCCGGTGTTACATCAGGTTCCGGGGCCTCATTTAAATAATCCTGATACCAGGGCAAGGCATGATCCGGTGCCTGGAGGTAATAATCGTACTGATAGGCAATCTTGAATGACAATGCGGGATTCGCAGGAGATGTGTCGCGGGCTTTGAACAAAAGCGATAAGGCGGTGTCGGATCGGTCCATCTGATTGTAAACAGAGGCCAACTCTGCATACAGGGTCGCTAAGAAATCATCAGACGGAAGTAACAGCTTCAGGGTTTTATTCAACATGATCAGTCCGGAATCCAGCAGCATCGAGCGGCCTGCCGAGACGCCGCAATAAAAGCACACCTCCGCATCTGTCGTGTCCATGATGAAGGCCTTTCTGAATCTTGGCTCCGCGAGGGCGTAGTTTTCGGTCTTATAATAACACAGGCCCAGGTATTTCATCACGAAACGGGAATCATCGCCTGCTTCCACGCTTTTCAGGAAGTATTTTTCAGCAGTTTCGTAATCCTTCATCAGGTAATAACAATATCCGGCCAACTTCAGTATCCCCGAATTCAGGGAGTCTTTGTTGAGATAGGCTGAAGCCAGCATGAGTGCAACCGGGAACTCTTTCTTTTTAAGGTACAGGTTGATCAGTCGGGATACTGTCACCGCATCGTCCGGATAGATGGTCAGGGCTCTGGAATAATATAGAATAGCGGAATCAGCCATCTTTAATTCATTATAACAGTTACCGATCTGCCGGTTGACGTAAACATTTTGAGTATCTGCCCGCCATAGCGGTGTCATCGTTTCCAGGGCGCTTTCATAATCCTCATGGTTGTAATAAAGATTGGCCAGTTGCAAGGGGAAATACCGGTTCTCCGGTCGCAACGCCATGATCTTTTTACAACTAAATACCGCCATTTCTTTATTTCCAAGCTGACGGTAGTTGTTGAACATCTCATACCAGGCCTGAATATTAGTAGAATCGGATCTCACTACCCTGACCAGGGCATCATTGGCTTCCAGAAACTGACTGCGTGCAGAGAGCGCCTTGCTCCTGAGCATCCACAATTCAATGTTTGATGTATCGGATGCCAGAATGCGATCGATGCGAAGAATGGCCTCATCGAAACGGAAGTTTTCCATCAAAAGTTTTACTTCAATAAATGCTTCCCGCTGTTGGCCATAAACACAGCGACCAGGCACCAGGCAAATTTGCATCATCATTATAAGAAACAAATACGATGCATTATTTCGATGGAACAGTCTCATGAAATGTGGGATGTTGTATGACGAGACAAAGATATAACTAAATATTTAGTTTGTCAACTAAATATTTAATTTTATACCGAAGAATCGGGGCATTTCACCGATTGTTTTAGGGGGTTGATAGAAAGGAGGGAAAATGGAAAATGGAAAATGGAAAATGGAAAACGAAATTTTCCCTAATCGCTATTAACTAATCGCTATTCCCTATTTTGAATTTCATACCTCATGCCGGCTCAACGACCGGTTTACAATCAAAGGGGACACCGGCTTTTTCGCCTTCCCTGATAAGATCCTCGACGATGGGGTGAATAAGCGGAACGCCGTGTTTTTCGTTGAATTCGGCATACTGGAATTCTTTTTCTCCGGCAACGAGTATTTCGTCGCGGCCCACGGCCAGGGGTGATTGTTTGAGCAAGGTGATCATTTCGTCCATCTGTTTTTTGAAGTCGATGACCGGTCGGAAGGTTTCGATATTGATGGCCATGAAAAAGTGTGAAACTCCCGTAGGTTCGGGTTTACCCGGGCCGCCGACCTGTGTAAGGAAATTTCCGCCCGACAAAATTGAGCAAAGAATTTCAACAAGCACCGCCAGTCCGTAACCTTTGTAACCCGCTGTGATATCCATACCCCCCAGGGGTAACAGGGCGCCGTGCCCGCCAGGCCGGATCCGGGAAGGTTCGTTGGTCACCTGTCCCGCTTCGTCGATCCCCCATCCGATCGGAATATGCTCATGCTTTTTTTCAAAGACCTGGATTTTCCCGTAGGCCACGGCGCTGGTAGCCATATCGAGGAGATAGGGATAGGTTTTGTCGGATGGCGCTGCCACGGCGATCGGGTTGGTTCCCAGCACAGCGGTCCGGCCATAAGTCGGTGCCACCAACGGTTGCGAGTTGGTCAGGGAAATGCCGATCATGTTCTGACGCATCGCCATCATGGCGTAATAACCTGCAATGCCATAGTGGTTGCTGTTTCTGACCGTAACGGCGGAAATACCCGCTGTTCGCGCCTTTTCAATCGCAATGTTCATGGCCCGGTGCGAAACGACCTGGCCGCATCCGTTCCCGCCATCGATCAGGGCAGTGGAGGAAGTTTCATTGATCATTTTATAAGGGGTCAGGGGATCGATCCAACCTTTACTGATCCGGTTTCCGTAATAGGATCCCAGTCGGTGGAGTCCGTGTGACTCAACACCACGGATGTCGGCACATATCAGCACTTTTCCGACGATCTTCGCGTCCCCTTCAGGAACTCCAAGTTTCGTCATATACCGGATTACGAAATCCATCAGATCGGCACGCTTAAAACGGAGGGTGGTTTCCATACCAATGAGTGATTGACTGAATGAGTGATTTACTGAATGACTGATTGACCGATTTATTGAGTGAATGAGTGAATGAGTGATTGAGTGAATGAAAATGTGCTAATTTGCTAATTTGAAAATTTTGAATTTTAATATTTGCATCTTGAACTTTGTATTATCGTTTCTCGCTATTCGCTATTCGCTAATATCTAATCCCTTCATTGAACTTTGAATTATCGTTTCTTCCTATTCGCTAATCGCTGATTTCTAATCCCTTAGCCGATTGAAAAATCAGGGATTAACTGTAATACTGTCGACCAGGTACTTTGTATCGCCACGCCACCAGAGGACCCCGTTTTTCTCCTGATAATGAAGGGTCATAAAATATCCCTGCAGTTGTTCTATTTGTTTGGCAACTTTCTCATTCGACACGGAGAAGAAGAACTTTTCAGAGGCCAGGGTAACATTTTTATTGCTCTGAACGCTGCTCAAAATAAGTTCACCCTCATAAGTTTTGAAAATAACGCCCCGGTACGAGAATTTTTGAAGCAGCCCGGCCCGGTGCCCGACAGAATAGGTGAAATAGAATTTCCAGTAAAAAAAGATGGCGCCGATTATTACCACCACTGCAATAAACCAAATCAAAAATTTTCGCATTTCAGCATATTTTTAGGTTTATACAAACATACAAACTCGGGTCGGATTTATAAATAATATTGTTCATTTTTTTCGAAATCATATCGGAAATCAAAATAATTTCTGAACTTCGCATGTTTCAAAATCCTACCGCATGGATTCACATTCTACGAATCTCACCTCCGTTTTTGAATCAGCCATTCGTAAAAACTGGGAGTTTATGTCGCTTTCGGATTACGGTGGAGAAACGAACACCTACCGGGAAGTAGGGCAAAAGATTGCCGGGATACAGGCCGTTTTCAGGGATTACGGGATCCGCAAAGGGGATCACATTGCACTGTTGGGGAAGAATTCTGCATCCTGGGGGATCATCTATATTGCCACGGTCACTTATGGCGCCGTAATTGTACCGATCCTTCCCGATTTCAAGCCGGCCGATATTCACTACATCGTAACCCATTCCGATTCGGTGCTGCTTTTCGTCGAGGATACCCTTTTCAAAGACCTGGATTTTGGCTCGATGCCTGGACTCCAGGCATCCCTCAGGATACAGGACCTCACGGTTCTTGCCGAACGCGGAACACCTGTAGCATCTAACAGGATCGATACCACGCAAATCACCCCGGATCAGATCATCTTTCCTACTTCTGCCGGGGAAGATATTGCCGTGATTTCCTACACATCAGGGACCACAGGGTTTTCGAAAGGAGTTGTTCTTCAACACAAGAGTTTGTTGGGGAACATCCTGTATGCCCAAAGGAATATGCCCCTTAATCCGCGCGACAAGATCCTCTCCTTCTTACCCCTGGCCCATACCTATGGTTGCGCGTTTGAATTTCTCTTTCCGTTTACCCTGGGCTGCGATATCACCTTCCTGACCAAAACCCCGTCGCCCAAGATCATCATGCAGGCCTTCCAGGAGATCAGGCCCTCCCTGATCCTGTCGGTTCCGCTGGTCATCGAAAAGATCTATAAGTCACAGCTGATCCCTGCCCTGCGAAAGCCCGCCATTGCGGTCATGATCCACATTCCGCTTCTCAACAAGATCATTTACAAAAAGATCCGTGAGAAAATGTATGGGGTTTTCGGAGGCAATTTCAGGGAACTGGTCATTGGTGGGGCTCCTTTTAACCCGGAAGCAGAACGTTTTTTCAGAAATATGCGATTTCCGTTCACGGTGGGGTACGGCATGACTGAATGTGGTCCGCTGATCTCCTACGCTTCCTGGAAAACCACGGAACTGGGAGCTTCAGGCCGTGTGGTCAATGAACTGGAGGCAAAGATCGACTCCGACTATCCCTCTCGCAAATCAGGAGAGATCATGGTTCGCGGAAGCCATGTGATGCTTGGTTATTATAAAAATGAAGAAGCCACGAAAGCGGTAATCGATGATGCGGGATGGCTCCATACCGGCGACCTGGGGGTTATGGATCACAAAGGCAATATCTTTATTAAAGGGCGCAGCAAAAGCATGATCCTGGGGGCCTCGGGGAAAAACATCTACCCCGAGGAGATCGAAGCGATGCTGAACAACCGGTTCATGGTGATGGAATCGCTGGTGATCGACCGCGACGAACGGCTCATCGCCCTGATTTATCCCGATTATGACGCGGTTGAAAAAGCCGGACATAATCGCGAAGAACTTCCCACTATATTTAAGGAATATCTGCACGATCTGAACCACCGGCTTCCGAAATACATCCGTGTGGTCGACTTTGAAATCGTTCCCAATGAGTTTGAAAAGACGCCAAAGAAAAGTATTAAGCGGTTTCTATACAAATAACAGGTTGGACGAAGAGTTGGACGAAGAGCGGACGAAGAGTTGGACAAGCGGACTGGTAGGAGAAATCCCGGACACTGAGTGTAGTCGAAGGGCCGGAATGTTTCGGTGTTTCGCGTTTCGGGTTTTGTGTTTCAGGGTTCAAAGCTTAAAGATCAAGGTTCAAAGTTCAAAGAAGGGATTAGATATCAGCGATTAGCGAATAGAAGTTTTTCGCCACCTTGCTAATTCAATTCACTCAATCAATCAATCTTTCATACGTAAATCGTAAATCAATTTGCACATCCTCAAATCCTCAAACTAACACATCAGCACAGTAACACATTTTCATTCACTCAATCGATAAATCAGTCAATCAATCATTCAGTCAATCAATCATTCAGTTATACATTCAATCAATAAAGTTTCAGTTTTTCCGTTTCAATATTCAAAAAATAAGTAACCTATGAAGAACTCTGTTTTGCGTTGTTTTTGCCTGATTGCCCTATTCCTGCTGCCTGTTGCGGCCACCCTGGCTCAGGAGTTCAAGATGAACGAGATGCCTCCGTTTGATCCGAAAGTAAGAACGGGTGTCCTCGATAACGGAATGCGTTATTTTATCCGAGCCAATAAGCTGCCTGCCAACCGGGGTGAATTCTACATTGCGCACAATGTAGGCGCCATCCAGGAGGAGGATGACCAGAACGGGTTGGCTCATTTTACCGAACACATGGCTTTCAACGGTACGGCCAATTTCCCCGGCAAAGGACTTCTCGATTACCTGGCCACCATCGGTGTGAAATTTGGCACGAATGTCAATGCAGGCACCGGACTGGATCGAACCGTTTACAACCTGTCGAATGTTCCCCTGACACGTGAAGGAATCATTGACACAGCCCTGCTGATTTTACATGACTGGTCGAATTATATCTCCTTTGAATCCGCCGAGATTGAACTGGAACGCGGCGTGATCCGGGAAGAATGGCGGATGTATGGTTCAGCGGGTGAACGCATGAACAATGAACTTGCCCCGATCATCTACCAGGGATCGAAATATGCAAAGCGGAACGTCATTGGCGATACGGCCGTCATCAACCATTTCAAACATGAAACCATCAGGAACTTTTACAAGAAGTGGTACCGGACCGATCTGCAGGCAATTGTTGTTGTCGGCGATTTCGATGTGGATGCGGTGGAAGCCAAGGTGAAAAAACTGTTCAGCGCGATTCCGAAAGTAGAAAATCCTGCGCCCAAAGAGGAATACGATGTTCCTGACAACACAGATCCTTTGATCGGCGTGGCTTCCGACAAAGAAGCAACCGCGACAATCGTGAACGTAAGCTTCAAGCACAAGGCCATTCCGCAAAATGATAAAAATCTGGGATACATGCGGCTACAATTGATCCGGTCGCTGATCAATTCCATGTTTGGACAGCGCATGACCGAACTTGCCAACAAGGAAAATCCGCCGTTCCTGTTTGCCCGCAGTTATTATGGATCCTTTACCCAGACCAAGGATGCCTTTACCGCGACCGCTCAGGCATCAAACAACCAGTCGCTGAAGGCGCTAACGGCTTTGCTGGCTGAGATGAACAGGGCCGGGGTTTACGGCTTTACGCCCGGTGAGCTCGACCGCGCCAAGGCAGATATGAACCGACAGTATGAGTCGCGGTACATGGATCGCGACAAGCGAAAAAACCGGGAGCTTGTTTATCCCAACTTAGCCTGGTTTATGAATCGGACACCCAATCCGGGTCTTGAGTTCGAGTACAACTTTGCCATGGCCGAACTACCCGCGATCACCCTGGAAGAGACCAACGCGGAGGTTAGAAAATACCTGCGTAAAGACAACCAGATCATCACGGTTACCGGCCCCGACAAGCCCGGGGTGACCCTTCCCTCCAGGGATGAGATCCTGACCGTAATCCAGACCTGCAGTAAGATGAAAATCGATCCTTATGTGGATGCGCTTTCATCAAAAAAACTGATTGACCGGCAACCGACACCCGGCACGGTTGTCAAATCGACCGATAACGAGGCCTTTGGCACCACCGAATGGGTTTTGTCGAATGGCATCCGGGTGGTTTTCAAACCTACCGATAACAAAGAAGATGAATTGATCATCCGCGGATTTTCACCTGGCGGGATCAGCCTGCTCCGTGATGACCTGGTTCATCCGGCCGAACTCTTTTCCAGCGCAGTAAACCAGATGGGACTCGGACCCTTTTCGAGGACCGACCTGATCAAGCTTCTTGCTGGTAAGCGAGCCAGCCTCCAGCCTGGGCTTTCGAGCGAACAGGAAATGATCAGTGCACGAACCTCCCCGAAAGACCTGGAAACTGCGCTCCAATTGATCTATGTCTTTTTCACCAATCCCCGCTGGGATGAAACCGATTTTAAGACCTGGCTTGACCGGTTGAAATCGAATTATATCAATGCCGCATCCGAACCCCGTGCGGCTTTCAGCGATACCATCGCGGTGATGATGAGCAACCACCATCCGCGTGCTGTTCCCATCTCCTATAAAACCCTGGACGATATCACCCTGGACAAACTGAAAACGGTTTACAAGAAATCCTTTGCCGACGCGGGATCCTTCACCTTCCTTTTTGTCGGGAAGATCGATCCGGCCGGGCAGAAATCCCTGGTCGAAAAATACCTGGGATCACTGCCTACCGAGAACACGAACAAAAAATGGAAGGATGACGGTGTAAGGCCCCCGGCCGGAAAGGTTGTCAATGATTTTAACCGGGAAAACAAAACACCGCGCACTTCTATCTTCGTGAACTTCAACGGCCCGGTCGAATATACACCGGCTAATAAATTACTCGGAGCAGCCCTCCGTCACATCCTGGAACTTCGGTATGTACAGTCGATACGCGAAGATGAAGGGGGAACTTACAGTGTCAGGGCATACTGGAGTCTCGAAAGATATCCGGAACCGGGATTCCTGCTGAATGTCAGCTTCGACACCGATCCGGCAAAAGCTGACAAACTCATCGAAATCGTCCACCGTGAAATCAACAAAATCATTGAAAAAGGCCCGACCGACGTGGATCTGCAAAAAGCACGTGAGTACCTGTTAAAGCAACGGCCTGAGGATATGAAAGAAAACAACTGGTGGTCCAATATCCTGTTCGATCAATATTTCTACGGATTAAACTATCTTACAGGCTATGAGAAAATGGTACTGGGACTGAACCTGAAATCGATTCAGGAATTTGCATCAAAAACACTGAGCAAAGGCAATGAAGTACAGGTAGTCATGAGACCTGTTGTGAAGGAATGAGGGTGTGAGGGTATGAGGGTTTGAGGGAATAAGGAATTTCCATTCTTTTTGTTACTTTTACCTAAAAAATAGATTTTATGGAGACAAAAGGATTTAAGAACTGGTGGTTCCTGGCTCTGAACGGACTGGTGCTGCTGATTTTCGGGTTGCTGATACTGTTTTTCGACCAGGAACAGATCAAACAACTAATCCATTACTTCGGAATCATCGTATTGGTTATCGGTGCGATTTTGTTATTGTTCGGCATCAACAACATCAGGCGGGATAAATCGGGGACCGTAATCCTCATCGAGTCGATTGCTGCAATCGCGATCGGACTGGCATTTATATTTTACCCGCAGGCATCGCTTGCTCTGTTCCTGATCATGACCGGTATCTGGATCATTATCGTCGGGATCATTCAACTGGTAATCCTGGTTAACATCAAGCGCATGCTCAACAATAAGAATATCCTTCTTATTAACGGGTTGTTGACGGTCGCACTGGGTGTTGCCCTGCTTTTCAATCCCTTTTTATGGGGGGTATTCCTGATCAAACTGATCGCGGCGATGGCCGCCTTGTTCGGTTTGGTTCTGATCTATTTTTCATTTTTCCTGCGTACCGTTAAAAAGATCGAGGAGACCGAAAAAACAGTTACCCCGAACAACTGAACATGAAGCGGATAACAGGCCTGATATTGATATTTTATCTGGTGGCAGGATGGGTTCAGGCACAACACTATTTCATCCGAACTTACACCGTTGCCGACGGACTCCCGGCTACTCCGGTATTCAGCCTCACGCAGGATATTTCAGGGGTTATGTGGTTTGCCACGAGATCGGGAATATCAAGTTATGACGGAACAGAATGGCACAATTACACCCGGAAGGAAGGGTTAAGCTCCTTCGGGTATGCCTGGGTTCATTGTGATGAAAAAGGGGTGATCTGGGCCTTCCCGAATAACGGCGATCTGATTGCGGATTACTTTGACGATAAAGGCTGGCACAGGTACCCGGCCACCGGATCACCTGCCTGGGCCAATTCTTATTGTGATTTCGGGATATATTATGAGGACGGTGCTCCCGTGCTGGTTGCAGCATCCTATGATTCCGGAATATTCATTTGCCGGAACCGGAACTGGCGCCGTCTGAGACCCGGAATAGAAATTCCCTGCAGGAAATTCTCCGGGTTGAGCATCCATGACAATCAGATCTATTGTGCCACGAACCAGGGTGTTTATGTCATCAAAAAGGATAAATGGTACCCTTTTTCACCGAAGGTTAAACTACCTTCAATGGATATTGTCGCAGTCCTTGCTGTCAAAAATCCGGCTCCTTCAGATCCCCGGGTGCGGGTATGGCTTATGGGTGAAAAATGGATTGGATATATCGAAGAAAATCGGTTTACGCAGATTGTCCCGGATTACAAATTCAGCCTTCGGCAACAACAAGAATACTCCTTTATCACTGCTGATAAGGTTGGGAATATCTTTTTCGGAAGTCCCTATTATGTTTACTATTATCGAGTCTCCTTTGACAAATTATTGATTTTTAATCACAAAAACAGTCTTATCTCCGAAGGGGCCACTGCTGTGTTAATGGACCGGGAGCAAAACACCTGGTTTACCGGATACCGGGGAATCACCTGCATTCCGGCGCCCCGGTTCGTGCACTATACCATAAATGAAGGACTTTACGACAACGAAGTTTCGGCTGCGTTAGAACTCAGTCCCGGAGTCTTTGTATTCGGGCACAACGGGGTACTCTCCTTTCTGAAGAATGACAAATTCGATTACCTCAATCTCGATTACAAAGGATCCAGCGGAATCCATGAAACCAGGATCATGGATCTGGATTTGGACCGGGCCGGGAATCTCTGGGTCGCTGCTTCTTCATTAGGCATTGCAAGGATTGATAAAACCAGAAAGATCACCTGGTATAAACCTGACTACTCCAAACAGCAAACCTATAGTTCTGTTCTGGTTGCCGGCGACGGGAACCTGCATGCCACGACCCTCGACCGGGTATACAGGTTTCAAAATGATCATTTTGAGCGGATGAACATTCCGATCGATACACTTTTTAAGATACGAAAACTGTTCAGGGGCAAAGGGAATAGTATCTTTCTGGGCTCTTTAATTTCGGGGCTGATCGAACTGAAACCCGATGGCACCCTGAAATCTTACCTGGCTCAAGCTAGAAATGGTAACAGTATTTTTTCATTTTACCTTGATTCACAAGACCGTTATTGGGTCGGAACCGCAGATGGTTTATACCGGATTGAAGGCTCAGGTCTGGTAAAATATCTAAAGGGAGATTTTCGCATCGATGATCCGGTGTACCTGATTCTTGAAGATGATCTGGGTCGTCTCTGGTTCGGGACAAATGTTGGTATTTTTCGCTGGGATGGCGGCCGGCTGGATCATTTCATGATTAAAGACGGACTCACCGGGCTCGAAGTGAACCGGGATGCCGGTTTCATCGATACCAAAAACAACATCTGGTTCGGAACCATCAACGGGGTGACCATTTTCCAGCCCGAATATGATTACGACCTGCGCCAGGTAGCGCCTCCCAGGGTAACCCTGAAATCCATGCTGATAAAGTCTGATACGATATCGCCATTTGATAATGTGGCCCTTTCCTCAGATCAGAACACACTTGATTTCAATTTCCGTGCGGTATCGTTCATTGATGAAAAACAGGTCTTTTACAAATGTTTTTTGGAAGGTTACGATACAGACTGGTCCACTGAGTTTCGTTCTTCAGATAATAACTACCGGTATCACAACCTTCGTCCCGGAACTTATCGTTTTCACGTGAAAGCCCGGAATGCACTTGGCATCTGGAGTGAACCCGTTATTTCCGGGACCATCCGGATCCGGCACCCTTTCTATTTTCAAATCTGGTTTTTGGGCCTGTGCCTGTTAGGTCTCGGTTTGATCATCTATGCCATTGTGAGATATTTTCTGATGACACGCTACAATCTGCGGTTGGAGCAAACTGTGGCGGAACGAACCAACGAACTAAGGCTGTCAGAACAGAAATTGCTGCAAAGCAACCAGGCTAAAGACCGGTTTTTCTCCATTATTGCCCACGATCTGAAGAATCCCTTCAACGCCATCCTGGGGTTTCTGGATGTACTGACCGATAAAAGTTATCTCCTTACGAAACAGGATCAGGAACGGATCATCGGGAACATAAAAAATGCTGCCAACCATACAGCTGATTTGCTGGAGAATCTGTTGGCATGGTCGCGTACCCAAAGAAAGGAGATAACCCTGAACCGCGAAACTTTTGACCTGACCGTATTGGTCAAGGAAAACCTGAGGTTGATGGAACCTTCAGCAAAAAACAAAAACATCACACTCGACCTGACTAACGGAGGATCATTCACTGTTTTTGCCGACCGTAATATGATTAACACCGTGGTGCGTAACCTCCTTACCAATGCAATAAAGTTCACCTTTCCCGGGGGGCATATCCGGGTCACCATCCGGCAAAATCACGACGAGATCCTTACCACCGTTACTGATAATGGGTGTGGAATGTCGGAACAGATTGCCGGAAAATTATTTAAACTCGATGAACAGGTCTCTTCCCCGGGTACGAACAATGAAACCGGAACAGGTCTGGGGCTGATCCTTTGTCATAACTTCATCTCCCTTCATCAGGGCCGGATGTGGGTCGAGAGTGAACTGGGCGTAGGTAGTTCTTTTCACTTCGCCCTGCCGCTATCGTGAAGCCGAACCTTCCGGTTCATGCAGTGTACCGTTTATTGAAAGACCACCTTTACCCGTTCTGTGGCCTCCGATGAACTGAATTTCAAGATACAAACGGCCTCTGTTCCAAGGTTACCGAAAATCTGATTACGGTCGACGGTCATGGTATGAGTCCCCGGTTTCTTATCTTCCAGTATTCTTGAATAAAGCACTTTTCCCGTGATGTCGGTAAATTCAATGGCAACCGTCGAAGCCTTCTGCAGCCGGTATGCGATATTCAACTTATCGGAGCAGGGGTTCGGAAAGACTTTTATCTTTTGAAGCGATCCGGCTATGCCTGGTTCTACCGAAATGATGGTCGAATCGTATCCCCCGGAGAGACAATAGACAACTCCGTTGCGACCGCCGATCACTGCCTCCATGGTGCTGTCACCCACAATATCCGGGATGGCATCAAGGGCATCGATGGGGGTGCTGCTCCCCGTTTCCTTCAGGATCTCACCATTGGGGCCATTTAAAAAATAGACTCTGTTATCCTGGTAAAGGGTTCCGATACAGGCATCATTGTAACCATCGAAAGTGATGTCGCCCATATTGGTCACATTCCACGATTTATCCGACAGGGGCTGTTGCCAAATCAGGGTGTTGGTGTATCCGTCGACGATGACTCCTTTGGCCCCGCTGAAACCAACAATGAAATCAGGATGGGTATCCTTGTTGACATCGCCCATATCTTCAAACCGAAGCAGCAGGGTATTGCTCTGGACCACGCAGTTACTGACCTGATTACCCGAAACGGCATTGTGAAAATGCACCAATCCTTCAAAGTCGCCTGAGGCCACATCGCGGATCCCGTCGCCCGTAACATCATCGATCTGGATTAAGGCCCAAACGGATGTTCCCTGCAGGTATGAGGTCCAGAGAATGGAACCGGTAGCTCCGTTGATACCGTACACCTTCGATTGGGTTTCGTTAGCATTCGAGGCACCGGCGACCACATCGGGTTTCCCGTCGTTGGTGAAATCATCGACCCCGATCACCGAAAAAACAGGTCCACCGGTCGGGCAAATCCAGAGCGGTAACCCGGTAAGGCCGTTCAGACTGAATACACAGCGGGGGCCGGTATCGTTTCCGTCGTCACCTGCGCAGGCAAGTACATCATTAACGCCGTCGTTGTTATAATCGTACTTGTTATCGACCTGGTAAACCCAGCCACCGTCACCGATTGCATGGGTGTCGTACCGCCACAGCGGCGTTCCGGTTTTCCCCGACAGGACCCGGATGGAACGATCGCCCCCGGTGGTTCCGATTACCACATCTTCATAGCCGTCGTTGTTGATATCCTGGATGACAGAAAGCGTATTTTGACTGTAAACATTTCCCGAATAGATCTCGGTTTCCCACATTAAATCAGCTTCCCCGGAAGAATTTCCGTTCAAACACCTGACATAATTATCTTCGGAGCATATAATGACGTCGTCGACGCCATCACCTGTAATGTCACCGATCGGATGGATGGCTTTTGGACTGTTATCAAATCCTGCTGTGATCAGATAGCTCCATAACGGCGTACCGAGGGGGTATTGCGTATCAACGCCCGAGCCCGTCAGGTCGACCGGGAAGGGATTCTGGGTGGGGTCATTCGAACCGATATTCAGAATACCCGAGTAAAGATCACCGGCCTCAGGGTGGAACCAGATGCCGATCAGGGATGTTTGCAGGGGTGTAAGCGAGATCGGCAGTACAAGATCCTGGTCGATAATGAAATGGGGATCATCTATCGACAGGGATGAGATTACCAGGTTCTGGTTGCCGTCGTTGGTGACGGGCAGGTACCACCGGCTGTAAGATCCCATCCGGCGCTGTCCCCAGTCGTGCGAGGTTTGCTGAATATTCAGGTGTGGTCCCGTATAAACAGCATTTCCCGTCAATGTCACCGTAACCGACGGATGTATGGGGTCGTTCGAATTGATGTTGATCGAAGTGTTCAGGGGACCTGCGGTAACCGGTTGGTAAATCAGCGGTACATTGATCGACCCCCCGGGCGTTATGGTAGCAGGCAGGGAGAGGGTTGTGGAGATGGGATCTCCGGTGAGAATATCGATACTGGTGATGCTCAGGTTGGCGGTTCCGGTATTTTGCACCTGGCAGTTCCACGATGCCGAACTGCCTATTGCCACCGTCCCGTAATCGTGTGAAGTAACCGGGACATTGATCGCCGGGGTTCCGGCGCCCAACAGGTCAACCTTGTAAAGTGTACTTCCACCTCCCAACGGACCGTCGCAGTACCACAAATAGGTTCCGTCGTACACAATGCCCGATGGCTTTGAACCTTGTGAAGCATGGCTCTCCAGCACTGTTCCGGTTAACGATACTTTGTAGAGCATATTGGCATTGTAATCGGCAATCCAGAGGTTGCTGCCATGCATGCAAATATCCCAGGGTTGGTTGGCCGGCGGGGTGAATTGTGACAATACCGTTCCGGAGGAATTGATATGATACACCGTTCCCGGATCAGGATAATAGGTACACACCCAATAACTTCCGTTATCATATGCGATTCCCGACATATAATGATTCGGAAGGGTGAGGTTTGACACCAACGCCCCAGCCATGGTGAATTCCAGCGCTGTTGAGGGTTGCGAAGAACTTGAGGGTTGGTTGATCGTCACCAGGTTGGGAGTTTTGTAAGTTAATCCATAAGCATCGCCAAAAGGCCCGGAACAGAGCAGGGTGTTCGTCCCTGACGATGGGCTGAAACGGTAAATTTTATCCCCGTCGGAACCGTAGATCCCGAAGTAAATGTACGTACCGTCCCAGGCCAGTCCCGATGCTTTTCCCGGGATCGAATAGGAGGCCACAATGGACCAGGATGCGGGGCTGCCAGGGAAGTCGGGCGCCTGGGCCTTCAGGCTGCCGGTTGAAAGCAAACATCCTGTGACACAATAAAATACAACTTGCAGAAGCGTTTTTAATTTCATAAAGGTGTTTGTTAATGAACAGACCGCATTTTGAGGCTAAAGATAAGCAATTATTTTTTCCATAAAAATTTAGTCACCTGAAATCTTGATACCTGACTCTGATTTTAGGATTAATCCAAAAAAATTCTATTTTCGCAATAGTGTCATGCATGTGCAGGGACAAAACAAAACAACCATGATTTTTTCGGTAAAAAGATCTTTTCATGAAGACTGGATGGCGGTATTTGCAGGATTCATGATCATTGCACTCACGGTCCTGATCTATGAATATGTGCCGTCGCTACCCATGTTGTTTAATCCCAAGGAAAAATGGAGTGGGACGGAATTCCTCACAGGATTTTTATCCCGTCCGAACCTGTTGCGGATCGTTTACATTTTCCTGGCATTCGCGATTCTGGCCTGGGTCGGGTTGAAACTTGCCGGGAAACCGACCAACCGTTTTTTCGGTTCATTCGCCATCATCACTTTGCTCGCCGTGATTGCCCAGGTGGTTTCGACCCACACATCGGTCAAGGCGCTGAGCCTCGAAACGGTGTTTTTTTCGATCCTGATCGGCCTGTTGATCAGCAATACCATGAAACTTCCCGGTTGGATCAAACAGGCTGTTCAAAGCGAATTCTATATTAAAACCGGACTGGTACTTCTGGGGACTACGGTTCTGTTCAGCAATATCATGAAAGCCGGGGCGCTTGGACTTGTTCAGGCCCTGGTCGTGGTTATTTCAGTTTGGTACCTGGCCTTCTGGATTGCACGCAAAATGAAGGTTGATCCGGAGATGTCGACGATGCTGGCCTCTGCGGTGTCAATCTGCGGAGTTTCGGCTGCCATCGCTACCTGCGGAGCGATCAAAGGAGACAATAAAAAGCTTTCGTACGTGATCTCTCTGGTATTGATTGTCGCCATTCCGATGATGATCCTCATGCCCTACCTCGCCAAGTGGATGGGGCTCACGCAGGAGGTTGCCGGGGCCTGGATCGGGGGCACCATTGATACGACCGGTGCGGTAGTGGCTTCGGGAACTGTCATCGGCGAAACGGCTCAGAAATATGCCGTAATTATCAAATCGGCCCAGAATGTTCTTTTAGGTCTTGCCGCTTTTGCGATCTCTATCTACTGGTCCTATTCCGGGCAGGGCGCCACGGTTGAAAAGCCAACGGCCCGGATTATCTGGAACCGGTTTCCCAAGTTTGTCATCGGTTTTATACTGGCTTCGGTACTGTTCTCATTTTTTCTGAATCCTGAAACCGTGAAACAGGCAGGCGATACCATCAAAGGATATCAGAATATCTGGTTCAGTATTGCATTTGTCTGTATCGGCCTGGAAACCCGTTTCAGTGATATTTTCAGCGCCACAAACAGGAAACCGATGTATGCTTTCCTGCTGGCTCAATTGTTTAACATCGTGATCACCTTCGTGGTGGCCTGGCTTCTTTTCAATTTCTGAACAATGAATGAAAGGCGGATTTGACCTACGGTTCAATCCATATTACGGAGTTTCCGGTGCCATATTCATTGTCTTCCCACAGCTCGTTCGCCGGATCCATGATCCATTTACCGTCGACCACGAATTTATAGGAATATTTTCCCGGTTGAAGGTAGATGGAAAAGTTCCAAACACCAATCTTATGATTCATCCGGTATCCGGTTTGACTCCACCCGTTAAAATTTCCTGAAAGACAGATTTCGCGGGCGCCTGAAAAACCCTTCAGGGTGAATGTATAATTCGGTTTCACGGCGAGGAATGAATTGGTGAATTCCCCGGCGCCCGTGGTATTGGGATTGGAAGGATCGATCATCCATTTTCCGTCGACGATATATTTATACTCGTAGTTGCCCGGGCCGAGCACATAAGGAAGTTCCCAGCCATTCCGGATTCGGGTCATGAACAATTCTCCCTGATTCCATCCATTGAAATTCCCGGCAAGGACGATGTTTTGGGCATCCTGATAACCGTTCAGCCTGAAGATCATGGTATCACCGATACTGAAAAAGGAATTCAGGTTACCCATTCCGTCGGGACGGTTTACTTTGCATGCCGGATCATTGATCCAGTTGCCGTCGACAATGAATTTATAGGCATGGGTCCCTTCCCGGATATAGGCCGATTGCACCCAGGAGCCGCGATAAGGAATCATTTTTAATTCATTTGTCCTCCAGTTATTAAAACTGCCGGCGACCACCACTGATTTCGCTGATTGGTAACCCTTTAATATGAACCTGTAATTGTAACAGAAGAACACGGAATTAAAACCACCGTAGGTATCATTTTCACGGAGTTTGTTATAGGGATCGGAGCTCCATTTTCCGTCGACAATGAATTTATAGGTGTACTTGCCGGGAGCCAGCCGGAGGGTGACCGTCCAGCCCGAATCGGTTTTCAGCATCGGAGTTTGCATTGTACTCCAGTTGTTGAATGATCCTGAAAGATAGATGGTCCGTGCATTTTGTCGTCCCGGAAGAAAAAACCGGATCCGGTTATTCCCGGCCTGTATGACTGTATTAAAAGTAAGGCGGTTTACACCATAGGGTTCCGATTCGCGCAGCGCAGAAGCCGCGATCCGCAGTTCCTTATCGTCGACCAGGATGATCTCATTACGGTTATAGCGCTGGTCTGTTGCCCCGGTCGATTTTTCCAGATCGAAACGGGTCGCGTCGACTTTTCGGATGGTCCAGGCGTTCCCTTTGATGACCAGGCTTGTTTTCCCGGAGAATGCTCCGGCTATTAAGGCGCTGTCAAGGTCGAAAATAGTCGAAACTTCCTTGATCTGAGCCGCATTCCATCGCCTGTCGATGGTAAAGACCATCTTGCCGTCATCGAGGCGGCAAACCTTAGCCGGATCGTACTGAGCCCGGGCCCCGGGTACGAAAACCGCCGTCAGAAACAGGAATATCAATACGAGCAGGTTTCTCATCAGCGTTGCTCCTTGTTAAAACAAATTCCGATTTCCCGCTTTATCAGATTAAAGGAGAACTTCCCTTTTCTGAAAAAATCGAATCCCAGCATGCCGTCAATCCGGGTTCCGTAATAATCCGACATGGAAGTAAGGTCGGTCAGAATGGTCTCCATCGGACCGATTTTCCGGCTGCCTACCATGAAGTCGTTCAGTATTCCGTAAAGAACCTCTTTTTCTCCGGAACCCACGCCACGTAAGGTCGACCTGCGTGTGATGGTTACTGTGCTCAATACTTTTTTCGGGGCTCCGAGGTTAATTACATTGGATTCAGCGCCTGTGTCAAGACAAAAGTAAAGTGGCCGTCCGGCAATATTGGCGGTCATGAACATGATATTGCGGTGCCGTTCCAGTTTCTGAATCTGATCAAACTTCATCACCGGCCGGGTAGTCGTCAGGCGATTTCCATTCCTGTCGGTCCGGTAAATCTGAAGTTCATTTCCTTCAACGTCGAGTACCATTTCGTACTCTTTCAGGATGGCCATCCCAAGAAGCCCGAGGATCTTTACACCCCTCCTGTTTTCAAGATGACCCAGGGATGCCAGGTCGGTCATGACGCCATTGACTGTGATTTCCGAAAACCGGAGTGTGCTTATTCTGGTCTTTTCAACCGTCCCCGCGGTTCCGGTAATGCCCCCAGCCTCCCTGGAAACGGTAGTGGAATAATTACGGAAATAGGTCTTGTTCAGAACCAGCTCTTCTGCACCCGTGTCGAGGATCAGATTCCCTGCGATATTATCAATGATCCCTTCAACCAGAATCAGCCTTCCCGCCCGTTTAAGCGGAATGGTAACACCGAGAAAAGTTCCCGATGGATCATAAACAGGGCTTCCAGTCACCTTCAACATCCCGATCTTCAGGCAGGATGGCATTTTTGCCCCGGGGAGGGCGACACTACATGGCTGTAAGCCCAGGTTCAGTGTCAGCAGAACGAACAATACCAAAAATCCAAAACGAAGTTTCCTGACCATGGGTCTGTTTCAAAAAGGCACTGTTATTCCTGGTTCAGAATAATCAGTTTTTTTATGATCCGGGTTTGATCCCATTGCAGGATCAACTGGTACAATCCTGCAGGAGGATTTCCCAACTCAACATTCAGTTTTGTATCTCCCTGTACTTCAAATTGTTTGATAACCAGTCGTTTATTCCCCAGGTTATCAACCAGCCAAATGTCGAGCGAAGCTCCGCGACGGGCTCCCGCCAATTCAAGGGTAATATTATTATCGGCGGGATTGGGATAAACCTGACAGCGGATCGCCTCCTGTGTTCCCACCCCGACCGGATAAACCCCGATGACATTCGAAGGGTCGGAAGCGCATCCATACGGACTGGAGATCACGAAGTACTGTCCGGGCACATAGGCTACATATTGTTGTGCCGTGGCTCCGGGTATGGGTTGATTGTCGCGATACCATTGGTTCCCCGCAGGTGCGCTCGACACCAGGGTATCGGGTTCAATCACAGTCACGACGGGTGCATCGGGATAGGGATGCACCGAAACATGCAGAACTGGTGAATAGGGTCCGTTACCGCATGTGTTGATCCCGAATACAGAGATATTTCCCGATTGGGCATTTTCGCCGTAACTGACTGTAATGATATTGGTGTTGGCTCCGCTGGTAATGGTCGCGCCGGCCGGTACTGCCCAGTCATAACCTGTGGCTTCCGGGATCGGATTAACCGAATAGACTACTCCCGTAAGGGGTTTACAAATCAGTGTGTCGCCCGCGATCGGTCCGGGTGTTCCGGGTATAGAACGCACCAGGACTGCCAGCGATGAAAGCTGAGAGTTACAGCCGGCAGGAGTGGTATATGTTACTGTCACGTTTTGTGCGCCGGGAGCCGTCCAGTAGATCTGAACATTGCGGGTTCCCTGTCCACCGACAATGATCCCACCCGAAGTGACGGTCCACAGGTAGTTTAGCATGCCCTGTTCAGTCAGGTAGGAATAATTTCCCGATGTCATGCATGGATTGGTATTGCCTGTGATGGTGGGAACCGGTACGGCATTAACTGAAACCGGCAGGTTCGTGGGTATGGTAGCGGTACATCCGTGGGCGTCGGTATAATTAACCGAGACCCCTTGAACTCCGGCAATAGTCCAGTTCACCGTGATCATGTTGGTTCCGGTCCCTGAAGTGATCAGGCCGCCTGCCGTCACACTCCACAGATAATTGATCATGCCCCCTTCGGTCGAATAGACTACACCCGTGGCGCCCGAGCACAGCGAAGTGGCGCCCGAGATGGTTGGCACCGGTTGGGAGTAAACCGTGACAGTGTGCGTAGAAGGAGTGGCAGCCGTGCATCCGTTGATATTTGTATAATTCACCGTGACCGTCTTTGGTCCGGCAGTAGTCCATTGCACCTGGATCGAATTGCTGCCACTACCCGAAAGGATAGTCCCTCCGGCTGAAACAGTCCATTGATAACCCGTCATCCCTGCTTCGGTGCTATGGGTGGTAGTACCTCCAAGGCATGACAGACTGCTTCCCGTTATCGTGGGAACGGGCAACGCATGAACCGTAACGGTTTTCATGGTCGGTTGACCGGCAGAACAACCGTTGCTATTTGTATAATTTACCGTAACGCTCTGTGTTCCGGCTGTAATCCAGGTCACTGTGATAATGTTTGTCCCCGTACCGGCCGTTATGGATCCACCGGGCGAGATGCTCCACAGGTAATTTACAAATCCGGGATCGGTGCTGTAGGCAACACCCGTCGTTCCTGCACAGGCGGAGGAGATTCCCACGATAACTGGATTCGGCGACGATTGAACGACTACCGGCTTCAGGGTAGGCGCAGCCGCGGTACAACCATTTGCATTGGTATAATTCACGCTGACCCACTGGGATCCGGCCGTGTTCCAGGCAACAGTAATGCTGCTTGTATTGGTGGTGGTTGAAGTGAGAATGGTTCCCCCCGGGGATACACTCCAGATATAATTGGTCATTCCCGGATCGGTGACGTATACATTATTGATTGATCCGGCACAAGCCGTGGCGTTCCCGGTTAGTACCGGCACCGGAAGCGGATTGATAGTGACTCCGAACTGTGTCGGCGCCGATGCCGTGCAACCTGCCGGATTGGTGTAATTTACCGAAACCACCTGTGGGGTCAAGGTGTTCCAGGTTACTGTGATGGTCTGGGTTCCTGCCCCGGAAGTTATGGTTCCACCCGAAGAAACGGTCCAGATGTAGTTGGTCATTCCAGGTTCTGTTGAATATATGTTCCCAGCCGATCCCAGACAGGCTGTGCCGTTTCCGATAATAGAAGGAACCGGTAATGCGGAAACAGATACGGTCTTGAAAGTGACTTGTTGCGGATAACATCCGTTGGGGTCCATGTAACTTACCGTAATGGTTTTGGTCCCGGCCGTTGTCCACGACACGACAATGGACTGTGTACCGGCTCCCGCAATGATGGTCCCTCCGGTACTGACCGTCCACTGATACGAATTCATTCCCGGTTCAGTAATAAAAGTCGTAATCCCGTTGACACAGGCAACAGGATCATTCGTGATGGTCGGTACCGGTAATGGATGAACTGTTACCGTTTTTTGCGAAGGCGTCAGGGCGGCGCATCCGTTGAGGTCGGTGTACAAAACCGTGATCGACTGGGTTCCGGCTGAAATCCAGTCAACAGTTATGGCGTTGGTACCGGCTCCGGATGTGATGATCCCGCCGGGGGTAATGGTCCAGGAATAAGCGCTCATTCCCGCTTCGCAGTAATAGACCGCCGTGGTTCCGTTGCACAGTTGCGACAATCCGGTAATCACGGGGACGGGGGCGGCTGCTACAACCACGTTTTTAACTGTGGCCGTTGCGGCCTGACATCCCGCGGGATCGGTATAATTCACCGAGATCCATTGATTCCCCGGTACCGACCAGGTTACGGTAACTGTTGCAGTTCCTGATCCCGAAGTAATGGTTCCTCCCGCAGAGATCGTCCAAAGATAATTCTGCATTCCGGGATCGGTTGTGTAAACTACACCGGTCGTTTGTTGGCAGCTCTGAACGGGTCCGTCAATCCAGGGAACCGGAGCGGTTGTAATGGTGACATTTTTGATGGTCGGAGTAGCTGCGGTGCATCCATTCTGGTTCAAATAATTTACGCCAACGGTATGAGATCCGGCACTGTACCAGATCACGGTAATTGAATGGGTTCCGGCGCCTGCAGTGATCACACCGGATGTCGAAACATTCCAGGTATATGCAGTCATTCCGGTTTCGGTGGTATAATTCACCGGTATTGATGTACAGCCCTGAACGGGTCCCGTAATGGTCGGGATAACCAGTTCATTGACGGTGACCGTTTTGGTCGATGGTACCGCAGTACACCCGTTGGAATTGGTATAGGAAACGTAAACTGTCTGCAGACCGGTGGCTGTCCAGTTGATCGTCACGGTTGGTGAGTTGACACCCGAAATAATAGTTCCGCCCGGGGTCACGCTCCACAGATAGTTCGACATTCCGGTTTCTGTGCTGTAAGATGCATCAAAGGTCACACATCCGCTTGATCCACCTGTGATCAGCGGTACAGGCAGCGGATTTACCACAATGGTTTTCACTGTGGCTGAGGAGGCTGAACAACCATTGACGTCGTTGTAATTTACCGTGATGCTTTGGGTTCCCGACGACAGCCAGTTGACTGATATGGCCGATGTACCCTGCCCTGCTGCGATGACGCCGCCGGTTGATATGGTCCAGATATAATTGCTCATGCCGGCTTCGGTCGTGTAAATGTTTCCCGTGGTGGCCGGACAACCGGTAGCCGGACCTGTAATCACCGGAACCGGAAGTTCCCGGACGGTCACCGTCAGTGTGGAAGGCTGGGCGGCAGTACAGAGATCGGAGTTTACATAGTTGACTTTCACTGTTTTAATCCCAGATGAGGTCCAGGTAATCTGTACGGAGTCGCTTGTGGCGGTTCCACCGGCTGTTATAATCCCACCCGGAGAAATGGTCCAGGAATAGTTGGTTTTGCCGGCTTCTGTGCGATACACATTCCCGGTTGAATTCAGACAAACATCGGAGGGTCCGGTAACTGAAGGAACAGGTAACGGATGAACAGTACAGAAGAAAGTGGCAGGTGTGACCGCGTCGCATCCTGACAGGTTGATATAATTAACTTTTACCCATTGATTTCCTGTCGAACTCCAGGCGACGACAATCGAGCTCGCGTGGTCAGACGGATTGGTGAGAATGGTGCCACCGGCTGAAACAGTCCATTCATATTGCATCATACCGGTCTGAGTGGTGTAAGTATTCCCGGTGGAGCCAACGCAAGCTGACGCGGTACCGGTAAGTGTCGGAACCGGACGCTCATTGACGGATACATCAAAAATCGTCGGTACGACCGATAAACACCCGTGCTGATCGGTGTAACTGACTGTAACGTGCTGCAGGCCGGAAGCATTCCATGAAACCGTGATGCTGTGTGTTCCTGATCCGCCGGTGATGGTACCTCCTGACGAGACCGACCAGGTATATCCGGTCATCCCCGGATCGGTGGAATACTCAAACCCTGTTCCGCCGACACAGGCATAGTTTAAACCGGTAATGACGGGAAGAGGGGCCGGATAGACCAAAATAGTTTTTGTTGCCGGAACCGGCGCCGGACAATTGCTGGTATTGGTGTAATTAACTGAAACCGTCCGGTTGCCTGCCTGTGTCCACTTGACAGAGATGCTGCTGGTCCCCGAACCCGAGGTGATGATTCCACCCGGACCGACGGACCACTGATACAGCGCCATACCCGTTTCGGTCGTAAAGACGACGGTTCCATCGATACAAACGGTATCGGCCCCGGTTATCGTAGGTTCAGGCGAAGGATAGACCGTGATTTGTTTTGATCCCGGAACCTGCGTAGGACAGCCGGAAGATCCGTTGATATAAGTGACGGAGATGGTATGGATACCGGTAGTATTCCATCTTACGCTGATGGAATTCGTCGAAGCCCCCGAAATGATAGTGCCTCCGGAAGAGAGGGTCCATTCATAATTGATCATACCCGATGTGGTGGAATATACCGATATTGCTCCGTTGCACATAATTTCCGGCCCGGTGATTATAGGAAGAGGTAAGGGCAGGACATTGATCGTTTTACTGGTTGCGACGGAGGCGTTGCATCCTGCCGGATTTGTATAATTGACCGTAATGGTTTGCGTTCCTGAGCCTGTCCAGTTCACGCTGATGGCATTGGTCCCCTGACCCGCCGTCAAGATACCTCCGGAAGTTAAAGTCCAGGTATAATTCGACATTCCCGGTTCGGTAAAATAAACAACGCCGGCACTGGTCTGACAAATCGGGCTTGTCCCAGTTATAGTCGGGGCAGGCGATCCGGATACTGTAACTTGTTTTACTGTCGGATTGGCCTGTGTACAACCGATCGGATCGGTATAAATCACGCTTACACTCCCGGTTCCGGCACTGTTCCAGGTAATGGTAACGGTTCGGGTATTGGAAGCTCCGACAATGGTTCCTCCTGAGGATACAGACCAGATATAATTCTGCATTCCTGCCTCGGTGGTATAATTCTCACTATGACCGGTACAGGACTGCCCTGGTCCGGTAATCGTTGCCACAACATTGTTCTGGACTGTTACCGATTTGGTCGATGGAATAAGGGGAACACACCCGTTGGTGGTGGTGTAGACCACCGAAACATCCTGTTGACCGGGCGCTGACCATGTAATGGTGGCTTCAGCAGTGTTTGAACCGGAAATGATGGTTCCGCCGGCTGTTACACTCCATTGATATCCGCTCATTCCCGTTGAGGTTTGATAAACTGTCTGGCTGCCATTGCAAACTGTTGCAGGGCCCAGGATCACTGGAACAGGCGCCGCGAGTACATTTACGGCACTGGTGGAAGGGGTAGCCGGTTGGCATCCTTTCTGATTGGTATAGATTACAGAGATTGTTTTAGTCCCGGCCGTTACCCAGGTCACAGAGATCGATTCGGTTCCCTGACCCGAATCGATGGTTCCGCCCGTGGAAACGGACCACAAATATCCGGTCATACCCGATTCCGTAGCATAGGCGTAACCAGGTATGCCCTGGCACGGGGATGCAGGGCCAGAGATGACAGGTACCGGGAGCGGATGAACCGTGACGGTTACCACTGCCGGTGCGGCGGCCAAACATCCCGATTCATTGGCGTAATTGACGGATACCTGCTTTGTTCCCGGGCCGGTCCAGGTAACCGTGACGGAATTGCTGGAGGTGGTACCTCCGGAGGTGATGGTTCCTCCCGGTGAAACGATCCAGGTATAATTGCTTTTCCCGCTTTCGGTCACATAAACATTGCCGGCCGCATTCTGACAAACGGAGTCGGGGCCGCTCAATGTCGGCACAGGCCGGGTTGTGACGGTCACCGGAAATACTGCCGGCGTCAGGGCCTGACAACCGGCGATACTGGTATAATTTACTCCTACCGATTGCGCACCAAGGGTATTCCATTGAACTGTTATTGTGCTTTCATGGATTGAAGGATTTGTCAGGATCACACCGCCGGAAGAGACGGTCCAGCTGTAAGTACCCATCCCGGCCTGAGTACTGTAAGTGTTGTCTACAGAACCGACGCAACTGGGTGTCGTTCCTGTGATCACAGGATTTGCCGGTCTTTCATTGACCGAAATATTATACTGGCTGGGAGCAGATGCAGTACAGCCATATTGATCGGTGTAGCTGACCCTCACATATTGTAATCCGGTCGCCGTCCAGTCGACAGTAATGGTCGAAGTTCCAAGGCCGGTTGATATTGTCCCTCCGGAAGATACTGACCAATTGTAACCGGTCATTTCCGGAGCCGTCGAAAACACACTCCCCTGCCCGCTTGAACAGGCAAAGGAAGGACCTGATATGACAGGTACAGGCGGCGCAAGCACTCTGATAATCTTATCGGCGTAGGAAGGACAAACATTGGTTGTTGTATAACTGACCGTCACCTTGCCGTTGCCTGCCTGGGTCCATTTTGCTGAAATACTGTTGGTTCCCTGTCCCGAGGTGATGACGCCGCCGCTGACAGTCCATTGATACAAGGCCATTCCCGATTCTGTCGAAAAAACGAGGGTGCCATCCAGGCAAACGGTATCGCTTCCGGTAATGGTAGCCAGAGGCGTTGTGTTCACGGTCACATTCTTCACAGAAGGCACCAATGTAGGACATCCATACGTATTCAGATAACTCACGCTGACGGTCTTGGCGCCGGAAGTGTTCCAGATCACTGAAATGGAATTGCTCCCTGATCCGGAGACAATGGTCCCACCGGTTGATACCGACCAGACATAGTTGGTCATTCCCGTTTCAGTGCTATAATAAACCGTTGTACCGGTACATGCTATGGATGATCCGGAGATTACCGGTTGCGGTGTCGGATAAACGGTAATGATTTTGGACGTGGGTGAAGCTGCATTACACCCGGAACCATTTTTGTAATTCACGGTGATGGTCTGTGTACCCGAACTGATCCAATCCACGCTGATAAAATGGCTTCCCTGCCCGGCGGTAATAATTCCTCCGGAGGTGATGGTCCAGACATAATCCGACATGCCCTGTTCTGTAAAATAGATAACACCGGAACTTGAAGGGCAGATGGAGGTGGTTCCGGTTATCGTCGGCGAAGGAGCCGAGAAAACCTGGACATTTTTTTGTGTCGGGGTGGTCGCGCTGCAACCGCCCGGATCACTATACCTTACGGTGACATATTGGCTTCCCGCGGAATTCCACCTGACGGTCACAGCATTGGTGTTGGCAGATCCGATCAGGGTACCGCCGGATGAAACGGTCCAAACGTACCCCGACATTCCGGTTTCGGTACTGTAAACCGCGGTATATCCGGTACAGGATGGATCGGGACCGATGATGGTGGGGATGACCGTCGACTGCACCGTAACGGCTTTTGAGGCAGGTGTCGATGCGGTACAACCATTCGTATTGGTATAATTGACGGTAATAAATTGATTGCCAGTCGAGGTCCAGGTAACGGAGATGAAGTTTCCTGTAGCCGCCCCGTCGATGGTCCCTCCGCTTACCGACCAGGTGTACCCGTTCATCCCGGCTTCGGTGGTATAAACATTACCTGAAGTACTGACACATGCCGTTGCGGCGCCTGAAATGGTGGGTACGGGTAAGGGATTGACGGTGATCTTAACCGCGTTGGTATAAAGGGTTCCGCAGGATCCCGAGCTGGTCTGAGCCTGACGAAACCAGGTTGAAACACTCATCGATCCGGGTTGGTAGGTCATATTGGTAGCCCCCGCGATCGGAAAGAAATTCAGGTTGTCGGTCGATTGTTCCCACTGGAACGAGTATGGTGTCAATCCTCCGGCAGGTACCGTTGCTGTAAGCGGCAGAGGTACCTGATTATAACAGACAGATTGGTTCGATGCTGCGGTTCCGGCGACAAACTGCGGATAGATGGAGATGTTATAGGTCGAAACCGGACCGGTGCAACCATTGGCCAAGGGGGTGATGGAAATTACGGCAAAGATCGGGACGCCCGAACTGTTAGCGGCAGTGAACGAAGGGATGGAAGATCCGGTTCCCGATGCGGCCAGTCCGATAGCCGTATTGCTGTTTGTCCAGGAAAAGGTGGTACCCGTCACCGGACTGGTCAGGGGGGTTGCAGGGGCGATTACTCCGCTGCAAAAAATCTGATCGGTTACAAGGTTTGCCGTTGGCGTGGGTTTCAGGGTCACGATGACGCCGGCCGAACCCGAACAACCGGATATGGCAGATTCTGTGACGGTCAGCGTGGCCGTCTGATCCACCGAAGTGTTGTTGGTCCACACCACATTTACGGGCGATCCGGTAGATCCGCCGCTGAACGCTCCATACCAGGATCCGGAGACCGGTAGCAATGACCAGGAGAAGGTTGAGCCGGTCGAACCGGAGACAGAATAGGGTGTGGTTATTCCGGGACAGGTCAGCAACGATCCACTGATAGATGGTGTGGGTGAAGCGATCACAGTGATGTTCCGGGTAGCGCTGGTCGCGGTGCATGATCCATCCTGAACATTTGAATAACCTACGGTAACAGAAGCTGTGCCTGCAACTGTGCCTCCCAGCAATGTTATGGAGGAGGTTCCCTGACCGGTAAAAGATATGACATTGGGTGCAGACCCCGTCACCGTCCATACAAAGTTGTAATAGGTAATTCCCGACGGAGGCGCCGGTGCGTTCAGAACAGTGGAGGCGCCTGCACATAACTGATCCGTACCTCCGGTGATGGCGCTTCCGTTGGCCGGAGGCGCTAAAACCGTAACATTTTGAAAAACAGGATCGGAATAACAAACCGTGGATCCTTCCCCGGGCCTTGAGGCCTGAAGTGCAATCGTATAGGTTCCCGGTGTCGTTGGCCAGGTAACGATTCCCATAGTCCCCGACCAAACCGGGGGCGACCCTCCGGCCACCACCCAATCATAATCTTCACCCACAACAGGATATGCTACAGAATAGGGATAACTTGATCCGGTACAAACCTGGAAGATCCCTAAGATCGCCGGTGTGGCTACACCTATCAGGACAGTTTTTGAAGCAGGACCGGAACCGGTAACGACATTTATTGTTCCGGTACCGGGTAACGATCCCCAGTCAACCGTTATTACGGGAGTATTCCCAATGACCGTCACCGGAGTGGCCCCGGTCGAAGTGATGGTCCAGGAATAGGGAAAAGTTCCGCCAACAGCTGTATAAACATTGACACCCGCGTCGACACAAACACTTTCAGGCCCGCTGATGGTGACCTGCGCAGCGACTCGCTGCGATAATCCTACTCCTAAAACCCAGAATGCAATAATCATTACCAGGCTATATGCATTCATTTTACCCGTATATGTTTTCATCGGTAAATGGTTTGATATTTTTAGGTCAATTCCTGTTTCCTGAAGCTAAATTAACACAATTTTCCCTGCCAGTTGGTCATTCATTAATATTATTCCTGCCGGCCCAGATTAAATGATCCTCACACCTGACCGGGTTCCCGGAAATAATAAATCCTTCCGTGATTATTGAAATCCGGAATTCAGGATGCAAATAACTGTCAGAAAAGGCTTAAATAATCCCGGACCTTGAAGTTTTTTCTAACATGATCCTGTTAATTGCTGAATTTCAGGAGCTGATCTCATTGCTTCACAATCCTGAATGTCTGTACCAGGTCACCGCTAATGATCCTGAGAATATAAATCCCGGTCGGGCGACCCTCTATCGATACTTTATGGGTACCGCCTTCCCGAAGTTCACCTGTGAAGATCCGCTCGCCCTTCATGGAGTAAATATCAATCCGTGAATCAATGTTTACGCGCTCTCCGGGATATTTAACATAGAAAATACCCGTGTTAGGATTTGGATAAACTTTAAATCCGCTTACCGGGATTTCAGTCACCGGTGTCTCGATTGAAGTCGGAATGGTAACAATTGATGGCATGTTCATTCCACAATACATGCCATTGGTCGTAATGTATCCATGCAGGTATCCACCGGGTTGTACGCTTGTACCCGGTAACATCAGAATGTTGTGGCCGGCAATGAAAGTAGCAGATCCACCACCGGACTGAACAATAAAATGGGTACCGCTGCCGGCGACCACAATGGTTTGGACGGCATCGTAACACGCGCTTTGCCCGGAACCGATCGTGATATTCTGAACCATCACAAGGGAGGGGGGTAATACCTTGACCGTAAACACCGTAGGTGAAACAGAATGACACCCCGAAGCATTGATGACATCAAGATTTACAGTCTGGTTGCCGGTAGTATTCCAGCTCACCTGGATCGTATAGGTTCCTGCGCCTCCCACGATGGTGCCACCGGCAGAGACGGACCATTGATAACCGATCATTCCGGCATCCGTTGTATAGGTGGTGGTGCTACCAACCGTGGTTTCTGAAAGCCCTGAAATTACGGGAACAGGCGTTGGGAGAACCGTGATCGTCCTGGCAGTCGGAAATTCTGCGCGACAACCTCCCGGCGTTGTATAATTGACGGTCATCCCTGAGAAACCGGGAGTCTGCCATACAACAGTGACAGCATAAGTGCCCTGTCCGCCCGTGATGACACCCCCGGGTAAAACAGTCCACTGATAATTGGTCATCCCGGGTTCCGTAACATAGACTTCTACCGAAGAAGCGCATGGCAATGAATTTCCCGTTATGGAAGGTACCGGAGGAGAAAGCACCGATATCGGCTTGATCGTGGGAACCGGATTTGAACATCCCTGAGCATCTAAGTAGTTCACTTCCATTGACTGGGGTCCGGTGGTATTCCACTGTACAAAAACCGAATAGGTATGTTCGCCTGAAAAGATGGTTCCACCCGGGGAGACCGACCAATTGTACTGACTCATACCGGTTTCGGTAGTGTAATTGAAAACGCCTGCCGTACAAGGCTGCGACGGACCCTGGATGGAAGGCACCGGGTATGGTGATACCCAAACATTTTTCACGGTTTGGCTGGAGGCCTGGCAACCCAGTGTATTGGTGTAATTCACGGTAAGGGTTTGTGTTCCCGGGGTGATCCACGATACGGTAATGGTACGGGTTCCATTGCCTGCTGTGATTATTCCTCCGGGAGAAATGACCCAGGCATAGTTTGACATACCGGAATCGGTAAAGTAAACAACTCCGGTCGAACCTTCACAAACCGTTGATGGTCCTGTGATTACGGGCGCCGGTAATGGATTCACGGTAACCGGAAAGACTGCGGGCGTAAGCGCCTGGCAACCGGTTTGCGGATTGGCGTAATTCACCGTCACGGTTCTGAACCCGGATTGCGTCCACCGGACCAGGATCACGGCAGTACCGATCCCGGAGGTAATGATGCCACCGCTTCCGACACTCCAGTTGTAGAGCGACATGCCTGTTTCGGTCGAATAGGCCACGGTCTGGTTCAGGCACACCTGCCAGGGCCCCGAAATAGTCGGAACCACCGGTTGATTAACATATACAGTTTTAACCGTAGGAGTGGCTGGCACACACCCATGCTGATCGATGTACGAAACGGTCACCGTCTGAACTCCCGCGTTGTTCCAGGTAACATTAATGGAACCTGTATGTTGGCCACTGGTGATCGTCCCGCCGGCTGAAACAGTCCAGGTATATCCCGTCATACCGGGATCGGTATTATAAACCATTCCTCCGACACCGGGACAAACGTTAACCGGACCGGTCAGAAGCGGTACCGGCAATGGATATACCACCATAGCAACAGGTCCTGATGTTGCAGGATTTCCGGAGAGACAGGGAGAAGGCAGGCTCGAAGTAAGCACACAGGTCACCACATCGTTTACCGCCGGAACGTAACTGAAAACAGGATTGTTACTTCCTGCATTCACGCCGTTGACTTTCCATTGATACACCGGATTCTGGCCGCCATTGACAGGATAAGCCGTAAAGGTAACGGAAGTTCCCGCACAAACCGGATTTGCCGATGGATTTACAGTGACGCTGACCGGTGGATAGGCGGAACAGGTATCTTTGAGACATCTTACCGATAATCCCAATGACTTATTGTTTGGATTTCGGCCCGCAGCGTTCAAATTGCTGGTCAGGTAACGGGTCCAGGCGTTGGTTGAACTATTCTGGGTTGAAGAGTAGTAATATCCGAATTCTTTCAGAGATCCGAATGTTCCGTCGGCGAAACGCAATCCACCGCCTAAGCCGGTGAATCCGCTGGTATTGACGGCCCCGGTATTGGGCGATAACCAATGCGATGTGCCGACCTCTTTCATTTTCCCGCCGGCAACACTTTCTCCGCTCAGATAGGTAGTCAGTACCGACCATTCCTCGTCGGCAGGGATATGCCATCCCTGAGGACATATCCCCTGAACTCCAGGTAGCGCAACATATTGCATCATTTCGTTCCATTGGTATAATCCACCGTAAACGGAACAATTTGATTCCAGATCCTGATAACAGTATTTTTCAAGTATACCATTTTGCGATTGTTCCTGATTTCCGTTGATGCGGGTTCCGGCATCCAGATTCTCTTTGAACCAGCATTGGGTTCCTATTTGTACCGTATGATAGGTCTTACCCATATAGGTCACGGTAGGAATACCCGGACAGGACACCCCGTAAAGGATCCCCATGACAATCGTGTTCGAAGTCACCTGAGGATTGAACACGCAAAAGTGGTTTGAGGTAACCGTGCAAGCGACCGAATCCCCTTCCGAAGGGACATAGGTGAAGGTCGGACTGTTGGTTCCGGCAATGATTCCATTCACCCGCCATTGGTAGACAGGATTGACGCCCCCGTTCACCGTAGACGCGGTAAATGTTACAGCAGTTCCGGTCAACACCGGATTTTGGGATACCACGATCGATGCCCCGACCACAACGGGCTGGGTTATGTTGACCGTTTTCAAGGGGCTGGCGGCGCTGCAACCGTAACCGTTTGTCACGCTAACCCGGATGGTTCCTGTGGTTGGCCCGGGACCTCCCCAGTAAAGATTACAGGTTGACTGTGAGCCGCCGGAAAGAATTTGTGTCCCGGTTGGGCCCGAAACCGTCCAGGCATACGATGACATGCCGGGTTCCGTAAAATAGATGTGCCCGCCGGTATTCTGACATACCAGATCGGTTGGATCAGAAAAACTTGTGATCGACGGTGTGGGCGCTGGGTGTACTGCCACCATAAGTGGTGTCGCAACCGATGCCTGACAACCGTTGCTGTTCAGATAATTTACCGTGATAATCGGATTCCCTGAATTTACCCATGTAATGGTAACTGTTCGGGTTCCCTGACCCGAGGTTATAACTCCTTCAGAAGTCACAGTCCAGAAATAAGAGGTCATTCCCGATTCGGTAAAATAAACATTTCCTGTCGTATTCTGACATCCTGCCGAGGCGCCAGTGATAACCGGAACAGGTAACGCGTTGACGGTCACGGTGTAGGTAGTAGCTTCTGCAGCCATACATCCCTCAGGAGTCGTATAATTAACTCCAACTTTTTTAATGCCCGTCGAACTCCAGGTTACTGTAACAAAATCATTTGCCGGCGTACCTCCAGCAGTTATGGTGCCATCGGGCGACACTGTCCAATTGTATCCGGTTTGTCCGGCAAGCGTGGTGAAGGTATTGCCCGTCGCCTCGTTACAGGTCGATGCAGGTCCGGTAAGGACAGGGACAGGTAACGGATTCACGGTCACCGAAAAGGTCCCCGGGAGTGCGGCGAAACATCCGGCAGTGTTCTGGTACGTTACCATTACGGACTGTGGTCCGGAGGTGTGCCACAATACGTCGATGGTACTGGAATGGTCAGAGGGAGTTGTAATAATGGTGCCTCCGTTTGAAACGGTCCACTGATAGAGGGTCATTCCCTGCTGGGTGCTGTATGTTGCCTGTGTTCCGATGCAGGCTGCCGGCGGGCCGGCGATGACCGGATCAGCCGGTCGGGCATTGATGGCAAGATTGAACTGTGATGGCGTTTGGGCAGTGCATCCGTGTTGATCGGTATAGACTACATAAACCGATTGCAGTCCGGCAGTGTTCCAAAGCACGGTTACGCTGTTGGTTCCCGATCCTGCTGATATCACGCCATCCGGAGAGGCGGTCCAGGTATACCCGGACATTCCCGAGGCAGTGTAAAAATCGGCCCCTGGATCTCCGGTACAACTGTACTGCGGTCCACTGATCACCGGTGCCGGCGGGGCATACACTGTAATATTCTTTACCGTGGGCGTCACCGCCTGACATCCTCCGGCCGGATTGACATAATTCACCGAAACAGTACCCGGGCCCGATTGGATCCATTTTATCGAGATCATGCTGGTTCCCTGTCCCGAGGTGATCAAACCACCGGTACTCACGCTCCAGGTATACATCGCCATTCCGGGATCCGTCGAAAAAACAAGGGTACCATCCAGGCATACCGTATCTGCTCCGGTAATTACCGGAAGTGGTGACTGGTTGACCTGGACCGCTTTACTCCCGGGAACCAGGGTCGGACAACCCTGGGCGTTGAGATAGGCGACGGATATGTTAAAGGTACCGATCGAGGACCAGCGTATGCCAATCGTGTTGGTGCCTGATCCGGAAACAATAGTTCCTCCTGCATCCAAATTCCAGGTATAATTGGACATTCCCGATGCGGTAGTGTAGTAAGTAGTGGTTCCCGTGCAAACCGGGGTTTGACCTGAAATCAGCGGTGTGGCGGCAGGTTGTACCGTAACCGGCAGAAGGGTAGGCTGGGGAGCCGTACACCCCGCCAGATTGCTGTAATTCACCGTCACACTTTGTGTTCCGGCCGTTGTCCAGGTTACAGAAATGGCACTGGTGCCGCCGCCGCCGGTGATCGTTCCGCCCGTCACACTCCAGGTATATCCTGCCATGCCGGATTCGGTAAAATAGACTACTCCGGCACTTCCCTGGCAGATCGATACCAGACCTGTAATAGTTGGCGCCGGCGAATCATTTACGGTAACCGGTTTAACGGTTGGAATGGTCACCGTGCATCCCAGTGCATCGTTGTAAATCACTCCCACATTCCTGTTGCCGGCCGTGTTCCACAACACCGTAATCTGGCTGGAACCTTGACCCGACACGATAGTTCCGCCTCCCAGAGGTAAGGTCCACACGTAATTGAGCATTCCGCTTTCGGTTGAATAGGTGCATGGAATCGATGTACACGCAGGATCAGGTCCGGTGATCGAAGGCACAATAGTGCTTTGTACCGAGACGGTTTTTGTTCCGGGCGCCGCAGCAACACAATTATTCAGGTCGGTATAGCTAACCGATACGGTCTGTATCCCGGCAGTATTCCAGGTGATATTGACAGAACTGTTATTAACAGGACCTGCGATCACACCTCCGGTCACCGACCAGTTATAACCACTCATACCCTGCTGGGTCGAATAGATATTGTTCGTAGAATTAATACACGCCGCCCCTGCTCCGGTAATTTCAGGCACAGGTAAGGGATGGATACTTATTTTCACCGCGTTGGTGTATACCGTTCCGCATCCATCAGATGATATTTGCTTTTGCCGGTACCAGGTCGTTGCTGTCAGGGATCCTGGTTGATAGGTCATCCCGGTCGCCCCGGTAATATCTTCGAAACTGATGTTGTCAGATGAACGCTGCCAGAGATAGCTGTAAACGGATGTTCCGCCCGTCGGAGGAGTTGCCGTAAGCGCAACCGGCGCGGTGTTGTAGCAAACCGACTGGCTTGCGGTGGCTGCTCCGGCCAATATCTGCGGATATACCAAATACCTGAACGTAACAGGTTGTCCCTGACAGGTATCATTGTCGTTTATCGAAACCGGCGTCACCGTAATGGTTGCCGTTGCCGGAATGGTACCCGTGTTGATGGCTGTGAACGACGGGATATTGCCGTTGCCACTCCCAGCCAGCCCGATCGTCGGATTGCTGTTGGTCCATGAATAGGTCGTGCCGGTTCCGGTAAAGGTAACGGCCTGGGTTGTCCCGCCATGACATACAGTCTGGTTGTCCGCCGGATTGACTATTGGGGTTGGATATACGGTAAATTCAAAGATTTTTGATGATCCGGTACAAATCAGCCCGGGCGCAGGCGAAATTGAAGGTGTCACCGTAATTGTAGCAGTCTGTGGTGAAGTCCCGGTATTTGTCGCTGTAAAGGTTTCAATATTACCAGTACCGCTTCCCGGAATTCCGATGCTTTGATTGCTGTTGGTCCATGTGAACAAAGTACCGGAAACATCACTGCTGAAAGGCGTCGGTGTTGTTACAGAACCATTGCAAGCCGATTGATTTGGGATATCCGATACATTCGGACTTGGATTAATGGTAAGGGTAAAAGTCATGGTCGCCCCTGAACAAAGCACCCCGCTGTTGTCCTTCAGCGGAGTCACCGTTATCAGGGCTGTTACCGCCGCACTTCCCGTGTTGGTTGCCGTAAAGGTTCCGATGTTTCCCGTGCCGCTTGCCGGTAAACCGATCGAAGTCTGGTTGTTGGTCCAACTGTAGGATGTTCCGGTGCCGCTGAATGTTACTGCTGCCGTCAGCGATCCGTTGCACACCGACTGGTTTTCCACCGTGTTGACAATGGGCAACTGGTAAACCGTCGTCGTCAAAGTCCCCGGAGTCAAAGCATCACACCCGGAGATGTTGGTATAGTTTACCCCAACGGTCTGTTCTCCCGGTGTATTCCATTGAACCTGGATCGTGCTGGCATGGTTCGAGGGGTTGGTCAGGATCGTTCCTCCGGAAGAGACACTCCAACTGTAGGTCGCCATTCCTGCATTGGTGCTGTATGCGACAACTGATCCTGCACACGCACCGGCCGGACCACTGATCACCGGGTTTACCGGCCGGGCATTGATGGTGATGTTATAAGAGGATGGCGTTGATGAACTACATCCGTGTAAATCGGTGTAGCTCACATAAATTGTCTGTAATCCCGCAGCGCTCCAGCTTGCCGTTACCGTGTTCGTCCCGATGGTTGGCGATACGGTGCCCCCAGTCGAAACACTCCATACATAATTTGTCATTCCCGGTTCCGTCGAAAATGTATTTCCGCTTCCCAGGGCACATCCGAAGTTTGGTCCGCTGATCATCGGAACCGGCAGCGAATAAACGGTTATGTCCTTTACTGTGGCGTCCACTGCCTGGCATCCTCCGGCCGGATTCGTGTAATTTACCGTGACTGCCCTGGCTCCTGCTTGTGTCCATTTCACGGTGATACTGCTGGTTCCGGGTTCCGAGGTAATGATTCCCCCTGCTCCGACTGTCCAGATGTACAACGCCATCCCGGGTTCCGTTGTGTAAGTAACCGTTCCGTTAAGGCACACGGTATCGGCCCCCGAAATTATGGGTTGCGGAGATTGGTTTATAGTCACTCCGAAGGCGCCGGGTGTAAGCGTCGGACAACCCAGTGCGTTCATATAAGTTACGGTGACCGTATGGGTCCCGGTCGACGCCCATGTAACCCCGATGGAATAGGTCCCGGCCCCCGAACTGATCGTCCCGCCCGAAGATAAACTCCAGTTATACAGGGTCATCCCTGGTTGCGTAGTGTAATAGGTTGTGGTCCCGGTACACGCTGTGGTGGGTCCGGCAATGGTCGGGGTTGCGGCCGACTGTACCGTAACCCGGGTAAAGGTTGCAGCAGGTGCCTGACATCCGAACGAATTGGTATAGTTTACGGTAACGGTCTGGGTTCCGGCCGTATTCCAGGTGACGGAAATCGCACTGGTGTTGTCTCCTCCCGTGATTGTTCCCCCCGTAACACTCCAGGTGTATCCGGTCATCCCCTCCTCTGTAAAATAAACAACCCCGGCGCTTCCCTGACAGATCGGCGTTGTGCCCTTGATGGTCGGGGCCGGAGAGGCATTTACCGTGACCGGTATCACCGTCGGGGTAAGGGTTGTACATCCGAGCGCATCGTCATAGATCACGCTCACACTCCGGTTTCCCGGCGTACTCCAGATTACGATAATCCGGCTTGTTCCCTGTCCGGAAAAAATGGTACCACCTCCCAGCGGCAAAGCCCAGGTATAATTGAGCATGCCGCTCTCGGTCGTGTATTCCGATTGCCCCAATGTACACGCCGGATTGGGCCCATCGATGGTTGGTATGATCGTATTTTGTACGGTTACCGTTTTGGTGGCAGGAGTCAGCGCAGTACATTCGTCAGGGGTTGTATAATTCAAACTCACCTGCTGTGATCCCAGCGTATTCCAGGTCACCGTCACGGTGGTGCTTGTGGATGTTCCTCCCGCTGTAATGATTCCTCCGACGACGCCCCATTGATAATTGGTCATTCCGCTCGCCGTGCTGTAAACGTTGTTGGTAGCGTTCATGCAGGCAGCAGCCGGACCTTCAATGCCAATGACCGGCAGCACGCTTACCGATATCTTTACCTGATTGGTGTACACCGATCCGCAATCACTCGAAGAAGATTGTCTGACCCGGTACCACCGGTCAGCAGTCACCGGCTCCGGCTGATACGTCATGGATGATGCGCCGGCGATCGCGGTGAATTCAGTTCCATTAGTTGATACTTCCCAATCGTACAGGTACGGCGGAACCCCGCCGCTCAACGCGGTCGTGGTCAGCAATTCCGGCTCCAAGCCGTAACAAACCGTCTGGCTTGCCGTCAACGATCCGGCCTTCAACTGCGGCGTTACGGTAATGGTAAATGTCATGGGGGGTCCGCTGCAAGGAATACCCCCGTTCGAATAAACCGGCGTCACCGTGATTACGGCTGAAACCGAAACCGTACCGGTATTTACGGCGGCAAAAGAGGGTATGGAATCAACGCCCTCCGCTCCGATTCCGATCGAAGGTTGACTGTTGCTCCAATGATAAACCGTACCGGTTACAGTTCCCGAAAACACGACGGCCGTTGTCGGATACCCGTGACAGACTACCTGATTGTCTTCAGTGTCCAAATCAGGCGTCGGATTAACCGTCACCGTGTAGGTTCTCGTTGACCCCGGACATCCGTTGGCCACCGTAATGATCGTCACAATGCCTTTAACCGGCGCCGTCGTGGTGTTGCTCGCGGTAAAGGGCAGGATATCGCCTGTACCGCTTCCCGCCAGCCCGATCAATGGATTGTCGTTGGACCATTCAAAGGTGGTTCCGGAAACCGGCCCGCTTACCGGTGTGGCAGGTACCTCCGCATTATGACAATGTACCTGGTCGCTGATCGGGGTTACCGATGGAGAAGGTTTCACTGTAATGGTAAATGTCATTGGAGTTCCGCTGCAACTGACGCCCCCGTATGTGTAAACCGGCGTCACCGTGATTACAGCCGAAACCGTAACCGTACCGGTATTCACGGCGGCGAAAGAGGGTATGGAATCAACGCCCTCCGGTCCGATTCCGATCGAAGGTTGACTATTTCTCCATTGATAAACCGTTCCGGTTACAGTTCCTGAAAACACGACGGCATCAGTCATGGAACCATTACAGACCACCTGACTTACTTCAGGGTTTACTTCAGGTTTCGGATTCACCGTTATCGTGAAAGTTCTCGTTGAACCTGTGCAACCGTTTGCCACCGGCTGAATTGTAACGGTGCCTATGACCGGAAGGGTGGTCGTGTTACTTGCCGTAAAAGCCGAAATATTTCCGGTTCCGCTTTCCGGCAGTCCGATCGAAGGTTTGGAATTCCACCAGTAAAAGGTAGTTCCCGGTACCGGGCCTGTTACGGGAATAAACGGCGCCTGTTCAGCATGACAATAGGTCCGATTGCTGATTGTATCCACCGAGGGGGATTGAATGACATTTATATTCTTTGTGGCGGCATTTAATCCCTGACAACCGCTTGAGGGGTCCGTGTAGTTGACCGAAACAGTAGTGTTACCGGCCTGTGTGAACCTTACGGTTACGGTACTGGTTCCGCCACCCGACAGGATGGTGGCCCCTGCGCCGGGTTCCCAGGTGTACAACGATTTTCCCGGGTATGTCCAGTAGGTATAGGTACCATTCGAACATACCGTATCGGTGCCGAAAACAACGGGAACCGGTGATTCGCTTACCAACACGGATTTCACGCCGGGAGTCAGGGCCCAGCAATTGGTTCCCGGTTCGGTATAGGTAACCGTGATGGTATGTGTTCCGATGGCAAACCAGTTCACTAAAATAGAATTGGTTCCAGCTCCCGAATTGATGGTACCTCCTGACGAAACCGTCCAGATATAGTTGTTTTTCGAGGGATAGGTCATGTATGTCACGGTTTTACCCGTGCATGCAGTTCCGGGCCCGGATGTCACAGCCGGCGCCGCTGCCTGATTTACGGTGATGACCTTGGAAGCTGCCGGAGAAGCCTGACAACCTGATGCATTGGTATAGTTGGCCGTGATCGTAAAGGTGCCCGCAACCGGCCAGTCAACGGTGATCGCGTTGACTACCGGCCCCGTTGTAAACGGGGAGGAAGGTGTGATGCTCCAGGTATAACCGGTCATTCCCGGTTCCGTGAAATAGACAATGCCGGTGGTACCCTGACAGATCGGCTCCGTACCATTGATCATCGGCGAAGGTCTTGCATTCACCGTTACCGTGATCGATGCGGTGCCGACGACGCTCCCGCCGGTTGCAACCACGCTGAGAATCACCGTTTGCGGCGTACTGCCCCAGTCTACGGTGACTGCGCTGGTTCCCTGCCCCGATGCAATGGTTCCACCCGACGAGATGGTCCAGGTATAGGTGGATGTTCCGGGAGTTGCGGTATAGACCACGCCTGCTTCATCGGTGCATACGTTGTTTGGGCCTGTTATGGAAATTTGTGCGGTTGCACTGAATCCAACCAGGATTAGAAAAGTAAAAGTCAGCACTGCACCTGAAATGAATCTGGGATTCAATCGCCGGGTATATGTTTTCATATAGAAGATTTTTCGACAGTCAAAAAGATTGATATTCTGTATTTTAGATAATATGTACCAATACAATTATAGTAATAAAAATATTATACGAAATCTTTCTCATGAAGTTACCTGAATGCAAAAAAATTTCCGAACGAAGGGATCGGTTCCGGACACGCAAATCCCTTTTCTCCTCAAAGATAGCTAAAAAAGAACCGACCGGCATAGGTTGGGAAATACATATTCGCGGGAGTACCATACATTACCCCGGAAGCGAAAGGTTACAGATTATCCGGTAGGGCTAAACGACGATGGGTTCTTCCGGCGGAAGTTGCCGGGTGTTCAGTTTATCAGGGCAGGGAACTCTTAAACTGGAGATATTCATCAACAAACAATTGCCCGTGGACGCCGCCCAGCGACTGGAAGGTTTCGTTGATCTTGGCCAGCCGGTCGGATGGAGAGGGGTGGGTACTTAAAAAAACCGGCACGTTGGATTGACTTTCAAGTTTGGTAAAGAAATCTCCGAGTGAAGCGGCATCATATTTTGTGGGATAGAGATATTTCACGGCATAAGCGTCGGCTTCGTACTCATTGGATCGGCTGTACGCCAGGTTCCCGAGCCCCTGAGCCCAGTCGGCCAGGATACCGGTAAGCTGTGAAGGATTGCTGCCCAGGATCAGGTTCAGCAGAAATGTCTCTCCGTAAATCAGGGTCAGTTGTTCCGATGTATGCCGTTGATCAGCGTGGGCCATCTCGTGCGCGATGACCCCGGCAAACTGGGCTGAATTGTCAAGCAGTTTGATCAGGCCGGTATAAACATAAATATTTCCCCCGGGAACACAGAAGGCGTTGACCACATTGTCGTCTTTAATAATCCTGAATCTCCATCCGAACCGGGTGGCATATTTTACCTTACCCGAAGCGAGGATGGTATTGCGAACAGCATACAGGTAGTTGTAAGCAGCCACGTGGGTGGCTGAATCGAGTACCGGATATTCACCCGGCGTGCTCATGATCTGGGCATCCATCTCGGCGCCCAGCGCGATGTCATCGCTGACCGAAAAGATGGTGATCGGAATGGATTCATCGCCTTTGGAACAGGAAACCATCAGTGCAATTCCAAGGATGAATACAACTTTACGGAGGCTGAATATTCTTTTCATGGGGAAGTTTTATTGGTTAAGAGACGGTTTAAAATTTACGGTTGAACTAGATTTATGATCGACGATTTAAAATCCAAGACTCTCGTTACCGGTATTATCAACAGTATCCTATAAAATATGTCTTCAAGTAAAAAGGAAACGGGGTACTGCCGCAACTGCGACTCATACCCCGTATTCCCTGTAAGCTGAAATCTTATTTCTGAACCTTGACCGATATGGTTATGGATCCGTCATTTGTTCCGCTGATGGATTCCACTTTCATGATGCCCTTCTTTCCTCCGGCTGTTATGAAGGCCAGCAGTTTTCCTGCCTGAAGCGCAGTACAACGGCTCTGGTCAACACCGGTTTCGGTCTGGGCAACAATTATTGCATCATTTGTAATGGCGTCAAAATCGATTGCATCGGTAATGACTTTGAATTTTGTGGCATTTCTTACTGCCCAGGTCAGAAGTCCGTTTGTGGCATTATTATAAACTTCGGCGGCATGGGCATCATTCGGGGCGGCAATCGATGCAAGATCGCTGGCGCCATAGTAATAAAGCCAATCAACCTTATTGGCATTTGCCTTGGCATCGGCCAGTTTGTATACGGTTCCGTCGATCGATGCAAAAGAACTGCCTGTATTGCTTCCCTGGGCGCCGAGGATCTTCATGGTAAATGCATTGATCTCCCCGCTGACTGCCGTGGTGGTGATGATGATGGTCACCGCGCTCATCTGACCGTTTTTATCTTTGATGGTAAAAATAAAGGTTTCGTTTCCAACCTGTGCGTTGGCATTCGTCATCAGATCAACGTTAAAGGTGGAGGCGCTGAAGGTCGAATCGAAGGTTTGGGTGTTGCCGTTAAAGGTACGGGTAAAGGTAAAATCAACCAGTTTTGAACCGGAACTCGTGTTGGCAATGGCCCGGATCCCGATCTTCATGGGAGTGCCCACTGTGACAGTGGTGTTCTGGTAAACATAATCCGTCCCAACCTGTAAAGTAATGGTAGGCTTTTGATCAACGATGGGATCCTCTGAATCTTTCGTACACGAGGTTGCAAAAAACACTGCAATCATCATCATAAGGGATAGAACCCAATTCATCTTTTTCATAATGTTTAATTTTAGTAAGGTTTTAAATATGTTACGTCTTGCAAAGATACAATAATTTTGTGTGAATGCCACATGAAAAATCATTATCCTGAACATTCAGGGTGCAATGTCCCCAACCGAACAAGTTTGCAAAAAAAGAAATGCTGTTCCTGTTGTTAAAACAAACAGACTTTCTTTTTATTATCTTTGGATGATTCAAAATTTAAAACATGAAAAAGCGGACAACTCTCCTTCTACTTCTGTTAATTCCTGTTTCATTTTTATTTTCTCAGGAATATGAATTCTATGAAAATCAGTCGGGAAATTGGGTGAAGATCGAAAATGGATCAATGCTAACCCGCTCTTGTACTGTAAATTCCGACGGGATTGATGAGTTTTTCGGGGTTAAAAATATTTCGACGGGTTCCCGCATGGTTTGGGCCAGAAAGCAGCGACGTTATATGGCTCCTGAGGTCAATGACAGTTATTGCTGGAATGGGTGCATGCAATCGTACGATTCATTGTCGTACAAATATTTGCTCATGGAACCGGGAAAGCTTATTGTTAACCAGTTTGACATTCATTTCAGGCCCGGATCCAAAACTGGCAACACCCTGATTTCTTACAGTTTCTTTGACCGTTCACACCTGGCCGACAGCGGCTTTATGCAAATTCTTTATGTGATTAATCCTGTTGGAATTGATGAAACCGAATGGTTGACCAGGGCAGTCTCTGCCACACCCAATCCTGCTTCCGGGATGATCAGATTCTCCGGCATTTCCAGCCGGTTCATCGGTTTCCTTACTCTGGTTAATTTGGTCGGACAGGAAATTATCAGCTTACCGGTAAGCGCCGGTCATACTGAAGTGACATTCAACAGTTCAGGACTTCCATCGGGAATCTATTTTTATTTTCTCCAGAAAAACGGCTCCAAAGGGCCTGTGAGAAAATTGATGATCTCCCGGTGAACCCTACCGATTATTCAGGATGGTCAGGGGTTTCTGGTAGCTTTTTCCTTCAAAAACCGATCTTAGAATATACTGTCCCGAAGGCAGGGAGGAAGTGTTGACCGACAACGAATAGATGCCAGGCATCCAGTATTGTGATCCGGCATCCAGCACAGCTTTTCCTTGCATATCGAGCAAGGTAAAAGTTCCGAAACCCTTCTCGGTTACCCTGAAATTAATATGGACCTCGCCATTGGCAGGATTGGGAAAAAGTTTTACGATCTCGAGCTGTTGAGAACCACCTTCGCGGTCGCCGAGGGGCCCCGAAACCGATTGGATCACTGCCTGCTGTACCTCTGCATTCACGAGCGATTCAGCCTGCCGGTATACATAAACGACTACAAAACAATTCTGCGGATCATAGTTACTTTCGAGCGTAAAACTGAAAGTCTGAGTAACCTCCTCTCCAACCGGCCATGAATTTTCTTTTATTTTCTGACCGAACTGATTGGCCATGTTTCTGACCACATCATGATGATAACACGGACGTCGGCCGGAATAATTATAACAATTCGAATCCATACTTTGATCAACAAGTATATTGTTCTCGAGCAATACCGCATTGATCATAAAAGTGCCCGTGAGCGACTCCTGATAGGGTTGCATTTTCAGTGTAACCGCTACTGTCCGGATTTCCGAATTGTAAGTCTTTGATTCCACAACCATCCTCACCGGGGCATCCGTATGACGTTCGATATTTGCCTTCACCGAGTCACAATACCGGTGATAGTCACCCCATGAGTATTCTACATATTTTTGTCCGTCGCGGTTGGTACGGATCTCCGAATGATCCTTGAAAACATTTCGCACTATGGTATCGCACTGGTCACACTTCAATGCTGAAAAATTGGTGTGGTAAATCAACACAATCGAATTGGGATAGGCAGGTTGAACACAATGTTGCATCAACGAGTCGATGCAAATACATTCATCGCACCAGATTGATGAACCCCGCTCAATCAATGTATTCCGGGGATTCTGACTCCATACTGACAATCCTGAGATCAGAAACAAGAGCAAAAAATAAATCCTTGTTTTCATAGCTGTTCTGTTTTATAAGGTATCTTTTTGACTTCCGAAATCCTTTCGCAAAGGATTTTTAAAAATACAAAAAAAATCCCCGGAAGAATAAAAACCGGAAAAAAACAGCGAATAATAATTCAACCACGGGCATGTGCACCCGGAGTTATAAAGGAGACTAAACCAAGTTTCATCAGGAATGCAGGTTCATTTTATTTAATTTTGTATTTGCCTGATTTACATTTTTTTATATTTTATTACTATGAAGAGTATTAATCCTGTGTTTATTTATTCAACATGTGTATAATAATTCATCATTTACTTTAGTGATTGATTACATGTTGTTTATGCGATTTTACGAAACTTACTGTTTAATATTTCAACACTCTTCATTGTTTACATTTTAAACATAGTAAGGCTATGTCTTTGATTTACTGTTTTTTATGCTAACTCTTTATGATTGGCATCCTATTTGAGAAGGAGAAACAGAAACAAAAATAACATCATCAAATAAACGGAGTCGCCATTTCTATTAAATCATAATATCATGAAAGCCACCATTCACTTGTTATTCAGTATGTTCCTGTTACTTCTCCCGGGCAGGCTTATCAGCAATAATCAGGATCCTACAGTCAACTCGCCGCTTCAGGGGTCGATGAAGATATACAGCGTAGCTGAGTTATCTCAGCTCACAACCATTTGGGCTGCAGAATTCAACCGACTGCACCCGGGAATTGAAATCCGGGTTGTCGGCTCAGGCGATGAAACCGCTGCAGAAACACCGGAATCGGGCAACCGGATAACCTTCATTACCGGGAATCATCCGTTAAAGATCAGTGAGGATCAAAACTGGCGCGTTGTCGTTGGCCGGGATATCATTGTTCCTGTCATAAACAGTAAGAACCCGCTCCTGGACCAAATCATCGTTTCCGGAGTAGCACCGGGCAATCTGATCAGGGCTTTCAAAGAACCGTCAGCACAACACTGGTCCTCCCTGATCACTCAGGGTAGTTCCGCCCCGGTTACGCTGTATGTAGTAAATGACCCGGAGGTGACATCAAATCTTGCAGGCTTTATCCATGAGGCTGCACTTGACGGTACGGCCGCAAAAATGGTGACAGTCGACCAAATGAAAACCGCCTTGCAGCATGATATCTATGCTGTGGGATTTTGCCGCCTGAACCAGATTGTAAATGTCGCGGACCAAAAATTTTCCGAACCTTTTCGTCTGCTTCCTTTGGATAAAAACGGAAATGGTAAAATGGATTTTATGGAGGACATTTATGACAATCCCGCCGATTTTACAAGAGGGGTCTGGATCGGAAAATATCCAAAAAGTCTGTGTAATGAAATATTTGCCGTCTCAGCCTCGCGACCGACTGATGGTATCGGGATTGCCTTCCTGAACTATGTGCTCGATAAAGGGCAGGATCTGCTTGGTGCACGGGGATATTCCGAACTGGTCAGCAATGAAAAGCAAACCCAACTTGAACAGGTAAATGTAGAAAAGGCCCTTGAGCCCCAAACAACAGCCGGGATTTCATCATGGATTCAATGGATACTCATTTTGGTTGTCGGATTGATTGTTATTTCCTTGATCATAAACTATTTATTTAACCGGGAAGGTCATCGTAAGGCATCTAAAACCGAGTCATCTTCCGGTCTTGTTTCCCATTTTGATGAACAATCTGTCATCCTTCCGGGCGGACTCTATTTTGATAAGACCCATACCTGGACCTTTCTGGAACAAGATGGTTCGGTTAAGATCGGGATCGATGATTTTCTGCAGCACGTGACAGGCCGCGTTACCCGCGTCGACCTGAAAAATCCCGGTGATACCATTTTGAAGGGAGAAAAGTTGTTATCGGTCATCCAAAACGGAAAACAGTTGGATATCTATGCACCGGTCTCCGGAAAAGTCATGGACAGGAACAATGAACTTATCATGCAGGCTTCACTGTTAAACAGTTCGCCATACCAGCGCGGATGGGTTTATCGCATCGAACCTGTCAATTGGTTGCGCGACGTCCAGTTCCTGAATATGGCCGAAAAGTACCGGAACTGGCTTTCGGGAGAGTTTACGCGGCTCAAGGACTTTCTTGCAGAAGCCTTTAAAATCCACGCTCCCGAACTCGCCCACATTTCTCTTCAGGACGGAGGTCAATTGCAGGATCACGTTTTGTCGGAGCTTGGTCCGGAGATCTGGGAAGAATTCCAGGTTAAATTCCTTGATAAAAGCCATTAATTCCCTTCCGGATCTCAGTGAGTGGAATTTTTTACCCCGGGAAAGTAAACCAGGTCGAAAGAACGAAATTCGATTACCCGGATGGACCCGGAAAACCATTCTGTTATTTTTCCTGAATAAAGAATTTTATGAAAGCCGGTGAAACATCACCGGTTTGTTTTTAAATTGCAATACAAAAGTAACGGATGGAATCCACCGGATTTTAAAATGCAATTTTCTTAACCGGATGGAACCCTGTTTAAGCGTTTAACCATGGGATTATTCAAACGATCAGGGAAGGACAATGGTTTTGAAAAACCTGAAAGCCGCAAGTTTCTGAAATTCGGTTCCTCCATTTATGGAAGGGTCATATTCATTATCGTTATCTCCTCGTTAATTCTCTTTCTCTCTTTCAGTTTGATTTTCAGATCGGTCAACGAACGGTATCTCAATACCGTTATTCGTCAGAACGGGAATAATGTCGGAAGTATCGTACAGGGTTCGTTGTATCATTCCATGCTCGAAAACGACAAAAGCACGCTTCAGAACACGCTCGATATCATCAACACCATGCCGGGCATCGGGGAGGTGAACATGTACGACAGTCGTGATAACCTGGTTTATTCATCGATTTCTTCAGAACCCGGGAAGGATCAAAGCGATCCGGATTGCAAGAAATGTCACGCGGACCTGAAATCGATGTTTCCATCAGGAAGTAAACAGTACCAGATAATCAGCAGCGCCAATGACTGCAAAATGAGCAATAAGGATCATGGCACCCGTCATCTGCTGATCCATGCTCCCATACTCAATGAGCGGAGCTGTTACGACAATCCCTGTCATGCCCATGAACCCACGGAGAAGGTACTTGGATCGCTGATCATAAAGTTACCGTTGGGTGACCTTGACAGGGCTGTTGAAAAATCATCGGCCCAGTTTTTCATTTTGGCCACCCTGACGACCCTTTTGCTTATCATTTTTCTGATCCTTTTCACCCGCCGCAAAATCAAGGATCCCCTGAACGGCTTACTCAGGGCCAGCACCGCCGTGGCAAATGGTGACCGGAGCACCCGGGTAGAGATAAGCAGGGACCAGTTGGACGACATGCGGGTGGTTTCACATGCCTTCAACGCCATGCTCGACAACCTCCAGGCCGCTACCAATGAGCTGGAGAACTGGTCCCAGCAGCTCGAATACAAAGTTCAACGGAAAACGGAGGAGCTTGGGGCGGCGCAGAACGAGTTGATGCATGTGGAACGACTGGCCTCGCTGGGAAAGCTCTCATCGTCGGTCGCCCATGAGATCAACAATCCTTTATCAGGAATTCTGGTTTATGCCAAGCTGATCCAGAAACAACTGGGCACACCGGATCAGTTCTTATCGAAAAGGGATTCGGTACTGAGGCATCTGAAACTAATTGAAAATGAAGCTAAAAGATGTGGCGATATTGTGAAGGGGTTGCTTGATTTTTCAAAGCGGGATCAGGAAAATTTTGAACCGAAGCACCTCCATGATATTCTACAGGAGACCAACGAACTGGTGATCCATTCGATCAGGATTGCAAATATTAGCTTTAATACCGCTTTTGAAGCCACCGATGACCTCGTGTTTTGCAGTCCGAACCAGATCAAGCAAGCCTGTATCGCGATGATTGTAAACGCCTCGGAAGCGGTTACCGAAAATGGCGAGATCCTCGTCAGGACTTCGAATCCCGATGCAGAGACGATCCAGCTTGACATTGTGGATAACGGGATCGGGATCTCTGCGGAGGATCAGCCGCACATTTTTGAGCCATTCTTTTCGACCAAGCAAAATACCAGTGGAATCGGACTCGGGCTTCCGATTGTTCATGGCATTATCCAGAGTCATAACGGGCGGATACAGGTAAAATCGGAGTCCGGTCGCGGGACCACCATGTCCATCTTTTTACCCCTTAAAAAGAATTAACACGATTCAGCATGGCAAAGCAAATCTCCATTCTTATCGTTGACGATGAAGAGACGGTGAGGGATTCGTTGTACAACTGGTTCCTTGAGGACGGGTATCATGTCGAATGCGCCGAAAATGCCAAAAAGGCCCTGGCCATGATGGAATCCGGTCATTTCGACATTGTTCTGGCCGACATCAAGATGCCCGGCATGGATGGACTCGAGATGCTCCGGCGCATCAAATCGTTGAAAAGAGACACCATGGTCATTGTTATGACGGCCTTCGCCACAGTCAACACGGCTGTGAAGGCGCTCAAAGACGGCGCTTTCGATTATGTGACGAAGCCTTTTGATCCCGACGATCTGTCGCATCTCATCCGGAATGCTTCAAAACAGATCGTGTTACAGGAGGAGAATGAAACCCTGAAAGATCACATCAGTTCGCTGGAGCGCGTTGAAGATCTGGTCGGCCGTAGTGAGGCCATGCAAAAGGTATTCAGGGAGATCGAGAATGTTGCTCCGACCAACTCGTCGGTGATCATCACGGGTGAAAGCGGGACCGGGAAGGAGCTTGTAGCACGGGCAATTCATGCGAATTCTCCAAGGAAGTTCTATCCCCTCGTCAGCGTTCACTGCGGGGCGCTGAGCGAGAGTCTGCTCGAGAGCGAGTTATTCGGGCATGAAAAAGGCGCCTTCACCGGAGCCATGTATAACCGTAAGGGACGTTTTGAAATGGCCGACAGCGGAACCATTTTTCTGGATGAAATTGCGACCATTTCGACCAAGATGCAAATCGAATTGTTGCGGGTAATAGAGACCAAAACTTTTGTCAGAGTCGGGGGGAACAAGGAGATCACCTCTGATTTCCGCGTTGTTTGCGCAACCAACAAGGATCTGAAAACCTTGGTCGACCAGGGCGCCTTCCGGGAAGATCTCTATTACCGGCTGAATGTCGTGAATATTCATATACCCCCCTTGCGTGAGCGGATTGAGGATATACCCCTGCTGACCGACTATTTCATCAATAAATATTGTACAACAATGAACCGGCCCCTGCTTACCATCGACCAGGCAGCCCTCGACAGGTTGGCATTGTACCCGTTTCCGGGGAACATCAGGGAGCTCGAGAATATGATCGAACGGGCCATTGTTGTTGGTAACGGGAAGAAAATAATGCTCCGCGATCTGCCTTTCGGGAAGGAGATCCTCGACAACGACATCGAAAGTCTCGATGAGTTTGAAAAAGCCTTTATCCAAACAATCCTGAATAAATACTCATGGAATATTTCCCGAACAGCAAAAGCCCTGAAAGTGGACCGGGTCACCCTGTACAATAAGATAAAGAAATACGATTTAAAACCATCGGATCAGCAGATATAACGGTATAAACAAGATTACTGCCGGAACCATCCATGTTAATCCAGATCTTCTCTGAATGGATCAGCCAGACCAGAAACATATTACCATACTTTCATTCGGGTATTTCGACAAAGATTTTCTGGATAAACTGGCACATCCTGTCAGGTTTGAGTTGAAAACCGATGTTAGTATCAGGGAGGCCCATTTGGATCTGAGCGAATATTTTGATCCTTCGAGGAGGCAGTACAATGGCAACCGGTTATTGAAAACAGTCGATGAGATGGCCCCACCCGATTCGCTGAAGACCATCGGGCTTTTTCAGGTCGATCTTTTCATCCCGATCCTTACTTACATTTTCGGGCAGGCTTACCTGAACGGCCGGTCGGGAATCGTCTCGCTATACCGGTTGCTTAATGAGCGTTACGGGATGGCGCATGATGAGAACCTTTTATTCGAACGGACCATCAAGGAAGTCATCCATGAACTTGGTCACACCTTCGGATTGATCCATTGTCATGATCCTTCCTGTGTGATGCGTTCGGGCACCTATGTAGAAGACATTGACCAGAAAAATGCGCATCTTTGCAGCGTATGCCGAGAGAAAGCCGGTTTTAAATAAATCCGGGGCCGATCTTCCCAAAAATACGTCACCCTTGTAACCTTTCATTATTTTTACAGTCCTTTTAACTAAACGATCCAAACATGAAATATCCATTAGGAACCAGGTTCGTGCAAAACACGCATGATAATTATGGATATTCAATGTGACCAATGAAATATAAACTTATTAACACATGAAACATTTACTTGCCCTTACGCTGCTGTTCGTGGCGGCACTGCAATCAATCGCCCAGGAAACCCCCCTCTGGCTGCGATATCCATCCATTTCGCCTGATGGAAAGACCATTCTCTTCTGTTATAAAGGCGATATCTGGTCGGTCCCCTCATCCGGGGGAACGGCTATTCCCATGACGCTGACCGATTCGTACGAGTACCTGCCGGTTTGGAGCCACGACGGGAAAGCAATTGCTTTCGCTTCGGACCGTACCGGTAATTTCGATGTATTCGTTATGTCGGCCCGGGGTGGCGAGGCAAAGCGGCTCACTTTTAATTCGAACCGGGAGCTACCCTGGAATTTCACTGCCGACAACAAGGAGGTAATCTTTTCGGCCTACCGACAGGATGTGGTCACCAATGCCCAATTTCCGATGTCGCTGATGAGTGAACTGTACACGGCGCCGGTTGGCGGAGGTAAAATATCACAATTACTTCCGAGCCCGGCGCTGAATGTCTCCCCCACTTCGACCGGCGACAAAATCCTTTACGAGGACATTAAAGGTTACGAGGATGAGTGGCGTAAGCATCATACCTCTGCCATTGCCCGCGACATTTGGATGTATGACTTCAATACGCAAAAACACACCAAACTAACCGGTTTCAGTGGCGAGGACCGTGATCCGGTGTTTGATTCCAATGATCGTGATTTTTATTACCTGAGCGAACGGAACGGGTCATTCAATGTTTTTAAAAGCTCTTTGGACGATCCCTCCAAGTCGACGGCTTTAACGCAGTTTGAAAAGCATCCCGTCAGGTTTCTGAGCCGGAGCAACAACAACCTGCTCTGCTTCGGTTATGATGGCGAAATCTACACCATAGTTCCGGGTGGGGCGCCGAAAAAAATCCAGATATCAGTCTTTGCCGACGGCCGTTCCGGGCAGGATCGCATTGTTCCGGTCAATGAAAAGTTCACCGAAACACGCTTATCTTCCAACGGGAAAGAATATGCCTATGTTTTCAGGGGTGAAATCTTTGTGAGCAGCGTGGATGGCGGATTCACCAAGCGGATCACCAATACGCCTTACCAGGAGCGCAGTGTGAGTTTCAGTCCCGACGGCCGTTCGCTGCTTTATGCTGCCGAGGTGAACAACAGCTGGAATATATACACCGTCTCCATCATCCGGAAGGAAGAGCCCTATTTTTATGCCAGTACCGTGTTGAAAACCGAACCCGTAATCGCCACCGAAGCCGAGGAGTTCCAGCCGGAGTATGCGCCCGACGGGAAGGAAGTGGCCTATCTGGAGAACAGGGTGGTGCTAAAGGTCATCAACCTGGAGAGCCGGAAGACCCGAACGATTATGCCCGCCCGGGTTAACTACTCCTATTCCGATGGTGATCAATATTATCAATGGTCGCCCGACGGAAAATGGTTCCTGGTGAACTTCGCCTTTCCCGACCGCATTTTTAGTCCCGAAGTGGGTCTTGTCTCATCGGATGGCACCGGTCAGATCATCAACCTCACCCTGAGCGGGTACGACGATTTTGGAGGGAAATGGTCATCCAATGCGAAATCGATGATCTGGGGCTGCAACCGGAACGGCGATCACGCCCAGGGCGGTTATATTCCGACGGCTGATGTATATGAAATGTTTTTCAGTAAAGAGGCTTACGACCGGTTCATGCTTACCAAGGAGGAACTTGCTCTTGTGAAAGATCAGGAAGAACAGGCAAAGAAAGAGAAAGAGAAGGAGGAAAAGAAGGGAAAACCAGAGAAGGAGGGAAAGAAGGGAGATAAAGCGGATGAGACTGCCGGTGAAAAGGGAGGGTCGGTCACGGATAAAAAGGATTCGCTGAAGGTTAAAATTGATTGGGAAAACCTGACCGATCGCAAGGTTAAGCTTACCACGCATACTTCGAAGGTGCGGGATTGGCTGCTTTCGAAAGATGGTGAAAAGCTTTTTTACCTTACCAGTTTTGAAAAGGACAACGATCTGTGGGTTACAGAGTTGCGGACAAAAGAGACAAAAATGCTGGCCAAACTGGGGGTAAAAAGTCCTTCGATGGAGCTGTCGTCGGATGGCAAATTCATCCTGGTTCTGGCCGATGGCAAACCCATGAAAGTAGAGGTTGAAGGTGGCAAGTCGGAGCCCCTGAAGACCTCGGGTGAGATGATGTTAAAACCGGCCGGGGAGCGGGATTACATATTCGACCATGCCTGGAGGCAGTTCAAGGAAAAATTTTATGTGGAGGACCTGCACGGCGTCGATTGGGATTTTTATAAGCAGGCTTATAAAAAATTCCTTCCCTTCATCAATAACAATTATGATTTTGCCGAGATGCTCAGCGAAATGCTGGGTGAGATGAATGCTTCGCATACCGGCTGCGGTTACCGGGCCGGGAGAGCCAATGCAGATCAGACTGCTGACCTGGGTTTGTTTTTCGACTATAAATTCAAAGGGTCCGGGCTGAAGATTGCGGGCATTGTTGAGGGAGGACCACTTGACAAGGCTTCCTCACGTGTAAATACGGGTTGTATCCTCGAAAAGATCGATGGGGAGGCAATATCTGACACCATTGATTTTTATTCCTTACTGAACCGGAAAACCGGAAAGATCACCTTGCTTACCATTTCCAATCCCGTCACCGGGGAGCTTTGGGATGAAAGTGTGAAGCCTGTTTCAGGAGGATCTGCCAGTGAATTGCTTTACCGCCGGTGGGTGAAGAACCGCCGGAATGAGGTGGAACGGTTGTCGGGCGGAACCATCGGGTACATTCATGTACGGTCGATGGACGATGCGAGCATGCGAACCGTTTTCGAAGAGGCGTTGGGGCGGAACTTTGAAAAGAAGGCCCTGATCATTGACACCCGGTTCAACGGCGGCGGCAACATCCACGAACAGCTTTCCGATTTCCTGAGCGGGAAAAAGTACATCGACATTGTTCCGCACGGTCAGTACATCGGTTCCGAGCCTTACGACAAGTGGGTGAAACCCTCCATCGTACTGATCGGAGAAAGTAATTACTCCGACGCACACCTGTTTCCCGTTGCCTATAAGCTCAAAAACACCGGAAAAACGCTTGGAATGCCGGTCCCCGGAACAGGTACCTTTGTCTGGTGGGAATCCCAGATCGATCCGACCCTGGTTTTCGGTATACCGATGGGAGGCTGGCGTACCCCCGACGGAAAATTCTGCGAGAACAACCAGATGGAGCCCGACATCCGGGTTGCCAACGATCCCGGTATTATGGCTTCAGGCAGGGATCAACAGATCGAGGAGGCGGTAAAGGAGTTGATGAAGTGATCGATCAAGGCAGCATAATTCTCGAACAGGATAAGGAATTTTTTCGAAAGATTCGGATCAGATAGGTTGGTTTAGTTCTATCAGTTGACCCTCTTATTTGACACCGGGGATCAGCTTGGCCGAAATGATGTAGTCCAGTTCCGGGAAGTGTTTTCGAACATAGGCGTTGCCCTGCTGCATGATCGAATCCTGGTGGTTAGCCGGCTCGAAACCATAGGTTCCATAGAAGGAATCGACCACTTCAAATCCCTCCACAATCCTGGCTACCGGCGGAAATCCTTTCAGTCCGTTGTAGGTAACCGTATCGAGTTTGAAGTTGTCTTTTTTATTGATGAACAATTGACTGGTGCGTGAATTGGCTCCGTCGCGGGCATACGAAAGGGTTCCCTTCAGGTTGTGCTCAATAACCGGTTCATCCGGGATGGGACGCTTATCCCAGAACCTGTTAACCTCCGGAAGATCGGAGATGCCGAACTGAACCACATAGGTGGACTGGACCCTGAAAAGGCTGTTGTTGTCGTAGAAACCTGATTGAATGAGCTGATAAAGCCGGTCGACCCCTTCGGGCGACCAGGAGCGGAATGCTTCGATGGTAAAGGAACCTTTGGTGGTGGTGAACTTTGCCATAAAGGTTGAAGACGCTTTGACCTTCAGGATTGCACTGTCGGGCACTTTCTGTGCTGTGAGCGCAACCGGGATGAGGAACATCATCCACAGATACAGATTACGTTTCATAAAGGTTGACTGGTCAGGATTTCTTCCCTGACAAATATTGAAAATCGTAAGATGCGGTAATACAAGTCTGACGGATCAATTCCTTATGAGTTTACCCGACATGCTATTCCCGGATTCCTTCTCGATCCGATAAAGGTACATTCCGGGAGTCAGGTCATTGGTGGTCACTGTTTGCCAACCTCCGGTCACAACTTGCCGGAGTACTTCCTTTCCGGAACTGTTGTAAAGGATAAGGGTTGCTGGTCCGGCGAGTCCGGGCAGGGTCAGTTGATCCGTGAACGGATTCGGGAATGGTCTGATCGTCCTTGCGGGTTCTCTGTTGACTGTTATTCCTGTATAGAGTGATGATTTGATATCGATCACGGCGCTTTCGATGATGGTCAGGTTATACGGAATGCTCTCAGGCGGGAGGGTATACCATCCGTTGGCCGATCCGCCCCATCCGAAATTGAAATGATAGTATTCATCGGTGTTATAGCCATCGACCACTACGTTGTGGCCTCCTGACCCGGTTGATACCAGCAATCCGAGTTGGACGGGCAGGGCAAGTTTTACATTTTCGGCAATGAGGGTATTCAGGGTAGTATCGTCGGGATAGACAATCCGTGATTCTTCAAATCCGAACCGTTGCCAAGCCATCAGGGCCTGTTCGAGTCCGAAAGTTCCCGAGACCGAGGCGGTGTAAACCTGGTGTGCCGCGACTCCACAGGCAAAACAGATGGCTGCTTTCATGGATTTTGTAAGAGCGCCTCCGAATGCGTAAGTCGATTCGAGGGTGTCGAGGTGCAGGTTCAGGGTGTCGAAGCAGGGGAATCCCCGGGACAGGTAATCGTTGTCGATCCAATATTGGTTGCCCGATCCATAGTTGTGGTAATAATCATCACTGTCGGAAAACCGGGTCTGGTTGATCTCTCTATGGTGATTTACGATCTGAGCCATTGCGATGGCCGGGCAGCCTGCCACGCTGTGTGATCCGGCATTCAGATCAATCGGGCACATGTTGTTGTACGGGGCGTTCTGGGTCCAGTTGGTTTCGAGCCATCCGCCGGTGGTTGTTGTACCTTCGGGAGGCCATTGTTCAAAGCCGGGCGATTTCAGCCCACCTGCCAGAAATGCCTGCCATTTCCCAGCGATGACGGCTCTTTCATCCGCAGATTGCCTCCACGATTGATCCAGGCGGACCTGTAGATCTCGGGTTATGATCTGTTTGATCCGGCCCGCTTCCTCCTGGGGCAGATCAAACCGGTCGAGCGACGACCAGGCATAGACCGGGGCAATCCGATCGGAATTTGCGATGATGACAAATCCGGTCGGTTCGAAGTGGAAGAGTGTAGCCAGGGCGGCGCCTGTTGCATCGGTCAGCTTTTCCTGGCGGATCAGGTGGTAATCGGGATGTTCTGTTGTGATAAAAGCAGTAGCTGCTCCAGGTAACAAGGATTCATGCAACGATTGGCTGCCGGCGGGGAATCCGCATTGGAGCAGGAACAAAAAAAGGAATATTTTTCGCATGGTGTGTGAATATGTTGGTTTGTGACCGGTTACTCTTATTTCCCTGCCCGAAACCGGAATTTCCGGAAGGGTATGCAACCATACTGTAAAGATGAAAACAAATTAAATATGATGAATATTTTTTCGATTATCTGAAACAATAAACCGATGAAAGTCATGATTTTTCAGATGTAATGGATCTAGGGTATCTGCTTCATGGCGACTTTTATGCAGCCGGCACGGTTGGAGGAATGTTTGCAGGCAGGTTTCAGGTCGTGTCACAATCCTCCGAAATCAGGCTATCATAAAAAGATTCCTAAAAATCCCGGCCTGGGGTCATTGATTCGACCACCCGTAGCAGTTGGTCTTTGCTATATGGTTTTGCCAGATAATGTGAGCACCCGTGTGCAAGGAGCCTGGAGCGGTCTCCGTACTGGGTATAACCGGTAATGGCAAGTACCGGGATCGATTCATAGCCCTGGATCCGGCGGATGAGTTTCACGGCCTCTATTCCGCTCATTGCCAATCCCAGGTTGATATCCATCATGATCATATCGAAACGGGTTGATTCACACAGCGACAGGGCTTCCTGGCCGGAGGAAGCAATGGTAACCTGGTACCTGGCGCGGAGGAAAAGCCGGACCAGTTCGGCATTGGTCTCGTTGTCCTCTACCACAAGAACATGCAGCATCGGTTGACTTTTTTCCGTAACCGGGATCTCTTTTCCCCTGGTACGGGAAGCGGATCTGACCTCCGGGACGGGGATCCTGGTATGAACCGGAAATTCCAGTGAAAATGAAGAGCCTTTGTCCGGTGTACTTTCCACATACACATTCCCGCCAATCAGTTGCATGATTTTTCGCGCGATGGTCAATCCGAGTCCGATCCCTTCATAATGTCTTGAAAATCCCTCGCTTACCTGCTTAAATGCATCAAATATAACGCCCAGGTTGGTACTGTTGATCCCGATCCCGGTATCCGACACGGTAATTCTCAGCAAATCTGAGCCATTGACTTTTTTGACAACTGAAGTGATGGTGATGCCGCCCTGATGGGTATATTTGATCGCATTGTCGAGAATGGCTGCGAAAGCGCGGGCTATGAGTTCTTCATCTGACTCCACGATCACGCCGGGTTCATCGGACGGGATCCGGCAGTACAGTTTTTTATAGGTCAGGAATTCCTGATGTTTCATGACCACCTGTGAGATCATCTGGTTCAGATGAAACTCTTTTAAAGTGGGTTTAATTCCTGATTCCAGTTGGGAAAGCCATACGATCGAGTCGAGGGTTTTCATGAGCCTCATTCCGCTTTTGTGTATCCGGAGGGCGCTTTGCCGGATGTCGGGGTCATCGGTTGAGTTTTGGATGACCTGGGCGAAGCCCAGGATTCCGGTGAGCGGTGTTCGGAATTCATGGCTCATGTTGGAGAGCAGACTTGTTTTCAGATGGTCGGATTGTTCAGCTTTTTCCTTGGCCTGCTTTAGTTCCTCGAGCGTTTGCCTCCGGTGCAGGCGTATCGCGGCTTCCCGGAGTTCCCGGGTCACAGCCGGACCGATTCGCACAATATGATCCTTCATGATGTAATCGTGAGCGCCCGATTTCATCATGCTCACTGCCACCTCCTCCCCGATGGTGCCGGAGACCAGGATAAAGGGGATGTCGAGACCGGAGGCTTTATAAATTTCAAGGGCATGTTCACCGCTGAATTTAGGCAATCTGAAATCACAAATAATCAGGTCGTATTCCCGCGTTTTTAAAAATTCTGACATTTCAGCAGCAGTTTCCACCCGGTCGGATTGGATATCGAACCCCTCTTTCTCAAGATGGTGTAACAGCAGGATAGCGTCATCGTCATGATCTTCGATGAGCAGCAGGCGTAGCTTTTCCTTCATGATTCAGGATTTGGTGGCAATTCATTCAGTAATAACCAATACATACCCAGTTGCTGGACGGCCTGGGTGAATTTGTTAAAATCGACCGGTTTGCGGATATAGCTGTTTGCTCCGCTGAGGTAACAGTTGATGAGGTCCTGCTCCTCCAGGGAGGAGGTCAGGATGATGACCGGAGTGAGCTGTGTCGGTTGAAAATTCCGGATCTCCTTCAGCACCTCCAGCCCGTCGACTTTAGGCAATTTCAGATCCAGGAGGATGATGGCAGGGAGTCTACGCTGGTCATTTTGACTAAATTCTCCTAAGCCTTTAATGTAATCGATGGCCTTTGCCCCGTCGCTTACCACAGTCATGGGGTTGGTCAGATTTGCCTTCTCGAATGCGCGCCGGGTCAATTCCACATCATCGGGATTGTCCTCCACCAGCAGGATTACCTTTCGATCCATTTTTACTTTTTTTTGTTATGACATGTCTTTCTGAATTTTTCAGGGCAATCTGAAATAAAAAGTTGCTCCCTTCCCGGGTTCAGCTTCGGCGGAGATCGATCCCCCGTGTCGCTGGATAATCCGGTTTACAATGGTCAGGCCGATTCCGGTGCCTGCAAATTCCTGAGGCGTATGGAGCCGCTGGAACACCCCAAACAGCTTTCCGGCATACCGCATGTCGAAACCGGCCCCGTTATCCCGGATCATGATTTCGCGAACCCCGCTACGGATAACCGAATCGACGATGATGGCAGGGTCGGCGACTCCCGTGCTGAATTTAAATGCATTCTGAAGCAGGTTGTAAAGGGCAATCTTTATCAATCCGGGATCAGCAGTCACCAGGATACCTTCGCCGATCGTTACAGTATGTTTTGAATATTCGGCGGTCTCTGCCAGCTCGGCGCAAATTTGCTTTGCCATCTGGGAGATGTTGACCTCCTGGAGTGACATTGATTGTCGTGTGATCCGCGACAACCGCAGGAGGTCATCAATCAACTGTGCCATGCGTTGACTGGCATTCCGGATCCGGCGGAGGTAATCTCTCCCTTTCTCATCGATTTTTTCAGCCTGATCCTCGAGCAATGCCAGGCTGAAGCCGTCGATGCTTCTCAACGGAGCACGGAGGTCGTGAGAAACGGAATAGCTGAAACTTTCCAGGTCTTTATTTGCGATTTCGAGTTGTTCGGTGCGAACCTGAACGCGTTCTTCCAACTCCTGGTTCAGCCGTTCCAGTTCCCGTTCCTTGGCGCGTAGCACCGTTACATCCTCCCCCGAGCTGATGGTTCCGGTCACCTTCCCATTCTCGTCCCTGATCAACGCGTTGTGCCAATGCAGGATCAGTTGTTCACCGGTAGCGGTAAGCACGGAATTTTCGAAGAACTCCGGCCCTTCGATGTCCCCGCTCATAAGCTGCGTGTAAACCTCCCGGACAGCTGTTCTGACATCGGCAGGAATGAAATGATCGAACCAACTTTTACCGATAATTTCATCCTGCGGGTAACCGAAAAGTTCCGATCCTTTTTTATTGATCAGTTCGATATTCCCTTCATGGTCTAAAACGATAATCACCGACCCCGCGATGTTCAGGTAATTCTGTGCGCGGTTGCGCTCCTGAATCAGCATCTGCTGGTATTTCGCCCGTTCCGAAAAATCACGGACAATCCCGTTATAATATTTTTTTCCCTGGAAATAAATAACCCGCGAACTGACCTCGACCGGAAATCTGGTCCCGTCTTTTTTCACATGAAGGGAATCGTAAAGGAATCCTTCTTCGGGAGGTTCAGCAGTCAGGCGTTGCTGGTAAGGGGGTTGTGCTTCCGGGGAGATTATTTTGGAAGCATTGAAACCAACCAGTTCGTCGCGTGAATAGCCATACACGCTCAATGCTTTTTCGTTACAATCGGTTATGGTACCTTTTTCATCGAGCAGCAGGATGCTATCATTGGCGCGTTGCATCACCATCTCATAATGTTGGGTCAGGATCAGGCGTTGGGATTCGAGTTTATAAAGGTTGTTGAAATAGTCTTTTTTATCTTGCAGATATATTATGTAAAGCACTATGAGCCCCAGCAGGATCATGACCAAAACGGCCGGCAGGGTCCTTATCCACCAATATGAAAGGGGTTCCAGCGCTTCATCCAGATCGGTTTTACTTACCATGAACCAGGGGGTCCCTTGTACAGGCCGGGTATAAGCTAAAACTTCTGCTCTGCGGTAATCAATTCCCAGGGTGAATCCAGAGTAACCTTTTGCTGCCCGGGCCGCGGGAAGCATTTCATTTTTAAGCGGCATTTTCAATTGTAAGGCGCTTCCCGGTAAATGACGTACTTCATTCAAATAGATCACACTATCGTTTTTCACCTCCACGAGCAGGGTCTCCGATGTCGGGCTACTGATGGGCCAGGATTGCATCAGTGGATAGATGAACCGGGAGGGATCCATGCGGAGTAGTAACATGGCCCTCAGCGTAGACGAATCACCAGGCACACGGTAAACCGGTGAATAAAAATCGATGTGATTCCTGTTATGGTGTCTGCAATAAAAGAAACTGCTGAAGCGGGTGTTCGATGATCGAAGCGAATTCAGAAGGAACTTCTTTGAATCGTCGCTAAGTGAATCCCTGTCGGCCGAAACACTGATGAAAATTTTCCCTGTCGAATCTGTCAGCAAAATATCTTCATAACGGTAATGCTCAATTAATGGTGCTATGTACCTGAGGATTTTCTGACGAAGATCATCACGCTCCGGATGGTCAATATACCGGTTTATGTATTCCTGCATATTGCCGGCCCGGCTCACATATCTGGCATCGTTCCTGCGTTCCTTCACCCAGTTGCTGATCTCTGCAGCCTTGTACTTTGAGATGCTTTCCAGACGTTCAGAGGTCAATCGTATCAGGCTGGCACGCTGCACCTTCAGATTCAAGAAACCCAACAAGATGATCAATACGGAATAAAAACCAAAAGCAGTGATGTATTTCCAGTTGGGAAAATATTCGGGTAGTTTGAATTTCATACATCAAACGTGTCGATGCAGTAAATATACAACAAGACAGGAAGAAAATCAAATCTGTGAAAAAGGTTTAATTAAAAAATATTCAACCGTTCGGGAACAGGTTTGAAAGAAGAAATCCTGACCGGGAATCCGGATGGAAGGGTCACTGTCCGTTTAACAGCAGGGGTTTCACAAACCAATCCTGACCGGTCCGGATCCTGACGAAATAGCATCCCGGAGCAGCCCTGGTGATATCGATCACAAGGTCAGTTCCCGGAGTGGATGGTTTATAAGTCTTTCTGAACACTGAAATTCCCCTGACATCGCAGACCTCTATTTCACAGTCCGACTCCGGCCGGCCGGACAGCGACACGGTGAAAATCCCACTTGTCGGAACCGGATAGATCCGGACCTTTTGATCTGTTGGTTCATCCATTCCGATCACGGTCATGTATATATTGTTGGAGGTGTCGGAACTGCAACCATTCAGGTTGACCACATCCCAGTACCATCCGATCGCGGTGGCGGTATATTGCTGGGTTGTGGCTCCCGGGATCAGGGAACCATTGAAATACCACTGGTTTCCGTCGGCCGTATTGCTCGAAAGCACCGGTCCTGCCGCGGTGATAACCGGAGCAGGAGGAACCGGGTTCAGTGATACGGGAAGGGTCGAAACGGCGCCGTCGCCGCAACTGTTGCTGCCATATACTGTAATATTTCCCGAAAGGGCAGCCGGTCCGAAGTCGACGGTTATTGCATTGGTATTGGCTCCGTTCACGATGAAGGCACCGGATGGAACAGTCCAGTGGTAGTCGGTAACCGCGGTGATAGGAGCAATCGAATAGATGATCCCCGAAGCGTCCTCGCAAACCTGGTCCGGTCCTTCGATGGTACCGGGGTCGGAAGGCAACGGGGTGACGGTAACCTGGAAAGGCGGGGATGCCGGACCCGATCCGCACAAGTTGTTACCCTGCACGGTGATGGGTCCTGAAGAGGCATTTGCGGCAAAGCTGACGGTAATGGCGTTGGTATTATAGCCGGCGGTAACGGAGGCTCCCAAAGGCAGGGTCCAGATGTAGGAAACAGCATTGGTGACGGGGGCTACCGAATAACTCACACCGGTGGCTCCGCCGCATACCGCGGCAGTTCCGGTGATACTTCCGGCTGTTGACGGGAGGGGGTCGACCGTGACACTGAAGGTCGACGGGGTTGTTGCCGCGCATCCCGCGGTGCTGGTATAGTTAACCGACACCCACTGCGGGCCGGAGGCATTCCACGAAACCTGGATCTGGTTGGTACCTGTGCCGATCACGATGGAGCCTCCCGGCGACACGCTCCAGGTATAGACAGTCATGCCCGATTCGGTCGTGTAAGTGGCATTTGCACCGCCCTGGCAGGCTGTGGCAGATCCCGTAATCGAAGGAACCGGCGGTGGGCTCACGGTAACCGGCAGATTGGACGGGGTTCCGCTGGAACAGAAATTCGTTCCGTACACCGAAACGTTGCCGCTGGTTGAACTGAAGTTGACCACGATGCTGGTGGTATTCTGACCGCTTGTGATGGTTGCACCGGCAGGAACCGACCAGGTATAACCGGTAGCATTGGTGATCGGGGCAATGGAATAGGCTTTGCCGGTGGCATTGATACACACGCTTGCCGGGCCCGTGATCGCTCCGGCTGCCGCGATGGTCGGACAACCGGGAGTAAAGGTCTGATCGGCCCCGTAAAAGGTCCCTGCCGTACTGACACCAACACAACGGTAGTGATAGGTAACATTGGAGGTAAGTCCGGAAAGGTTGGCAGAGACGGCAACAGGTGCGTATCCCGTAACCGTGGGAGGAGTTGCCGCCAGGGAGTTTCCGTAACTCGTGTTCAGCCCCCAGTCGAAGGTTACCGTGGTCGGATAGAGGTTGGCAGTAACCGATCCGTTAAGGGTAGCGCTGGTCAGCAAGATATTGGAAGCGGCATTGGTCACCACGACCGGATTCACAATGATTTGTCCGCTGATGGTGATTAAAAGCGAATCCTTCACAGTCACATCCTGCACAGCCACTGCTTTGGCATACACGGTTCCGTTGCCGGTTGCGGTGACCAGTCCGTTAGTACTGATCGTAGCGTTCCCCGTTACCGGGACGATGCTCCAGGTGACATTTTGGTTGGCGGTCAGCGGAAACACAGTCGCAACCATCTGTAGGGTGCCTCCGCTCGTCGTGATGGTTGGAGGGACACTACCCTGGGTAGCAACGACCAGGCCGACCAGGCCCCCGACCGAAATGCCCTGGGCATAACCCATGTATGAGCCGGTGCGGTTTTCGGTCCAGATGCCCGCGCAACGGTTGGGGCCGTCGGGGGTGAAACCGTACCGCATCTTTGGAGTTCCTGTCGATGCCGTGGTAGAACTGATCTCTACCTGGTTTCCCGCCCAGGCAAAATTACCGTTGGCATCGAGTCGGGTCACATAGATCTTATCATTCACATCCGCAAACATAAACATGGGATTGTCGTTCACCAGGGCCAGATTACCCTCAGGCCGATTGCTGTTTGGACCGATGGCATAGACTACCTTGGCATTATCGGTAAACTGCCGGGCGCCGGTCGTTTTCAGAAATTTCTGCACATAGATCCCGTACTGATTCTGGTTGTAGTCGCTGAAGCTACATACAGACCAGACATAGTTTGATGCTCCGGAGAGGTTGATCATGGTATACATCTGGTAATCGTCGTAGGTATTCACATTGGTGTTGAAGGCTGAGCCGTTCATTCCCCAGGGGATGGTTCCGCCCGGGTCGATCCGCTGGAGAAAGGAGTTGAACCTAAAGCCGTTGGAGCTGTAATATCCGAAGTAGGTCACATCGCCATCTGCAACGATCGAATAGTACCGGGCGGCGCTGGTAGTCTGGTTGCAGATCTGAAGCGGGGCATAGACGGGGGTTCCGTTCGGATTGAACATTTGCGCATAGAGTGTGGTCGACACGCCGTAACCCATCTTCTGATACACCATGGTAAATTTACCTGCCAGGTTACCGATCAACTGACCGCGGGTGGTGGTGGAGGTTCCTACGGTGACCACAACGGGGGCGGTCCATGCCAGTGATCCGCTGTTGGTTATCTTTTGGATGTTCAGGGTGTTTCCGTTATCGGAATTCCAGGTCACAACAATCTCGCCTGTTGAAAGCAAGGCGGGATAGGGAACCATACCGCCGCCGAGGATAATCCCTCCTGCGCCCCAGAGTTGCGCTCCGGTTTGGGAGATTTTATGAACCACGGCGCTCATGATTCCGGTTCCTTCATGTTGAAATCCGATGACCAGGTTGTTGGAGGCGTCGACACAGACATTAAAAACAAAAGTCGCCGATCCCGATGCCAGGTTACTCACCAGAACACCATCGGCTCCAAGGAGCTTATAGCCGTCGGCATCAATGAGCTGGGCCCGCATGTCGTAATTGCCGGAATTCATATGATAATAGGCGATCCATGTCTTTCCGTCGGATGTGGGAACCGACTGCAAATCGGCGGTTGGCAATCCCGAAATCAGCATGTTCACACTGGTATTGGTATTCCACTGAGCTGACGCCAGGCCTGAGCAGAGCAACATCAGGAGTCCTGCAAAACTCCTTAAAAATGTCAATTTTGTTTTCATTGTTTTGGGTTTTGGGATTACAAAATATTTACCGGCCCGGTCACACGTCAGCAAATCCCCCGGGTCAACGGGTCGTAGTTTCAATGTGTTCGGTCAGCTTTCCCAGGCACCGTACATAGCTTCCGAATTCGTTGTCGTACCATCCGAAGATCTTGGCATGGGTTACCGGAAGGTTCACGTCGCGGTCTTCTTTAATTCCCAGGGAGTGAAGCAATGCGGCAGGCAACGGAAGAAATCCGGTCCGGGTATGGGTTTCGTGTCCTTCGATGACCACGGCGGCAGGAAATCCCATCAGGTCGGACGATACATTCTGTTTTTCGCTGAAGTGAAGCAATCCCTGCTGGGATCCCCGGGTAGCCCGGCGGTAGAGGTCGTTGATGTATGCGCCGCTGATTACCGGTTCTCCGCGTTCATCAACCCGTGAATCGAAGGTAATATTGAGCGAAATCAGGGAAACGGTATTGGTCGGGATGCGCACCGAATCGGCCATGAATCCGATGTTTGCTATTTGCGGCAGCACCATCTCCAGCGCTTTTCCCGCTCCTGTGGAAGATAAAATGATGTTATTGAATACCGACCTGTTTTTCCTCAGATCGGAAGTTCCGGTTGAGGGAACCGCATCAAGCACACTCTGGGTGTTGGTTGCAGCATGAACCGTCGACATGGATGCGGTGAGGATCCGTTTGGTTTCCACGTCTTCGAGCAGGGGTTTCATCATATGGGCCAGCCCTGTGGTGGTACAGCTTGCCGCTGAAACCACATGGTGCAGGTGCGGCCGGAAGTCGAGGTGGTTAATGCCATAAATCAGGGTTGGATATTCGCCGGAATCCTTGTAGGATTTATCTTTGATCTTAAACGGGGCGCTGGCGATCACATTTCGCGCGCCGGCTTCGAGGTGGCCCCGGAGACTTCCTTTTGGATCATCGGCCGGTATGGTCGGATCCAGAAATTTTCCCGTGCAATCGACTACCGTTTGAACGCCTTCGCGGGCCCATCCGATATTGCGGGGCAACCGTTCTTTTCTTAAAATTTTTACCGGGAATCCATCCACATCCAGCATACCATCAGTGGCATCAATCACTGTAATCTGGCATTTCTTTCCGGAAAATCCGTGAAGGAAATGATCGAGTGTGCCATAGGTTGAGTCCGTACTGATGGTATGAATCACATCATCGAGGCTTTTACCGACTTCCCGGCCTACGTTGATCACGATACCTTCGAAGCAGCGCGACTGCAGATGGTACCATAATGTCAGTTTTCCGATGCGACCCAAACCGTTGATGCCCAACAGTTTTTTCTCTTTTAGTGAAATTTCCATGATATCTATTGTTTTGGTTAGGTTCAGAATTCCTGTTTCCGGATCGGATAATTACCCTGGTAAATGATGCCAAGCGGCCCGTCCAGCGCAATTTTGTCGAATGCCCTGAACACGGTATCGTTGATGCGGCATGTCTTTTCTTTTTCGTTTACCCTGAGTTCCGTGCAATTGACCACGCAAACTTTACCCAGGCTTGAGGCGGTAACCGCGGCATGAGAGGTGGCCCCGCCTTTGCCGGTCAGCAGTCCGTCGCATTCAAAGATCATCTCTATATCGTCGGGAACCGTGTCGGGACGGGCAAGGATGCATTGACCGTCTTCAAATTTAGCTTTTATTGCCCGGATATCTTCCAGGTCGAAAGCAAGAAATCCATTTACGACCCGGTTGCCGATCCCGATACCGGTGCCAACCTGTTTCATTTTCTGCGGTGGAACGGCGAACACCACCTTCTTTTCGGGCTTGGTCACCGACTGGTCTCTCACCTGTAAAATGTAAAGGTCTTCGGGGTTCGCGGTTTCAAATGTGAACTCGATCTCCTGATGGCCGAAATCGTGTTTTTCGAGCAGTTCGTGGGCAAAGTTATTCAGTTTCTCAAAGATCTTCGGAAAGGCGCTTTCAAGGGAGAAGGGGCTTTTCTGGTAGTATTTATTCCGCTGGGCTTCACTTACGGGAAGGGTATTTACCAATCCTGCAACGATATCTTCACCCTGGCTCAGAAATGAAAAATCGCCGTTCAGATGGATCCCCGGTGAATTTTGCATCACATCGCAGGTAAATACCACGCCCGATCCCGATTCGCGGTGAATATTTCCGAAAACCATCTGCTGCACGATCACGGCAGTTCCCCACTCGTGGGCGATCTGGAGGTGGTTGCGGTACACCTTTGCCCGCGTGTTGTCCCATGAATTGAATACCGCAATGATCGCCTGCCTTGCCTGTAACCAGGGATCCTGCTCGAAGGGAACGTTTCTTTCCTTCAGTACATCCTTGTATGCGTAAGTGATCTCGCGCATGATGGGCGGCGGAAAGTCGATCTTGCGGCTGATGTCGTACTTCTGCTTGTAATCGATCATGATCTGATCAAATACATCCCGGTCAATTCCGAACGACATACCCCAGGTCTGAAGCAATCGCCGGTAACAATCCCACGAGGTCCAGCCAAAGTTATGCTGTTGGCTGAGAACCTCCGTGATCTCATCATTAAGCCCTACATTCAGAAAGGTATTCATGGCTCCGGGCATCGAGATGGCGGATCCCGACCGTACCGACAACAAGAGCGGGTTCAGCGGGTTGGCATACTCCCGGTGCGACAGGATCTCTATTTCTCGTATATACCTGTCGATCATGTTATCGACTTCGGCATGCAGCGAGGGATGTTTGGTAATGGAATCCTTCCGGCGAAAGACCTCGGTAGTGATGATAAAACCGGGGGGGACGGAATAGCCCTGCAGATAGAGTTTCTTCAGGAAAAAGCCCTTTGATCCCAGGAAAATCTGGCTGTCGATTCGCGGATCGGCTATGTTGAAGGGGCTGATTACCACATCGGGATCGTACGACATGATGCTGCGTATATCCTCCGGCGTAAAATGATCAGCCATGTTACGCAGGCTGTTGAGCACTTTGCCGATGAAGTTGTCGAGCGATTGAATGAGGAAGGCTGATGAGAGCAGATCGCGGAAGAATGCTTCCGATTTTTTATGGATGAATTTGCTTACCGATTTCTGGTCCAGATTTGTTTCATCGGGAAAGATTTGCGGGATGATCACCTTCAGAAGTTCATCGTACGAACTCATGAAGTAATGGCTGATGATCTCTTTTACGCTTTCGCCCATGAACTGGAAGATGTTGAGATACTGACCGATTGTGAAACTGCCCGAGGTCAGGCTGTACTGCAACATCTGAAGGTTGGAATTGAAGCCCTGATCGGGAATCCCGTCGAGTTCCAGCCCCTGGCGCAATAATTCGAGGGTCGAATAAATGCTTTTGAGGGTTTTCGCGGTAATATAATCGGTGTTGAGCTTGGCAATGATGCGTTCCATCAGTACGGTGGCGATGCCTTCGAGGCGAAAGGTCACCCCGAGCGCTTCAAATTTTTTTTCGTGGTATTCGCCGTACATCGATGGGATCCCGAATGCGATATGCCGTTTGTGGTAGATGTTTTCCCATCCCTGACTGGTCACCGGGTCGAAGATGATCTGGTTGAGCCGGTCCATGAAGCGAAAAATCAGGCGGAGCGCCTGCTCATCGTCCGACTGATCAAGGTATCGGGTCAGATCGTCCACTTCGGCAGGGCTGAAAAAATTGTACCGGTTGAGGATCGCCGCTATGTTGATGGTCTCGAAGGAGTACTTTTCTTTCAGTAGCTTGTAAAGCCTGATCAGGAGGCGGACCCTCCGGATGTCCTGGTCTTTTGCGCTGTCCAGTTCGTTGAGCATCGTCTCAACCGCTTCGGATTCAAGTTCCGAAAGTTGTTTTACCGAGAGGTTGCCTTTTTCACACAGGGCGCTTACAACCTCATGAACTCCCTGTACCCACTCACCTGACAGATCGATACTCTCGATCACATCGGCCGGCACCAATGGTTTCAAAAGATCGAGGTTCGGATCTTTCCAGAAGTTAAGGATCTCCAGGCATATCAGAATGTGCGAATTATTGCCTTCGGTATGGATCTGCTTTCGCAGGAAATGGATCAGCTTGTCGGCCCGCTGTGATATTTCATCAAGTGTTGTGGTCACCTCACGGAGTTCACCTTCGGCTCCGATCTCGTTGAAATATACCGGAAAAATCCGTGTGAGCTGTTTGATCCTTTTAAAGATAGGCGCGATGTCGGAGTTGAGCAACCGGGTCACATCACGCTGGAACAGATCGGTATCAAAGATAAAGATTCCGCCCATCCTCAGGTTGATGATAAGCGCCGACAGCAGTCTTTTCATGACCTCGGGGGAGTACTCGATCAGTTCGAGCCATACACGAATATTCTTGATGTGGTTGCGGTCGACATGAAGCTGCCAGTTGTCGGTAAGGTACACCACGCCCGGAGTAACGAACCCCATCCGGATGAGCTTGTTCTCAAAATAGCGGATCAGGGAAAGGTTGTCGCTGTTCATGATCTCTTTACCCAGGGTCAATACCGAATCGAGTACGGTACCTACATGGTGCTGCCGAAATTCCTCAAAGAGCTGAAAAAGGTTGTCGATTGATACGAGTATCTGATCTTCCGTAAGTTCCTTACCGATATCGCGAATCACACGGTTCAGGTCCCAGAGCAGGTAATCCCGTTGATGTACCATTCCCGGGAGGTGAAGAAGGAAAAACAGATAGTGAAGTTTTTCGATTGCTTTTTCAAAATTCCCGGTAAATTTCCTGAATGCCGTGGCGATATCGGTGTAGGTAAGCGAAACCTTCACTACTTCATTCCAATTTCCGGCGTCAGCAAGCTTTTGTCGCTGAACATCGAAAAAAGGTTTTCCCAATTGCAGGATTTGATTGGAGTACTGATCACCGAATATTTTCTGCTTTGATCCGTACCACGTTTCTATTTTTGTGGACGACTCCCAGAAATCGAGATTTTTTATAGCGATTTCGCGGACCATTGTCAGGATTCGGGACGAAACCGCAGGATCTTCAGAAAGTTTATCAAGGCTTGTAAAGAAAATTCCCAGGTTGGCAATGCAACTTTCCGTGCTGGCGCCGATGTTTTCTTCTAATACACTGATTGCGTGTTCGATCGTCTGTTTGAAGAGGACGGGGTCAGTCGAAAGGTTTTCGATCAGTTTCAGGAGTGTGTAAACCAGTTGTTCCTTGAGCCGCGGCTCCAATTCTTCCCGGAGCAGGGTGGAAATGATATTGCATTCCGCATCAAGCGCTCTGACCGCTTCGGGAAGCGCCCGGTAGAACCATAAGTCGCCAATGAAAATTGCCGGAATTTGTCCTACGACATCAGCGTGATTGGAATAGGGATGGTGGAACTCATTGAAAAAATCTTCTGAGCGCTTATGAATTCCATAGTAATTGTCAGAAAGGCTGATAAACCATTGATGCTCCTCAGGTATGTCGATTATCAAATCCCTGGTATGTGCCAGGTTTATTTCCAGTGCGGTCGATTGCAATCCGGGGTTCATGATCGTTTAGTTTAATTACAGGGTCGCGATATGCTTTAAAAGGTCGATGATCCGGTTGGAGTAACCGCTTTCGTTATCATACCAGGCCAGCACCTGAACGAAATCGCCGCCGAGGACTTTAACACTCAGGGCATCGAAAATGGCCGAATGCGGGTTATTGATGATATCGCTTGAAACGATGGGATCGCTACAATATTCCAGGTATCCTTTAAGCTGCATCCGGGCCTGATTTAAAAAGGCTTCACGGATCATGGGAGCGGTTACAGGATTGTTCAAAAGGGCAGTCAGTTCGACGAAGGAACCGTCGGGCACGGGAACACGTGTCGCGAAGCCGTCGAACACGTTGGTCATCTCGGGCATGACCAATGCTACCGAGCGTATCGCGCTTGTCGTGGTGGGAATAAGGTTCACCGCTGCGGCCCGGGCACGCCGGAAATCATCATGCGGCCCGTCGAGGGTTGATTGGTTGTTGGTATAAGGATGTACGGTATTCATAAAAGCCTTTTTCACGCCAAAGGAGTCATGCAGGACTTTGAGCATCAGCGCGACGCAGTTGGTTGTGCACGATGTATTCGAAATGATCCGGTCGGTACGAAGGAGCTGGTGGTGGTTGATCCCCATGACAACGGTACGGTCGATCAGCTCGTCGCCGGGGGGACAGGATAGGATCACTTTGCGGACACTTCCCCTGAAATGCTGTTCAAGTTCCGGACGGGTTTTAAAGAGGCCACTCGATTCAACGATCACCTCTGCCCCGGAGGTATCCCAGGGAATTGCCGAAGGATGCATGCCCGAGGTGACGGGGATTTTCCTGCCGTCGACCAGTAAAAATCCCCGGCCCGGTGCAATCGATCCCAAAATCCTGCCATGAACACTATCATACTTTATAAGATGCGCCAAGAGCGGCACATCCATCGCGTCGTTGAGGTGAACAATTTCAATCTCCGGTGTCGCAGCGGCAAGTCTGAAAACCAGCTTCCCGATCCTTCCCAGTCCGTTTATCCCGATTCTGATAGCCATATTGAGTTCAGTAAGCGAATTTTAATCAAAAATAAAAACCAATTACAGCGCCCCATTGGTCGCTGACCTGTTGTTACAAATTTAACGCTTTTTCCGATTGGATTTCGAGGAAAAAAGATACCTGCTCCTACAGTGGAAAATCAAAATACGGGTACGACTCAACAGGGCGGTAATTGATCATTGAACGGGCAGGGAAAAACTGAAAGCGCTTCCGCTTCCGGCTTCGCTTTTGGCCCATATCTTTCCGCCGTGTTTATCGATAAATTCCTTACAAAGGATCAGTCCGAGGCCGGTTCCTTTTTCTTTCGCGGTTCCATAGGTAGAATAACTTTCATCGATGCGGAAAAGTTTTCCCAGTGATGCCTGGTCGATTCCCACACCCGTATCCCGGATTGTTACGATAACGTCAGCCGGGGTTTGCTCAGCAGTTATGGTGACGGCGCCTCCCGGTTTCGTAAATTTGACGGCATTGGAGATCAGGTTACGCACAACAGTGCTGATCATAGGTCCATCCGCACTGACGATGTACTTCCGGGTAATGTTATTCACGACGGTTATCGATTTCTGGTGCGCCGAATCCTCCAGCAGCGAAGCCACATCACCTATCAGCCGCGTTAAGTCCAGGTATTCAGGATTAAAGTCCATCTTGCCGGTCTGGGATCGGGACCAATCGAGGAGGTTGGTCAGCAGATCGAGGATACGGTTCGATGATTCATGGATGATACCCGCGTACTTGCCCACCTCCTGATAATCTTTCTCTTCAATTCGTTCCTTTAATACATCACTGAACCCGATGATGGCATTGAAGGGATTCTTGAGGTCGTGGGCGATTATTGAGAGGAATTTATCCTTCATCCTATTGAGTTCCCTGTAACGGGTTTCACTGCACCTGAGGGCTTCCAGGGTTTGACGTTGCCGGGTGACATCCCTTGAAAAAACGCCTACCTTGTCGGTGGTCTCATTTTGGTAATGGATCGGGTAAATCACATATTCGTTGTACATTCCATTGCGTACATCCTCTCCGTGGATTATCTTTCCGGTATCCAGCGACTGACGGATAAGGGTTAATCGCTTTTCGGCAATTGCGGCCGGTAAGAAATCAAAGAGATTCTTCCCCACCATTTCTTCCCGGGTCATTTGCATCCTGCGGGCATGGGCCTCATTGGTATCGAGGACAGTTCCTTCCCGGTTGAGCAGGATTATAAAATCGTCGGTCGATTCCATGATGGCCCGGGCATTGGTTTCGCTTTCAAAAAGTTTTCGTAGTATGATTTTCTTATCCGTAATGTTTCGGATAATCGCTACAATCTCGCTCTCAGAATAGGGAACCATGCGGCATTCAAACTGTTCGATCTCCTTACCGGGAATGGGAAGTTCATATTCATAGATCTGAATGAATTGGCCCTTCAGGGTTTCCCGGATCTTCTGCATGGTCAGTTCTGCGAACCATGCCGGCATGACCTCCGAAATGCTGCGTCCGATAAACATTTCCGGCGTCAGGTAAAGATCGTCTTTTGCTGCTTTATAACTCAGGAAAACGCCGTCGGCATTCACCTGAAATATCATGTCGGGGATCGCCGCTATCAGCGCTCTGGCATGTTGTTCGCTTTCGCGAAGTGCCTGCTCCACTTTTTTTCGTGCCGAAATATCCCTGATCAACGCCAAAATATACGCTGTGTCGCCCAGTTCAATTTTTCCGGCGCTGACTTCGACCGGATAAAGGGTTCCGTCTTTATGTCGGTGAACAACTTCCAGCGTTTCATGTTTGATTTTTCCCAGCTCGTCCTCGACGGATCGATCCTTCATTCGTTCCCGGGCTCCGGGCTCCAGGTCGCGGAATGACATTTTCAGGAGCTCTTCGGCTGAATATCCGGTACGGTTGACAGCAGCCTGATTGACTTCGATGATATTGCCTTTCATGTCGTGGAGGAAGATCATCTCGACCGCCTGATCCATTATAGCGCGGTACTTCATCTCCGATAACTGCAACGCTTCATCCTTGCGTTTCTGTTCGGTAATATCGATGATATTTCCCGAAACCCTTGCAACCGATCCGTTCTTAAAAATCGGGCGGCCGATGGTCCGGATCCAGATATGGCGTCCCGTCGCTGTAATGAAGGGGAATTCCAGGTCGTACGGAATCCCCTGTTCACAGCACTTTTTGAATGCGGTCAGGATTGTTTCCCGGTCGGAGGGCAGGTAACATTGGATGCTTGCATCAATAAGATCCTGATTCCTGACCTGGAAAGTTACCGGGTTAAAATCATGGATCCGGTAGGTCTCGGGTGTCCATATCATCGTCTCCGTATCGATATCCCACTCCCATCCTCCTATTTTGGCGAGTTGCTGGGTCGTTTGCAAAAGATCATACATCCGTTCAAGCGCCTCCTCACAGAATTTATGTTCAGCGGATTTATTCCCGGGGTCTCCCGTTTCGATCACCTCCTTCGACGGATGTTGACCCTTTTTTGGTTCGCTCATATCCAAATTAGTTAGGTACCTGACGGGAGGGTAAACCTGAAGGTGCTTCCCTTTCCCTCTTCACTTTCGACGCGGATCTCCCCGCCCTGCTTAACAACGAATTCTTTACACAAGATCAAGCCCAGACCGGTTCCTTTCTCCTTGTCGGTGCCGGGTGTGCTGATTTTATTATCAATGGAGAAAATCTGAGATCGTCTTTCGGCCGGGATCCCGATTCCGGTATCGCGGATGGCAACCTCCACCATTCCGTTTTGTCGGGATGCTTTAACAAAAATGCTTCCGCCCCGCGGGGTAAACTTGATGGCGTTGGATACCAGGTTCCGCACGATGGTGTCGACCATGTTATGATCCGCAACCACCCGGAGGCCGTCGGGAATCTCGACCGTGATGGCAATATCTTTTCGCATTGCCTGTCCTTCGACAACCGGGAGCGTCTCCATCAACTGCTCCTTCAAATTCATCACCGCGGGCTGAAAGGTGATCCTGCTGGTCTGTAAATTGGCCCAGATGAGCAGGTTTTCAAGCAATGCATAGGCCTGCTTCGATGAGGAGGCAATTTTCATCAGCAATGTGGTAACCTGATGCTGGTCCATCGTCCCGAATTCCTGAATCAGGAAGTCGGTAAATCCGAAAATGGAGTTGAACGGACTCTTCAGGTCGTGGGCTATGATTGAGAAGAACTTATCGCGTGTGGCAACCAGTTCGCGGAGTTCCTTGGCATTCTTTTGCATTTCGAACTCCATTTTCTTCCGATTGTCGATATTCCTGCTGACACCCAGTACTTCAATTTCACCGGCGGCATTGAATTGTATTTGTGTGGCAACTTCAACCCAGATGACCGAACCATCTTTACAGGATTGCCTGACTTCGTTCAACTGGCGGGTCAGGGCAGAATTCCTGTGTTTGAGAAATTCGGGGATGGCAATGTCAAGTCCGCGCCGAACCAGCTCCAGTGATTCCGGCTCCAGTGATTCATCCATCGACTGGGCCATGGCTTCTGCCGGGGTATAGCCACGGAGGTGGATGACCGAGGGGCTGATATAGGTAAACCTTTCGCGCGACAGGTTTAAGATCCAGATCACATCGGCCGAATTTTCAGTGATCAGACGGTACTTTTCTTCGCTTCTCCGCAGTTGTTCTTCCGATTTCAGCCGTTCGCTGATATTAAAAAAGGTGACCACGGCGCCTTTGATCTTACCATCATGAATAATGGGATACGACCAGTATTCGGCCGGGAAGCTGCTTCCGTCGGCCTTCCAGAGAACCTCATCGGTGACGTGCGTTTCGACCCCTTCGCGAAATGCTTTAAAAATCTCGCACGCATCAACCGGGAACGGAGTGCCATCCTTTCTTGTATGGTGGATAAGATGGTGCATATTTTTCCCGATGATATCGTGATAGTCCGGATAGCCCAATATTTTTACCGCGGAATTATTGCAGAAGGTACAATTTCCATCTCTGTCGATACCATATATCCCCTCGGCCGTGGAATTCAGCAACTGAAGAAATTTCTCCTGGCTTTCCATCAGATCAAGTTCCGCTCTCTTGCGGTCGGTCGTTTCAAGGGTCAGCAGAAAGATTCCTTCGGGAACCGGTTCGATACGTACTTCAAACCAGGCAACGGAACCGTCGGGGAATGCATAGGAAGATTCGACACGGACGGGAAATCGTTCATCCATGCACTTTTTATAGGTGGCAAAGATGTTGGTCTGTTCGATTCCGGGGAACAACTCCTGAATTTTCCTTCCTGTCATCTCTTCCCTTTTCATCCGCGCCTGGAGCGCATTTGCTTCATTCACATACAAAAATGTCCAATCATGTCCGACCAGAACACACCCCTCCAGCATCGTGTCGAGCGTTGAACGGTAGCGTTCTTCCGACAACCGCAATTGTTCATGACTGATCCTGAGTTGTTCGTGAGTTTCTTTGAGTTTGGAGAAGCTGTTTATTTCATTATACAGGATCAGCGCAACATAATTGAAGAAAAGGTTTAACAGCTTTTTAACATCTGAAACCGAAATCACGATATTCTCAATTTTGAAGACCCCGATGATCTCCTTGGCGGCCAGCAACGGAAAGGTCCAGGTGATGGCATTTTTCAGTCCCGGTGTGGTCATGTGGGTTTTACTGATATCATCCTTTGATTCGACCGGCTCACGGGTTTCCAGTACTTTTTGAACATCGGGATCATCGATTTTGGTCAGCCGTAATCTTTTCCCGAAAACGTCGGCATAAAAATATTCCCGGTCGAGGGTATAATAGATGGCCACGTTGGAGCCGCCAATGTTATCCATTACGGTCAAAAGAAGGTTATCGATGGTGTTTTCAAGCCCGGTACCCGAACTGATCCGGGTCACGAGGTCGGCGATCAACTGAAGATATGACTTCTCGAGGGCAAGCTTTTCAACACGTTTCCTCAGATTATCAAGTTCTTCTCTTTCGATTGTCACCATTTCCGTGCTCATCGGTTCCCGAGTTTTAAAAAAATGGTTTGCTTTAAAACCGATTCAAGGTTATCCAGTGAAACATCCATCCATTTGACCGGCAAACCAACCGTTTGGCCCGCGTGTAATGCCTGTGCTTCAAAATTTCCGGAACAGGGGGTTCGAAGGGCGAGGATAACAGATCGGTCGCCTTTGAAAATATCTTTGATTATTTCCGGAGTGTTTCCGAAAGTCTTACGGATGATCTCATCCCAGCGTAATGCCCAGTCTTCCAGCAAAAAATAGGCTCCTCCGGCAAGTTCCCTGTTAAAAATTGTTTTCCCCAAAAGCATTTCGGCGCAATTCTGACCCTTCGACCGGATGGTCTTTGAATTCTCCAGAATCCGTTCCATCAGGGGGTGGCAGGCGCCGTAAAAGACGATCTTTTCGCGGGTTTTATATTTGCTGAGGGCGGCATTCAGAGATCCTGACAGTTTTTCAAAATCGATATGGAGAGAGGAATCGAGGAACCGCGGTTCTACCGGCCAGTTGTTTTTCCGGATCAGGAAGGCGATCTCTTTTTTCAGGATCCCGCAACTGATCAGAAGCAGTTTATCGTTTTGGGTCGTGTTTTCCGGTTTCATTGACTGCCTGTTTCATAAACTGCTTCGAGCATGGTTCTGATATTCTCTTCCGGGATGGCATACGGCATGACCAGCGTTCCGAAAAGAAATTTCCCGCCGGGCATACCGGCCGCAAGCATTCGTTTGACCTCCGTTCTGATCTCCTCCTTTGACCAATCGATCAGTTTGATATCGTTAATCACGCCGCAGGTCAATGCCCGGCCGTTGATGATTTTTTTGCCTTCGGCGAGGTCATCGAGCGGGCTGAGGTAAAACGTTGATATTCCCAGTTGTTCAATTACCTGGTCGATCACCGGATTCATCCTGGCTCCCCCGCAGTAATATACCAGTCCATTTGTTCCGCCCGGTTGCAGGTCGCGTTTCATCCAATAGAGCGACCTTTCGCGGAACAGGTTCATGGGAATAAAATCGGTCGATCCGAAGGCGTTGGCATAAACCAGAATATCGGCGCCGGCAGCCCGGTAGGCTTCAATTTCTTTCCGGAAAAAATCGGAGCATTTGGTCAACAGTTCATCGCGTACTTCTGCCGGCCCGAGGAGGAACAATTCCATCCATTTTTCCATCCCGATCAGCATGGCCGGGAGGGTCATGGATGCCGTGACATAGGCGCAGATCGGATACCTGCCGCCCACTTCTTTTCTCAGAATTTTCAGGCATTTCAAAGGTTCTTTAAAAGCCGGATGACCAGTCAGATCGTCGGGAACCTGCAATTTATGAATATCGTCGTAGTTTTTCAGGATCATTTCGCCCACGTTGGGTGATCCTTCCGCAGCAAAGATGATCCGCCGGCATCCCAGCAACTCGGCTTCCTTTCCCACATAGAAGAGGCTCCAGACGTTATCATATCCGTACTTTTCGCGCATTCTGAGCTGGGCTTCGGCAACATATTCCCCTTTCGAGAAATATTGTTTCAACGGCATTCCCAGCTCTCTTGCTCCCTGGTCGATCAGGTTGCAGAATACCGGGATCCGGTCTGAAGTGGTTCCATTAACGGCAGCCGTTAAACGTTCCATTCCCGTGATCATGATGTTGCCTCCCGAATTAGTTTTGATATCACCTCCCCCGCTTCAATGCCGTTGTCGGCCCAGGCATCGGCCTTAACCATTTTATACAGTTCATGATCGTAACGGTATGGGGCTCCGCCCACGATGATTTTAATTTTATGCTCCATCCCGGTATCCTGCAGGATCTTCCGGACCCCGAGACAACCATTTTCTCCTCTTGCCGTATGGATCATCATCGACGAGATCCCGATCACCTGCGCCTTCCCGTCAATTGCAGCTTCGACAAACCGTTGCGGGGAGACGTTCAGCCCGAGATCGGTCACATCGATGGTCATGGCTTTCAGACAACCTGTAACTATTCTTTTTCCAAGCCCGTGAAAGTCACCCTGGGAGGTTCCGATAACCACGTGACCGATTATGTTTTTTCTCTGCTTAAATTTCGGGATCATTTGTTCGGTGACCTCGGCAGCAATCTGTGAGGTTATAAAATGCTGGGCCAGGCTTGCTCCGAAATTTTCGCTGATCGACCTGACCATCCTGTCGATGGTCGGGATAACCACCCTGAAGACCACATCTTCGGGCATCAATCCCTGATCGACCGCATATTGCACGGCCTGTAGTGCGCGTTCCCGGTCGGTATCTAAAATGGCCTCGGTGAATTTGCGGGTAGTGGCTGTCACCAATTCGTTCATACGCATTCAGTTAAGCTCAGATTGGTCTTATTTGTCCAGGACTTTACTGATTGATGATAACAAAATGGTTCGGGTAAAAGGTTTCGGCAGAAACGCGTTGAAGCCTTCTGCGAAGAGTCGCTTTTTGTCCTCCATACTGGTAAATCCGGTTACGGCAATGAACGGGACGGTGGCATTGGATTCCAGTTCCCGGATCTGTTTCAGCGCCTCCACCCCGTCGATCCCGGTTCCCAGGTTGATATCCATCAGGATGACATCGTAGTATTTTTCATGGGCCATTCTAACGGCAGATTCCCCATTGTAAGCCTTCTCGATCCTGAAAGTACCCTCCAGGTACATCTCCAACAGTTCTACATTGTATTCGTTATCTTCCACGACGAGGGCTGTAAGTAAGGGTTTTTGCTCCTCCTGAGTAACGACAGCGGGAACGGGTTCCTTCATCTCCCACGTATCATGCCCGTTTGGTTCAGTCTGCGATTCCCTGGTCATGATTTCCGGGAAGCGAACGGTAAACGTGGTTCCCTGATCCGGAACACTATGTAAAGATATTTCGCCCTGAAGCCGGGTCAGTATCCGTTTACACAGGGAAAGTCCGATCCCCAGCCCTTCGTAATAGCGTCCCTGCCCCTCACTGACCTGCCTGAAATCATCAAATACCTGGGTGTGAAACTCGGGAGCGATCCCGATGCCTGTATCACTAACCTCAAACACGGCAAACCCGGATGTTTCGCCAGTCTCTTTTTTCACCCGGACCTGAATTGATCCCTTGTGGGTGAATTTGATGGCATTATCGATCAGATTGGTAAGGATCAGGCTGGCGAACGACCGGTTAAAGCAGGTCAGAATCCCAGGTGGCACTGACACCTCAACGGCCAGGTTCTTTCTTAATGCAAGATCCCGGAAATCATTGGTAATCTGCTCCGCCATCTCGCTGAGGTTGATCATCTCCATGTCGGGCGGCTTTTTATCAGCTTCAAAAACGGCCAGGTCTACCATGCTGTTCAGGGTTTTTAACAACCTCTTACCTGAGGTGTTGACCATATTTGCCATGGTTCTGACCTCCTCTATCGATTCGGTGTATTTCATCAGCTCCGAAAACCCGAGGATGCTGTTCATGGGCGTGCGGAACTCGTGGTTCATGTTTGCCAATAACGATGACTTCAACCGGGAAGATTCCTCGGCCTTGTCGCGGGCTACCAGGAGTTCCTGTTCGGCTTCCTTCCTTCTTTCTATTTCCTCTTTGAGGATCTCCTGATTTTGTTCCAGATCCTGAACCAGTTGTTGCAATGTTTCGTAGAGTTCCTTATTTTGTTTGATCAGCTTCTTCTTTTCGAGCGAGTTGTCCATGATGAGACGCATGTCGTTCTCCTCATAGGGCTTGTTGAAATAGTAGGTGATCATGCTGCCGTTGATCGATTTGATCACTGCATCGATGTCGGAATAACCGGTAATCAGCATGCGTACGGTTTCGGGATATTCGACCCGGATTTTCTGCAGGAATTCCACCCCGGTGATCCCCGGCATCCGCTGGTCGGAGATGACCAGGTCGATGTCGGTTTTTTTCATGATCTCATAGCCTTCCTCGGCCGATTTTGCAGTGTACACATTATAAGTATCCCGAAAGATGCTTTTAAACCCGATCAGACTCGCCTCTTCATCATCGATGTAAAGGATTTTGTTTTTTGTTTCGTCAGACATATTCTGGTTTTTGTACTGGTAAGGTTATTAGGAAAGATGCTCCTGATTGTTCAAGGTTTTTCGCTTCGACCATCCCGCCGTGTTCGCGGATGATGTTGCTGCTGATCGACAATCCGAGCCCCATCCCTTTTCCGACAGGTTTGGTAGTAAAAAAGGGATCAAACATTTTGCCGATAATATTTTCGGGGATCCCTTTCCCGGTATCGGTAATTTCGATGGTGGCCCAGGTGGATCCGTTGCTTTCGATCACGTTGGTTGTAATGGTGATCTGTTCGCGGTCGGTCATCTCCTTTTTCGCCTCGATGGCATCGATGGCGTTGGAGATAATGTTCATTAAAACCTGGCTGAGCCGGGCAGGATAACAGGGTATCGGGGGAATCGGTCCGTATTCTTTGACCACCCGGATGCGGTTGTTGATCTTGTGTTGTAAAAGCAGGAGGGTTGAGTCGATGTTTTCATGGATGTCGATCTCTTTCATATCCGCTTCATCGATACGTGCAAAGCGGCGGAGGCTTTGCACGATTCCCGTAATTCTTTGGGCGCCGTTCACAATATTGGCGGTAAGGAGTTTCAATTCATCCATACGTTCGCTGAAGTCGTTTTGTTCTTTGAATACGGATAACTCCTGAATTTTTGATCCATCGCATTGTTCAAAGAGCTCCTCATATTTTTTCTGAAGTTCCAGGAAGAAGTCAATGTTTTTTGAAATCCCGAGTGAAGAGGTGTAGATAAAGGAGATGGGATTGTTGATCTCGTGGGCAATTCCGGCGGTAAGGACCCCGAGTGATGCCATTTTTTCAGAGTTGATCAGTTGGCTCTGGGCCTCTTTAAGTTGTGCAAGGGCCTGGTTAAGGTCATAATTCCTGATTTCGAGCAGGCGTTGGTATTTGCGCAGGGCAAGGTGGGTCCGCACCCGCGCCAGCGCTTCGGCGATCTGGAAGGGTTTGGAAATAAAGTCAACGCCACCGGTTTCAAAGGCGGTCACCTTATCGAAGGTATCGGTGAGGGCGCTGATGAAGATGACCGGGATTCCGCTCAGGGTCTCATTTTGTTTGAGGATCCTGCACACCTCGAAACCGTTCATTTCGGGCATGTTCACATCGAGGAGTATGATGTCGGGTGGATCGTGTTCGGCCGAACGGATGCCCATTGAGCCGCTGGTGACTGCCCTAACCTTATACCCCTCTTTCTGAAACAGGTGGATGAGGACTTCGAGGTTAGCCGGTGTGTCATCCACGATGAGAATAGTCTCTTTGTTTTGATCGGCTTCCATAATTTTGCTTTTATTTAAGATCAAAGAGTTGGTTCAGTGTTTCCAGATTGAATGATTTTACGAGGGCCCGGAGCCGGGATGCCAGGTTGGCATCAAAGGGATCGATCAACCCTATTTTTTCCTCGAGTGCCGCGATATCGCCATCGATCAGCGCATCTTTGATCTGCTCCGCGACAGCGCTGGGAATAGCGTAAATATCCTCCGCGTTGAGTGGTTCAGATCGCTCCCGGGTGGCGGGTACCTCTTCCTCTTCCAGGCTGATGAACTTCACATCCAGCCGTTCTGCAATTTTCTCAAATATTTCGTACTCCCTGAAAGGCTTCTTGATGAATTCGTCGGCGCCCGATTCAAGGATATTCTGCTTGTCCTCTTCGAAAACACTCGCGGTCACGGCGATAATATGAACCTCCTTCCCGCCGGGGAGATCCCGGATGGTGCGGATCGCTTCAAACCCATCCATAACGGGCATGAACATATCCATCAGGATAAGGTCGGGATTCCATGATTTGTACAGTTCGATGGCTTCGAGTCCATCGCTGGCCGATTCAATGGCAAACCCCACTTTGGAGAGCATCTTGGTCAGGAGTTTCCGGTTGGCTTCCTTATCATCCACCACAAGAATTCGGAGCTCTTTCTGGCCCGGTTCAAGTCCGATGACCTTGTTTTTCCGCTCCCGGAACACCACATTTTTCTGATCGCCCTCGCTGATCTCGATGTAAAACCGGAAAAGGGAACCCTGTCCCACCCTGCTTTTCACTGATATGTCACCCCGCATCATGTGTATATATTCCTTGCAGATGGCCAGCCCCAAGCCGGTGCCCGATTGGATCTGCTTGCCGCTGCGGGTTTGTTCGAATTGCTGGAACACCTTGCCGATCTCCTCCTCCGCGATCCCGGTACCGGTATCTTCGACTTCCACGTATAACAGGTATTTCACGGGTGGTGTTGCGACAGTCCAGGCTCTGAGGATGATGCCTCCCTCGGTGGTGAACTTGACCGCGTTGCTCAACAGGTTGATGATTATCTGTCTGATTTTCCCTTCATCTGCGTCGACTATCCTGGGAACAGTTTCCGCTATTTCGAGCATCAGGTACAGTTTCTTCTCATCGGTTTTTGTGCGGAAGAGGGTGCCGACCTCTTCAAACAGGCCGGGCAGGTTAAAGGTGATGCTGTTAAGCTGGATCCTGCCCGCTTCGATTTTCGACATTTCAAGAATGTTGTTGATCAGGGCAAGCAGGTGCTCTCCGCTTGAATTGATGATGGCAATATTTTCGCGCTGATCCACAGAAAGCGTCATATCCTTTTCCATCAGCTGGGAGAAGCCCAGTATGGCGTTGAGGGGGGTTCTGATCTCGTGCGACATGTTGGCCAGGAAGATGCTCTTCGCCTTGTTTGCAAAAACGGCGGCTTCCTTTTCCACCTGGAGTTTCTCGATTCGTTTTTGTTCCGAGATATCTTCAAAGATCCCGACACCGCCGATGATCCGGTTTTTATCCGAAAACAAGGGTGTGTATATCGCCCTGATGAACGTGGTCACCCCGCTTGTGGTAGAGGTATAATTACCGGTGAAGGTGGCTGGTTCCCCGTGCAATGACCGGTCGAAGGCTTTCAGCATCTCCTTGTCGTGAATCGTGTTGTACAGTTTTTTCCCGAGGATTTCCTCCTTGTGAAGGCTGAATATTTCCTCATGCCCTTTGTTTACTGTGGATATCGTACCGTCCGGTCCGTAATGAATGAATCCGAATGGTGCGTTGTCGAGGATCAGGTTCAGTTTCTCATTAGAGATCCGGATCTCGCGGGCGGTCATGACAGACTCCTGTTCGCGGAGTCTGATTTGTTCCAGCATCTCATTAAACCGGTCATACAAAATCCCGATCTCATCGTCTCCCTTGCGGGTAATCCGGAGTGAATAATCCCCGCTCCGGGAGATCACATCCGTGAATTCAGCCAGCTTTAAGATCGGTTTCGAAATAAATCCCTGCAGGTAACTGGTCAGAAAGTAGCTCAGGGTCACCAGGATGACCATCACCAACAGCAGTAACCCAACATACTCCCTTATCTGACGATCGAGCAGGTCGGTTGAGGCTACCAGGACGATGGTTCCGAAATGCTGCGACTGGTAATGGATGGGCTCCGCCACAAAAAGGTATCTCCCGGTATAACCCGATACAATCTTTTTGGGATCGATCACCCCGGGAAAGACAGTCTTTATCGGGTCGAACCGTGCAATTAGAGAATCCTTCTCATTGAAGAGGAGCGCTGATGAAACCTCCGGAACTGATTTGACCTTGCGAAGCACATCGGATGCGCCTTCAGGATCAGAAAAGGCAAGGGGCGATATGCAGTATTCACCGATCAACCGTGCGTGGAGGTGCATGCTGTTTTCGAGATCGCCCTTATAGTCCCGGATGCCCCAGGTGATCAGCAGTGAAAATGCAATGAGAATCACAAGAAGCAAAACCACCAGAACCAGAAAGATCAATTTGTGTTTTATCGAGAGCCTTGAAATGAACCCTTTGCTGATCCTGATCATATTCGGGTTAATTGATGGTTATCCTGTATTGAATTGATAAAGCTGTATAAAATTAATCAGAAAACACTCATTTTTCACGAACCGTAAAAAATTCTCAGATATTCACCGGATCAACTATCCGGGCAACACGCAGGAGTCTGTAATCAATGTTAAACCCAGTCGATTTCATGGCTTTCTGATTGATCTCAAACCGGAGTTTCCCGTCCAGGTTAAAAAAATTGATGAAACATCCGGCGCTGGCATACCCATCCGTATCTCCGACTGTCAGCACAGGTAATTTTTTTACCCGGTCGAGTATTTTCTCCAGGATTGATTTTTTCATCTGTGGCAGGTAGAGCATCTGACACTCGGTCAACTGACTGATATCACTGAGATTTACCACTTTCACCACCCGTTCCTTGATCCTATGATTCCGGTAAACATCGCGGATTACATCCCCGAACTCCGGGTCATCAAGAACCGCGATGACAAACGGACTGGTCGAAGTCGTGGTATTATTCCCGGGCCAGTCGATGAAGAGCGCGATCTTTTCAAGCGCCACAGCTTTTAATTCAAATTCGGTAGTTTGTGTATATCCAGTCACGCTGAAGAACAGGATCAGATACCAAATCGCCTGTATTTTAACCATTCTGAGAGTCATTTTTCCGATAATCGTTGATCATTTTTTGTAGATCCGGTTGCAGTCAAAGCGCTTTATCTGAAAGTCAATTTCAGGCCTGCCATAAAGGAGAAACCCGTGTTGATGAACTGCCAGGGCATGGTATACCGGTTATTGGTCAGGTTGTAGCACTGGGCAAAACATTCCAGTTCGTATGATTCGCCCCTGGCAATACGCTGGGCCAGGTAGGCATTGATCAAAATTCCGGGAATGTATTTTGTCCTTGAGGATTTTGATGTGCCGTCGTAAAAGCCACCGTTGTACCCAAGTGTCGGAACGATGGAGAGTCCAAACGGGGCATGGTAATCGAGCCCGCAGTTGACCACGACGGAGGGCGCAAACGGGATCTCGACGTTGTTCTGATCGGGATTGGAATCGTTTTTAATGTCGGTCATCATATAGGTGGCATTGGCGAACCACGAAAGAGAGGAGCCTATTTTATGCGAAATTTCCACTTCACCTCCCATGGAAGCCGAACGGGTGTTGATCGATTGGGATTGCGAAGGGTTCTGGCTTACGACATTATCCACGATGGCATCGTTAACCAGCGTATAGAACAGTCTCAGTCCTGCTTTCAGGGTGGAAGTAAAACTGCCTTCCAGTCCGGCATCGATACCGAGTCCGCTTTCCGGCTTCAGTCCGGGATTGGGAAGTTGGCCGTTGCGGCCGGGCACTTTGAAATCGCTCATGGAGATCGTCCCGCTGGTTGATTTGAGGCCCGGTGGCGCAAAGCTGCTCCCGGCGTTGGCATATACTGCAAACATTTTGCTGATGGTGTAACGGATCCCGGCGCTCCAGAGAAGCCGGTTCCAGGTTCTTTTCGACTGCTCCGGTGACTGGCAGTTTACCAGGGCAATGAGGTTCTGCACCCAGGCATACCGCAAGCCTCCTCTGAGCAGAAGCCCTTTTACCGGTCGCCACTCCTCCTGGGCATACACGCCAACCTGGGAGGAGGTTGCCCGGGTGCCGTAAATCCTGTAACCAACCAGCGGGTCAGTCCAGGTGGTGTAATCGGCGCCCTGGTAATCGGCGCCCACACTCAGCGCGCTCTGCTTCCCGTGCATCCAGGTCAGTGAAAGATCGGCAGGGACGATGAGTTGAGTCACCCCGTTATCTGATTTCAGCGTATCGATTACACCGTAAACGCTTTCCTGCCAGGTGCGGTCGTATGATCGCAACCCGATATGAGACTGCAGATGCAGTTTGCGGTTCAACGTAACATCGTACCCCGCGTTCAGCGTCCCGTAATCATTATCATATCCGCGGTACACCCTTCCTGCATCTCCCGTATGAAAGGTCTTCTGAAAAAAGAGCGTCACTTTCTGGGTCTCATCCTTCCCGGCGAAAAGGGTGATACCACCGTAAATCTTTGTTTTTTTATACGCCGGATCTTTGTGCATATTCAGCCAGGAGCCCTCGGTTCCGTAATTGGTGTAATCAGACATTTCGTAAGTGACGCCGGCAAAATAGTTGAATCGACCGATCCGGTTTTGATGGAGAATCTGTCCATTCAGGGTGTTATAGGATCCAAATGAGGTACTGAAGGAGGTCTGCGGTTTCTCGATCCGGTCCTTCAGGATGAGGTTTACAGTTCCGGTCAGAGGACTTTGAATCCCGGCAAAATCCTGGGAAAGGTAGTTGGGATAGATCACCGAGGCCGGACCCCGCTGAACCTCGACACGGTCGATGATATTCAGATCAAGCGACATGGGATCAATAAAAGCATCAACCGGAAGACCCTGGAGCATATAGGTGCTGTACTTGGGGCCGATTCCGCCATAGGTTCCCCAGTTGGCATCGTTGCGCGAGAGAACAGTCACGGAAGAGCCCGGAAGAACCGCGATCAGTTCGCACAGGTTCCGGTTTCCCAAAACGCTTGTTTCGATCGCCCGGGAAGTGACCAGGTCGACTTTTTGAGTCACATTACTCCCCGATTGCGGCAACTTCGATGGAGTGATTACGACATTCATAAACGATTCAAGCTCCATCTTGAAGAGTTCGTCGACCGGTTTTTGATTAATCGTATCCTGGGCGAAATCGGGGGTCGTCCGAAGCATACAGAGTATTCCGATAATGATGATAATTTTTATCTTCATACTAATTTAATTTTTAGGTTCTGAGTAAAATATTCCCCCATTTTATCTATATTTGATTGTTTGGAACTGTCACCACAAACAAATATAAGCAAAATATCTCTTGTTTTACATACTTTCCTGTCATGAATGTCATATGGAATATCCGGGGTAACCCAAGTTACAGCAGACCAGCGCTGTTTACTTTTCTGATCTTTGTAAATATTTTCAGTGCTGTATCCCAGAATAGAGATTCGATCGTGGTTGATGATTTGTTGAAACTGTCATTGACGGAGCTCATGGATGTTAAGGTCACTACCGCGGCAAAAATTACGCAGAACCTCCGAGAGACACCAACCACGGTCAGGGTCATATCGGCCGAACAAATCAGGGAACGGGGATATTTCACCCTCGAGCAGGCGCTGGCAGACCTTCCGGGATTCCAGTTCAGAAACATCAACGGATTCAACACCTACAGCTTTCTGAGAGGCATTCCGAACCAGAATAATCTGATCCTGCTGCTGGTTGACGGAATCCAGATCAATGAGCTGAATTCAGGTGGATTTTATGGCGGCGCACAGTTCGACCTGGCCAATACGGAACGGATTGAGGTTGTTTACGGGCCTTCTTCAGCGCTTTATGGAACAAATGCGGTTTCTGGTATCATCAACATTATTACCCGCAAACCTAAAACTTCCAATACAGGCCAAATCAGCGGTTCGGTGGGAAATTTTCGTACCAGCAGTCTTGATTTCGGTTATGAATATCTGAACCGGTCAGAAGATGCAGGTTTCAGGATTTCCGGGATGTACAAGACGTCGGAAAAGGCAGATCTGCGGGAAGCGAAGGGTGATTATAACTGGACAGACAACATGGAGAATTTCGAGGATGATTATTCCCTGAATGGATATTTCAAATTCAGAAATTTTTCAGCCGGGATTACCACACAATTAAAGCAATCGGCACGAACCACCAATTATAAAACGATCGGCGGGAGCTATCTGGACTGTGGAACCTTATGGAACATGTGGTTCCTGAATGGTTTTGCCGAATACAAATTCGATAAAAAGCGAACCTGGTCAAATACGTCGCGGATGTATACAAGGCATTCCAATGTCCTCAACAGTTCGATCGGATACATTCTCAAAGCCGACAGCGTTTCTTCGGGTGATCAGGTCGGATATTACCGGCCCAACTGGCTGATCGGCGTGGAAGACCAGTTCAATTTCTATCCGATCCGGAATCTCTATCTCATTGGAGGAGTCAATTACGAACACGAATCGATCGCTGAGACCTTCTCCCTGTCGCACAGTTATAACCAGGATGTCAACCCACCGAAACCCGGCGCTCCTGCTAAAATTGAAAATGACCTGCTGAGTGTTTATCTGCAAGGGCAGTTTTATTTTCTGAAATACTTCCAGATTCTGGTAAGCGCCCGGCAGGATTTCAGCAGTTATTACAGCCATGTACTGACTCCCCGCTTCGCGTTGGTGTTCAATTACAGGAACTTTACGGCAAAAGCCATGTACAGTGAAGCCTACCGAGCTCCACGTCCGTGGGATTATACCGCGGGCTCCGGGAATCCTGATCTGAAACCGGAACAAATAAAATCGGGTGAAGTATACCTTTCCTGGTCACCTTCAAAATATTTCATGATCGAAACCTCGGTATTTCACAACCGGATGTCGCGGGTTCTGGTCACGGATTATTACGATACGCTGGGAAATTGGAGGTGGATCAATAAAGACGAATTGGTCGCTACCGGGATTGAAGCCGGATGTAATTTTAAAAAGGACCGGTTCGGATTTTACGGATTTTATACCTATACCGATTCGCGGGACCAAAACGGTGATTTCACGCCGGAGATATCGAAACACGTTGCAAACGCAGGAATTTCCGTTAATATTTTTAAAGGACTTACCGTACATTTTGGATGTAATTATTACGGGCCACGTATCAATCCCAAGGTGATCGCATCAACAGGAACAAATGTTATCCAGGATGCTTTTATCTTGAACGGCGTCTTCGGATGGTACGACCTGCACGGACTTGACATTCAGCTTATCATGAACAACATTCTGAATACGGAATATTACCACCCCTCAAATCAACAACCCGACCGGTATCGTCAGCCCCAGCGTTCGATCCAGTTAAAAGTGACCTGGAAGTTCAATTTCAACCGGATATCCAATGCCTGAAATTCGTAACTCCTGCAAGTGTCAGTACGAACGATCATTCCCGGAGGTGGTACAGATCCGGAACCGTGTTCCGGTAAAACCCTTTTTACTCCAGCAAAATGGGAAACGCAGGATGTTCAATAGTGTATTGCTGGCAGTGGGATTTATTCTGATAAACCTGGTTTCCGGATTGGAAATGTGTAATGCCCAAACTTCTGAATATTTGGTTAAGGCCAGTTTTATCGATCGTTTTATACGGTTTATAAAGTGGCCGGGCGATTCGCTGCAAACCGATACCACCAAACCGTTCATTATCCTCGTGCTGGGAAAAAATCAATTCGGTGATAATCTCAACAGGGTATTTGCAAATAACCGCGTCAACGGCCGTAAAGTCACCATAAAATATGCATCGAAAATCGATACAACACAATGTTTCCACCTGATTTTCATTGACGGTTCACTTGCGCGAAACCTGAATTTTATCCTGCAGTACACGCGAAGCAAACCGATCATCACCATTGGTGATACGGAAGGATTTTGCCAGCGGGGAGTTTTAATAAATTTTTTTATTGAAAATAACCGGGTTCGTTTTGAACTGAACCAGTCAGCGTTCCGTATGACCAGGCTCCAGGTGAGCCATATTTTAATACAGAGTGCACGGCTGATGTGAGTTAAATGACGCCCCTGCCAGAATTCTATCTTTCCGGCTCTAAAGGTGTATTGGATCTCCTGTCGGGAAAATTCGCGTGAAGGATTTCGATGGCATTCTGGTAACGGGCAGGTTATTACCGGCTGGTTTGTAATGTTGGAATTTTTTCGATCTTTATGCAATAAATTGACTCTTGATTATGAAGGAATGCACGGGTTGCAGCATCAACGCAACAAATTCTGCCCGAATACCATCACTTCCGACCGGAAAGATGAAAAAGACAGGGCTTTTCCTGGCGCTCCTGTTGATTCCGGCGATCATCTTCGCGGAAAAGTCCGCACCAACACTCCGGCCTGTAACGCTTCAGCTCAAATGGAAACACCAGTTTCAGTTCGCGGGTTACTACGCGGCCATTGAAAAGGGTTACTTCGAGGAGGTTGGATTGAAGGTGACTCTGCTTGAGGCCACTGAGAATAATAATCCGGCTGATGCGGTCTTTGAGGGAAAAGCAGAATTCGGAATCTGCATGTCCGATATCCTGTTACTCCGGGCTCAGCAAAAAAAGGCCATCGTCCTTGCATCTGTTTTTCAGCATTCACCCATGGTGTTGCTGGGTTCAAAAAAAGCGGGCATTGAACACATTCAGGATCTGGTTGGAAAAAAAATCGCCATCGAACCCAATGAGGCTGATCTGATTGCCTACCTGAGCGATGAGGGGGTCACACCCGGGAAATACAAAGCCTGTCCCCATGATTTCGGTATCGAAAGACTGATCAGCGGCGCCATTGATGCATTGTCGGCATACTCGACCGATGAACTTTTCGCACTCCTGCAGGCGGATTTCGATTATACCCTGCTGAATCCCGCAATGGGTGGTATTGATTTTTACGGAGATTTACTTTTCACAAGTGAAACGCTGCTCAGGAAAGATCCGCGGCTTGTGATGAAGTTCCGGTCAGCCGCCCTGAAAGGGTGGAATTACGCGCTCGACCATCCCGGCGAGGTCATTGACCTTATCCTGAATAAATACTCCCGGCGTCATTCGCGGGAACATTTAGAATTCGAAGCCGAACAGATGAAACGACTGATCATGCGCGAGGTGGTGGAGATCGGATATTCCAATCCCGACCGGTGGCGCCAGATCCTGTCGATCTACCAGCGACTTCATTTGATCGACGGTTCCATGACAACCGAAGGTTTGCTCTACACCGATTACCTGCGAACCAGGCCGGGGATCCCCTGGCGGTTGATCCTTGTCTTTTCGGCGATAATTGCAGGAGCAGCCCTGATTGCTTTCTTTTTTTACCGAACCGCGGGCAGGCTTCGCAAGGAGATGAAGAAAAGACTCCTGATCGAGCAGGAGCTAAGCCACAGCAACAACCTTTTCCGCAGCATATTGCACGCCTCTCCCGACGGAGTTCTGCTGACTGACCTGGCTGGACATATTCGTATGGCTTCTCCTTCAACCCTGACCATGTTCGGTTACGACCATGAAGAAGATCTGTTGGGGAAAAGCCTGGAGATACTGATACCCGAAGATGATTGGGATCAGGTATCGGCTTTGCTCCAAACCATGCTCGACAGAAGGCGTACCGGATCCCGTCAGTACAGGGGAAAACGAAGCGACGGTTCACTCCTGACCTGCGAAGCGAATTCGGATTTGATCCGTGATCCCCACGGAGAACCGACAGGGATCGTGATCATCCTGCATGACATCGCGGAACGAATCCGTTCAGAACAAAAAATCAAGGAACAAAATGAGGAACTGATCCGGGTCAACGCGGAAAAAGACAAATTCTTCTCCATTCTGGCGCATGATCTCCGAAGTCCTTTTAATGGATTTTTAGGATTGACCGAGATCATTGTCAACGAACTGCCCGACATGCCGGTCGAAGAGATTCGCCAGATCGCCATAAGACTCAGCGCATCGGCGCGTAACCTGTACGCACTGCTGGAAAACCTTCTCGAATGGTCGCGGGCGAAACGGGGTATGATACCATTCAATCCGGAACCGTTTACCCTCCGGGATCTGATCATTCCGACACTGGACTTGATGCAGGAGTCATTCAGCCGGAAAAACATTCTGATCTCGGTCGATGTTCCAATTGATCTCAGGGTCTTGGCCGACCACAACATGTTCGACACGACCCTCCGTAATCTGTTGACCAACGCCATGAAATTCACCCCGGCATGGGGCAGGATTTTTGTATCTGCAAGGGCACAGACATCCGATAAGGTCGAAATCGAAGTCAGAGACACCGGAATCGGGATGGATGCCACTCTGAAAAGCAGGTTGTTCCGCATTACCGAGCAGGTTTCGCGGAAAGGAACCGAAGGCGAGGCCAGCACGGGCCTCGGTTTATTAATTGTTATGGAATACGTTGTGCGTCAAGGGGGTACCATCCGTGTCGAAAGCGAGGAAGGAAAGGGCAGCAGTTTCATCTTCACACTGCCTACGGCGGTATGATGGACAATCCCACAGGTGAATTCCTTAGTTTTATCTGACTTCACCCGGCTATAAACCTGCGTGATTGATCACGAATTCACGACCGAAGTTTCGTTTCTTTTAAAGTTTCACGGCGCAGACCACCTGCAGGGTATAGAGCCAATCGGCCGTTTTTCCGAAGTTGATGAATTTGAACTCCCCGCCTACATTCCAATGGCGGTCGAGCGGATAAATATAGGATGCAGAAAACTGGTAATTCGAAAGCGAAAGGATGGTGCTGCTGATCTTTTCCTCACCGCCCGTGATGTTGTTGAACATCAGCGCCAGACCGGCCCCCGCGCTCAGGTGAAAATGATCGACGATACGCATCCGTACATTTAAAAGAAGGGGTACGGCCGACATGGTCACCTTCCCGCCCGGTTCGCCTTTCACCGCGTACAGCCTGTAAAATCCCGATTCCAGTCCCAGGCTCAGCCGGTGTTCCGGTTCCCAGAAAAATTTCAGGGAAAGGCCGGCTGAGTTTATATTGGCCATATCGGCCCCGATCTCCAGTGTGTTGATATAATGGACCCATCCGGCGCCGATGGCAAGTGAATAGTGATTGAGGGAGGCCTTAGTAGAATCTTTTTTCGAAGCAAATGCAGCCGGCTGAAGTGCACACACCAGCAGCAGGAGAATAATTGTTTTCCGGGTCATGGGCTGTTACTGTTGAATGTAATGATAATAAGATACTACGTAAGGAAAATTGGTGAGGAGGCCGTCGAATTGGCCTTCGTTGATGTAATCCCTGATCCAGGACGGCTGGTCGATGGTCCAGGTTACGGCCAGCCTTCCTTCGGCATGCATCTGCGCAACGAGATCATCCTGGGTGCCAAGTGTCCAGCGGGGGGCCCATACTCTGGCATCTACTTTTCTGACGTCATCGACCGTGAGTTCACACAGCGACGGAACTGAGGTATAATCAGGATAGGCAAGAAGTTCATTCAGCACATCATCGTTCGGGATACCCATAACGATGATGATATCCCTTCCTTTCTCAGCTGCCCTTTCAAGCATTTTCTTCTGGATGGGAACAACTTTCGATACACTGCCCGGATCGCCCTTCATATCCATGTAAACAAATGAAAGAAGCGTACTGTCGATGGTATATTGCAGCAGCTCTTCGAGCGAAGGGATGGTCTCCCCATGGATCAGCCTGACGAAGGTCTTTAATTGATTAAGGGTAAAGTTTTCGGGCGGTCCGGCCAGGGGTCCTTTCTGCGTCAGCCTGATGTTCAGGTCGCCATCGTGATACAGAAACGGGATGCTGTCCTTCGAAAGCCTCACATCGATTTCAATTCCTGTTGATCCGAGACGTTCCGTAAATCCCACCATGGCAATGCTGTTCTCAGAGACCGGCAGGAGATCAGAGGTACGGCCGCCTCCCCGGTGGGCCAGGATGTGGTATGTGGTATTCTTTGCCTTTTCCGAAAACGGCCTGCTGTACGACAGCACCAGCGATTTATCGGGCAGGTTGCTTTCGTTTCCAAAGGCTCCGCGCATGACAATATTCTGAGCGCCGGTACCAGTCACCACCATGGTACCGCCCTCATCCCTTCCGATCATCAACGAAACAAGTCCGGTTTCATCACCATATCCGTTTCTCCAATAACCCTGCAGGAAAACCACCGAATCGAGATAACCGCTCTCGAGAACAATATACTTGCCGTTGCTGTTGGCGATCAGAATATTTGTCCGGTTGTTTTTGACGATCACCTGATCGCCAAACATCTCCGTTTGACCCGACACATTGTAGACTCCTTCAAGAAGCAGTTTTGAATTTATCTTCAGGGGATGGGTTTGCGACAGGATCGAATTCGGACCGGCGCTGGGAATGGGCAGGGTATGGTCCTTTTTACACCCGTACGCTGCCAGAAGCAGGCAGATTGCTAAAAATATCTTTATCTTCATAGTATCCACATGAATGAGAGTTCGGGAATATGATAAAAACGGTTGAAGGTGGAGTAGATCATCCAGGTCGGCCAGTAATACTTTTCATAATTGTCCTTGATGCCGAAGATGAAGACATTGTTCTTCCATAACCTTTGCTCGAGGTAAAATCCAACAGTGATCCCGTTGTAAAAGTCCTTGGAGCGGGTCAGCTCCTTGTCGCCGGAGGTCTGAATAAGTCGCGTAACAAACACGGCCTCCCCCTTAAGGGTGAATGCCATCTTTTTAAGCTTGTATCCCAGTGACAGGTTGGGATATTGAATAAACACCCGGGTGCTGTTATCGAAGCCTCCCTGCCTGAGCTGGCCGTAAATAAATGCGCCGTCCCAGCCGGCATTGAAATAGAAATTTCTAAAGCCGTACCCGATCCGCGGACCGATGGCGATCTGGTTGGAGACCAGGATGGTCGACAGATCAGCCTCGAGCGAAAGCCTCCAGGGAAGTCCGAATGTCATGTGGATATTCACCAGCGGAGCCTGGATCGCGCTTTCGAGCAGGTCGGCCGGGGGTTTGACGATCTGGAGACCTGCTCCGATCATAAATTTCCACTTTGTAACCTGATGGGGGTACCGCATGCTGTTGGCTGTAATGTCGAAGGTGTCGCTTCGAGCCTTCTCCTGCGGAAAGACAGTGGTCGACTGCAACAGCAATACGGCTGGCAGGATCCACCGATAGCAGAATGCGGCCCGGAGCGCTCCTGATTTCTTTAAAATTAACAAAAAGTTCATGGTATAGTTTTTCGGATTGGCAAACATTCGGGGACTACTTTGGCGTTTCAGGTTTTTTGCGGACTGACCGGAAGGGTAAACCAAAAGTGGGAGCCCTTGCAGGGTTCACTTTCCACTCCGATCCGGCCACCGTGCTTTTCAACAAATTCTTTACACAGAATCAATCCAAGACCCGTACCCTTCTCATTTTCGGTTCCCCGGGTCGTGAAGCTGGTTTCGATCCGGAACAACTTACTCAGGGCCTCTTTCGTCATTCCGATCCCTGAATCGTGCACCGAGATTTTGAGGAATCCATCCTGAACGGTGGCAGTAATACCGATATTCCCGCCTTTCGGGGTAAATTTAATGGCATTGGTAATCAGGTTGCGCAAAATAGTTTCGACCATGTTCTGATCGGCCCATACCCGATGTTCATTTCCGATACTGATATCCGTGGTGATGGCTTTGCTCAGCAACTGACCTTCGACGAGCGTTATGATGCCTCGCAACACCTCCTCCAGATCGGTCATCCCGGGTTCAAAATCGATCTTCCCGGTTTGGGTCCTCGACCAGATCAAGAGGTTTTCGAGAAGTGTATATGCCTGATTTGCCGATGATTTCATCATTTTTAACCGTTTCTGAATATCACTTTTATCCAGTGTCGGCAAATCGGCAAGGGTTACATCGGTGATCCCGATAATGGAATTAAACGGATTTTTCAGGTCATGGGCAATAATCGAAAAGAACTTATCCTTGGTGGCATTCAGCTCTTTGAGTTTGTCGGCCTGGATGATCAGTTGTACTTCATTTTTCTTTCGTTCGGTGATATCCCGACCGATTCCGACCAAGCCCAGTATCTTCCCCTGGTCATCCTTAAGCGGTACTTTCGTGGTAAAGAGCAAACAATCATTGCCAAGGGGGTCGGTAAAGGCCTCTTCATGGTTGATGACAGGTTGGTTTTCTTTCAGGATGGCCATGTCGTCGTGGTAACCCCGCATTCCGATTTCAGAATCAAATAACTCGAGGTCGGTTTTCCCCAGTACTTCCGCTTCCGAGTGGTAACCCATGAGGGTCCAGTCAGCTTTGTTGGCGATTACCTTCCGCCCCTCCGCATCTTTGAAATAGATGGCATCGGGGAGGTTGTCGATGACCGTTCGGAGCAGGATCCGGTTCCGTTGAATGGCCTCTTCAGTCTCTTTTTGAAGGGTGATATCCTCCTTAACAGCAAGGTAATGGGTGATGATGCCGTTGTTATTTATGATCGGGGAAATTACTGCTGCTTCCCAATAAAGTTCCCCATTCTTCTTTTTGTTGTGAAAGATACCACGCCATTCCCTGCCATGGGTTATCGCGTTCCAGAGTTCCTCATAAACTGCTTTCGGGGTCTCTCCCGATTGCAGAATACGGGGATTTTTTCCCAGCAATTCCTCTTCACCATAACCTGTCAGTTCAAAGACCTTAGGATTTGCGAATTCAATGTCGCCGGCCACGTTCGTGATGACAATACTGACCGGGCTCTGGTCGACGGCACGCAACATACTCCGCAGGGTGGCGTCTGTTTTTCTCGCTTCCGTGACATCGCGGGCAATGGAATAGATGAGGTTTTGATCGTCGCAAGCCTTTCCGGTCCATTCAAGCCATTTAACGGAACCATTCTTACAAAGATACCGGTTGGTGAATTTAAAGATATCCTTTCCCCGGGTCTGCTCCCCAAAAGCCTCCAGTGTCGGCTTCAAATCATCCGGATGCAGGAAATCGGTGAAGGGCTTGCCGATCATCTCATCGGGCGAATAACCCAAAACCGCTTCCCAGGCCGGATTAAGCTGTAAAAACAGTCCCTGAGCCGATGCCACACACAGCATGTCGGGGCTCATCCCAAAAAATACACACCGCGATTGGTCGGTTGTCACAGGATCAACCGGTTTCGGCGGTCCGGGCTGATTGGTATCTTCGGAAGTATTCATGGTACCGGAGTTAATTAACCATTTCTACAAAGTGACAAAAAATAAACTCCGAAAGCAAATTTATATTTTAATTTTAAATCGAAAGATCATCGCATTTTGAAGGATGACGCCAGGCATTTTCATTTTGATGAACTTAAAACACTTTCCAGTTCAGATATTGGTAAAACCATTACCCCGTCATGGATTGGATATTTTTTTTCTCCCGGATAGATAACATAAAGATGATCCAGATGCAGATCCCGGATGGCTGTATGCATTGATTTCGTCATGGAAGGCGCATCTGAATATTTAATTTCAAATCCGATCCGTTTCCCTTCTTTTATTGAGAACAGGTCAAGCTCAGCGCCCGCATGCGTTGCCCAATAATAAACGGGTGCATTTATCCTGCGGATGATCTGATCGATCACGAATCCTTCCCAGGAAGCACCGCGTTTAGGATGATATTGAATTTGATCCTCCCTGAGCATCAATAAAGCATGCAAAATACCACTGTCGGCTATATAAACCTTCGGAGATTTGACCTGTCGCTTACTGATATTTTCAAACCATGGCTGGATCTGCCTTACAACATATGCCCCGCTTAGGAGATCAAGGTACCTTCGGGCCGTCGGTTCCGTTGTCCCAAGCGATCTGGCAAATTCGGATCCATTCCAGGTTTGTCCATGGTAATGGGCCAACATGGTCCAGAAACGTCGCAAGGTTTCCGACGGAACCGTGATTCCCAGCTGGGGTATGTCACGCTCGAGAAAGGTACGGATAAAATCCATCCTCCATGAAAAACTCTCGTCATCATTTTTACCCAGAAATGATCTGGGGAATCTCCCCCTGAACCAAAGATTTTTGACCTCTGAATATCCGGTTTCCCAGATATCAAAACCCGACATATCCACGAAACCGATCCTTCCTGCCAGCGATTCAGATACATTTTTCATCAAATGGGGGGAAGCGCTGCCAAGGATAAGAAAATGCGCGGGATTTTGGTACCGGTCGGCAAGCACCCTCAGGATCGGAAAAAGATCCGGCATTCGCTGTATTTCATCCAGGATTATCAATCCGCTCAGCGATGACAACAATTGCATCGGACTGCTCTTTAACGATTGAAATGATACCGGATCTTCAAGATCGAAGTAATGGGCATTGAATTTATTACCGATAATCCTGCTGATGGTGGTTTTCCCGCATTGACGGGGTCCTAAAATTGCTGTAACCGCATTTCTTTCAATTTTGTTTTCAATTGTATTCTGCAGATATTTCCTAGAGATCATATCCTTGAATATTAAAACTTAAATTTTTAATTTTCAAGAACAAATATACAAAGAATCTCTTTTATTTGTCCCCATAATTAAGCCGGTCTTTTTTCAGTATAAATACAGCATCTTAGTTCCAAACCTGGTCCGATGCGGTATCTCTGTAATTTTCATTATCCTTTGTCACTAAAATCGTGGGCATTCACCTGGTAAGTCTGAAAGATGAATTTTCATCATGTTGCGTGCGCCCCGCTCAATTATTTTGCATTTTATGTTAAAAGTGATATATTTGAACCTACATTTGAAAAAAACCTGTTCACCATGAAAAAAATCATCTTTTGCCTTTCTGCAGCGCTGCTGATCATCATCAGCATGTCGTGTAAAAAATCGGATGATGAATCCACGAACCTGGAAGGCGATCAGTCGCCGATGGGTCAGGTGGGCACTACCATCAGTTCCTCTTCCATTGCCATCGCGGGCGTGAGCGATTTCAACGGGACGGTTGTTGCCCTGAACAACGGTGTCTCCTCGTATAATGGCTCCGCAGTTGTGACCAACGCGGTGATTAAGAACATGCTGTCAAATGTTCCGCAACTTACAATCAAAGGCGACACGGTATTTGCCAAAGATATCCAGGCCCGATCGACCACCGAGGGCATCGAGGTCTTTTCGGGATTGCGGCCGGGGATTATGGTGGTCTATGGCGCGGGGGCAGGCGAATCGTGGCCTATTGAGGGAAGTTCCGACAAGCGGACGGTCATCAGCAAGTCGACCGACAATGATTATCCTTACGGGTTCATGTTCATCAAGGTTTCGCAGATTGATGAACCCGTCACCGGCGCTTTAAAGAGTACCACCGGGTTGAGCAAGATCACCTACTGGGCGAATCACCGGTTCGGACTGGTCGGGGTGCAGTTTGAGTTCAGCGACGGGAGTACGACCAAGTTTCCGCTCTACACGAGCACCGAAAACAAGTGATCCATTGTTTCTTGCTACCTGATGCGCAGATACCTGACGATCCTGGGGGAACAAAAATATATCCCCCCCTATCCCCATCATAAGGATTACGTATACCGGGCTTACGAATTTTTCTCGGCAAAGAGTTTCTGGACGCTGGTGATCATAAACGGCTTGACACAGGCACTGGTACAATGGTACCGCCGTTTGCGTTACGGGTATGCCATTCCTCTCAACCTGCTGGTCGATCCGACGAGCGCCTGCAACCTCCGGTGTAAAGGCTGCTGGGCTGTGGATTATGATAAAAAACTTGAACTCTCGTATGAAAAACTGGACGAGATCCTCACCGATGCCCGGAAACTGGGGGTCAACAGCATCGTGATGAGCGGCGGTGAGCCCATGATGCGGAAAGACGACATCCTGCGGTTAGCCGGAAAACACAACCGCATGCCTTTTGCCATGTTCACAAACGGGACGCTCATCGACGACAATTTTGCCGATCAGATGGCCCGGCTCGGTAATCTGAATGCTTTTATCAGCATCGAAGGCTTCAGGGAGATGAACGACTTCAGGCGCGGGGCGGGGACTTTCGACCGGGTGATAAGGGTCATGGATATTCTGCGGAGCCGCGATATCGGGTTCGGTTTTTCGGTTTGTTACCACGCGCAAAACTACGAGGAGGTAACCGGTGATGAATTCCTCGATTTCCTGCGGGAGAAGGGGGCCTGGATTGGCTGGATGTTCAATTACATGCCGGTGGGCAGTGATTCCGATCCCTCGCTTTGCTGCACAGCCGCCCAGCGGGCTTATGTCCACAGGAAACTGGAAGCTTATGCAGCCCGTCACCGGTTCATGATCATCGACTTTGCAAACATGGGTCACAGGGCCATGGGATGTGTCGGGGCCGGCGTGGGGTTTGTCCATATTACCTCCGGCGGCGATGTGGAACCCTGTGCGTTCAACCATTATTCAGATGTCAACATCCATGATAAACCTTTGCCTGAAGCGCTGGCATCCCCGTTCTTCAAGAAGTTCCGGGAAGCGATGCCCTTTTCGGGGAATGTGATGCGACCCTGTCCGGTTATGGATGTTCCCGATGCCCTGCTCGAAATCACACATGTTTCCGGCGTTCACTCCACCCATTTGGGACATCCCGAAACTCCCGACGATATCGTGGCAAAAACCCGTGCGGTGGCCGATGCATGGAAACCGGTGGCCGACGAGCTTTTTACAAAGATTCCTGCCCGCGAAAAGAGGAAGATCAGGCTTTTCCTGAAATTCCTGATATCACGCAATGCCGCCGGAAAAGTACCGGATTAAAATACGGATCCATCGCAACAGGGTGCGCGAAACCCGGTCTGTCATTTTAGTTTACACTGTTCTATGGATTTGCAGTTTACGAAAACCGAATATTATGACCAGTAAGATAAAATTGCTTCCCTGCCGGTTCAGATACTACGGGATGGCGTTGACGATAGCGGGCATGGCTTTATTTGCAGGCTTTATGTGGTTCGATTTCAGGATCACCGTGCCCGTTTTTGCGATCCTGTCATCCTTTTTGGAAACCCGGGCATTTACAGTTACCACCACCAACCTGACCGATGAACTGCTCATGGTCGCCCTGTTGTGCGGATTTTTTTTCCTGATCTTTTCGGAGGAAAAAGATGAAAAACGCCGTTATTCGGTTTTCCGGCTAAAGGCCTGGATGGGCGCGTTTGCCGTCAACACCGCATTGCTTCTTTTCGCGATGCTGTTTTTTTATGGAACCGCCTTCATCACCATTCTTGCAATAAACCTGTATTCGACAGCCATTGTCTATCTGTTAATCTTTAACCGGTTATTAAGGAAAGAGCGGGCGGAGAAAAAGCCCTGAAAAGCGTGTTCAGAATTTATATTTCTGCAAGGATCTGCGCGATTTTTTCAAAGGCATGTTCATCTTTCACCACATACTGTTCCGCCCCTTTCTGGATGGTCTGAAGGGCCACTGCATACCGCTCCTGGCTGGAAAGCATGATGACCCGGACGGTGGGATAGTGTTTCTTGATCACCTGAAGGATTTCCAACCCGTTGGCTGCATCCTTCTGAACCGTGTTCATATAAAAATCGAGGATGACCAGATCGGGGCCTGAACCAAGTTGATTCAGACATGCTTCGCCGGTATGGAAAATCTGAACATCGTGTGGGATCCGGCGGGTCAGATAGTCTTTTAAGGCTTCGGTGAGCATCGGATCATCATCAACAATGAAAATCTTTTTGGGTTTGCTGAAATCCATGGTTAAAAATTTTTCGTAAAGATAACAATCTCACCTGAAAAATTCATGAATTTTCTCTTCGTGGTTCTCTGTGAATCTCCGCATAGAAAATTTTATTGGAGGTTCACAAAGAATGCGATATAAAACATGTTTGCAAAAAAAAACCTCCTCCGGGAATGATTTTTCCGTACCCCCGTGATTTACACTCAAACGGATGGCATGACACGCCATTCGTTCAGTTCACCGATGGCTTTTTCGACGAGGCGGATCAGGTGTTCTGCCTCCTTTGAAATGTCAGTTGCCCCCGGATCCTGCCGGCAACGTAGTTCCAGTCCGGATGCCAGTGTTTTGGCTTCCTCCATTCCCATCATCACCCATCTCGTTTTGAATCCATGCACCTGGGTCGCTATCTCAGCTGCGTCGCCTTTCGCGAGCGCATCGTGGATCAGGGTGATCAGCCGGGGAGCAGAATCGAGAAACATCATGATGTACTTCCGCATCTGATCCCGGTTTCCTTCACAAAATTTTTCAAGGTAGTCGAGGTTGGTCGCAGCACGCTCCATCGACGCCATTTCTGAAATCAATGGTCCGGTATCTTTCGATTTGTAGCGTAGAGGTATCCGGAGCGCTTCTGCAATGCCACCGATCAACTGCGACGGGGTAAAGGGCTTCGGGATGAAGGAGTTCATCCCGGCTTCGCGGCACCGGTTCAGTTCCGACTTCAGAACACTGGCAGTCAAAGCAATGATGGGAATCTTCCTTCGTTGCGGAGGCAGGTTTTCACGGAGGTAGCGGGTTGCCTCCAGTCCATCCATGACCGGCATCTGAACATCCATCAGGATGGCGTCGTATTGGTTATTCAGGACCAGTTCGATGACCTCGCGGCCGTTCATGGCCGTGGTAATGCTTACATCGGCTTTCGATCTCAGGGTGTCGCCGGCCACGATCAGGTTGTACTCCTGGTCATCGGCAAGGAGCAGGGTCAACCCGTTCAGGATCGTCCCGTCGATATTCTCTTCCGAATTTTTGCGCTCCTGCAGTTTTTCCGGCGACCCCGGCGGAAAACAAAGGTCGAATGAAAAGGTTGTTCCTTTACCCGATTGGCTTTCGACCCGGATAACGCCCCCCATAAGGGTGACGAGATTCTTTGAAATGGTCAGTCCCAGACCGGTTCCCCCGAACCTGCGGGTGTCGGAACTGCTGGCCTGTGAGAACTCTTCAAACACGGTCTTCAGCTTGTCGGTCGGGATCCCGATTCCCGTGTCGGCGACTGAAAACCTGACCGGGATCATTCCTTCCGGCCCAAGTGGCGCCGGCATGACGGAAATCGTTACGTTGCCGTGTTCCGTGAATTTGATGGCATTCCCGGTCAGGTTTATCAGGATCTGATTGAGCCTGACGGGATCGCCCATGACGATGCCGTTTACATCGGGATGTATGTTCCCCGATAACTCCAATCCCTTTTCAGCAGCTTTATAGCGCATGGTTTGCAGAATCTGGTCCAATAAATCATGCAGGGAAAAATCGATGGTTTCGAGTTCAATTTTTCCCGCTTCGATCTTGGCCAGATCCAGAATGTCGTTGATCAGATGAAGCAAAATGGCCGATGATTGCCTGATCCCGTTCAGGTAGGTCATTTGATCCTCCCGGGGATTTTTGTCGATCAGCAGATTGGTCATCCCGACCACGGCATTCATCGGCGTGCGGATCTCATGGCTCATATTGGCCAGGAATTGTTGTTTGAAACGCTCCGATTTCTCCGCCTTCAGGCGCATCTGCTCAGCAAGTTCCTTCTCTGCGGCGATCAGTTTATTCTTCTCTTCCAGTTGTTTTTTAGTGCGGCGGATATACCAAATCCGCAAAACCATTCCCAAGGTTACCAGGAACAGCAAAGCGCCCCCTGCAAGAAAGTACATCCGCTGCCGCTCCTTTTTTTGCCGGAGGTCGGCAATAGCAGCCTCTTTCCTTCGCTCCGTGTCTTCCCGTTCATACCGGGAGATGTTGTTTTCATTCCGGTACTTTAACAGGGAATCGTTCAGGTGAAAATATGCTGCAGCGAAATAAACGGATTTGTCCGGGTTCCCGGTGATTCGGTACAGATTGAACAGCCCGACCAGGTATTTCTGAAGGAGTGGCGCCGACCCAACCAAAACGGCCTCATCATAAGCTTTAAGAAGATACTGTTCGGCCATTTTCAGCTCTTTCCGGGCCAGGTAATATTGGTAAAAAAGGTAATCGACCTCCATTCTTCCGTTACCGCCTTCGACCGGAAGATCGACACTGTCGCAAAGCTTTTTCATTTTCTGAAGCAGGGCAAAGGCGCCGGGTTGATCGTTCATCTGTAAACGCAATTCGATGGAAATGGCGTACAGGATGGCGGCGTAATCGATCCTGAACGAACGGATCCCGTGCCTTTGGGCGCTGTCGACATAGTTCATGGCATCCGCAGGGTTGCCTTCCTCCTTGAAGATCAGGGCCCGGGTCATGTAGCAGAATTGCGACCGGATGGGATCGGGAGCCTCACGGCCTGCCGAATCGGCAAGCTTCAGGTACATCGATGCCCGCTTTAAATTTCCCCACTTCGCGTAATTATAACCGATCACCGACAATTCATCGGCATAACCCGAAGGGGAAAAGGTCTTATAGCGTTCCAGCGCCTTGAAATAGTAGGTAAATGCCTGGTCATAATCACCCTGCATGCTGAAACAGCCCGCCAATCCGTGAAAACAGCCGGCCATGTTCAAAGCGGGGCCGGTGAGTGTGTAATCAACCAGTTTAGACCGGTAAAAATTCAATTTCCGTTGCAGGCCTCCGACGCGGTCGAACAGTGCGGCCACCGAAGTCAGGTAGCTGTGAAATCCGAAAATGTATTGTTGTTTATCCAGTTCATCAATGGCAAGGACGAACAACTGAAGCGCGGAGTCGGGACGGTTTCGCTGCAAAAGCTCCTGCCCGGACAGCATATAGCGGTAAGGTTGCGGATCGACCGACCGGAGCCGGCCGTTTAGCTCGAGTAATTCCTGCAGCAGGGTGATGGTGGAATCGGGAGGGAACAAGTCGTGACCTGAATTCACCAGGGCAACCAGTGCCCGGAGTCGCTCCTGGTTGACACCCCGGGCTTTTTTTGCCCTGAGTATCACTTCATTCAGGGATGGCTCCTGATAAGGGTGGAGTGAGTATGCCACAGTAACCATCATCATGAAAATCAGTAAAAGGAACTTTGATTTCATTCTGTTTGGGTTTAAAAGTTCCGGAGGGCTCCGTTACAGCCATTTCATCAGCCGGCTGCCGGTTCCGTTCGAAATAATCCAGACAAAATTAAACGATCTTTTCCGACACCATCCCGGATTAAAAAAAAGAGTGATAAAATTTTGAATGACAGTTCCTTTTTGTATTTTTGTGATTAATTGATACCGGCTCTTAATTACATCACGTCTGATCTCATGTAATTGAATCGTTCTAATCCCGGGTCAGACCGTACACTGAGATTCCTTCCGCCGGTTATTGTATCAGTCATGGCAGACCAGGCACCCGATCAGGATGATCACATATTCAGGAAGATCTTTGAGACGAATCTCCTGGGGATGGCATTCATTGATTCAAGTCATTACATTGTTAAAGTCAATGAAGCTTATTGCAACCTGATGGGTTATACCGCGAAGGAGCTCATGTCGCTGCGGTTTTCCGATATCACCCATCCCGATCATCTTGCTGCCGGTCAGGAGGCAGCCCGTAAATTATTTCAAGGTAATATCCCGCTTTATCAAACCGAAAAGCGGTATATCCGGAAAGACGGACAGGTGATCTGGGGTGCGATCAAGGTCACGGTGATCCGCGATCAGAAAGGGAAACCCGTGAATCTGATTGTCATGGTCGAGGATATCACGGGCCGTAAAAAGATGGAGCTGAAACTCCGTGAAAACGCTTATTTACTGAGTGAGGTGCAGAAGATCTCCAAGGTTGGCGGATGGGAATACGAGGTTGCAACGGGAAAATCGATCTTTACCACGGAGGTGATTGATATTTTAGGAGCCCGGATTACCGATTGTGAGGAGGCTTTTCAATATTTTTATCCCGACCACCGGATGCTGGTTCGTGAATCCTTTCAGAAAGCGTTGCTGAAAGGAGAGCCCTATGATGTTGAGGTCAGGTTCATCGATGCCCGGGGAAAACAACTTTGGGTAAAGACTTCGGGAATCCCCGTTTACGAGGATGGAAAAATCGCCAGGATCATCGGGACCATCATCGATATCACTGAGCGCAAGCATGCGGAACTCGAGATCAAGCGGATGAACATTGAATTGGCCGAATCGAATGCCACCAAGGATAAATTTTTCTCCATCATCGCACACGATTTGAGAAGTCCGTTCAACGCGCTGCTCGGGATGACCCAGTTGATCGCGAATCCGGAGGAAAACCTTTCGCTGGAAGAGACCCGTCAGATAGCCGGCCGGGTGAACAAACTACTCACCGCCCAATTCGATTTTTTACAGAATCTGCTCGAGTGGTCGCGACTGCAACAGGGAAGAATGGAATTCAACCCGGTGACCCTGAATATTCATGACATTGCTTCGAAGGTCACCGATCTGCTTATGGGGAACATTCTGCGAAAAGAACTTGAGATCCTCAATCATATCGATAAAACCCTTTCGATCTGCGCCGATCAGGAAATGATCCGGTCAATATTTCTCAACCTGATCTCCAATGCCATCAAATTTACCCACAAAAACGGGAGAATCACCCTGGGCGCCCGGAGGGAGAGCGACCTGGTTGAGATCACCATTGCAGATACGGGTACCGGCCTTAGCGAGGATGAACTCGACAAATTGTTTCAGTTGGAGACCATCTTCACAAAAAAAGGTACCGACGGGGAAAAAGGAACGGGACTGGGCATCATTCTCTGCAATGAAATGATAGAAAAACATGGCGGAACCATCGAAATTGATTCGGAGGTCAATGTCGGCACCACGGTTAAATTCTGTCTCCCCACATGCTGCCCCAAACA
>SACF01000026.1 GCA_009928665.1 Alphaproteobacteria bacterium
GAGGAAGAACGTAAGATGGAACGTGACCGTTCCGATTTTACCCTCTTTTAGAGGGTTGTTTGTTTTAAAGCCACCACCTCAGGTGGTGGTAGTTTACTTTAACATTGGATTGCAAAAATACAACAATGTCTCTATTTTTCCTACCTTTGTCCGCTTCAATCCCTTTACGCATGAACAGTTACAAAAAGATCAACAACATCCTCGGATGGGTGGTGTTCGCCATCGCCTCAGCCGTCTATATCATCACCTCGGAACCGACCATGAGTTTCTGGGATTGCGGTGAATATATTTCGACCGCTTATAAGCTTGAAGTAGGCCATCCTCCCGGAGCGCCATTATTCCAGTTGATCGGAAGGTTCTTTTCGCTGTTTGCCTTCGGGGATGTGACCCTGGTTGCCCGGATGGTCAATACCATGTCGGCCCTTTCGAGCGGTTTCACGATTTTGTTCCTGTTCTGGACCATCACGCTGATCGCAAAAAAGATTGTCGTGAAATCAGGCGGGATTTCCCGCGAAAACCTGTGGATCATCATGGGCGCCGGTCTGGTAGGTTCGCTGGCCTATACGTTTACCGACTCATTCTGGTTCTCAGCCGTGGAGGGTGAGGTCTATGCCATGTCGTCATTCTTTACTGCCATCGTGGTATGGGCGATCTTCAAATGGGAAGAACAATCCGAAGAAAAACATGCCTACCGGTATCTGATCCTGATTGCCTATCTCGTCGGACTCTCCATCGGGGTTCACCTACTGAACCTCCTTGCCATTCCGGCGATCACCTTTGTCTACTATTTCAAAAAAAATCCCAAACCCACCTGGAAAGGCATTGTTCTGACCCTGATCCTGTCGGTACTGATCCTCGCTTTCGTGATGTACCTGATTATCCCCTGGATTCTGAAACTGGCCGGACTCTTCGAACTCTTCTTTATCAACACGCTGGGACTTCCGTTTAACACCGGAACGATTATCTATTTCGCCCTGATCATAGGGTTTATCATCTGGGGGCTGATCTATACCCGGAAAAAAAGTAAACCCGTCTGGAATACCATCATCCTCTCATTCAGTTTTATCGTGATTGGTTACTCCTCTTTTCTGATGCTGGTTATCCGCAGCAATGCAAACCCGCCGATTGATGAGAACAACCCGGAGAACGCGATGTATCTGCTGGCTTACATGAACCGTGAACAGTACGGCGACTGGCCCCTGCTGACCGGGCAGTATTACAACGCCCCTGTCGTTGACCGGGAAGACGGGAATCCGGTATATGCCAAAGACGATAAATCAGGAAAGTACGTCGTGACCGACAAACGCGAAAAAGTGATCCCGGTTTATGACAAACGGTTCACTACCTTTTTTCCCAGGATGTGGGATCAGACAGAATCGCGTTTTGCTTCAGAATACATCAGGTGGGGAAATGTCAAAGGACGGCCGGTCGAAGTAAACATGAATGGTGAAACGGAAACCCGGAATGTACCTACTTTCGGTGAAAACCTTGCCTTTTTCTGGAATTACCAGTTGGTGCACATGTACTACCGGTACTTCATGTGGAATTTTGCCGGACGGCAGAATGATATTCAGGGGATGGGAAACAAGCTGGAAGGCAACTGGAAAAGCGGGATCGGGTTCATCGACCGGATGCGGCTGGGTCCCGAGGCTCCCGGATCATCCCGGGAAAACAAAGGCAATAACAGTTTTTATTTTCTGCCACTTCTGCTGGGCATTGCCGGAATATTTTTTACCCTTAAAAAGGATAAACAGAGCGCCTGGGTGATCTTCCTGTTGTTCTTTATGACCGGGCTGGCCATTGTTTTATATCTGAACCAGCATTCGCCCCAACCCCGTGAACGGGACTATGCCTACGCAGGTTCCTTTTATGCCTTTGCCATTTGGATCGGACTTGCCATACCGCAACTCGTCGAATGGCTTGGTAAATTTCTCAGTACCCGCATCGCCCTGTTAATTTCACTTGTTGTGGGTTTGTCGGTGGTAACCCTGATGGCGCAGCAGGGATGGGACGACCATGACCGGTCGGGAAGATACACCTCCCTTGCCATTGCCGAAAATTACCTGAATTCATGCGAGCCCAACGCCATTCTCTTTACCAATGGCGACAACGACACATTCCCCCTCTGGTATGCACAGGAAGTCGAAGGAATCAGGACCGATGTACGTGTGATCAACCTGAGCCTGCTTAACACCGAATGGTTTATTGACCAGATGAAGCGGAAAGCGTACCTGTCTGACCCTGTTCCCTTCTCTCTTACCAAGGATAAGTACCGTCAGGGAAATCATGATGTTACTTATCTGTTCGAGGATGAAGCGCTTAAAAATACTTATGTAGATTTAAAAGCCCTTTTCGGCATCCTTGCACAAGATGATTCACGACTAAAGATGAATACATCCCAGGTAGGAACTATCGATTATTTCCCGACCAAAAAATTCATGGTGACCTATGATTCAGCTGCTTTGGTAGCCTCCGGAGCCATTACGCCGCAGATGATGGGCCGGCTCGACACGATAAGGTGGGAATACAAAGATCAGGCCATTGAAAAAGCCAATCTGATGATCCTCGACCTGCTGGCGACCAACAACTGGAAGCGGCCGGTCTATTTTGTCTCGACCACGGGAGCCGATACCTATATCGGACTCGATAATTACCTCCATCTGGAAGGGCTGGCCTACCGGTTATTGCCGGTAAAGGCCATCAGTTCCGACCAGCAGACCGGCCAGGTCAACACAGATGTGATGTACGACAACGTGATGAACCGGTTCAAGTGGGGAAACATGAACAAACCAGGCGTTTATATCGATGAGGCCAATGCGCGGATGATCATGAACATGCGGGGCATGTTCGGGCGGCTTGCCGATGCCCTGATCCTTGAAGGGAAGAAAGATTCGGCCCGCCGGGTCGTGGAACGGTGCTTTGAGATCATGCCCGAGAGCGTTGCTGAGTATGATTTTTTCACCGTATCATTGGTTGATCCTTTGTACCGGATTGGTGAAACTGCCAAAGCAAATGCCCTTGCTTCGAAAATTTTGAAGATTACCGATGAGAAACTGATGCATATGTTCTCATTTCCGGAAAAAGATCTTAAACCGATGGATATGAACATTCAGGAAGGGATATTCGCCATCCAGCGGATCGGGCTGGCCGTGAAGAATGCCAACCAGAAAGCGCTCATCGATCAGGCTGAACCCCTCATGAAGAAGTATTACGATCTCTATGTAGAAAAGATCTATCAACAATAGGATCATGAAATCAGTACGACCGCCGGCCATTTTCCGATGGTGCAGTCCACGATTTCTTACCTGCGAAATTCCCGATCGAAACCGATCGGTATTTCTCACCTTCGATGACGGACCTGTTCCTGAAACCACCCCGGAGATTCTCCGTATTCTGGAATCGTATGGCGTGAAAGCGACCTTTTTTATGGTTGGCGACAACGTCAGAAAGTTTCCGGAATTATACCGGAACATTATCGATTCGGGGCACGCGGCCGGGAATCACACGTATCACCATCTTAACGGATGGCATACCCCGACAGCGGCCTACGCGGAGGATGTTTACCGGTGCGGGAATTACTTTTCCACACGGATTTTCCGACCTCCCTATGGCCGGTTTACTCCTTCACAATATTTTTTACTGAGAAAGGACTTCAGGTTTATCCTTTGGTCGGTACTGAGTTACGATTTTCATCGGGGCGTCACGGCCGATCAGTGTCTGCAGTACGTCCTGGAACATACACAGGGTGGTTCGGTCGTTGTTTTTCACGACAGCCTGAAATCGATCGACAAGGTCCGGGTGGTTTTGCCACAGTTTCTTTCCCATTTCCGGGCGCAAGGGTTTCGTTTTGAAACAATCGACCGTGAAACTTCTTTTCGGTGAACCGTCGTGGATCAACTCATTTCTCCCTGGTCGGCAAAACTGTAATAACCATTTTCCGCGATGATCAGGTGATCGAGCACATCAATTTCGAGAAAAATTCCCGCTTCTCTTATTTTCTTGGTGAGCTTTTTATCGGGTTCACTGGGATGAAGCGCTCCCGACGGATGGTTATGACCGAGAATAATAGATGTTGCATGGTGGTCGAGCGCGATCTTGAATATCTTTTTGGGATCGACGGTAGTGCCTGAAATTCCCCCCTCACTGATGTTGCATTTTTTCAGGATTCGGTTTGATCTGTTCAGCAAAAGTATCCAGAATTCTTCCCAGGGTTTATCTCCGATCACACTCCTGAAAATCTGGTAGGCCTGAAAACTTTTCGTGATTTTTTCTTTCTCGGGCACCATCGATTCATCGCGGCGCCGGCCCAGTTCGAGCGCGGCGAGGATGGTTATGGCACGGGCTTTCCCAATGCCCCTGATCCCGGTCAGTTCGCTGATGCCGAGTTTCGATAACTCACCAAGGTTATCATGCGCTTTCCTGAAGACCTGTTTTGCAAGATCAACGGCCGAATCATACCGGGTGCCGGATCCGATCAGAATTGCAAGCAATTCGGCATCGCTCAGACTGTGACGACCCTTTAACAACAGTTTTTCCCTGGGCCGGTCATCTTCGGCCCAGTTCTTCAGCGGGGTTCGATTTTGATACGTCTCCATCCTTTGTGTTTTATGTTTAATCGGAAATGAGAAAAAAAGTAAAGGGTACTTACTGATTTTTCGTTTAAACAGGTACTTTTGTAAAGTTCGCACTAAAAATTATCCGCAATGATCGTGAAACAGGTACAGGGCCCGGGCCGTGTTCCGGTGAACGATAAGAAATATTAAAGCGATGATCGGCAATACCCTGATTGAACTCAACCGGGTGGATTCGACAAACGAATATGCCAACCGTATGCTGAATCGGGATGACCTTGACGACGGTGTGGTCATCTGGGCTTACGATCAGTACGCCGGAAAGGGGCAGCAACAACATACGTGGCAAAGTGAAGCCGGGAAAAACCTGACCCTTACGGTGATCCTTAAGCCCTGGTCTTTATCCCCCGACCGCCAGTTCCAACTTAATAAGGCAATAACTCTTGGAGTGGTTGATTTCATCAGAAAGTCGTTGGGCAAAATTCCCGTCGGCATCAAATGGCCCAACGACGTTTACCTGGGATCTCAAAAGGTCGGAGGCATCCTGATTGAAAACCGGATTTTGGGAAATCGGCTGGAGTATGCACTGGTGGGTATTGGACTGAATATTAATCAAATAACGTTTGATGGCGCCCTTCCAAATCCCGTCTCCATGATCCATCACCTGCGGCATGAGATGAAGCTTCGCGAGGCTCTTCATTCATTACTTATTTCCCTCGATCTCAGATACCGGAAGTTGGTTCAGGATGCGTCAGCGGACCTGGATGAAGAGTTCAACCGGAATCTGTTCGGGTTCGGGCAATGGCGAAGGTTCTCAAAAGGCAATGAACCATTCGAAGGAAGGATCCGGGGGGTGGATGAATGCGGACGATTGTGTATTGAAACGGGAGATGGTGAAATTCTTTTCTTCCACCACAAAGAGGTGGAGTACATTCTTTAACGGAAAAAGGAAAGCAGTTCAAAGGATTCCCGTCACAGTGCCGGTCCGTTCCGGCTACTTGTTGTATCTTTTCCCAAACTGAATGCTGAGGTAAAGGGTTAGAAAGAAGGTCTGCTTGGGGTTGTCGGCCATAATGGCCACAGGGATGGGTGAAATATCAAGGATGGCGCCGGTTTCCAATGCACTGATCTGCCTGTTCTTTGAACCGTACTCAAATTCAAGTCCGGTCTTTACATAGGCGCCGGGGTGAAATCCCAGTTGTGAGAAACCCGATAAAAACGGACCCCGGCCATAGATATTATCCAGAAAATGAACCTCCGGATCATAACGCTCTTCACCGACTTCGTAATCCGTATACCCGCTGTTAAAGTAAATAATATAGAGGTAAACAGGCTTGGTCACTGCGAGAGATACGCCTCCGAAATAGAGCCATGAAAGCTGAACCCCTCCCCAGTAAGGTTTCCGGTTGAGAATATGCTGCTGGCCTACGCCGCCTCTGAAAAACCAGAGGTAGTTCAGCTTCCCGTAAAAGTAGGATTTGGAGTCGGAGAAGTAAGGATTGATGCTCCGGACCTCTTTAGACGATTTATAAGTTGCGAATTCTGCTTCCCACATGAACTGTCGCAGGGCGGTAACATTGTGCCCCTTGGTGAATTTAAGCCCCCAGCCGTTGGTGTGGAGCAAGGCTCCGATGCTCCATTGTTTCTCGAGCAGAACATTGTCGGGAAGCGTGTCTTCGGGCGCCTCATATTGGGCCATGACCGGGACCGATCCGAAGATCACAACAAGGACGAACAGGGTAAAGAATGAGTGTTGCATGGCATCGGGAACGATTGACCGGCGACAAAGTTACAAAGAAAACAAAAGAGGGAAGCCATAGGCTCCCCTCCTCTGAAAAAAATCCCTTGTAGATGGGTATCAGCGCCGCTCTATTTGATATCTTTGTTTCTCACCATAGGCAGCACAATGCTGATTGGAGGTGCAGGAATATACCAAACCCAGGAGGATCGTGCCAATAAGAACAATGAGAATTTTTTTCATGTCGTTATCTCTTGATTTTCGTTAAATTGAGTGTACAAATTTACGAAATGCCTTAATATGAACAAACAAAATAAACATTTATTGTTTAAAGTTATCAACGACAGAAAGTTTATAAACCATGGAACCTATCAGACCGGTGATTGAAGAGAGCTGGAGGCAAATTTTACAGGAGGAATTCAACAAACCCTACTTTCATGAACTGAAGATCTTTCTCCAGGAGGAAAAAAAGAAACACCGGGTCTTTCCGCCCGGGTCATTGATCTTCAATGCTTTTAACCATACACCTTTCGGGAAGGTCAAAGTAGTGCTGTTGGGTCAGGACCCATACCATGGGATCGGTCAGGCACATGGTCTGTGTTTTTCAGTTCCTGACGGCATCGCGAAACCGCCTTCATTGGTCAATATCCTGAAAGAACTGGAATCCGATCTCGGCATTCCCCAATCCCGGACCGGGAATCTTACCAAATGGGCGCTTCAAGGGGTTCTCCTGCTGAATGCAACCCTGACGGTACGTGAAAACCAGGCAGGATCGCATCAGAACAAGGGGTGGGAAACCTTTACGGATGCAGCCATCAGCAGTTTATCAAGGATCCGGGAAGGGCTGATATTTGTACTTTGGGGCAATTATGCCATTGCCAAGCGTTCGCTGATCGACGCTACCAAACACCATATTCTTTCGGCTCCACACCCTTCACCCTTGTCGGCATCGCGCGGGTTTCTGGGATGCAGGCATTTCAGCAAGATCAACCAACTGCTCTGGCAGATGCAAGTTGAGGAAATAGACTGGCGACTCGAATAATTATTGGGACAAACAGATTCACGCAATGAAGATTATTCACGGTTTACAGGCTGTCGTTACTACCCGTCTCAACGGACTGCTGTTGCCGTGTTTTCTGGCGATCATCCTGACTTTTCTTTCCTGTAAGAAATCCGATCCGGATCCGGAACCTTATGTCCCTCTTCCATACACCATACTCATTCCCCGCTATTTCCCGGATAAGCTGAATATTCCGGCCGATAACCCCATGACGGTCGAAGGAGTCGCCCTGGGCCGAAATCTTTTTTATGATGGCCGGCTTTCGGGCCGTACAGATCCCGACTCCCTCATGACCTGCTCCACCTGCCACCTTCCGTCTCGATCGTTTGAATGCGGGATCGATCATCCGAAATTTACCGGCGGACGGACATTCGGCCTGACCGGAGTGTATACCCCGCATTACATGATGCCGCTGATCAACCTGGTTTGGAACAAAAGCGGCTACTTGTGGAACGGGAAAATCTATCCTGAAAATCCCGTTTCCGGCTTCAGAAATCTGGAAGATCTGGTCTGGTCGGGAATCGCTGCACCCCATGAAATGAATGGAGATACAGCCCGGGTTGCAGCATTGTTCCAGTCGATAAAAGGATATCCGGAACTGTTTCGTAAGGCTTTCGGTACTGAAAAGGTATCGGTAAAAAACATGGGACGCGCCATCGCACAGTTCGTGCGGACCCTTATCTCCTCCGATTCACGGTTCGATAAGTTTCTGGCAGGGGAGCTCCAGCTCACCGCATCCGAGCGGCGGGGATACGCGCTTTTCATGACAGAACAGGGGGGTGATTGTTTTCACTGCCATGGGGGAGAAGGGAATCCGCTTTTCACCACCAACCTGTTCTACAACAACGGCAAGGATTCGGTCTTCATGGATCCGGCCGACCGGTTTAAAATCACCGGAGACCAGGCGGATATCGGTGCCTATAAAGCGCCAACCCTGCGAAATATCGCTTTCACCGCTCCATACATGCACGATGGCCGTTTTAAAACACTTGATGAAGTTCTGACATTCTACAATACAGGACTGGTCTGGTCACCCTCCATCTCTCCTTTGATGCATCATATCGGTACCCATGGGATTCGACTGACCCCGGCCCAGTTACAGGATCTGAAGTCGTTTCTGCTCACCCTTTCCGACAGCAGTTTTCTGGTTAACCCGGCATTCTCGAGACCAGCCCGCCTGCCGGATCAATGACCCTGTTCATCACGGGATCACCGGAAATGACAAGAGTACGGAAAAAAAGAGACTGAAATCCATAATGAAATTACTTTCGGACGGATCAGAAGCAGGATTTCCGGATTTTGATAATTTGATTACCTTTGGTCGTGCTGAAGACGCCCGGAAATCATCACAAAACGAAATCAGACGTCATCCTGATCAAACCTAACCACGTATTGATACATGATCCTGTTTCCGAATTGTAAAATAAATCTGGGGTTGAATATTCTCAGAAAAAGAACGGATGGATATCACGATATTGAGACGGTCTTCTACCCGGTGCCTTTTCATGATATTTTGGAGATTATTCCGGCTTCCGACGCCAGGTTTGCATTCAGTACATCGGGCTTGAAGATCCCGGACGATATGGGAAAAAACCTGTGTGTCAGGGCCTATCGGTTGTTAAGTTCAGATTTCCTTATCCCGGAAGTTAAAATGCATCTGCATAAGGTGATTCCGATGGGGGCAGGATTGGGCGGAGGTTCCTCCGACGGTGCTTTTACCCTGCTGTTGCTGAACCATTTGTTTAATCTGGAGCTGAATGAAGGAACTTTGATGGACTATGCCCGGAAACTGGGGAGTGATTGCCCGTTTTTCATCCGGAACCAGCCGGCATTTGCTTCCGGTCGCGGAGACCTCTTCGAACCATCGCCGGTCAGTCTGACGGGATGGAACCTGGCGTTGGTTTTTCCCGGTATTCACGCGGGTACATCGGAGGCCTATGCCATGATTACACCGAAGCTCCCTTCCCGGAGCCTGAAAAAACTGGTGACGGATCCGGTATCCGGGTGGAAGGGATGGGTGACCAATGATTTCGAAACGGTCATGATTCGTGAATATCCCGTAATAGGCCAGATAAGGGACCAGCTTTACAATCAGGGCGCTGCCTTCGCGGCCATGACAGGCAGTGGATCCGCGGTGTTCGGACTATTCCGGGAGTCGCCGGTAATTGCAAACCTACCACCAGGTTGTTTTACATCTTCCTGCATCCTTTAGCAGAGGTAGCAAGGAAGCGAAATGAATTCAAATCAGGCATTAGGCATTGGCCATTTGACGACAGGCAATAGGCAGTAGGCAATAGGCAGTAGGGAAAAAAGTTTTCCGTTTTCAATTTTCAATTGTCCATTGTCCATTGTCATTCACTCATTCATTTTGTCCGCTCTTCGTCCAACTCTTCGTCCAACTCTTCGTCCACTGGTCTATTTAGGCGCAATTTTCAACAGGAAGAAGGCAATGATACCGAAAATAATATTTGGGATCCAAACGGCAATCAGGGGTGGGAGGTCGCCGAAAGTAGCAAAGACGGTGAATATTTGCATGAAAAGGATGTAAATGAAGGTCAGTGCAAGCCCGCTCCCCAGGTGAAAACCGATTCCACCGCGCACCTTGCGGCTTGATACCGATACTCCGATCACCGTCAGGATGATTGTGGCAAACGGGAATGCCATGCGTTCATAACCTTTGACCTTGTACTTTATCACGTCGGGATCACCACGCAATTCTTTCTCCTTGATCTGTTTTCGAAGGGCGAAATAGTTCATGATCTTGACATCTTCAATATCCTCCATGAAATCGGACGGGGTGAAAGGCATCACCGTGTCGAGCTTTGCGCCTTTTTTCAGGGTTTCTTCCATCCCGTTGATCGTGCGGATATAGTAGTTCGAGATGATCCAATGCGACCGGATGCTGTCCCATTCAAGCCGTTCTGCTTTCAACTTGTAGATTAGTTCCTGATCACGAAACTTTTCGACCGAGAACTTCCAGCCCGATCCTGTGTGAATATTAAAATTTTCCAGGTAAATAAATGATCCGGGACTGATCTGTTTGTGTACGTTCTGATCGGTAAATTCACGTGGATCATTGATGTATTTTTTCTCAAACTCGTGCATTCCCCGGTTGGTGTAAGGAATAACGAAGTTGGCCAGGAGAAAGGAAAAAAGCCCCAGGACAACCGCTGAAATAAAATAGGGAAATAATAACCTACGGAAACTGATCCCGCTGCTGAGAATCGCGATGATCTCAGAATTGGAAGCCATCCGGGAGGTGAAAAATATGACGGCAATAAAGGTCAGCAGGTAGCTGAAAAGATTCATGAAATAGGGAACGAAATTCACGTAGTAATCAAAGATGATGGCTTTGAGCGGAGCATCATGCCGTAAAAAATCATCGATCTTTTCCGAAATGTCAAACACGATGACGATGAACATCAGCAGAACCATTGTGAAAAAAAAGGTTCCCAGGAATTTCAGGATGATATAGCGGTCGATTGTGCGCATCGGAAGCCGGTTCTAAAGCCTTTGCATGAGTTGTACCACCATCCTTTCTTTCCAGGAAGTGAAGGTTCCTGCGATGATCTGTTTGCGGGCCTCTTTCATCAACCAGATGTAGAAGCCGAGGTTATGCAGGGTTGCGATCATCGCGCTCAGTATTTCTTTCGATATAAACAGATGCCTTAAAAAGGCTTTTGAATATTGAAGATCAGCATAAACTTCCCCTTCTGTTTCGATGGGAGAAAAATCATCCTTCCACTTCTCATTTTTAATGTTGATGATCCCATTGCGGGTGAAGAGCATACCGTTGCGCCCGTTCCGGGTAGGCATGACACAGTCGAACATGTCGACTCCCAGTGCAATGCTTTCGAGTATGTTGGCAGGCGTACCGACACCCATTAAATAACGTGGTTTATCTTTTGGAAGTATATCGCAAACCAATCCGGTCATATCGTACATCATCCGCGCCGGCTCCCCGACCGATAGTCCACCGATTGCATTCCCGTCGGCTCCCTGATCCGAGATAAACCGGGCCGACTCCTTTCGCAATTCGGGATAGACACTGCCCTGCACGATCGGAAACAATGCCTGACTGTACCCATGGGGGCAACCCGTCTCGGCGAAGTGTGTTATACAACGCCTGAGCCAGTGGTGGGTTCTTTTCAATGACTTCCGTGCATAGGATTCATCGCAGGGCCAGGGCGTACATTCGTCAAAAGCCATGATGATGTCGGCTCCGAGCTTGCGTTGAATCTCCACTGCTGTTTCAGGAGTAAAGGTATGCCGGGATCCGTCGATGTGTGACTGAAAGACTACCCCGTTATCCGTGAATTTCCGTATATCGCCCAGAGAATAAATCTGATAGCCACCGCTGTCGGTCAGGATTGGCTTGTTCCATCCGTTAAACCGGTGCAAACCGCCGGCCTTTGAAATGATTTCGACACCGGGACGAAGATAAAGGTGGTAGGTGTTCGAAAGCATGATCTGCGCCCCGATCACCTCGTCAAGGTCCTTGATATGCAAAGCTTTAACAGCTCCGGCAGTTCCCACCGGCATGAAAAAGGGAGATTCCACGGCGCCATGGTCTGTTGTAAGAACGCCGGCCCTCGCAGCGGAATGCTCATCCGAATGTTCTACCTGAAATATCAAGATGAAATCAGTTAAAGTGGCAAAGATAAGGGTTTTCAACCATCCGGCCATTTTATCCACAATAGCGAATGAATTCATCACAGAATGAATATCTTTGTCGACGAATCTTGTCATATTGTTTTAAATGATTGATTTGCTGGTCGATACATCGATAATTCCATTAATTTTACTTGGTCTTTTTTCCCTTTGTTTTCTGATCCAGATGGTCTGGCTCTGGTTTTTCTTCTGGAGATTGGCCCGCAAAAAGCCGGCAGAAACACCTGCGAATCCGGTTCCGGTTTCGGTTGTCATCTGTGCACATAATGAATATTCAAATCTGAAAGAGAACCTTCCTCTGATCCTGGAACAGGAGTACCCCGAATTTGAGGTTCTGGTTGTCGATCATGCATCCGACGACGACACGCGCTACCTGTGCTCCTATTACAGTGAGAAATACCCGAATTTTAAATTTCTTACGGTCAGTGAGGACCTGAATTTCTTCACAGGTAAAAAATTTCCTCTGTCCATCGGGATTAAATCTGCCAGCTATGATTGGATCCTGTTGACCGATGCCGATTGCCGGCCTGCCGGAAAGGAATGGATCCGTTCGATTATGAACGTCACTCGCCCCGAAACCGGGATTGTACTTGGCTATTCGCCGTTTATTAAGGGAAAGGGACTGCTTAACAAACTGATCCGGTTCGACAACGCGGTTAACGCCCTTCATTATCTTTCGTTCGCACTGGGCGGTATTCCTTACATGGGTATCGGAAGGAATTTATCCTACCGTAAGCAGTTGTTTTATGAGAACAATGGTTTCATCGCGCATTACCGGGTTCATTCGGGCGACGATGATCTGTTTATCAATCAGGTTGCGACTTCGGCAAACACTTCAGTTTCGGTCGATCCGGACGGATTTGTCTATGCGCCTGCACAAGAGTCTTTCAATTCCTGGATGCGGATGAAACAACGGTATGCCAACACGGCCCGACTCTACAAATTTTCGCACAAGCTCTTGCTCCGGCTATTTACCTTCAGTTCCTTCGGCATTGTGGCCCTCTTCATCCTGATGCTGTCGCTGAATTGGTCTGCAATCCCCGTTCTCGTACTGTTTTCAATCCGGTTGATCTGTCAGATCGTAGTGTTTTCGGGCGGATTGAAACGCCTCCGCGATCAGGATCTGGCGCCTTTGGTTCCCCTTTTTGAACTCATCATGTTTTTCGTGAAGACATGGATATTTATCCCGGTCATATTCCGCACTCCCCAAAGATGGAAATAGGCGCAAACCTGACCGAGAAAGCAAAGCAGGACTATCTGTTGGTCCGACAGGCGCTTGAAAGCGGTGATCAGCAAGCCTATGCCTCGCTTCTGAATAAATATCGGGACACCCTGTATTTTATGATGCTTAAAATGACGGGTAATCCTTCCGATGCCGACGATCTTACCATCGAAGCCTTCGGGAAGGCATTTAAGAATCTTGCCCAATATACTCCCGATTTTGCTTTCAGTACATGGTTGTTCAAGATTGCTGCCAATAACTGCATCGATTTTTTAAGAAAGACCAAACGCCTTCAGTTCACCGACAATCTGTTCGATGATGAAGAATCGAATGATGCTCCTGCAAATATTCCTGCCGACACCCTGGACCCGGAGGAGCAGGTGATCGAAAAGCAAAAAATCCAGTTGGTCAGAGAGGTGGTGACCAAGTTAAAGCCGCACTACCGGCAATTGGTTGAGTTGCGGTACTTTAAAGAGTGGTCGTATGAGGAAATCGCGACGGAACTCGATTTGCCGCTTGGAACCGTGAAAGCGCAGTTGTTCAGGGCCAGGGATTTTCTCTTCCAGATCCTCCAAAATTCACAGGAAAAAATCTGATATTTTGATTAATTTTGCCTGGTCCCTCGCTGCTGAAGGAACCGGCGATCGCGGATACCTGAAGTTTTATTCCTTAACAATTCGTACAAAAATCAAATAGTTCCTTTTTAGAGGTTAATATTCCACCATTGAAAGAGATCAGGTTTATGAACAGCAGTGACTTTAAAAATACCATCCTGGCCGGCATACCGGAAATGCTGCCGCCTCCTCGTCCGTATGATCCGGAGGTGAACCATGCACCCGTTCGGAAGGAGATTCTTTCGGGGCCTGAAAAACAACTTGCTTTGCGAAATGCGCTCAGGTACTTCGATCCCAGGTACCATGAAATACTGGCACCCGAATTTGCAGCGGAGTTGAAGACCTATGGACGAATTTATATGTACCGGTTCAGACCCGACTATCCCATGCACGCCCGCCACATCGATGAATACCCGCACCAGTCGCGGCAGGCCGCAGCCATCATGCTGATGATCCAGAACAACCTCGACCCGGCTGTTGCCCAGCATCCCCACGAGCTCATTACCTATGGCGGCAACGGGGCTGTTTTCCAGAACTGGGCCCAGTACCTGCTCACCATGCAGTACCTTGCGCAGATGACCGACCGGCAAACGCTTGTTATGTATTCAGGCCATCCCCTCGGACTGTTCCCCTCACATCCTGAAGCGCCAAGGGTAGTAGTGACAAACGGAATGATGATCCCAAACTATTCAAAGCCCGATGACTGGGAGCGGTTCAATGCACTCGGGGTCACCCAATACGGGCAAATGACTGCCGGTTCGTACATGTACATTGGTCCCCAGGGAATTGTACACGGTACCACCATCACCATCTTAAATGCTGCCCGGAAAATCTCCTCCGATCCGATCGCCGGAACCCTTTTCGTGACTTCGGGTTTGGGTGGAATGTCGGGCGCACAGGCCAAAGCTGCTGTCATCTCCGGCGCGATCGGCGTCATTGCCGAGATTAACCCGCGGGTAGTGAAAAAGAGATTTGACCAGGGCTGGGTCGACGAAGTTTTTCTGAGCCTGCCCGATCTGTATCAACGAATCCTGACCGCCGTTGGTCGCAAAGAAGCGGTTTCACTGGCCTATCAGGGAAACATTGTCGACCTGTGGGAATGCCTGGCCGATAAACAACTGAAGGTCGGGCTGGGATCGGACCAGACTTCGCTCCACAATCCATGGGCAGGCGGGTACTATCCGGCGGGGCTGACCTTTGCCGAATCGAATGAGATGATGGTGAAGGATCCGGCCGGATTCCGCGATGCAGTGCAGGCTTCACTCCGGCGTCAGGTTACGGCCATCCATAAAATGGTGTCGAACGGAATGTATTTCTGGGATTACGGAAATGCTTTCCTGCTGGAAGCCTCCAGGGCCGGTGCCGATGTGGTTGGACCCGATGGTTCGTTCATCTATCCTTCCTATGTTCAGGATATCATGGGCCCCCTCTTCTTTGATTACGGCTTCGGCCCTTTTCGCTGGGTCTGTACCTCGGGTGATCCGCACGATCTGGAAGTAACCGACCAGATCGCAGCCGGAGTACTCGAAGAAATTTCAGCAGGATCGCCTCGCGAGATCAGGTCACAGATGCATGATAACATTCATTGGATCAGGGAAGCCGGCAGGAACAGGCTGGTGGTGGGATCCCAGGCACGGATCCTTTATGCCGATTGCGAAGGAAGAACGAAGATAGCCGCCGCATTCAATCAGGCCATCCGGGAGGGAAAGATCACCGCGCCGGTTGTCCTTGGCAGGGATCACCACGATGTTTCAGGGACTGACTCACCGTTTCGTGAGACCTCCAACATTTACGACGGATCTTCCTTCACGGCCGATATGGCAATACAGAATGTGATCGGCGATAGTTTCCGGGGGGCAACCTGGGTTTCCATTCACAACGGGGGAGGAGTGGGATGGGGAGAGGTGATCAATGGCGGATTCGGAATGCTGCTCGACGGCAGTGAACCGGCCGACCGTCGGCTTCATTCCATGCTGCATTGGGATGTCAACAACGGAATCGCCCGTCGGGCCTGGGCCCGTAACAAAGAGGCTGTTTTCGCGATCAAGCGGGCGATGAAGGCCGAAGCAGATCTGAGGGTTACGTTACCCCATAATGTTGATGACGCAATCATTGCAGGCAGCTTTTAATAAATAACGACTGATTTTCCCGGTTCTCCGGCGACCGGAACCGAAAAGCGGATAGACCTAGAAATTCTTGGCAGTGAGTACCTGCGTCCGGATGTCGGCAGTATCAACCGGATTGGCAACTTCCTGTTTGATCACCCCGAATTTTTTACTGATCCAGAACAGGGATGATCGGTAAATCTTTCCGGCATCTGTCGATACAGGCTCCGTATAACGGTACCTGTCGCAAAGAAAATCTCCGGCAACGGTATTTATCAGGGTATTCGTATCAAGCAGGGTCACGGTGGTTGTGTCAAGGTTGAGAATACTCGTATAAACCACACCGGGCTTGGCATCAATGGCAAAGGTGACCGGATGGAGGGTGAGGGTCGAATCGTGGTTTATCGTGTACCGGTCGGGCGTGACACTCCATTTCAGGGCCTTGGAAAGACCTCCCCATGCACAGGTCTGGATGACGGTTCCCGTGAAATAGTAATCCGAGGGATTTGCACCGATGTTACGCTGGAGCTGACAAACAGTTCCGTTGTTCAACAGGGTCTCATAAGTCCAGTTGTTTCCCGTTTTCGCGAAACTGAAGTACCTGATTGAATCAGCGGGAACCTGAACAGAAGCCATACTGCCCGACCAGCTGATGTATTCATCTCCGTAATCGCCGCATTCGTTTCCCGAGATCCGCAGATCGAGTGTCGTTTCATCAAGGAACACAGCATATCCGCTCAGACTCCAGTTCTGGCATTTCGGATTTTCCGGATCATTGCATTCCACCTTGAAATAGATGGTCCCTGAAGTGTACTGAAAAATCCTGAAAACGCTGGTCTCTTTGGCAAAAAGAATTCCGGAAAGGGTATTGCCGCCAGCGTCGGGGTAAATAACCACGAGCCCGTTCTGTTTGAGGTACTGGTTGTTTTTAAAGGCAGTGATAACCCCTCTCCAGTTTCCGATAAAATCATTCTGGGTTTTGGTGGAGGGATCAAAGCCGGATTTCTTTTTACAGCCGCCTGATGCGATCAGACAAAAGGCACACAGCAGGATGAGGAGGTTGTTTTTCATGGATCAGATCTTGTTACATGCAGGTTTGTATAGTATTAACGTGGTTTAGTCGAAGAATGTATATTCATATTTCAGAAAATAATGTCGGCTCAGGGTCCGGCTGCGGCCATCAAAGGTTACTTCCACCTCCTTCAACCGCCCCGCTTCATCGTAGGTTCGGTCGACAGTCATGTACACCGTACCCGTTTCGTCGACCTCTTCTTCCCGGATAACCTGCCCGAGTTCATTTCGGGTCAGCCGGCTTTCACTCTGAACTTCAGTGCGAAAATCGTTCATACTGATCGGTTCTCCCTGACTGTCGAACGACTCCTGGGCAACCATCCGGTCGCCATCCCAGGTGAATGTTTCAACCTGTTCCACCTCACCTTCCTCCGTGGTGGTAGTCACCCGGATCAGATAATCCGAGTCGTCATATTCGTAATTGAGGGTGTCGACAGAACCATCCTGGTAAGTTTTCTCCACATGATCGATCCTTCCCCGGTCATCCCGGCAGTAGATTTTTTGTTCGGCGAGGATCTCCTGCTCCGGGTAATAGCGTTCGCTGGCCAGGCCTCCCCCGGAGTCATATTCAAAAAGATACTCCTCTTCAAATTCCCCTGAATTGCTGTATCTGATCTCCCGGACCGGATTTCCCGATTCATTGAATTCCGAGTACTGATGCGGGTGCCCTTGCAGATCCAACGCTTCATCATCCAAATTTTTTAAAATGTAATCGAACTGGGTAACCGTGACGGTCCGTAATTTTTTATCCATTGATTCGATGTGATGGTTGAATTTTAAAAATAATGCCATAAATTTACTTCAAAATGTCATAAGTTTAAAAACCAGGCTATGAAAAAGCTTTACATTGTTTCTTTTGTTATGTTAATAGTTGTCATGACTGCATGTAAACACAAGATTAAGGTCACCTATCCTGAAACCAGGAAGGTAGATTCGACGGATACCTATTTCGGGCAGAAAATCGCCGATCCATACCGGTGGTTGGAAAATGATACTTCGGCACAGACTGCCGCATGGGTTGAAGCGGAGAACAAGGTGACCAACGAATACCTGGCGCAGATCCCGTTTCGGGAGCAAATCCGCGAACGGTTGACAAAAATCTGGAACTACCCGAGATTTGGGGTGCCTTTCCGTGAAGGCCCGTACTATTTTTATTTCAAGAACGACGGCCTGCAAAACCAGTCGGTTATGTATGTCCGGAAAGGACTCGAAGGCGAACCCTGGGCGCTGTTTGATCCCAATAAATTGTCAGCCGACGGGACCGTTGCATTGGCCGGAACATCCGTTTCAAAGGATGGGAAGTATCTTGCACTCAGCCTTTCCCGGAGCGGTTCCGATTGGAATGAGATACAGATAATGGAGATTGAATCGGGGAAGATGCTTGCCGATACGATTAAGTGGGTTAAATTCTCCATGATGTCGTGGGAAAGGGATGGATTTTATTATAGCCGCTATGATGCGCCCGGGACCGGAACAGCCTTATCGGGGAAGAATGAATTTCACAAGGTCTACTACCACAAGGTTGGAACTCCCCAGAAAGAGGATAAACTGGTTTTCCAGAACCTCAAATTTCCGCAACGGAATTATGGAGCTCAGGCCACGGATGACGGGCATTTCCTGATACTTTACGAATCGGAATCGACAAGCGGGACGGCCCTTTACTTTCGCAACTTGCAAAAAAATCAATCGCAGTTTAAACTTTTGGCCGAAGGATTTGATTATGAATATGAGGTTATCGATAATCTGGGTGATCAGCTCCTGGTTGTTACCAACTACAAGGCGCCGAAAAAGAAGCTGATCCTGATGGATCCGGAAAATCCCGCACCGGAAAAATGGCAGACCATTGTTCCCGAACGCGACGATGTGCTGGAATCGGTAAGCTTGTCGGGCGACTATCTGGTAACCGTTTACATGCAGAATGCTTCGTCGAAGGCATTTATTTATGAAACCAATGGGAAATTTCTCCATGAGATGAACCTTCCCGGAATCGGAACCCTGTCGGGATTCAAAGGGAAAAAAGGTGACGATGTGGCCTTTTATGGTTTTACATCATTTACTTACCCAATGACAATTTTCAAGTATGATGTTTACCACAACAACTCCTCCGTGTACAACAGTCCCGGGATCGATTTTGATGCAACAAAATATGAGGTCAGACAGCTCTTTTACCTGAGTAAGGATAATACGACGATTCCGATGTTTGTCGTGCATAAAAAGGGAGTCGAACTGGATGGATCCAATCCGGTGCTACTATATGGTTATGGGGGATTCAACGTCAGCCTTACCCCAAGCTTCAGCCTGAGCAGGTTGATCTTTCTTGAGAACGGCGGTATTTATGTTATTGCCAACATCCGGGGTGGCGGCGAATATGGTGAGGAGTGGCACAAAGCAGGGACTAAAGAGCGTAAGCAAAATGTTTTTGATGATTTTATTGCAGCAGCGGAGTATCTCATCAAAGAGAAATACACATCTTCCGACCGCATCGCCATCATGGGCGGTTCCAACGGGGGATTGCTGGTTGGCGCCTGTATGACCCAACGGCCCGATTTGTTCAAGGTTGCCATACCGCAGGTGGGCGTTATGGATATGCTCCGGTACCATAAGTTCACCATCGGATGGGCATGGGCCAGTGATTACGGAACCAGCGATACGAAAGAGGGTTTCGATTATCTCATCAAGTATTCGCCGCTGCACAATATCAAGGACAGCGTAAATTATCCGGCTACCCTTGCATTTACGGCTGACCATGATGACCGGGTTGTTCCGGCGCATACCTTTAAGTTTATCGCGACCATGCAGGAAAAAAACCGGGGTGACAATCCAATCCTGGTCCGCATCGAAACCAAAGCCGGCCATGGCGCCGGCAAGCCCACAGCCAAAATGATCGATGAAATGACCGACCTGTGGTCCTTCGTAATGTTCAATCTGGGAATGTCCTTCTCCGAAAAATAGGAGATATCCGCTTTCAATCTGTTCCCGGGAAGGGTGGTTTATAATCTTACCTTTTCCTGTGTCGTTATCCTCATGCCAGCTGGTCTTCATCGATGCCTGAAGTGATAGATCCTGGCGCGGATGTGATTTATACAACATTCGGCATCATGCTAAAAAATCAAAGCATGTAAAAGTAAGGGCGAAATGCTGAATTATTTTTTATGGTAAGCAACTAAATTCACCCTTACAAAGTCTTTATTTATACTTCCTCCTCCGGCTAAAAAAAAAAGTTATCAACAATCCCTTTACTTTTTTGCTTTTCTTGGATTAACCTTCAGATTTCATGCACATGAGGATTCGTTATTCTGATGAAGTGAGCATTGAGGAACTCCGAAAGCGGAACAGGAATGTCATTGAATACCTCTACCAGGAATTTTATCCGGTTGTACGGAATCTGGTCAGGAAAAACTCAGGCAATAATCATGATGTGCAGGACCTTATACAGGATGCTATGGTGGTGTTGTATGCCCGTTGCTGTGAACCGCAGTTCATCCTCAAGTGTGCCCTGAAGACCTATTTTGTCGCTATTTGCAAAAACCTTTGGTTGCAACGTCTCGAACGCAAGTTCCGGCTTCTGTACCAGGCCGATCTGGAAGTCAATGATTCAGAGGCATCTTACAACCGGAATGAACAACATGAAAATGAAGTTATGCTTGAAAAAAAGAGGTTAATGTACAAGAACCTCCGATTATTACCCGCTGATTGCCAGAAACTTTTACTCCTGTACATGGTTAGAACACCGTACGCGGAAATTGCCCGTATCATGAATGTTAAAGATGAAATTTATGTGAAAACCAGAAAGTACACCTGTAAAAACTTGTTGAGAAAAAAAATGATGAATGATCCTGAATGTCATCAAATATTTGATTATGAATAAAAAAGAAATATCAAGCGATTGGATTGACCGGTACAACGAAGGCTTACTGAACAGCAACGAACTTGACCAGTTTCAGGCGCAACTGAAGATCAGTCCGCTTTTACGTGCAGAGACCAGGATTGACGCCGAATTGGATATTTTTCTTTCAGACGTGAATATGATTGAATTCATGGATAAGGTCAGGGATGTTGTCAACCGGAAGAAATCTCCGTATAATTACCGGAAAGCTTTACTCATTGCCGCTTCCATACTGTCATTCCTGGTGATCAGCAGTCTGCTGCACTATTTTGAAGCCAACCGCGACAAAGAGATCCTGCTGATAAATCCGGAGGCCTCGGTACTCTTTTCCGACGAATCGCAAAAACAGTTCTCCCCCGATTTCAATCGATTGTCGGTACCCATCGCCCCGATGACTCCGGTGTCGCGCCGCATGTTGTCGAAACAGCAACTCCTGGCGCATCGTTATACGCCGTTACCCGAGTATGAAATTCTAACTGGTTCTGTGACCCGTGGTTACGGCCTGGTGGTGGTATCGCCTTCTTCGGGTTTTAAAATTTCACGGGGAAGCGTGGTTAAGTTTGAATGGATGGAACTGTCGATCAGGCCTTCTGTTACCATTGTCATCGTAAACAACAAGGGGCAGCAGGTACAGGAAGTACCCTGTATAAATGGTACGACCTATTCCCTCCAGACAAAAGGATTACCCCCCGGCCTTTATTACTGGAAGATTCTTGACCATGATACGATGGTCATGATCGGAAAACTAATCATCATATAAAACAGCCATATGAACTTCGCTAAAATTCAGCTCATCGTTATTCTGACCGGCATTTACTGCATTGTCGACACGGAACTTGCCTGCGGCCAGTGGATTCGGAATGCAGGCCCCATGAACGAAGCGACAGGGTGCTACACTGCAACTGAAGCCGTCAGTCCGGATCAGGGTGTAGGGATAGGAGGCCCGCGTTGCTGCAAGGACCGGCCATACGGTTCCGATACGGTTTCATCATTCATTGATTCCCGGTTGTTGAATGCCCAGGATGTGTTGCTTGAGTACAGGCTCTCTGATTCGGTTCTTTTTACAAAAGCCCTGAGTGGCGATTCTGTCTGTTTCACCTCCCAAAAGGTTAGCCATGACTTCTGGCGCTGTCTGGACCTATTCAGAAAAAAGTTGAAAACTGCGGATCCGGGAGACCTGACGATCCCTGCAAAGGTTTTATATTTTTTTCTGATAAGACCGGTACAGGATTTCGTTTCAGGGAAACGCCGGCTCATTATCATTCCCGACCATGCGTTTTCAGATATTCCTTTTGAAGCGTTGATACGTGTGGACCTTTCAACCAAGCCCACTTTACTCCCCATTCCCTATCTGATCGGCGATTTTGAAGTGGTTTACGCTTTCAACCGCGGATCCCCTGATCCAAATCAAAATGGAGGAATTGCGTGTGACACCGGACCAGTAACCGTCGTGCCTCAGACCTTCATTGGTTTCTCACCGGTTTTTTCCGGACAGGGCGGACTGGATTCCCTGCCGGCATCCAAGGCTGAAATAGAGATCATAGGCGACCTGTTTCAACAACAGGGATGGACTTCCTGGATGGTCACCGAACAAGTCTCACTTGAGGACTATTTTAAAACGCTGGCACGGTACGGCAGGATTGTACATCTTGCCACGCATTACATTCCAGGTGATCCGGATCAGGGTACTCCCGGCTACCTTTTCTGGGATTATGATCCGGCAAAAGGAAATATTTCGAAAAGCAAAGGGATATTGACACTCAATGAAATCCATGAAATGGACCTTCATGCTGATCTGGTCGTCCTGAATGCCTGTGCCCCGTTTCGTGAAATAGATGATAAACCCGATAATCCCGCTTCACCGGCGCGCCTTTTCCTTAAGGCCGGCGCAAAAAATACCATCTCGACCCTGTGGAATATCTGTGACCGGGTCGCGGAAACCTTTATGATCGATTTTTACCGTTGCATCCTTGCAGGAAGATCGTTCAGCGAATCGTTGCGCGATGTCAAACTTCGACTGATTTCCAAACCCGCAACTTCTTTGCCGACAGTTTGGGCGCCCTATGTGCTTACCTGCCGGTAGATGTTGTCACCATCATGGCAGGCGACGGTGCTTATCCTTTTACAGCGATGGTCTCAATCTCGATCAATGCTCCCAAGGGTAGTTTTACTACGCCATATGCCGCTCTGGCCGGGGGATTTTCGGGGTAAGAAGCGCCGTAGACGGCATTCATAGCCGAAAAATTATCCATGTCGCTCAGCAGACAGGTTGATTTAACGACATCTTTAAAGCTGTATCCTGCACGTTCGAGGATAGCGCCGATGTTTTTCATCACCTGGGTTGTTTGTTCGGTTATGCCGCCCGGTACCATTTTACCGGTCTCAGGATCAATCGGGATCTGACCGGAAATAAAAAGCATGCCATTGATTTCAACTGCCTGGCTGTAAGGGCCGATGGCATTCGGTGCGTGGGGGGTACTGATGATCTTTTTCATGTTATTTCGGATTTATTGATGATCAAATGTTGATATGTGGATTAATAGGCATAATCGCGGAAATCTTTCTTTTTGTTGAGTTTCAGGTCTTGCAGAATGGATGATTTTACATTGATGGAGAAATTCCAGCTTTGCTGGGCGCCTTTGGGAATCCATCCAAACCGCATCTCCCAGCAATGAAGGTCGCGATAAACATCGATGGAGGTATAAGAAAGCTGGTTGTTCACGAAATCCCATCCTGTAGTCAGCGAAATTTTCCATTTCGGCGTGATGTTCAATTGCCCGTTAAAACCGAGGGTCTGGGTGATATTACCCACCCTTGACTGGCTTGATTGCACCCAGGATTTGGAATAATGAAAATTGTAGTTGATCGAAAAACTCCAGGGGATGTCAAAATCGACATAATAATCGTAATAGTCGATAATGTCCTGTTGCTCCTGTGGAGTTCCCTTTTCCGTTGTTTTTTTCTTTTTGACTTTATCTGATGAGAGTGAATAGGATAGTCCGATATCCCAGGTGGTGTTATCGAGCCGGAGCAGCCGGTGATTCGCTTTCCACTCCGAGGTGTTGATTCGCCGGCCCAGCGAGTCACGGGCGTACATATCCCAACTGCTTCCGTATTGGATGGTGAGTCCTTTGATGATGGTGCTCCGGCCGCTCAGGGTCAACGGACTCCAGTTAAGAGAATCGCGGGCAATGTCGTACGAGCAACGGATGGAAAAATCATCGATCAGGGGTATTTTTTTTGTTCCGGTAATAGTGTCTTTCCGGTTGCGGACCTTCATTTCAAGATTGTTGCTGATGTTGAAGCTGATCATTCCCGACTGTTGCCCCGGAGGACCGCCATACAACGATTGTTCAAAAATTGAATAGACCCCGGGATTGGTGGTGTTGGTGTCGTTTTCGATATGACGGTAATATCCCCAGCCGGGAGCGCCGAAATTCGGTGTAAATGAAAAGGATACGGAAGGGGTGATCATGTGCCGGATGGCCTTGATCGGTCCGGCTTTGATCTGGTACATGCCATAGAGCCGCGTATTCAGGGAGGATGAAATCACAAAATCAAATGCATTGGAAAATCCGCCAACCGTGCGGGTTTTATATCCAGGGAGGGTCGTGTCGCCATTATCGACCAGGGTGTCGGACTGATAATATTTCCGGATCGATTGCAGGTACATCCGGTCGGTAATATTGACCGAATTGCTCCAGTTGATAAATTTCAGGATGCGGAACGTACCGTTGATCGGGAAACTATGGCGCATCCCGTTTTGCATGGAGTCGAGCCAGTTCCCTTTCATAAAATTTGAATCGACGGTGTTGTAACGGTTTTCCAGGTCCATGTTATATTTCATACTGATCAGTTCGTACCAGCGCATTTTCCCGACCGGGTTCTGGCGGCGGAAGGGATAGAACTGGTTCACCGAAAAAGAAACCTGGGGCAGGTTGATGTTGATGGTCTTGTTCAGGGTGTTCTGGCTGTGGTTGAAGTTGACATTCAGGTAATATTTTCCGGCAAAGTTGGTGGAATAGTTGACACTCGACTGGAAGGTATTCGACAGGTAGGATTGTGCACTCGACGCCAGGTTGTATTTGTTGAAGGTGTTGCTGACAATATTCACGTTGGCCGAAAAACTGCTGTTTGGGCGGGCTTTGGGATCCTGGTTGTGAACCCACCTTACCTGGAAATCCTTTGTTTTCTGGTAGTCGGGCGAATCGGCGGCACCCAGTATGTTGACTGCATAACTGAAATTAAAAGACCCGTTGAAATGATAGCGGTAGTTGTAACGGAGGGTGGGTTTCACGGCCCAGCTTCCCCGAGTGTATATATCGGCCTGTACCTGCACATCCATATACTGGTTCATTGCCCAGTAATATCCGAAATTCTCGAAGTAAAATCCCCGGTTTGCCGATTCTCCGTATGTCGGGAACAGGATCCCGGATCGACGGCCTGTTTTATTGGGAAAATAACCGAACGGGATTACCAGGGGTGTAGCCACATTGGCAATTTCCATATAAGCCGGTCCAGTAATGACTTTCTTTCCGGGGATGACTTTTCCTTTGGTAAACTGAAACGAAAAATGAGGATCTTCCGGACGGTCGCAGGTCGTGTAGGCGCCTGACTGAATGTACATGACGTCGTTTTCCATTTTTTTTACGATGGTCCCGTGTAAGTAACCCTCATCCTGTTTAGTAAAGACCGTTTTAATGTATCCTTTTTTCGTAGTGAAATTGTAATTCATCTCTTTAGCCTTGAAACTCTGCCCACCCTGTGAAAACTCCGGCGTGCCGGTTAATTTTCCCGTTGAATCAGGCGTCCCCGTAGCATAGACGGCGTTTTTAGGGAAGTCGATCTCCACGTAAGCCGATTTAAGGCCGATATCCTGGTACTTAATATCGGCATCGGTATACAGGAAAACCTTTTGTCCTTTGATTTCGAAGCGAAGAGAATCTTTGGCTGCATAATCGACCTTGGCCTCCAGCCGGGAGGTTTTTTTAACCTTGATGCCGCTGTCGGCTTTGAGGGTATCGGTTACGAGGGTATCCTTTCCCACCGGAGCCGGTTTCAGGGAGTCAACGGGAATCCTCACGGGCGACAGGCTGTCACCCGAGGGACGGCTGATTTGACCGGGATTGGCGCCATGAGCAACCGCTTTTTGGGTCCCGGTGGTATCCTGTGCCTGTGAAAAGCCGGAATACAGGAAGATCAGTACCGTGAAGAGGCCCCGGAGGGTCATTCCTGTTGATAATTTCGTTAACAACTTCTTTTCTGTACTCTGGCGTTAATATTTTATCTTTGTTTAGGAAAATTCGGAATAAAAAGGCGCAAAAGTCCGTTATTATTCAGGTTCCAAAACTAATTAAAATTCCTGGAACGGAAGTTTTTTTAAGATACTTTAACAATAGCAAACCCCGGATGCCGCGACATTTATGGACTTTTACGGTACTGATTATTTTCCTGTTACCCTGTGCTCTTGTCGCGCAACGAAAATCTTCAATCAGAACCATTGTCATTGATGCCGGTCATGGCGGACATGATCCCGGTGCGCTTGGACGCATGTCGAAGGAAAAAAACATCAACCTTGCCATCGCGCTCAAACTGGGTAATATGATCCAGCGCAATCTGAAGGATGTCAGGGTGGTCTATACCCGTGACCGCGATTATTTCGTGGAACTTTACCGCAGGGCAGAGATCGCCAATGAGAGCAAAGCGGATCTGTTTATTTCGATTCATTGCAATGCAAACCATTCACGGGCGCTGCACGGCGCCGAAACGTACATTATGGGTCTCCACAAGTCGCAGGCGAACCTCAATATTGCCAAACTTGAAAACGCCTCTATTTTGTTGGAATCCGGTTACCAGGAGTCTTACGGCGGGTTCGATCCTAACTCCGACGAATCCTATATTGCATTTTCCCTGAACCAGAATTCCAACCTCGATCAAAGCACCGACTTTGCATCCCTGATCCAAAATCAGATGGCCGAACGGGTTGGGATGAATGACCGCGGTGTAAGACAGGCTGGTTTTATCGTTCTATGGAAAACAACGATGCCCAGCGTCCTGGTCGAAGTAGGTTACCTGAGCAATGCTTCGGAAGAGAAATTTCTGATTTCGGGCAAAGGTCAGGATTACATTGCTTCGGCCATCTATCGGGCATTGAAGGAGTTCCGTGAAAAGAACACTTCGGTGATTCTACCCGGGAGTGGCTCTTCGGAACCGCAAGTCCAACCGGCTACAAACCCGGTACTCCAAAATCCCGAGGCCACCAGTTACCAGGGGACCAGGAGTGCGTCGACGGTTTCCGACACCCGTAAAAAAGCCAGGGAGAATCCTGCCGGTGTTGGCGGAGCCTCAGGAATAACATTTCGAGTCCAGGTTGCGGTTAGCACCACCGAACTGTCGCTCAAATCGGCTAAATTTGCCGGATTAAGTAAAGTCAAAATGTACCGACACAACGGCATGTACAAATACACGGTCGGCGACGAAAAATCTTTGCAAGGAGCCGAAAAGCTCCTGAAAGAGGTAAAAAGAAAAGGGGTAAATGATGCGTTCATTGTTGTTTTCAGAGATAACCAGCGTATTACGCAGGAGGAAGCCGACCGGATTATGGGAAAATGAGCTGACCGGAGGGATTCGTTTTTTTGACCGGACGATTCTTCTCAGTTAATAAATGTGTATGTTTGCATAAAAGTGACATTGTGAAGATCAAAAAAGAGATAAAAATAGGAATCGTTTTCGTAATCGCGACCGTTGTACTGATCTGGGGTTTGATGTATCTCAAGGGCCTCGAACTTTTCAGAACAAACCGCACCTTTTATGCCGTGTATGACCATGTGAACGGTTTGGTGGCTGCCAATCCCATCCTGATCAAGGGTCTTCAGGTCGGACAGGTGAAAAAAATCTATTTTCACCCGCGTGATCCGCGAAAAATCATCGTCGAACTTTACATATTAGGCGATTATCCCATCCCAAAGAATTCCTTTGCCAGGATTTTCAGCTCCAGTTTGCTGGGTTCCAGGGAAGTTGAAATTATTCCAGGCGATTCTCAGGTGATGGCGCAGAATGGCGATACCCTCTTTTCTCAAACAGAAGCCACGCTGGGCGAAGAGGTAAACCGGCAGCTGCTGCCCCTTAAAAACAAGGCTGAAAACCTGATCAGCTCCATCGATTCGATCGCGGTGATCATCCAGGAGGTTCTGAATAAAAATACGCGTGAGAATCTCGTAAACGCTATCGAACACGTAAAACAGACCCTCGAGAATATTGCGCATGCCACCCATAACCTCGATACCCTGGTCGATTCGGAACGCAACAACCTGGCTGCCATCATCGGGAATGTTGAATCGATCAGCCGGAATCTGAAAGGCAACAACGACAAGATAACCAACATCATCACCAATTTTTCCGATATCAGCGATTCGTTAACCAAAGCACGGATACCTGAAACCTTGTTACAGGTTAACAAGGTCGTTATCGATCTTGAACAGGTTCTTCAAAAAATCAACAAAGGAGAAGGTACCGTGGGCCAACTGGTCCATAATGAGCAGCTGTACAAAGAGGTCGAAAAAGCCGCGCGCGACCTGAACCTGCTGCTGGAAGACATCAAGGCGAATCCGAAAAAATATGTGAAGATATCGGTCTTTTAAAATGGACAATTGACAATAGACAATGGACAATGGACAATGGACAATGGACAATTGAAAATTGAAAACGGAAACGGAAAATTGAAAACTGAAAACGAAAGCATTGCCTGCCGGTCCGCTCTTCGTCCAACCCTCCGTCCAACCCTTCGTTAAACTAATCCTTCTTCCAGATAAAAATATCCTCCTTTTTCAAAGGCCGGAGTTCTTCTTTCCAACTGAAATTCCGGAGTTTTCGTTCGTTGAGGGGGACATCCTTTTCAGGATATAGGTGGGCCTCCGGGGAACTCTGATAGGTGATGCTCAGGAGGTCATTATTTTCAAGGAAGATCAACATGTCTGCCGATTTCACCATGTTGATCCCGATGAGTGATTTGTCGTCATCGCGGAGGTAATAAATGGTTTGGGCATTACCCAGCACATTGACTTTATACAATTCATTTTTTCTGAATTTGGCAAGGATATTCCTGCCTTTTACCTGGTTGAACTGCCCCGAATCGTCTTTCATAATGATGAAAGCCGTGTTGAAAAGTTTTAACGAATCGGCTTCACCATTCCGCATTTGCAGCCGGATGGAATCGGCAGTGAGCTGGTTTTTACTCGACCACAGCACAGGATCCTTATACATGGTCAGTGCGGAATCGGAACGATGCCAGGAGAGCGAATCGCACATTCCCTGAAGATTTGTCCGGTAAAATTTGACCTTGAAATAGCAGTGGACTTCATTAATGTTCTGTGCAGTGTCGAACAATGCTCTGACGGTGTCGCCATGCATAAAGAGGGAGTCTTTTTTTTCGGCCAGGATGGCAACCGCGCTATCGGTCATAAAGGCAAAGCCATCAGCCCGCCGCATCTCTCCGTAATTTCCGGTGAGCAATACATCCTGGACGGTATCGAGGATTACGGCATGATGGTAAACTTGCCCGAATCCCTTTTTTCGTTCATAGTACATGCTGTCGCCGGTGAGGAATATGTTCTCGTGATAGATCCCGGCTTTTTCGCGGAACCTCGAGATATCGTGCCGGGTATCGTACCATCCGTTTTCACAGTAAATCGAATCGGCCTTATCATTGCTCAGGATGTGTGATGGACCGAAAAAATAGGCGATCTCAGTTACTGTGTTGTATTTCAGGGTGTCGGAATACATCTTGTAATCGGGATTGATCAGGATCACTTTATCCCTGAAAAAAAAGTGTTTCAGGTCGGTGTAGTAGTAGCCGTAGTGACTGACCAGGAAGTTTTTTCCGTTGACGATCTTACCCCAGTAATCGTACTGGGCGATCTGGGTATTTCGGTTGTAGACCAGGGTGTCGGTGGTCAGGGTGGTTTGGTTGTCGATCAGGCGGACGTTGCTTTTTGCCCGGGCAATCTTGGTATTGCCGTCATACCTGAGCGTATCGCTGTATAGGTTCAGGGTGTCGCTCAGTTTAATCCTGACATTCCCGTAGGCAACCACTTTATTTTCCGTCTCATTCAGCCAGGCGCTGTCGCAAAAAAGGAACGCGCTGTCGTGGCTCATGATCACATTACCGATGATCCTGGGGCCGAATTCATAAATGGCCTTGCTGAACTGCCAGCTATCGGCTGTTTCCAGCCGGATTTTTGCTGTGTCGGCACTGAAATTTTCCGATGCGGCCGCCTGCAGTAGCACGGTGAAGAAGGAAAAGATCAGGATCAGGCGATGCATGTCATGGAGATGAACGGACAAAGATACAAAACTCATTGTTACTAAAAGAAATGAACAATAGGACGGATATATCTGCAAAAACGGTAATTTTGGGGCCTCCAAATTTCTATTTTCACACTGAAATGAAACAATCCTTTGATCCCAGGCGCAACTATGCTGAAACCAGACAAAAGATAGGATATGTGCCTCGAAAACAAGCTACCCAGGACGATTACGACCGAATCGGTTTTATGTCGGGACTGGAAGTTCACCAGCAATTAAAAACCCGGGAAAAGCTTTTCTGTCATTGTCCGGCCGGAATTTACCAGAAAGCCGACGACTACGACGCGGAACTGATCCGTCATATGAGGCCAACCCTCAGCGAACTGGGGGAATACGACGGTACGGCGCTCATGGAGTTCAGAACCCGGAAAAACATTATTTATCGGATCAAAAATGAAACGGCATGCACCTACGATGTCGATGATACACCGCCATTCCCGCTCAACCCGGAGGCGCTCAGGCAAGCCATCGGAATTTCGTTGCTGTCGAAATTGAAGATCGTGGGAGAGGTTCACATTACCCGGAAACAGTACCTTGATGGTTCCATTCCTACCGGTTTTCAGCGGACAGCCATCATCGGCATTGAGGGTGAGATCAAAATGAAACACAAGAAGGTCAGGCTGATCCAGCTTAGTCTTGAAGAGGATGCCTGCCGTGAGGTTTCCGACATCGGGCATGTACGGATTTACCGCACCGACCGGTTGGGGATGCCCCTCATCGAAACCGTTACCTACCCCGATTTTAAAAACCCGTCGGAAGTGAGGGAAGGAGCCGATTATATCAGGTTTCTGAACCGGAGCACCGGAAATGTGCGTACCGGGATCGGTTCTACGCGGGCCGATGTGAATGTGAGTTGCAAAGGTGGAACCCGGGTTGAGATCAAGGGGGTTGCACATACCCGCTGGATGCCTGAGTTGACGCACAACGAGGCCTTCCGTCAGTGGGCTTTACTGGCCATCCGCGAGATCCTGAACCAAAGGTTTAAGGATCCCGCCGACTGGAAGATGACCTGGCGGGAAGTGAAAGCAAAGGATTTTAAACTGGAAAACCTTGGGGTTCCGAAAAATGCGGACCTTCAGGTTTACCTGGTCAATCTTCCGCAATTTCAGGGCCTTTTATCACATTTTACCCAACCGGGCAAAATGTTTGCCGATGAATTTACCGATCGCCTTAAAGTGATCGCCTGTATTGAAAAGCCCAACATGATCCATTCGGAAATGCCGGATGGTACTGCAGGTGAGAAGGTATGGAATAAAGTGAAATCGCTCCTGGGAAGCAAAGAGGGCGATGCACAGATTATCTTCTGGGGTCCGGCCGACGACATTAAAACGGCGCTGGAGACAATTGAGGAACGTTGCCGGATGGCTTTCACCGGCGTCCCCAACGAAACCCGTAAATCGTTTGCCGACGGAACCACGATCTTTGAACGGGTGCTTCCGGGCGCCGACCGCATGTATCCCGACACCGATTCCGCCCCGATACCGCTGGAAGATGAAACCATCCGTGAAATTGAAGGAACCCTGCCGAAACTGGTAGCTGAAAGGATCGAACAGTTGATGGATTGGAAGGTTCCCGAAGACACCTTTACTTATCTGCTGAAGAAGAATCTGTTGCCGCTCATCGAACGCATCCGGTCAGAGCTGCAGATTCCGGCGCGCTTTACCGCGACCCTGTTGGCACATACGCTGAAGCACCTCGAAGGACAGTATCCCCTGATGCCGGGTTTCAGCAGCGAAAAGGTATTTGACCTGTTAAAATTTCTGAAAGATTCAAACCTCGATCTTTCACTTGCAAGGAGGATGCTGGTACACCTCTATCAACATCCCAAAATGGATTTCGAGTCGATTCTCGTGACGCTGAACTTTAAAAGGATCCCTGCAGAAGAAATCGTCGCAAAAGTTCCCTATCTCGTCAGAAAATACCGGGAAATCAGAACCTCTCCCGACGACAAGGCCGGTTCCCGCTGGATCATGGGAAACCTCAGCAAACTGGCAACCGGAAATATTCCGATGCGGGAGTTGTGTGAAACAGTCATGAAGACCAGCGGACAGGTGGACAAAATGAATGAGTGAATGACAATTGACAATTGACAATGGACAATTGACAATGGATAATTGACAATGGATAATTGAAAATGGACAATTGAAAATGGAAAATGAAAAATGGATGAACGGGGAAATTTTGAATTTCTATTCCCTATTCGCTATTCGCTAATACCTATTCCCTATTTTGAATTCATTCTGCATCCTCACTTTCTGGCTTTGGCAATCGTAAATAGAAACAATTACATCTAAAAATAAAATGAGCGAAGATATTTTTCAGGGTTATAAGGGTCGTGCACTCGAAGTACTACAGAAATACAATGCCAGGGTTTGGGCCCGGGTACGGGTCGATTCAACGAGGGGAACCTTTGAAGGGACTATTCTGCCCCGTGCCGAGAATACGGACGACAAGCATATCGTTCTGAAGATTTTTACGGGATATAACATCGGAATCGACATCTCAGGGATTACCGCTATTACGGAGCTGGGCTATAAAAAGGCAGTTTACAAAATTCCCGAGAAGGAGTTCCCCTATTCCAAGGAAAAGCCAAATGTAAAATTGCTGGGAACCGGCGGTACCATTGCTTCGAGGCTCGATTACAGAACAGGAGCGGTAATTCCGGCATTTTCACCGGGCGAATTGTATGGCGCGGTGCCGGAGCTGGCCGACATCTGCAACCTGACTACCGAAAAGCTTTTCGCTGTGTTCAGCGAAAACATGGGCCCCGAACAATACAAAAAACTGGCTGTTGCCATCGGTCACGAGATCGAGAAAGGGATCGACGGGATCATCATCGGTCATGGTACCGACACGCTACATTATACCTCAGCGGCCCTGACCTTCATGGTTCAGAATTCACCGGTTCCGATTGTACTGGTAGGATCTCAGCGGTCGTCCGACCGGCCCAGTTCCGATGCAGCCCTTAATCTGATGCATGCCGCCACGGCCGCAGCGCACGGCGATATCGCCGAAACCATGGTTTGCATGTTCGGCCCTACATCCGATGAATACGGTTTTCTGCACCGGGGAACCCGGGTACGAAAGATGCACTCCTCGTACCGGTCGACCTTCCGGACCATCGGCGACACCCCGCTGGCAACCGTCACACGCAACGGGGTCATTCCCATCAAACAGGATTATAACCGCAGGCGTAAAGACCGCAACGTGACCATCCTCCCGTATTACGAGGAGAAGGTGACGATGATCTATTACTATACCAACATGCAGCCCGATGTGATCGACGGACTGGTGGATGCCGGTTACAAGGGGATCATCATCATCGGTACTGGTCTCGGACATGTCAACAAACCGATTTACCCGGCGATCGAACGGGCCATCGCCAAAGGCGTCGCCATTTACATGACCGTTCAGACCCTTTGGGGATATGTACACATGTTCGTTTACGACACCGGCCGTGACCTGATGGCCAAAGGGATCATCCCGGCCGAGAACATGCTGCCTGAAACTGCTTTTGTAAAATTAAGCTGGGCGCTCGGACAGACCAACGACCTGGAAAAGGTGAAAGAGATCATGCTGACCCCGATCAACGGTGAAATCACCCCGCGCGAACCTTACAACGGTTACCTGATCTACCAGGGAGGTGTTCCCGAGGTGGAAGATTTTATCCGAAAGTTCCATAAATAACCAGAGGGAATCTTTGGTCCTTCCTGTTCAACCGGTGAACAAAACATCATAAGGCGGATTTCTCAGTCGAAATCACAGTGGTTTTCGGGTGATTTCATTCTCACTTTGCGTATATTCCGAAGGGGATATGGATTCCGAACGTAAGGTTCCAACCGGCATTGTAAATTCCTACCTCTTTTAACCGGCTCAGATGGTCATAATATTTCGTGTTCGTAAGGTTTCTCCCTGAAATAAAGATAGTCCAGAGCTGTTTCTGAACCCTCAGACTGGTTCCGGCCGCAACATTGAAAAGAAAATATCCGGGTGTTTCGGTTTCGAACTCGTCAATACGCTCCTGACGGAAATGAAATTCTGCCTCAATCGTGACATACGGCATTTTAAACAGACTTTTTTTCGAAGTATTGAAATCCCATTTCAACGTGTGAAGGGTATGTACCGGAGGGATGAAAGGCAATGGCATATCTATCGATTCGTTGGTAGCTCTTACATAATCGATAGAGTTTTCGAAATGAAGTTGATCGACCGGGTGTATGTCGAGTGAACATTCAAATCCTGTCAGGATCGCGTTGCCCTGAACAAACCGGTAAACAGGATACCAGCGGTTGTTACTGAAGATCTTTTCTCCATTCAGATTCCGGGAATAAATGTACTGATTGATGAAATTGAAATACCCGTTCAGGCTGAAGCTAAGCCAATGCACCGTGGCCGACAATTCTCCGTCGATTTGAAGGCTGTTCTCGGGATGCAGGGTGGGATTGCCGATCTCGTAGCGGTTTGAACCCGGATGAACGCCGTTTGATCCTAACTCGGCAATGTTGGGCGCTCTGAAACCTGAACCGATGTTGAATTTGAGATTGAAAATACGCGACAAACGGGCAGTCATCCCGGTTGAACCACTAATAGCGGAAAAGTTACTCTTAAAGCCGGGGAACAGGGTGTCGGCAATAGCCGGATGATCGGCTGAAATATTTTCAATCAGCTTTTTCCCGTTCACCCAACGCGAATCAAATCGTATCCCGGCATTTAAGGTAAACCGTTCCCACGATTTTTTCAGGTAGAAGAAGCTTCCGATATCCCATAAATCGTAGTCGGGAATGAGATATTCGCTGCCCTTGTTGGTGTTTATCTGAAACATTCCTGATATTCCGCCAACCAGTTCGAGTTGACTGTCGAATTGGTGTGAAAACTTCAGATCACAGGTCGCTGTGTTCAGATCCATAAAAAGGTTGGGAGCATCAGCGGCTTCTTCGAATTCACGACGTTTGTTGGTCTGAAATCCTGCATTAATCCTCCATTGGTTGCTTCCGGTAATCAGGTTGGTTACTGATGAAACTTTATAATGGATCAGTTTCTGATAGGGGAGATCGGGTGTCCGCTTTTTGGCCTCTGTATCCGTGATGATCTGCCCGTTGATATCAATAAATCTTCCTGTTGACGAATCTCGCTCACCTTCAACAATTCCGATCATCGCATCGTACCGTGAAAAATGCAGATGGGTAAATCCCCAGTTTTTTATGAGTCCGACCATCGCGCTGTAGTTTATTTCGTTAAAGGCTGAGTTGTAAACAAATTCCGGAGGAGAACGATACGCGGCAGCGTTTTTATAACTACCCCGCATCCGCCAAAGGAACCCGTTGTTATTGCCTTCGATCATCAGCGAATTGTTTGTCATCCGGTTATTTGTGGCAAAGCCTGAGGTGATTTCTCCTCTGATTGAATTCAACGGGGCATGGATGGGTTCCAGAATATTGATGATCCCGCCCATGGCATCTGAACCATAAAACAGGCTTGCCGGTCCTTTCAGAACTTCAATCCGGTCGGTCGAAAGCTGATCAATTTCAACCCCGTGTTCATCCCCCCATTGTTGATCTTCCTGACGTACCCCTTCATTCAGGATCACAACGTGGTTGTAACTTAATCCGCGGATTACAGGTTTTGAAATATCGCCTCCGGTGGTGATTTGCGACAACCCCGGAACCACTGAAATTGCATCAATAAGGTTTGTCGAAGGCGAATATAAAATGGCTTGTTTGCTGATAGGAATTATAGAAATGCTGCTTCTGCTGTTGTCGGTCGACACACCGCTTCCGGTTATTACCACCTCCTGTACTTCAACAGGCGTAGCATCAAGCCGGAAGTCCCTGGTCTGAACTTTTCGCAGGTCAATCTGCTCGGTGATTGCACCATAGCCGATATAGCTGACCTGGATGAGCAACGAGCTTTTGGGAAGGTTGCCAAGGTGATACCACCCATTGGTATCACTTGTGACTCCTGATTTCAGATCGGGGATATAGATGGTAGCGCCGGGAAGACTTTCACCGGTTTTTCCATCCGTAACCCGCCCCGATAAAACAGCCTTTCCGGATGCGATTCGTTGTTTTACCCCGGATTGGGTATGGCCGTTAAACGGGATCATGATCAGGAGCCATATTATCAAGACTAAGATTTTATGGATCATTTCAATAATTAAGAATAAATTGAATTTATACATCGACATGAGGTATTTCCGGCCCTTTTTATCGAAGGTCGAAAAAACCGAAAGATCAGTGAATCTGACAATTCCTGAAATGATAATGTTCCGGTTAATCAGAATGACCGGTTTTATGAAATACGGGGCGGTCCTCTCAGGTAGAAACAACTTACAACAAGAGCAACCTCCATCGGAGCGGCAGTTACCCTTAGTGTTTCATAATCGAAGTAGTTACAGGAGTGGAGTATGTAAGCGGGGGTGGTATAAACCTGTAATTCAAGCTGTAATATTTCACAATGGTGGTGGCGAGGCTCAACGGTGACCTTAGCGCCCGGATGGCAGTGCGTATCCTCATGCCCCATCAATTTGTGAAGGAAAAAGTGAGGTGTCAGTGCAAATCCAAAGATCACCAACAATAACCGGGCAGTAAGAGTACGGATAGGACTGAAAATTTTAGCCATACAAAAATAGGGAGAATTTCTATTGACCGGTTTGAATCATTGTTTTTTGTAATTTTGTAGGAACTAACAAACATCATCTAATCTTTTCCAACCAATTTTTTTCTAATGAAACGATTCCTATTGATTCTTCAGGTGATGATCATTGTATCGGCCTGGACAACTGACCTTATAGCTCAGAAGAGCTACAAATACGACACTGTTCCCGGCGATCCGATGAAGGTCAGGATTTACACCCTCAGTAATGGTCTGAAGGTATATCTGACGGTTTACAAGGATGCTCCCCGCATCCAGACTGCCATCGCGGTTCGCACGGGCAGCAAAAACGACCCATCCGATAACACCGGGATGTCGCACTACCTCGAACACATGATGTTTAAAGGAAGCGATGAATTTGGTACCAAGGACTATCTGAAGGAAAAACCCCTGCTTGACCGGATTGAGAAACGCTTCGAAATTTATAAGGGCACCACCGATCCTGAAAAACGTAAGGCCATCTATCACGAAATCGACAGCATTTCGGGAATTGCCGCGGGGTTTGCCATCGCCAACGAATACGATAAGCTGTTGTCGGTGATCGGAGCCAAGGGAACCAATGCCTTCACCTCCTTCGAAGAGACTGTTTACATTAACGATATTCCTTCCAACAAAATCACCCAGTGGCTCGATATCGAAAAAGAACGTTTCCAGGATCCCGTTTTCCGGATTTTCCATACCGAACTGGAGACCGTTTATGAGGAAAAGAACATGAGCCTCGACAACGATGACGATAAGATTTTTGAAGAGCTCTTCGCAGGATTGTTCCCGACCAATACCTACGGCACACAGACCACCATCGGTACCGTTGAACATCTGAAAAACCCGTCGCTCACCTCCCTGAGGGCCTACTTTGCTTCGAGATACGTCCCCAACAATATGGCGGTTATTCTCTCGGGCGATTTCAATCCCGAAGAGGTGATCCGCCAGGTTGACGCGACCTTCGGAACCCTGCAGGCAAAGCCCGTCAAACCTTATGTTCCCGCTATTGAAGCCCCTGTTGCCAAACCCGTCATTAAAGAGGTTCTCGGACCCGATGCCGAATCGGTGACCATCGGTTACCGCATGGGCGGCGCCGCCACACCCGATGCCGATCTGGTGACCATCTTCAACATGATCCTGAGCAACAGTACCGCGGGGCTCATGGATCTCAACCTCAACCAGGCACAGAAGGTTCTTGAAGCCAGCGCCTTCTCCTATATTCTTAAAGATTATTCGGTGAACATCTTTTCGGGAAAAGCCAAAGAAGGCCAATCCCTGGAAGAAGTGAAAGACCTGATCATGGCCCAGATCGAACTGGTTAAAAAAGGTGAATTCCCCGATTGGCTGATCCCGGCAATTATTAATGATATCAAACTCAGCGAAATCAGAAGGAACGAGTCGAACAGCGGTCGCGCCATGGAACTGATGAGCGAATTCATCAAGGAGATCCCCCATGCCGACATTGTCCATAACGTTGACAAATTATCGAAGATCACCAAAAAAGAGATCATCGATTATGCCAATAAAACGTATGCCGACAACTATGTGATCGTTTATAAACGCACCGGGAAATCGCCTGAAGTGACCAAAATCGTGAAGCCCCAAATCACTCCGGTCACCATGAACCGGGATGATGAATCGGCTTTCCTGAAAAAGATCGTGGCTGAACCCTCAAAACCGATTGAGCCGGTCTTCCTCGATTATAGCAAGGATGTGAGCCAGTTCAACACCCGGAACAACACCCCGGTCCTCTACAGGAAAAACAACGAAAGCAACACCTTTTCACTCTACTATTACTATGAAATGGGTACCAATGCCGACCGCAAACTTGGCATCGCGCTCGACTACCTTAAATATCTGGGCACTTCCAAACTCACGTCGCGTCAGGTACAGGAGGAATTTTACAAACTCGGATGTTCCTTCAACGTCAACAGCGGTGAAGATGAAGTATGGGTATCGATCAGCGGGTTGAGTGAAAGCATGCCCGGGGCCATCGAACTGTTCGGTCAGATCCTCAGCGATGCACAACCCAACAGCGAAGCCCTTTCCAATTTGGTAGCCGACATCAAGAAACGCCGTGACGACGATAAGCTTTCCAAACAGACCATCCTCTGGCAGGCGATGTACAACTATGGCGTATATGGCGAAAAATCTCCCTATACCCATATTCTTTCGGCTTCGGAACTCGACGCCCTGAAAGCCGAAGAGTTGGTGAAAACCATCCGCGAACTGACCGGTTATCAGCATAAAATCCTCTATTACGGGCCGCTTTCGACCGGAAGCCTGACCAATGTTCTCAATAAGGAGATCAAGGCTGCCACGGCCATGAAACCGGTTCCTGCAAATACCCGTTTCGAGCAACTCCCCACAGAGCAGAGCAAGGTATACGCGGTCGATTACGACATGAAACAGGTGGAGATCATCATGCTGTCGAAATCACAGAAGTTTGACAAATTACAGGTTCCGGTCATCCGGCTTTTCAACGAATATTTCGGAGGAAGTATGAACTCCATCGTATTCCAGGAAATCCGCGAATCAAAGGGGCTGGCATACAGCGCCTATGCCGGATACCGTTCACCGGCCCAGCCCTGGCTCAATTTCTACGTCTTTTCGTATATCGGAACCCAGATCGATAAGTTGCCTGAAGCCATGAAAGCCATGACGGGAATTTTCAACAACATGCCCGAGAGCGAAAAGGCGATGAATGCTTCGAAAGATGCCATCATCAACAAAATCAGAACCGAACGCATCACCAAGGCTCAGGTGTTGTTCAACTATATCAATGCTCAGAAATTCGGGCTGACTTACGACATCCGCAAAGATGTTTACGAAAGGATACCATCCATGACTTTTGCTGATCTGAAGGCCTTTCAGCAAAAAAATATCAAGGATAAGCAGTTCCACATCATGGTATTGGGGAAAAAAGGTGAAATCGATGTCAACACCCTTTCCACTTACGGAAATGTGAAAAATCTGGAGTTGAAAGACGTTTTCGGATATTAGAAATCAATCCTCTGAGAACTTCCGGAGCATCTTACGGTATTGAGAAAATACCGTTGCCCGGGATATGAATCCCACGTATTTTCCCTTTTCGAGTACCGGCAGGTTGTACCGGTCGTTCTGCTGGAAAAGCTGAACCACGGCATCCATCGAATCGCCGGGATCGATTATGCAGTCGGGTTTTACCATCAGGTCCTTCACAAAAGTACTGTCGTACAGGGAATGATCAAACATGATCTCCCGGATGCCATCGAGCATCACGATACCCTGCAGGGTTCCTTTGTCGTCGACTACCGCGAAGACATTGCGTGAAGCCTTGGCCACCACCTTAACCAGTTCACCCAGGGTGGCGTCGGGAGCGATGGTGGCGAAATTGGTTTCGATCAAAGGGCGCAACGACATGAACGACAGCACGGCCTTATCTTTGTCGTGGGTGATAAGTTCCTTACGGGCGGCGAGCTGACGGGCGTAAATGGAGTGACTTTCGAAGAGGTGCGTGGTCAGGTAGGCAATGGAAGCGGTGATGATGAGTGGAGTGAGCAACAGGTATCCGCCTGTGATTTCGGCGATGAGGAAAATAGCGGTGAGGGGTCCCAACATGACGCCCGACATGACACCGGCCATGCCAACGAGTGCAAAATTGGCCTGGGAGAGCGAAAGTCCGAAAATCTGGTTCATGGCTAAAGCGAAGAAATACCCGCTGATGCCACCGACGAAGAGCGACGGGGCAAAAGTCCCGCCGATCCCGCCGCTGCCCTGAGTCAGGGCCATAGCCGCCACCTTCATTAAGATCAGCCCGAAAACAATGACGAGGAAGGTCCAGGGGCCCTCCCTGAGAGAACTGAATAGCACGGGGTTCCCGATCATCTCCCCGCTTCCGCTGATCACCGACTTTAATACCGTGTATCCTTCACCGAAGAGGGAAGGATAGGTAAAAATGAGTGCGGCGAGTCCGACGCCGGCCAGAACGATCCTGAAAGGAACCGCTGCTTTTTTCAACAGGTTTTCGATGGAGATGGAACCCCGGATAAAATAGACAGAGATCAGTCCGGTAAAAATTCCGAGGAGCAGGTAAAACGGAATATGTTTTAATATAAAGGGGTTGGTCAGGGTGAATGAAAAAAGCACCTCCTTGCCCATCAGCAGGTACCCGACAATGGAGGCGGTAACCGTGGATATAAGCAGCGGGATCAGCGTTGCCGTGGTGAGGTCGAGCATCAGGATCTCGATGGCGAAAATAGCTCCTGCGATAGGCGCCTGGAAAATACCGGCGATGGCTCCTGCCGCACCACAGGCGATGAGCAGGGTTGTGGTTTTGTAATCGAGCCGGAACAGCCTGGCCAGGTTGGAGCCGATCGCCGATCCGGAAAGGACCAGCGGAGCCTCGGGCCCGACCGATCCCCCGAATCCAAGCGTAAGTGTGCAGGCAATCAGCGAGGAATACGAATTGTGCGGCCTGATCCGGCTGTTGTTTTTCGAAATGGCATAGAGTACTTTGCTGACGCCGTGGCTGATGTTGTCTTTGACCAGATACTTGATGAACAGGAAGGTAAGGATGATCCCGGCCACCGGATAAAGCAGGTACAGGTAATAGAGGCCGTGAAAACTGAATCCATTGGTGAGAAAATAGTTCGTGTAATACAGGGTATTTTTCAGAACCACCGCGACAAGTCCGCTGCCAATCCCGACCAGCACGCTGAGTATCAGCACAAACCGGCGCAGCCGGATATGCCGCAACCGCCACACCAACAGTTTTCCGGTGAATGATTTCGGGAGCATGATTGCAAATGTAGACTTTTCCGGGAAAACGCGGTTCCATTTTCAAATCCATTGTCAATCATAGATTCCATGAGTTGTATTTCATTTTATCATGTATGTGACAAAAATATTTATCTATTTTCGGAATATATTTTTAAGTACCTTTGATTCAAGTCATAAAACCTGTCAACCATGCCGGGAAACATTGCCTTTATGTTTTTATTTCGAGAAATGATGATGAGAACATTTTCTATTTTTATTCTGGTAATTTTATCAATATCGGTAGTTGGGAAAGAAGAATCTGTCATCGATTCACTGGAAACGGAATTACTCAAAGCCGAGGGAAAGGAACGAATCATCATCCTGAAACGACTGGTTTCGCAATACACGGTTTCAGATTCGGTGAAATCATTTCGTTATTTTATCGAAAGTGTTAATTTATCGGAGAAGCTCAATCAATACTACGATGAATCGAATTCTTTTGAATGCTTGGTTGATAAACTAAAAGATGAACAGGCCATGGGAAGGTTAGGCCATGCCCTGGCATTTTTCGTGAAGAAAAATAATCAACCGGGCATTGGTTTTTCATACAGTTTTATGGGAAGCCGATATCTTGCCATGAATAATTATGTACAAGTTGAGAGATACCAGAATATGGCGCTTGAATTATTTACAAGGATCGGACATCCGTATGGAATTGCCTTAGCCAATGAACGGCTTGGGATTTTGTTTATGGTCAGAAATCAATTTATAAAGGCATTGGATTATTATTACCGGGCTTTAAAAATAAATCAAAAAGAGGGTTTTAAAAGAGAAGAGGCCAGGTCCCTGTATCATATCGGACTCACCGAATTATACCTGGGAAATTATCAGGAGGCTACCACGCATATCCTTTTATCACTAAAATATTGGGAATTATCAGATTACATTCCAAATATCTGGAATTGCAATGAGTTACTCGGTAATATATATATCAAGTTAAATGTGTTTGATAAATCACTGTATTATCACCGCAGAGCGCTTAAAATTCGTTTTAACGCAATTGATAGATATATTCCCAGGGGCCAACCGGTTCCTCCTGGGAACTTATTAGGCATCGCATATTCCTATAATAACATTGCAGAAGTTTATCTTAACCTTAATCAATATGATTCAGCTTATTTTTATGCGATCAGGTCGCTTATTATTAAAGAAGCCAAAAACTCAGTTGCTACGCGAAATGATCTGGCCAATTCCTGGCTGAATATGGGCAATATATATCGGAAACTCGACAAACCTGATTCAGCCTTGTTCATGTTGACTAAAGCTGCAAAGACCTATAAAGAATTACAGAATGGAAGTTCTTATGCAGAATCATTGTATGGAATCGGTAACGTATATTCAGATTTAAACAATTTCAATAAGGCGCAAGAAAACTTTAAACAAGGACTTCAGAAATCGATTGAAGTTGGTGATAAAAATAACATCAAAACCGGGTATAAGCGGTTATCCGACTTATATCGTGACCACCGTGAATATGAAAAATCGCTCGACTATTATCTGTTATACTCCGGTGTGAAGGACAGCATTTTTAATAAGGAAAGATCGAATGCCATCGAAGAACTTCAGATTAAATATGAAGTTGATAAAAAAGAGCAAAAAATTGAAAGCCAGGCGTTAATTATCAGGCAGAAGAAAGAGCAAATAACATACGTCATACTCGGCAGTGGTATTCTTGTCGTTTTAGCCTCCCTGATTATTTTTCTGATCATTAAGAACAAACGTCAGAAAGAAGCCTTGTTGAAGAAAGAAGCCGACAACCTGAGAAAGGATTTGGAGCTTAAAAACCGTGAACTGGTTTGTAATGTAAGCAATATCTATACAAAGAACATGGTTATCAACAAAGTTGCCAAAACCTTATCAAAAAGTATTCAGACTTCCAGTCAGACGAATGTTGAACTGATCAACGAGATCATCAGGGAGCTTCAGCGAAACATGGATGAAACAAGCTGGAAAGAGTTTGAATACCGTTTCTCGAAGGTTCATGAATCGTTTTATGAAACGCTTGACATGGAATTTCCCGAATTAACCCATTCCGAACGGAAGATATGTGCGATGCTCAAGCTCGATCTGAGCAGCAAGGAAATAGCAGCCATAACCATGACACAACCTGAAAGTGTTGATACAACTCGGTCGCGCATCCGGAAAAAACTCGGATTGTTGAAAGATGAAAACCTTTCTGATTTCCTTAAAAAGATTTAATCTCTCCGGATTTAATTACCATACTCCAACCAATGAATCTGGGTTTTGGGCTCCGCTCCGGAATTTATATATTTAATCATCCTCTTTATTTCCCGGTTATTTATTCACAAGGTGATTTTGAAAGCAAGATTCACATATTCTGATTGTTGCCTCTTTTCTATTTAGAAAAAATCGAGATACTATTTTCATCAGGTACAGAAGATATCAAGGTCGAAAATTTGTAAAACCTTTGATTACGGTGTATCATTGCTGAAAATACTTTGAATGTCCCGGAAAAAGAAAAAGACGCAAGCCCCGGAGCACCTGAAACCGCTCAGTACCCCTGATAAAGAAATTAATAGAATTATCGAGGCAACCCGGAGCCAAAACCTGGCAATCAGGAAAATTCTGCGGCTGGAGAATTTATTATCAAAAAAGTGATGTTCAAAATTAGCGCCTCAAGGCGCCTCAAATGATATTTTACTTTCTTAACATAATCAACTAACTAATAATAAATCCTAACATTATGAAAACTAATTTTATTTTATTTTTAATTTCTCTTATTTTTCTTCCAACATATTTTTGGGGTCAAAATCAATTTCAACGGGCAGTTGTTGCACATGGATCATTTCCTGAAGGCCTTATTCAAACAAGTGACGAGAGTTATATCATAATAGGAACATATAATGACTCACCTGAAGCTGATATCCTTGTTTCAAAACTTGATAAGGTTGGAAATCTTGTTTGGTCTAACTCTATTGGCAAATCAGGTCAACAACAGGGATTTTCAATCACTGAAGTTTCCGATGGCGGATATATTGGCATAGCTGGGTCTTATGGGAGTCATTATCAGTCTTTTTTTAAACTTAGCAAAGATGGTAATTTTATATGGGAAAAAGTCATTTATTCTTTTGGCACTAAAGTTATACATTTAATTGATTTAATAAAAACTAATGATGAAGGATATGTATTAGTTGGTTCTCGTTCTGATACAATTTCTCCATCCTCAAACTCAAAATTGTTTATTGCAAAATTAAATTCTGATTTTACATTTCAGTGGCAAAAGTACATCGGGTATGAAACCGGGGAAACATTCGGAGCATCTGTTATTCAAACAACCGACGGAGGGTATGCTGTTGCAGGGCCTACGGATTCTTATGGTACTGGCGGGAGAGATATCTTTGTAATCAAACTGGATCTTACAGGTAATATAGTTTGGTCCAAAACAATAGGCGGTACGGATGATGATGTGGCTAGTGATATGAAACAAACAAATGATGGTGGTTTCATTATAGTTGGGGAAAGCTTTTCTTATGGAGCGGGAAATTGTGATATATATGCAGTTAAAATAGATGAAGCAGGAAATCTTCAATGGACAAGAACAATTGGAGGTAAAGATAAGGATTACGGTTCGTCAGTAATACAAACACTTGATGGTGGTATTGTTATTGCAGGAGGTATTGATGATAATGAATTGTATCCAATGTATTTGGTAAAATTAAGCATTACAGGAGATTTAGTATGGACGAAAGTTTCAAACATTGAAGACGGAATTTATGGTCTAATAACCAATTGCCTTGATGGTGGTTACGCAGTCTCGTGTTGTACTGGATTGAATGAAATGATGTTAATTAAGTTCGACTTACTTGAAAATACTTGTAGTACATTTGATTCTGGGGGAGAGATCACCTCTGGAGGAATTATGCACAATGTAGAATGGTTAAGTGAAAATGGAAATAGTGTTATAATTCCCGGATCCGGCTTTATATCCACACATAATGGTTCTCTGAAGAACATATGCGATGTAAATGGATTCGATTCTCAGGGTCATCAGAATTCAGCATTATCAGTAGAACCAAATCCTTGTGTTGAAAAATTCAGAGTAAATATTCACCTTCTGAGTACTTCGTCAAACAATACTTTATCCTTAACTGATCTTCACGGAACAAAAACATTTGAAAAATACATAGGGAATCTCTCAAATGGATATTATACCTTTGAGATAGATAGCTATATGTTCCCTTCTGGCATCTATGTTTTATCTCTCTTATCAGATGATTTATATGCTAAAGTTAAGCTTGTGAAGGAATAATACGCTCAAATACTTAAAATTCATATTCTTATGAAAACAAATAACGTATTAATGTTTGTTTGCAGGATTTTTTTATTTGGGTTGATCATCATGTCTATGACGACCTGTAAAAAAGAAACGGAAAATTCAACTCCTGAGGGAGAATTTATTATTGCATCCGAAGCAAAATTCGTTGTAAATAATGACTTTCAATCGATGCTTACTAACATTGACAGTTCAACTTATGCGCTGACTTTTAAAAAAGAAATATTGAATACATATCCAATTAAACAGGGTGACCTGATTGTCTCTTCTGTTGGCAATGGATTGTTGCGAAAAATTGAATTGATAACTGAAACCGGAAATGAAGTCACAATCCAGACATCGCAGGCAACACTTGTCGATTTGATCCAACAGGGAGATATTGATTATAAAGGGACTCTTACTACTTCCCAGATAAAAAGCATTAAGTATTATTATCCTGGTGTTTATCTTGATACAGCGAACGTAAAATCAACAGATGGCACATTGTTTAATTGGAATATAGATACTGAAATTTATCCACAAATCCGGTTACAAGGTAACTTTCAGTATACGTCAGACTTTATTTTTCAGATACAAATAAGTATTTTGCAGGGATTGAAGAAGGTAAAATTCGGGTTTGAAGGAAATGAGGAGTTCAACCTTTCCCTAATTGCTGGGAAACAATTTACATTGAATAAGCAAATAACCTTGGCAACGGTTTATTTCACACCCCTTTTCATACCATTGCCTGTTCCTCCTTTTACTATTGTAGTTGCACCAGTATTGGATATCAAACTAGGATTGGATGGCTATGCGAATGCCAATATTACGACAACACTTTCGCAGAATTTTTCGATTGAAACGGGGTTACAATATTTGAAAGACGAGAGATGGTCGAGTTATATGAACTATGATAAATCGTTTAATTTTACCCCTCCTCAACTGAATATGAATGCTGGTGCGGAAGCCTATTTGAAACCCGAGTTAAAGATGTTAATTTATAACCTTGTTGGACCCTATGTAAATGGGAAAGGGTATGGGAGAATTGAAGCAGATCTGACGCAAACTCCCTGGTGGAAAATGTACTATGGTTTTAAAATGTCAGCGGGAGTAAAAGCAACTATACTCAATGTATTATTGTTTGACTTTTCTGTTGATGATTTACTTACCTGGGAACAACAAGTCGGACAATCGACCGGTGGAACCGCTCCAACAGTCACAACCAATTCCATCACGAATATTACTAACACAACCGCCACAGGCGGTGGCAATGTAACTTCACAAGGAAGTTCAACAGTTACCGCCCGCGGTGTATGCTGGAGTACCTCTTCAAATCCGACAACCTCCGATGCCCACACTTCGGATGGAAGCGGAACGGGTAGTTTCACAAGCAATATCACGGGATTGACCGCAAACACTCCATACTATGTACGCTCCTATGCCACAAACAGCGCAGGAACAGCATACGGAAATCAGGTAAGTTTTACCACAACCGGTAGTGGAACCGCTCCAACAGTTACAACAAATTCCATCACGAATATTACTAACACAACCGCCACAGGCGGTGGCAATGTAACCTCGCAAGGAAGTTCAACAGTTACTGCTCGTGGTGTTTGCTGGAGTACATCGTCAAATCCAACAATTTCGGATGCACATACAACGGATGGCAGTGGAATAGGTAGTTTTTCAAGCAATATTACTAGTTTGAATGTCAATACTCCTTACTATGTACGTGCTTACGCCACAAATACCTATGGGATTGCTTATGGAGCTGAGGTGATATTTACAACAGCCTCTTTTTTTATTTGTGGTCAACAATTTACTGATATACGAAATGGAAAAGCATACAATACCGTCCAGATAGGAACCCAATGCTGGATGAAAGAAAACATGAATTATAAGACTGGAAACAGTTGGTGTTATAACAATTCCGCAAACTGCGAAACGTATGGAAGATTATATAATTGGCAAACCGCATTAGGGGTTTGCCCTTCGGGTTGGCATTTGCCTGCTGATGATGAGTGGACAATATTGACAACCTTTCTTGGGGGAGAAGATTTTGCGGGGGGTAAAATGAAAGAAACCGGTTTCACCCATTGGGAAAGTCCAAATACTGGGGCAACTAATGAAAGCGGATTTACAGCATTACCAGGAGGTTTTCGACAGTCGGAAAATTATAATTTCTATTCTGCGGGTTACATCGGTTACTTTTGGTCATCTACAGAATCCAATACATATCCAGATCGTGGATGGATACGTAAACTAAATAACGATGAGTCTAAAGTAGACCGCACTAGCACCAATAAGGGTGGCGGTTTTAGTGTTCGTTGCATTAAGGAATAAGTGCGCCCAGACGCACATTAAACGACCGGAAAACAATACTTCCGGTTAATATAAGTGAAGCATGCTGTAATCAAGATGGTGGGCTGAAAACAGATGCGACCAGGGCTGAATGAAACGAGCTGTTATAGATAAATAGAAGCCTCACGAACGACAAATTGAAAGTTTAAAGTGCAGAAATGATCTATTGGTAGGGGCTTCTTGAATGATGAAATACGCTGTTCTCGAAATATCATTAGTTAAAAAGAGATATCATGAATCCTGACATGCAAAATCTTTTATTAGTAATTGGGGCAATTGCAAGTCCCGTCGTTTCAATTATTGGATTTGTTTTCATTTTTCAACAAATAATTCAAACGAATAAAAACCTGAAAATCCAAACCCATTCATCCATTTACAGGCTGGTATTTGACCTCAGTGAGATATTTATTGATCACCCTGAGCTGCGTCCATATTTCTATGATTCTGTACCTATCAAACCAGGCGATCATGATTATAACAAGGTGATGAATGCCTCGGAGCTTCTTTTAGATTTTTTCGAATATGTCGTCGTGGAAGAACCATATATGGATGACAGGATAGTTTCGGGATGGAAGGTCTACATGGCAAAAATGTTTCGAAAAAGTCAATCGTTAAAAATGTTTCTTAACGAGAATAAAGATCAGTATAACAAGACCTTTTTGTCTTTTATATATTCTGATAAGTAAATTCAGTTAGTTTTATCTGCCAGGCGTAATGAATGTATTGATTTCTCCTTCGATAGCGCTTTTCAGATTTTTTTTCAGTATCCTGTTGCCGTGTTTCAGGTTGAGATCAAGCCTTCGATACCTGCCCCAAAATCTGCAGAGGACTTCATGTTTCTTTAGTCTGTTTTAGCTCTCTTTCATCTTCTTTACCGCCATCACAATCCCGATCGATCCGATTTGCCCCAAACAAACTTTTGTTCCCAACAGAATATCGCGCAAAAAGTAAAATGGCAAGATCCCGGGACCTCAGTATCTTTTTTCGTTCCATCTCATCTCCCCATAAAATGTTAAAGCATTTTCACATACCTGGTCTTTTTCGGCTGGTGGGGCACAAATCTTTTATACACTTGGACTTAACTCACCTAAAGAGCAAACTTGATAATGATTATGTCTTTTCATTTATCCCGATAAGTTCATAATTGGTACTTCTTCCGCCGCCAGATTGTTTTCTCAAAATCCCTTTTTGCATCAAGTCCTGAATATCCCTTAATGCCGTATCAGATGAACACTTTGACATCTTAGCCCATTTGGAGGAGGTCAACTTTCCGAAAAATCCATCCAACAGTTTATTGATGATGAGCCTTTGCCTGTCATTCAATACTGTTTGCGAATAGTTGTTCCAAAACTGCGCCTTGTTGAGAACGTTCTCCAAAATACGATTGGTCGATTCCAAGGCATTCACTAAGCATATTAAAAACCAGTGCAACCAGTCGGTGATCTCAAGGTCTGCTTTCTGTGTTTTTTCCAATATGGAATAATACCCTTTTCGTTCTAACCTTATTTGTGCCGACATACTATAAAACCTCTGGGGACTGCCATCTGACCTTGCCAATAACATATCAGTCAATGCACGGGCAATCCTTCCGTTACCATCATCAAACGGGTGTAAGGTTACAAACCATAAATGCGCAACTGCTGCTTTTATCACCGGGTCTGATTGTTCTTCATTGTTAAACCAGGAAATGAATTTTTTCATTTCATCCTCAAGTATGGAGGCTGCCGGAGCTTGAAAATGTACCTTTTCTTTACCCATTGCGCCGGAAACAACTTGCATTGGACCGGTTGCATCCTTCCGCCAGGCGCCAACCGTGATTTTGCGCATTCCGCTTCTTCCCGAGGGAAACAAAGCTGAATGCCATCCAAACAATCTTTCTGAATTCAGCGGTTTTGAAAAATTCTGAGTAGCATCTAACATCAGATCAACCATTCCATCAACATGTCTGTCTGAATCAACCAGACCGGAAATATCCATGCCTAATTTCCTGGCAATGGATGAACGAACCTGATCAGGATTTAAAATCCCGCCTTCAATTTCGGTTGATTTCAAAACATCTAAAGTCAAGGTTTCTAATATGGCTTCATTTTTCAGGTTAAAACCCAGGGATTCCATTTTACCGACCAATTTACCTTGCATATTTCTGACTTTTCCCAACGGTGAAATCAGGTAATCATTATCCCAGGTAAAGTGTGGCCAATCCTTACGGTGATAGATATAAAAATTCACTTTTTCCGCAGTTTATGCGTCAAATATAAGCCCTATTCTCCGCATTTACAAATATTACCCGCAAAATATGCGGAAATAATTTTCTCAATCGTCAATGTCCTGAGAATAGCATTTGTAAGAGCATTATTCATGGCTTGATTTTTTGATTTTGTTATCAGGAAATAACAAGTTTTTTTATCTCAACTCCTGACCGGGTGTGGATTTTAAGAGTGTACAGGCCTTTTGACAGGCATTTAACGTTCATTTCAAATTGACTTTGATCTTGAAACACTTCACACATTACCTGTTTCATCTCTTTTTATATTCAACAATAAGATTTTCGGAAGGCATATAGTTGTATTTATTCCATAAATATACTACCTCCTGATCGGTAACGATCGAATCATGTGGCATTATAGAGAAGCTGCTAAGCTGAAGTCCTGATGGGACTATTAATTGATAATCGGCCTGATTGAGGGGCTGTTTCCAGCTAATGGTCGACTTCAGGATATACTCAGCATGGTTCCCGTTGAGCTTTTGACGGTATGAGATCTGGATTACAAGATCACCGGGATGACTGAAATCAACTTTAAAAACGGTCTTGTATAAATCAGTTTTCAATGGGGTGATATTGTTATGGGTGGTCATATTGTAGATATAGATTGAATCAACCGGGCCATACAAAGAGTCAACAGGGTAAGGATAAATCAGGATTTCGCTTGAATTCCTGTCGTTTCGCAGATAATAAATACCAGTAACATGAAAGTAGCCCTTCGTAATTTTCATGGTGATATTTTCTTTGTAAAAACTTAATCCCTGGCTGGAACCGGTTGTGTATATCAACAAAAATATCGGGAGTAAAAGCACTGAGCGCATAACGGGCGTTTATAATTTTAAAAATTTTCCCGTTTTTACGGTTTTTCCATTTTTCTTCATATGAAATACAAGGACGCCTGTCGGAATATATTCATCCGGGGTCCATTCATATTTGTTTTGAAAAGCAGTCGGTTTAATCTGTTTCAATTGCCGTCCATCCCGGCCATAAATTGTAAAACTTATCTCATCAGATGGATCCGGATTCCTCATATTAAAAAAGAACGTAACCTTATCGGTAAAAGGATTTGGCGATACTACAACCACACTTTCCTGATCCGGTTCGTGTTTGTCGGCGGCAGTAATGAGGCTCGTCGCAATGATATCCTGGGTGTGCAGCGAGTCTGGCCTCACGCAAAAGTCAACGTGTTCAACCTTGTAGGTTTGACTGGAATAGTTGGGCCAATTCGTTAAAACAATGGTGATAGTGTCAAAGGTATATCTCCTGGAAAATACTGTTTCAAGAAAGGAGCCATTAGGTTGAATATCAATAAATATACCTATATGTGGCGGTAGTGAAAAGTAACCATGGGTAAATACGTTTCCTGATGGGTCGTATATCTTCCCGCAATAACGGCTTAACTTTCCGGTTGTGTCATTTCCAATTCCGATGGTAGGGGATTTATCAACACAAAAGCTATCTCTATAGTCGGAACCATTTAAATACGAGATGTAAGAGATCGATTCCCCTCTTTGTTTACAATCAAGAAATGATCCTGGGTAATTTCCGAAAGCAACATAATCAGATCTTTCGTATCCGTAGTTATAACTGATTGTCTTAACATAATCTGCAAGGGGATTTATGGAAACCGGTGTTTGAAGGTTTAAATTTGTGATAACAGCGAGGTGGTTAAAGTTTGTGGATCCTCCCCCCGGAATAAGGGTATAGAACTTGATTATGGAGCTTCCTGATGATGATTCTAACCTGACCGAATCGACTTCAGAAGCATAATTGAAGAAAAAGCCAAGTTCAATAGTCCAGCTACCGTCAGTGCTGAAATGGATTTCCGAGATAGAAGCTAACGGTAGCGCCATATTCCCATTTGCCAATGTTACAATAATTGATGTTGCGAAAATTAAAAGGAGCCTTTTCATAGATTTTCATTTAAAGAGGTTATTAATCCATTTCGCCACTGCCCAGGGAATCTTATTTACGAAAAAACAGGGATTGTTATTTACCGTTTACAGTTGACCTCAACGTGTGACTTGTAAACCCAGTGCTGTTGTAATTTTTGATAAGCTGAAAACCCCTTTCAGTATTGGATTTACAAGCATGTTAGAGTCAGAAAACGATTGTTTTATGACTTTTTTTAATGTCAGAGTTCATACTTCGCCTATAAACAAATGTACGAAACTTTCTTTCAAAAGGTTAATAAATCTTTGCATGGATTAGGAGAAAAAGATATCTAGTACACAGGTTGATAAACTTGAATTATTGCAAATTGATAGATTTGTAATTGTTCCCGGATTGATACTGTCAAGGCCGGATAAATCGGCAAGTAATGGATTCCCTTCAATAACTAGTAGACCGTTAATGGATTTTAACGACATCAGGCCAGTTATGCTTTGCAATCCACTGTTAGAGTTTATAAAAATGGTTCCACCTATCAGGCTCAATAGATTTTTAAAAGCGGATTAACGGATAAGGTCATATTTCCTCCAGAGTTTGTCAATCCGTTAAGGCCAGAAAGATTTTAACATTAGTCCGCCCGTATATGAAAAAAGGGAAGATATACTTGATGGGAAAGGAATAAACTTATTATTCTTCATTATATCTTCAGATGACATAGATGCACCAGATTTAACCCCTGTATTTATTGTTTGCGCCAATAAAGAGAATGGCAACAACAAGAAGATAATAAGTTGGACTTTGATATTCAAGCATCGCTTATTCATCGCTATTAGAAAATTAGCGCCGGACACATTACATATTGATATAATCTTGGGCAGTAAGAACAGTAATCTGTGCTTTCCTATAATCTCTCAAATTCCGAGTAATTAAAACCTCTATTTCATTTTGTAAAGCAGAAAAATATTGAATCGCATCCTCAAAATCATAGAATTCAGAATTTAATGCCAGGTCTATAACCTTTTCAGTTAAAGGAGCAACAATTACAAGTACTTTAAATTTCCTGAGAATTTCTTTCGATTCCTCAGCTGAAGTCTTCTTGGAAATCAAATAATGGATATTAGCCAGGGATAAAGCTGAAATATAAATTTGAATTTTCCCTTCATCTGCAAGTGTGAATAAATGGGCAGCGGAACTGTAAAACGGTTCCCTTGCAGCGAGAAGATCATATATAATATCTGTATCAACAAACACCTTTTTCTTCATAAATACTTCTCGTTTAAGTGTTCGTGATACTTGACCTTTGTATCTTCATCCTTGGAAAGTTGTATTACTCCGCTTAAAGATTGCACTAGTGGCGAAATTTTCATTACCGCCTTTGATTCCATAGTAATTGCAGACAAATAATTTTCAATCAATTTGGATAAACTGGTTTCGTGATCATTAGCATATCTTTTTGCTCGATCTATCACATTCTTTTTTAGTCTTAATGTTAACTTGGTTTCCATAGCTTATTCTTTTGGCGTACAAATATACATAATTTATACGGCAAAGTCAAGAGGGATCTTATCTTGGGTTTGGCATGTTATACCCATTTTGTTTTTCATTTGTCAATTGTACTGTCAGCACCATAATTTGTGGTTGGAAGCAATCTAAATCTTATTTTCATTATTTATTAAATTTGTTATTAAATTGTAAAATTGAAGATTGCCTATGACAACAGATAAAATAGAGCAACCGCCTTTTGTGATTGTTGGCGGAAAGGTATGGAACGGCATAGCTGATAAACCTCTTATTGTAGAAGAGATTCTGATCAAAGACGGCAGAATCGCAGAGATGGGCAAGACTGTTATCCGACCCACAGGGGCAACGATAATCAATCTCGACGGACACACCGTCATGCCCGGTTTAATGGACTTACATGTTCATGTGACACAAAACCCAAAGTGCCCGCTCGAATCTATCACCCAGTACTCTGATGTCTTTAAAGGGCTTTATGCCCTTGGTCCCCTACACGACCTGTTGATGAACGGCTTCACCACGATCCGTGATGCATGCGCCTTCGATCATACCTATGTGACCGTTGATCTCAAAAGAGCCATTCAACAGGGGCTAATCGTGGGTCCCCGTATGTTCGTTGCACCGCATATGATCTCCCCTTCTGGCGGACATGGGGACCTCGCGGGTCTTATGGCTTCTGAGTTTTCCTATGCTCTTAAGGTCAAAAATATCGCCGATGGATCGGATGGTATTTGCAGAGCCGTGCGAGAGGAGATTCGGGGCGGCGCCGACTGGATCAAGTTTGCCGGGTCTGGCGGCTTGGGGGATCCTTATGGCGGTCCCGACATAACGACGTACACTCAGGAGGAGATGAATATACTTGTCAGAACCGCTCATGATCTCGGCATCCCGGTCTGTACGCATGTATATGGCACCGAAGGCATCAGACGCGCGGTTTCAGCCGGGGTGGATTCAATCGAGCATGGTAGCCTGGCTTCCGCGGAGGATCTTTCTTTGATGGAAAAGAAAAATATCTTCCTTGTACCTACGCAATACGCCATCCTCCATGATCTGGATCAACTTAGCGATCCAAAATATACAGCGTGTATCCCTGCATTTCTGGTACAAAAGAAGCTCAAATATGCCGAATCCCTCCGTTCAGCAGCAGAACATATTGCGAAAAGCAATGTCAAGATCGTCTTCGGGACCGATGCAGGTTGTTTTCTGCACAAAGATAACTGGAAAGAGTTCCCTGAGATGGTAAAGCACAATATCAAACCTTTAAGGGCTCTGAAAGCAGCGACAAGCACTGCAGCGGAGATGTTGAATCACCCTGAACTTGGGACGCTTGTTGTCGGCAAAATAGCAGATATAATCGCAGTACCCGGCGATCCCTTCCACGACATCAACCTGATGGGCAAGGTAGATTTCGTAATGAAGGAAGGGAAAATCTACAAACACCAAAACCCATGAATTAAGTCGGCTGAGTGATCCGGTGACACAAGATCATAAAAACGGCTAAATCCCCCAAAGGCAATCCCGATAGACATCATCTTTAATTTTAGTCCAGGATTTCAGATTTGAATGATCATTTTTAATAATTTTCGCTTTCTCTTTTCTTCGAAATATTCATTTTTGAGTATCAAGGCAATTTCAATTTCCGTTTTAGGTGTTTTTTGAGCCTTCTTTTGAAACCGTAACAGCTTGTTTTATTGTGTTTTAGTATCATGTTGGCGGTGATCTGTTCTATTTATTGTCTTCAGGATCATACTTAATATTAAATCTTGCCAGATACTCTTTTAATGGTATTAAACCAATCTCTTTTCTCCATATATCAACCTTTGATGCATCTTCCAGCGGGTATAGTTCTTCTTTTTGTGTCATTTCGTTATATTGTGTATGCGTGCCATATCTTTGAGGCTTTTTATCATACCATAGTGCACGATCGTACATGGTGGCATATCGTTCCCAGGGCAGTTCATTTTCCTCGCATATTGTTTTTACAGTGGGAAGGTATTTAAGAATTAGCTGGCTGTTTGAATGGAGGATGACCGTAAAGGCTGTTCTTGCTGCTTGTTCCCCAACATCTGTAATCCGTGGCCAACCATATTTGGTAATCAGATTATCGAGCTCTTTCTGAAGATTCTCACCTATGATAAACTTGCATTCCCAGATTCCTCTCACTACAGAGGAATTCGCTCCGGTTTTTTTATTGGCAATTTCGATTTCGCTAAAACCAAATTGATCGACGGCTCCCATTCTCCATAGGTCCTTTGCGAATTCCAGGTTTTTATACGGATGGTTGTTTTTGACATTTATTTGATCCACCACCTTGTTCTCTATGTCGATCCACCTTTTATCCCTGCGAAGTGGGCAGAAATCCGGATCTGTAAGGATTCTTAATGTGGTATCCAGCGTCATGTATACATTCAGATATTTTATACAGCTGTCATTCTGTCCTAACAAGGATAGCGCACAGGCATAGTTGTAAAGGAGCGCTTTACTATCAGGATTCTGCCTGTACAAGCTTTTATATTCAAGCACAGCCTCTTTTAAATTGCCCTCGTTTCTCAGACTGTCTGCCTTGTTTTTTAATGGACTGTTCATTGATTGCGAAAATGATAATTGATACATCCCAAGCAGGAATATCAATTCAAACATTCTTATTATCTTCATTAGATGCTAATTTTTTTATTAAAGGAAATGCTGTATTTATTGCCTGAATCAAACCTTTAGTAATAAAAGTTTATCGGTTCTTTGTAAAAGTAAGTGGGTAAATTTACCAAAACAAACATAACTCTCGGATGTTAACCCAAAAGGATTTGTTTGCCAAGGCATTGATGGTAGAAA
>SACF01000068.1 GCA_009928665.1 Alphaproteobacteria bacterium
AAATGATTGATTTACTGATTGACTGATTGATTGATTTAACTTTTGAATTATTATTTTTCCCTAATGGCTAATGGCCAATGCCTAATGCCTGATTTGAGCTTTGAACTTTGAGCCTTGAACTTTCTTCCCTAATGGCTAATGGCCAATGCCTAATTCCTAAAGTTGAATTCATATCCTGCTATGTCGCCGGCTGTAGCCGAAGTAAATCACCAGTCCGACGGCAAGCCAGATCAGGAACCTCATCCAATTGGTAACTCCCAGTTGTGCCATCAGGTAAAAATTGGTCAGGAGTCCGAGAACCGGGATGAGCGAAAGCTTTTTAATCATGGCAACAACAGTAAGGGTGCTGGCGCCCGCAATAAATACTATCATCGGAATCTTGTGGATCATCAGCGAAACCAGGGAAGTCGGTTCCGAAGATCCTGATAAAAGGGTTGAAAGTCGCACCGATCCGGCGTCAGCAGAAAGAAATGTCCCGATTTCAGTCCGATAGAGGTAACAGATCAGGATCAACACACCCAGCCAGATTATTGGAAGAAACAACCTGCTGTCGAAATAGGGAACCTGAAAGCGTTTATGCTGGACCGGCTCCTTGTTCTTATCCAGATCCTTTTGCAGGACGAGTACGCCTCCCGACACCAGGATGAAGGCAAAGAGGGTGCCGATACTTGTCAGGTCGGTGACTTCGGTCAGGTTCATAAAGAGGGAAGGAATGGCGACGAGGATCCCGGCGATGATGGTCGAAAACCATGGAGTCCGGAACCGGTGATGGATTTTCGAAAACGAGGGCGGGAGTAGTCCGTCGCGGCTCATGCTCATCCAGATGCGGGGCTGTCCTACCTGGAAGACCAGCAGGACGCTTGCCATGGCAATTACAGCGCTGACCGAGATGATGCCCGAGATCCAGGGCAGGTTCAGCCGTTGAAAGACGTACGATAACGGATCGCCGACGCCCAGGTTCGTGTAGGGGCTCATACCTGTCAGTACCAGGCTTATCGCGATATACAAAACGGTAGTGATCACAAGAGCCAGGATAATGGCCCGGGGAAGGTCACGGCCGGGGTTTCGGCATTCTTCGGCCGTGGTCGAAATGGCATCGAAGCCGATATAAGCGAAGAACACGGCCGATACGCCCTTCAGGACGCCTGATATTCCGTTTGGGGCAAAGGGATGCCAGTTGTCAGGGTTCACATAAAAAGATCCCGCAACGATGATCAGCAACAATATTCCGATCTTGATCAAAACCATGGTATTGCTTGCCACTTTTGTTTCATAGATTCCGATATAGACCAGCACGGAAATAAAAACTACGATGGAAAAGGCCGGGATATCGGCGATGATCCGGACTCCCATAATAGTGGGCGCCTGACTCCAGGCCTGATAGCATGCACGGATTGAGTCAGGAAGGGCGTTTAGCGACGTTCCTGCAATCATCTCCTTCATGGCGGATTGGTATCCACGGGCAGCCGTAAGATAGTCGGTGGTTAAATATTCGGGGATATGAATGCCCAACCCTCCCATCAGACCGGTAAAATAATCGGACCAGGAGATGGCGACAGCGATATTTCCGATGGCGTATTCCATGATCAGATCCCAGCCGATGATCCAGGCGATGAGCTCGCCAAAGCTGGCATAGGCATAAGTATAAGCGCTGCCGCTGATGGGGATCACCGAAGCAAACTGGGCGTAGCAGAGCGCGGAAAAGGCACAGGCGACGGCTGTAAAGAGAAAGAGAAGCGACACGGCGGGACCGCCCTGGGAAGCGGCTGTCCCGATGGTGCTGAATATTCCCGCCCCGATTACCGCTGCAATTCCAAGGGCCGTCAGATCAACAACCGTCAGGCTCCGCTTCATCTGCTGGCCTTCACCTTTCAATCCGGCATCATGCAAGATCCGGCCAATCGATTTTTTACGGAAAAGCGGGTGTGACACCTGGAATTTTTCGATAAAGATAACGGTTTTTCAAAAGCAGGAACCTCCCCTCAGAAATAGATCCTATGGCATTCCCGGAGGTGTTGTCCGCTACGCGTATGTTATCGGTCGGCATGTCAGCCGGAATTGTCAAACCTTTGACATTAAGCCCAAAAAAATGTAATTTTGTAATTCTTCCATTCCTATCGGAAGATGAACAGGATCAACAAAACAACTGACAGACCATGAATATATGTGTTTTCGGAGCCAGCGGCAGGACCGGACTGCTTATCGTTTTTCAGGCCTTGCACCAGGGGCACCGGGTGACGGCCTTTGCCCGGAATGCGGCGAAGGTGACGATCCGCCATCAAAATCTGACTGTAATTGAAGGGGAGCTGAATGATTTTGATACGTTGAAACGCGCGGTTGAAGGCCATGATGCAGTGCTTTGTGCACTTGGTGTTGATTCGAGGAAACCGGGAACCGTGTTGTCGGAAGGTACCCGGTCGATCATCCGGGCCATGGAAGCGACCGGCGTGAAAAGACTGGTTTGTATGTCGTCGGCAGGTATACTGGGCAACGATGCAGGCTTCTGGTTCGGAAAAGTTATTGTACCGCTCTTTCTGAAGCACGTCTTTGCCGATAAACGCAGGCAGGCTGAGATCATCCGGAACAGCACCCTCGAATGGGTCATTGTAAGACCTGTCGGACTGACCGACTCTCCCAAAACCGGGAGTTACAAAATAAATCCTGGGATTCCGACGTCACACACAGTCCCGCGTTCCGATGTGGCAGATTTCATGATCAAATGCGCGGCCGATAAAAAGTACGACGGTTCCATGCCGGCATTGTCGGGAAGATAATTAATTGATTGATTGACTGAATGACTGATTGAAAATGTGCTGAGGTGAAAATTTATTTACGATTGACATGATTTACGATTTACGACTGATTGATTGACTGATTGACTGAGTGATTGATTGACTGAGTGATTGATTTAACTTTTGAATTAATATTTTTCCCTAATGGCTAATGGCCAATGCCTAATGCCTGATTTGAGCCTTGATCTTTTTCCGTTTTCAATTGTCCATTGTCAATTGTCCATTGTTAATTATTCATCCTTCTTTTCCAATCGATAAACTAAAAAATATAATATGGATCAGAATCTTAAACTTACTTTCATAAAAAAATGGTCGGAGTACTTTGGCGCCAGCGAACTCCCGCTTGCGTTTTTTTATTCTGATGATGCCGGCGATGCCGCGCTGGCAAATATGCCCGGAAAACACAGTTGCTTTATTGGTGAACTGGCCATCGTGCGTAAAGGCAAACCACTGGCCTGGAATGTCAAATCATTGAGTTGCGAAGGCGCAAAACGATACCTGGGTTATACCACGCAGATGCGACCCGATTTCGGATATTTTCTTTCAACGGGAATCCCCGGAAAACTTGAAGGGGAGCGATATCTGAGAAATCCTGAGATGGTGCAGGAGTTTATCGAAAATACGAAATGTATTCCGGCGCTTGGCAGGTATATTGTCTTTAAGAGGTTCGACCAGCTTACCCCCGTCGATGAGCCGGTTGCCGTCATCTTCTTTGCAAAACCGGATGTATTGTCGGGGTTGTTTACCCTGGCCAATTTCGACCGGGGCGATGGACAGGGAGTTATTGCCCCTTTTGGATCGGGTTGCGGGACCATCGTTTACCAGGCATACTTCGAGCAGCTTTCGGATGATCCGAAGGCCATCCTGGGTATGTTCGACGCCTCTGCCCGTCCTTATGTTCCCAAAGAGGTGCTTTCATTCGCCATCCCGATGAAGAAATTCGTGAAAATGGTTTCATACATGGATGAGAGCTTCCTGATCACCGAATCGTGGCAGAAAGTCAAACGGCGGTTACCATGAAAAAAATTGCGTTTCCAGCATGTCTCTGCATCCTGATCCGCGTTGCAGGTTTTGCCCAGGGGGTCGATTTTACCATTCCCGACACCATTTGCCAGGGGGTTCCGGTTCAGATCACCGATGTTAAACCTGTAAACGCCACCTCGTATCACTGGAGCTTCTGCAGTGGAAATGCCAATTACCAACCCGAAGGAGTCATCCTGGGAAATCCGCAGAAATACCTGAAATCGCCGTTGTTTGTCACCCTGGTCAGGGATAGTTCCGAATACTATTCTTTCATTACCAGTTCCGGAAACAATACGATGGTTCGGTGTTATTTCGGAACTTCGCTGAACCGGCATCCGATCAAGGTAACCAATTTTGATATCTTCGAAACCGTGATCACAAACCTCACAGGGATCAGGGTTTTGAAAGATCAGGGAAAATGGTACGGATTCATCCTGAATGGCGATACCCTCATCCGTGTAAATTTCGGCGACTCCCTCTCCAATTTTCCAACGTTGCAGTATTTCGACCTTCAAGCAGGAATAGCAGGCTCTGGATTGTTTATTGCCCGACAGGATGGGGAGTGGATCGGATTCACCACCGACCTGAAAAACAACGCGTTGGTAAGACTTGATTTCGGTTCTTCGCTTCAGAATGATCCCCAGGTCCATAATCTCGGCAGTTTCGGAATTTTGAATTTACCGACCGACCTCACACTGGTACGGGAAAACGGGATCTGGTTTGCACTGGTCAACAACCGTGGGAACCAACGCATATGCCGGCTTCGGTTCGGAGCATCCCTTTATAACGACCAACCTTCGGCCACCGTAATATCCGGCATCAACGGGTTGTTGCAGAACGCAGGCATCTCCCTCATCCCCGACTGCGGCAGGATCAGCGCACTTGTTTCAAACTGTGTTCAGAAGGATGTTTACCTGCTCCATATCGCCTTTCCCTGGGGAATATCGGGAGATCCCGTTGTGACGACCATCGGAAATATCGGAATCCTGAACCAACCATACGGGATCTCGGAGTTCCAACGAATCGGCGATACGGTTTATGGTTTTGTGGCGAATTACGGAAGCTCTGAAATGACGCGGCTTTTCTTCCCTGTATGCAATGGGGCTTCACAGGCAACCTATTCGGGTTACAATCCCGGTCCCATCACCTATGCAAATACCGGAAATTACAACATTCTGCTGATGGTCGACGAGAGCTTACCTTCCCAGGCAATGCAATGTAAAAACATCATCGTGGTTTCAACCGGGGATTTTTCGCTGGGGCCTGATCGCGCGCTGTGCAAGAATACCACGACCACACTCGACGCCGGCACAGGCCACCGCTCCTATCTCTGGTCGACCGGCGAGCAAACGCAAACGATCGTTGTCGATACAGTTGGTATTTTCTGGGTACGGGTGACAACATCCGCGGGTTGTGAAAACATAGATTCTGTAACGGTTTCGCTGAAAAATGACATCCAGCATACCGTGGATACCACCATTTGTAACGGATCCTCCTACTGGGCCCAGAAACAGTACCAATACCTGGCAGGAGTTTATTATGACACGATTTCAAATCCTTCGGGTTGCGACAGCATTGTGATCACCCAGCTTCAGCTGAAAGCGTGCCCGCATTTTTATATTCCGGATGCCTTCTCCCCCAATGGCGACGGGTTGAACGATGTTTTCAGACCCGTTTGTAAAGGGATCGTAAAGTATCATTTGCTCATTTTCGACCGGTGGGGGAGCATGGTGTTTGAATCATTCAATGCTGAAACCGGGTGGGACGGGAAGGTACAAAACCAGCAGGTTGAAGCCGGAGTCTATTCTTTTATTGTAACTTTTGAGATTGAGGGATTGGAGGACCAGGAACAAAAACAAACCGGTTCCGTGACCCTGGTCAGGTGATTTGTCTTAGCCTGCAGCATCATAAAAAAGCACAGCTTTCCCCTTTAAGATTCAGTTATACCGGGAGAAACAACATTCCTATATTTTTCTGAGCATCAGATTTTGCGATTACTCGCAAACCCGATTAGCCGAAGAATCACACATCCGTTTCAATTCATTATAAACTGCGCACCAGCTCATTAAACAAGGCTTCAATGGCTTTGTGATCGGAGGAAAATGAACATCTGACCTCCTGAAGGTGTTCAAAATATTTTCCTGTCACCCCTTTGATCCGTTCATCGACAGCCAGAAACAAGGGTGTTGCCGCCCCTTCGGCCGGAGTTTCATGGCCGCCGAAACCAAATGAGTTGCTGAGTTTGGAATTTACATCGCCCGGGTGACAAGCGTTCACTGTGATGTTGCTGCCCTTCAGCCGTCCGGCCCAGGCCACCGTCATCATCCGGTCGGCCTGTTTGGCTTGCCTGTAAGCTACGTCATTATCGTATGGTCGCTTCCGGAACTCGGGATCAGAAAGATCCAGTCCGCCGGCCCAGTATGATGCAACGTTCACGATCCTTGCATCAGGCCGGTTGATCATGTGATCTTTGAAATAATGGATCATCCGGAAATAGGAGAGCACGTTGACGGCCCATTGCATTTCGACCCCTTCGGCAGATTCGGTGCGTCTCAGTGGACCGGTGGCAGCGTTATTGATCAGCAGATCGAGCGGTTTGTTCCGGGAGCGGGCAAACGAAACGATGGAAGCCTTTAACGAGAGATCAACCACGTGATAATCCACCCGGCCGCCGGCAGCCCGGGTTTCCAGCTTTTGTTGCAGATTCATGAGCCTGGCTTCATCCCGCCCGACCAGGGTTAAATCGTAGCCCTTGTCGACCAGGCCCTGACAGATCGCCGAACCTATTGCTCCGTATGCGCCGGTAACGATGGCAGAAGACATATCTATTGATTGAATGACTGATTGTCTGATAGACTGATTGAAAACATGCTGATGTGCTGATGTGCTAATGTGCTAATTAATTTATGATTGATATGATTTACGATTTTCGAATACTGCTGATGCGTTAAAATTCTAATGTTAGAATATTGTATTGTGCTTTGACAGCTTGATCGACCTGATATTCCGTAAGTAGCTCTTTTATTGGAGTTTTATCGCACCTGAGGCCAGTCCGTTCATCTATGTTATAATTGTACTCCACATCCTCATAATTCAAAGTCACCTTAGCTCTGGTAACGAAGAAAGATTCCGCCCTATGCATCGAATACAATGCGACAAAATCAATATAGGCCTTATCCATCAAGTATATTACTGTCACAATACTTTCCGTCGGTAATATAGATGAAAGTGGGAATGCTTCCTCTTAAGTCTAACAATGTATGTACGTTCACAGCACCTCTGGAGTACTTACCAGAATTCATAGTCTTGCAGTTAAGCCTGCAAAACTATAGGTCAGATCAAATCAAAAAATCAAAGAACGCTATTATTATGTTTATTATCAACTATATATAAATATTTTAAAAAAATTGACGCATCACTAGTAATTGTCAATTACCTACTTCCTGACCCCCATTTCATCGAGGATAAACCCGGCTTTTCCAAGTTTTTCGGTGATGAAAAGCACATAATGGATATCGACCGAGATGCAGCGTTGCAGCTTGAGGTCGTACTGCCAGTCGCTGATCATCGATTCGTAATTCCCGTCGAACGCGACTCCTACGATTTCGCCTTTGCCATTCATGATCGGGCTGCCGCTGTTACCGCCGGTAATATCGCACTGGCTTAAAAATGCCACCGGTATATCTTTCATGACCGGATCAGCCCAGCGTCCAAAATCTTTCCGGTCGTAAAGTGCCACAAGGTCGGCCGGGGCATCAAAAGGATTTATGCCGGTATTCTTCTCAACAACGCCTGCGAATGTTGTGAAAGGATCATACCATACGGCATCACGGGGTTTATAACCCTTTACCCTGCCCCAGGTGAACCGGATGGTACTGTTGGCATCGGGATAGAGGCCGGTACCTTTCCATTCGAACAGGCCTTCGAGATAAACCTTGCGCAAGGCAACCACATCCGCGCTGAACCGGCTGTTTATGTCATTGATCTCCTCCGACATGGGATCGATACTGATAGCCATCCGGATAAAAGGGTCGTTCAGCGCTTCCAATTCCTTCACACTTTTATCGAATAGGGTCTTTGTAAAAGCCAAATCCGTGAGTTTGGTCGTTCTGAATGCCTGGTCGGCGAATTGTGCCGGTGTCGTGTTCCCGTCTTTGAAAACATATTCAACTCCCGTGATCCGCTGGTCGGCTGGAAGTTCACCGGCCATTTTCAGTGCCCTGACAAACAACGCCTTATCGGCAGGTTCAAAGTAATTGTTATAGGTAAACTTGAGGTTTTCGATGGTTCTTGAAATATTCTCCTCCGTATATTCCGGATCACGTTCACCGGCAGGTTTGTCTTTCTGCTGTGCAAAATACAAAACCGTTTGAGCAATCGACAGGGGCATCCCGGCCAGTCCCTGGAACACGCCGAATACATTGTCGCGCGTCTTGGTTTTTGCAAGAATCTCATACTCAGCCTTCTCTTTCTGAAGGATATCGCCGTATTTTGCCTTTCTTTCAGGCTGGCTGTTTGCCCAATTTTGGAACTCCTTTTCAAATCCCAGTTTTTTCTCATAGAACCGGGTCTTTTTCATCCCTTCCACCTTTCCCTGGTAGTTCTTCATCACATTGGCCAGTCCCTTCTTCAGGTTTGCCACCTTGATCTCGCCTTCATGGTTGTTTTTAGTAGTCTCCTCCAGCAAATCGATGATCTCCCGGTAATTCATTATAGAAAAAGGATAGTTCACGGTTTCATTCCAGTGGACAGAGGTAGATGAGCGGTACCGGGTCGTCTGGCCCGGGTAACCGATGATGAAGGTGAAGTCGCCATCCTTCAGATAACTAGTGGCCACCTTCAGATACACCTCGGGGTGATACGGAACATTGTCTTTATGATATTCCCTGCCGGTTCCATCGGGTGCTACATAGACACGCAGAAACGAGAAATCGGCGGTATGGCGTGGCCACATCCAGTTATCGGTTTCGCCACCGTAGTTTCCGACCGACATCGGAGGGGCATAAACGATCCTGACATCCCTGAAGGTTTTATAGACATACTGAATGTACTGTTTCCCATTGAAGTTGGAGGCAATGTAAGCCCTGATATCCTCCTTGCCCTTACGGATCTCTTCCGACATCTTCCCGATCTTTTCGTCCATCTTCTTTTCGCGCTCAAGGGGATCCGAAATACCGGCGCCAGCAGCGACCACTTCACTGGTAACATCGGTCATGCTGATCATCAATGATGCCTGGTACCCGGGAGCGATGATCTCTTCCGACCGCTGCCGGGCAAGAAAACCGTTTGTCAGGTAGTCGCTTTGAACGCTCGAAGACCTTTGCAGGGCCCCGAAAGCAACGTGATGGTTCGTGATCAACAGTCCGTCTTTCGAGACGAAGGAAGCGGTGCCGCCGCCAAGCTGAACGATGGCTCGGTTCAGCGCTGCCTTGTCCTTGCTGTAAAGTTCACCAGGGGCTAATTGCAGTCCTTTTTTGTTGAGATCAAGTTGATCGATCTGGTTAAGCAGCCACATGCCCTCCTGGCCAGTGACTGTAATCATAAAACCCATCATCAGCATGGTGATGATGGTCAATTTTGTAAGATAATTTTTCATGGGCTAATAGTTTTTGATTTCAATAGTCACATGGAATATCCATGATTATCATTCACGATCTGCCCGAAATTGTTCCAATGGGCATTTCATGGGATTCCTTGCTTTGTTTTTGTAAATATACCCTGTGAAAGCTAAACTAACAACAAATCTTGATGTAAATCACTGAAGAATCGACCACACAGGTGAATTAGACGAAGAGTTTGATGAAGAGTGGACAATTTTGGGAATAGCGAATAGCCAACAGGGAAAAATAAAAATTAAATTTCGTTTTCAATGTTCCATTTACAACCTTCAATTCCGTTCCTTCACTGCCTTGATGATCCCTTCCGCATCGTAACCGCACTGGTGGTGCAGTTCGCCGACTGATCCCTGTTCGATGAATTTATCCGGAACGCCAAGTCTCACCACACGTGAATGGTATCCGTTTGCCGCCATGAACTCCAGCACGGCCGAACCCATACCACCGGCAATGCATCCATCCTCCACGGTGATGATCCTGGTGAAGCGGCTGAAAATATCGTGCAACAACGATTCATCCAACGGTTTCAGATACCGGAGGTCGAAATGTGCGGCTGAAATTCCCGATTCTTCAAGTATGGTGCAGGCTTCTGTGGCATAATTTCCGACATGGCCGATGGTGATGATTGCTACATCACGGCCGTCACGGATCATCCGCCCCTTGCCGGGTTCGAGTTTGTTAAACGGCGTTTTCCATTGTGGCATAACCCCGCGGCCTTTGGGATAGCGGATGGCAAAAGGACCCATCCCGGGTAATTGGGCCGTGTACATCAAATCGCGGAGTTCCTCTTCATTCATGGGAGCCGCGATCGTCATGTTCGGGATGCAGCGCAGATAGGCAAGGTCGTAGGTTCCATGGTGGGTAGCTCCGTCTTCTCCGACCAATCCCCCGCGGTCGAGGCAGAAAACCACGTGCAGGTTCTGAAGGGCCACATCATGGATGATCTGGTCGTAAGCCCGCTGCATGAAAGTTGAATAGATGTTGCAAAAGGGAATAAATCCCGATGCTGCCATCCCCGCGCTGAAGGTTACCGCATGCTGCTCGGCGATCCCGACATCGAAGGTCCGGTCAGGCATCTTACTCATCATCAGGTTCAGCGAACAGCCGGTCGACATGGCTGGTGTGATGCCGACAATCTTAGCGTTCATTTCTGCCAGTTCGATGATGGTCCGGCCAAACACCGTCTGGTATTTCGGAGCCATTCCCTGGCATTTATCCTCCTTGATATTCCCGGTTGTCATATCGAAAACACCCGGGGCATGATACACCGTCTGATCCTTTTCGGCTTTCTCGAATCCTTTTCCTTTAACCGTGTGAATATGCAGCAATTTCGGTCCTTTGATGTTTTTCATGTCGGTCAGCAGCTTGACCACCCGGATCACATCATTGCCATCGACGGGTCCGAAATACCTGAAGTTGAACGCCTCAAAGAGATTCCCTCCCCGGAGCAGCGTGGTCTTTACCGCGTTACCCAACTGCTTGACGATGGCCCGTGAATTTTTTCCGTACCGGGTGCCCCCTCCCATCAACAGCCAGATCTTATCCCTGAATTTATTGTATGTCCGCGAAGTGACGATATCGGCCAGGTAATCGTGGATAGCCCCTACATTTTTATCGATAGCGATCTGGTTGTCGTTCAGGATCACCAGCAGGTTTGCATTCGAAACCCCGGCATTGTTCAACGCCTCCATGGCCATACCGCCCGTCATGGCCCCGTCGCCGATAACGGCAACATGGTGCCGGTTCTCCTCCTTGCTCAGCGAAGCGGCAACCCCCATACCCAAAGCGGCAGAAACGGAAGTCGATGAATGACCCACCCCGAAAGCATCGTATTCGCTTTCCGACATTTTTGGGAAACCGCTGATCCCCTGTAACTTTCTGATGGTATGGAAGCGATCCTTGCGCCCGGTGAGAATTTTATGGGCATAGGCCTGGTGCCCCACATCCCAGATAATTTTATCGAAGGGGGTATCATAAACGTAGTGCAGCGCGACTGCTAATTCGACTGTTCCCAGACTTGCTCCCAGGTGCCCCGGGTTGACCGACATCACCTCGATGATGTATTGCCGGATCTCGGCGCACAGCGCAGGCAACTCCTCAATATCCAACTTTTTCAGGTCCGACGGGAGGTTTACTTTCGAAAGAAGCGGTCCGTTCTTCGGAATCATGATTCAGATTAAAAAGCCAGGCAAAATTAAGAAAAAACGAAGAGTTGGACGAAGAGTTGGACGAAGAGTTGGACGAAAAGCGGACAAAAAAAATGGACAATTGACAAAGGACAATTGACAATGGACAATTTCTCCCACCACTGCACCATGGCACTATGGCACCACTGCACCACTGCACCATGGCACCACCGGACAAGTAGACCAGTTTTCTGAAACTCTGAAACCCTGAAACCTGAAATCAGCGTACTTGCAGACAAATTGAATGAGAGATTGAATTTGAGAATGTTTTTAATGCGCTAATGTGCTGATGTGAGAATGTAAAAAATTGTATTTCAAATGCATTGAAATTATATGGATGTGATTAACTTTGTTTAAATATCTGATCCTATGAAAAGAATTCTGATAATTGTCATTGCCCTTCTATTGATGCAGGCAGGTCTTGAAGCGCAGCCGGTGAAGGGAATCATTTATGCCGACACTGCCGGGGTTCAGGTGGTAAAAGTTTGGGGGACACACCAGGAGCGGGGCTACGCCCTCGGGTATCTGACCGGCGGCAAGATCACCGATGTGATCGTGAACTATATGAAACCGGAGTTCGGGGCATTTTACAACATGGCCCGGAACATTGTGATCCAGGGGAACGACCTGGAGATCGATCCGATGTATAAAACGGAGGCCCAGGCCATTATCGACGGCATGAATGCATCGGGCACCAATCCTTCGAACCTGGACCAGACCGACATCCTGGTTGGAAACACCTTCCTGGATATCACGACCCTGCTTATGTTGCAAAGCGGCATGAACTGTTCGGAGCTGATGAGCTGGGGGGATGCCACGGCCGGAACCGACCTTGAGGGTAAATCGGTGATTTCGCGTCATCTTGACTGGGAGTATTCGACGGTACTCAGCCGGAACAACGTGATCACGGTTCACTTTCCGGCCGAAACGGAGGAGAGCAAATGGCTGCTGATAGGTTTTTCGGGGATGAATAGCGCCTTGTCGGGTTTCAATCCAGATTTCGGCGCCTTCCAGAACATGATGGATGACAACAACAACCAGGGAACGAACGGCAAGCACTATATCCCTATATGGTATGCCCTTCGCAGAGCGCTGGAGGCAAACGATTACAATGGCGACGGCGCCAGGAACGTGCAGGACGTGCGGTCGTCGCTGCATGATTGTACCATGGGATTTGCCGATGGATTTATTATCAGCGCCCTGGCCAAGTCGGCAGCCACCGACAGTCTGGTGGCAATGGTAGCTGAGCTGGCGCCTGCAGCCCCGACACATACCTACCGTTACAGCAACTATCCCGACAGCATTCCCGGCGATAACCTTTATACTGCGAATTACCAGATTGCCCGGAATAACGCGATGCATTTCTGCAGCCGGTACAATGGCATCAGAAACCATATCGGTGACGGAACATTGATCGGGCTCGACACCAACTGGAACCTGCTGCGCGACTGGTCACACCTGCCGGCCAACCTGCAGTTTATGCAGTACGCCCCTGAGGCCGACTTCATGAGGATCTCGGTATACCACGACGGCAAGCCTGCCTGGCAAAACGAGCCGGTGGCATTCACCCTTTCCGAATTGTTCGAAGACCCGACGGTGGGTACGGACGAACCGGTGAACCTCCTTTATGCCCAATGCTTACCCAATCCTGCTTCCGGCTCCGTCAGGTTCATGATCAGTGAAGCCGGGAAAACCGTAGACCTTGATATCACCGACGCTACTGGCAGGGTGGTGCTGTGCCACGACCGGTACTTCCCGGGCGAAGCGCTCAACATAGCGTCGTTACGGCCGGGGCTCTATCTGGTGCGACTCATGACTAATTCAGGGGTAAAGTTCCTGCGGTTTATCAAGTTATAGCGAGGGGAGTATCAATTTTCGATTGTCCGTTTTCCATTGTCAATTGTCAATTATCAATTGTCCATTGTCCATTTAATTACAGCAGTCCCAACTCCAGCAATGCCGCCTCCGACAGCATATCCTTGTCCCAGGGAGGTTCGAAGGTCAGCTCGACTTTCACTTTGCCGACTCCCTCCACCAAGCGTACCGCATCCTCCACCTGACCGGGCATGTCTTCGGCCACAGGACAATTCGGTGTTGTGAGGGTCATCAGGATGTAGACATCCCGGGTATTCTCATCAATTTTAAGGTTGTAGATAAGTCCGAGGTCATAGATATTTACGGGGATCTCCGGGTCGAAGACGGTGCGTAATGCAGTGATCACTTTTCCCTCAAAGGGGGTATGTATCGGGCTTTTGACTGAATCCATGGGTCGGTATTTTTTGCAAAGATATGAACTTGTTGGACGAAGAGCGGACAAGAATTGACAATGGACAATGGAAAATTGAAAACGGAAAACGGAAAAAGATCAAGGCTCAAATCAGGCATTAGGCATTGGCCATTAGCCATTAGGGAAAAATAATAATTCAAAAGTTAAATCAATCAATCAGTCAATCAGTAAATCAATCATTT
>SACF01000113.1 GCA_009928665.1 Alphaproteobacteria bacterium
GACTTGGGGTGATTTCTTTCAAACAACTGAACTTCTTTTTCGTACTGCTCTTGTAACTTTTCTCTGTTCACCTGTCCCATGATGCTTCCCTCACTTTTTCCTTTTCTTTTTCAAGTTTCGTTTCTCTTTAATAGTAATTTTCGGGAGGGCCCTTGTATTCCTGGAGTATGTTTCCTCCATCCACCACAAGGGATGCTCCTGTAATATATGAGGCTTCCTTGGAAGCCAAAAAAACCATAGCATGGGCCACTTCTTCCGGTGTGCCGCTTCGCTTTAATGGTGTATTTTCTCCTCCCGCCGCTTCGCTCTCTGTTTGAGAGGAGGTAGCAATCCAACCGGGAAGCACATTATTTACAGTAATCCCATGAGACCCCACTTCCAGTGCCAAGGCTTTACTCATTCCCACCACAGCCGCTTTGGCAGCACTGTATCCTGCTTCTCCCGGATTACTCACCAAAGGCCCGGTGACCGAGGATGTATTTACGATTCTTCCGTAACCTTGTTTTATCATGTGTGGCAAAACCTTTTGGGTCACAAAAAATGGAATGGTTACATTCCGACGGAGCTCCTGCTCCCAGCTTTCCGAAGAGGTATGAAGAAAATCTGCAAAGCTTTCCGGTTGGCCCACCTGGGTCATTCCCGCGTTATTAATCAGCACATGAATCCCGGAAAAATCCCGAAGGATTTGTTGAACCAATCCTTCCACTTCTTCTTCCTTCATTAAGTCTGCAATATATCCCTTGGCAGCGATCCCCAGAGACTCCAGTTCTTCCGCCCGATCATATATTCGATCCGTGGTGGCGACCAAAGCCACCTGTGCTCCCAATTGACCCAAAATTCTAGCCGTGGCAAAACCAATCCCCTCCCGGTTACCTGCACCGGTTACCAAAGCTACTTGTCCATCAAACCGAAACATGCTATGGGATATCATAGACTACCTCCGGAAAATCATCTCGCTGCCCTCTCAGTGTGGTACGAACAAAAGTCTCATCCTCATCTCCTGGCTGGGTCCATACATGAATGGTCACATAGGTGACATTTTGAACTCCGGAAAAAATATATCCCATGTTGCGGTACACCTGACGTTTGATATATGGGTTCAAGTCCGCTTCCGGAAAGGGATCTGCGTCCCGATTCCAAACCCGGGAGGATAAACCCGTTTGGTCATATAACGGTGCCTCCAACCAATAATTCACCACAATCCCGTAAGGCTCTTGCTCCGTTTGAATGGCCAGGGCTTTTTCTGCAAAGGTTCCTTCTTCCGTATTAATGGTTTCGTGGAAGGGAAGGGACATAATCAAACTCCCCACCTTCATAGCATCCCCCACATAGGGAGTTCCATGAATCACCTCCGCATAGGCAACAATGGTATCTTCAAACCATCGATCCGCCAGCTTCAGCACACTGGCATCCATCCCCATCTCTGCCAGATCCGAAGGGGAAATAAACCCGAGAAAATATAGCTTACTTAAATCTTCGTGATCCACATAGTTATTTTCTGCAAACACCGCATATCGTTTGGTGTATCTTTTGTTTCCTTCCTCCGTTAACTGAAAATCTCCGCCAGCAAAGTCCATATACTGCTCCGGTCGATAAGGAATCAGTTCATAATCCACCTGGTATACTCGCACCGAGGGATAGATTATGTCCCAAGGTACCTGGTCCGGGTAAGGAATGATATTGTTGAGGCTTTGGGGAATATCATGAGCCGGAACTTTCGGTTCCATGGAATGAATCTTGTAACCAATAATGGTTCGTTGAATGGGAAGATCCATGGCGATGTGGTCTTTGAGCATGGTTTCCAAAAGGACCCTCGTTTCCTTGTCCCAATCTCCGGAAAATTCCTGCACCGCATATTTCCCCATCACATTCTCCGGATCTTCGGAAAGTCGTAAGGAAAATAAAATTTTCTGCAACAATTCCGGGGGTAAGTCTTCTTTATGCCCCCACAAGCAATAGATTTGAGTTCCGATGCCAAAGCCATACCGATAGCTTTCCCCCTCCCACGAGAAGGTGGCCGTATAACCCACTTCCCAGAGGCCGGTTTCCGGCGCTTCCATTTCTTCCACCACCAAGTCCTTGGCTTCCGGATGGAGTTCCAACAAATATTCCCCCAAAAAAGTCGTCCAATCCACTTGATCCAGCTTGTAGTCCGAAGGTCGCCCACTGAAATAACCCATCAGTAGATTTTGCATTTCTGCCGTCAAATGAACCGGACGGGTTCCTGCATACCACTCTTCTTCCTGGCCAAATGCCAAATACCCCGAGGGGCCCGCCGTGGGATCGTCGGTAATGTGGTTCATATCATTAATCCAAGTTTCCGGCACATTAAAAATCACCGACGCATACTCTCCGGCGGTGGGGAAAATGATAGTTTCCGTACGGACTTGGTTATCTTGCCCACATCCCGCAAGGGGTAACAGGCACAGAAGAAAAATGGCCAACCACCATTTTGTCCGCTTCATCATAACAACACCCTTTCCTTCCAACTTCCTATGGAACCACCCATCACACTCACTTATTCTATAGTTTACTATTTCTTGTCAAAAAAAGAAAGAGACCCCGCTATATATTCACCCATTTCTCCAGGATTAGCCGGGCTAAAAATTCCTGCCCCTCCACAGTGGGATGCAATCCATCATGGTATGCTCTGACAGGGCTGGTATTTTTCATATATTCTTCATAGGGGGCAGATAAATCCAGACAAA
>SACF01000114.1 GCA_009928665.1 Alphaproteobacteria bacterium
TCCGGTTTTGGTAGAGCTATCTCGGAAGTGGGAGCGGTAATGATTGTAGGGGGTAACATCAAGGGAAAAACCCGGGTAATGACCACCTACATTACGGAGTTAAAAACCATGGGAGATTATAGCCGGGCCATTGCAGTAGGTATTATACTCCTGGTGATTGCCTTTTTAATCACCACGGTACTATACAATTTTCAGGAAAGGGAGTCCCGTTGATATGGAGTTGATATTGAAAAATCTCACCAGAGACTATATGGAACGGCGGGTATTGGACATTCCCAAGGGAAGAATTCAGGCCGGCTCCCGTACCGCCATTGTGGGATCCAATGGAGCGGGCAAGTCCACCCTTCTTCACATCATTGCCGGGCTGGATACCGGCCATGGGGGACAGGTGTTTTATGGGGAAAAGAAGGAGCCGTTCTCGCAGGTTTCTTCCCGTACCACCATGGTATTTCAAAAACCCTACTTGATTACCACCACCGTGGAAAAAAATATTGCTTTCCCTATGAAAATAAGGGGGTTTTCTGAGGAAGAGCGGGAAAAAAGGGTATCAACCTTGTGTGAGGATTTGAATTTGACCGGACTTCGAAAGCAAAAGAGTTGGAAATTGTCCGGAGGAGAGACTCAGAAGGTGGCTTTGGCCAGGGCCTTGGCTTTTGGCCCTGGACTGTTATTGTTGGATGAGCCCACCGCCAATGTGGACCCGGCCACCACCGGGGAAATAGAGAGAATGCTGATGAAAATCAACGGGGAAGAGAATACCACCCTTCTGTTCGTTACCCATAATCTGGTGCAAGCCAGAAGAGTTTGTGACCGAATCATGTTCCTGCACCAAGGGAGGCTGATAGAAGAGGGACTCACCGAACAGGTACTAACAAACCCCAAGGAAGACCTGACCCGGCGGTTCATTGCCGGAGAATTGATATGGTAGGAGTGATGAAATGAGACTATTACAGGTGGATACGGTCAAAGAAGCCAGAGGCAAGATGAAGGAACATTTTGAAGGAACCTCCTGGCGGTCCCTGGAAATTCCTCTCCACAAAAGTGTGGGTAGATACTTAGCCCAGGACATTGTTAGCCGGGAAAATCTTCCCGGTTTTTCTCGTTCCGTGGTGGACGGGTATGCAGTCCATGCCAGAGAGACGGTGGGTGTGGGAGAAACCTCGCCGCTGTTCTTACAGGTGGCGGGAGAAGTGGAAATGGGCACACCCTGGACCCGGCCTTTGGAAGAATCCACGGCAGTATACGTACCCACCGGTGGTATGGTGCCTCCCGGGGCAGACGGGGTGGTGATGGTAGAGCATACGGAAATGTTGGATGAAAAGACGCTGGCTGTCCATCGACCGGTAGCCGTCAACCAGGGAATAATGGGGGCCTCGGAGGATTTAGAGGAGGGAGCTTTGGTATTTGCCAAAGGACACCGATTCCGTTCCGTGGATGTAGGAGTTCTTGCCGCATTGGGACTGATGATGGTGCCGGTATTTGACCAACCGGTGGTATCGGTGATTTCTACGGGAGACGAAATTATCAGCATTATTGAGAAACCTACCGTGGGAAAAGTCCGGGATGTGAACTCCTTTGCCCTTTCGGCACTGGTACAGGAAACGGGTTGTATGGTAGGGGGTGTCTATCTGATCGGGGATAATCAGGAGAAGCTGGAAGAAACCTTGAAGGAAGCCCTGAGCCGAAGTGATGTGGTGCTGATTTCCGGGGGCAGTTCTCAAGGAACCAAGGATTACACTGCCCAAGTGGTGGACTCCCTGGGAAAGCCGGGAGTGATTACCCATGGGCTAGCGTTAAAACCCGGGAAGCCTACCATACTGGGCGTGGTGGAAGACGCCCAATGTGCCTGCTGTAATCGGAAAACTCTGGTGGCGGGATTGCCCGGTCATCCGGTGGCAGCCATGGGAGTATATCACCTGGTAATTGAACCATTCTTACAGGAAACCTATTTCCAAAACCAGGAGCAGCCTTTGCGAATCAAGGGAATCCTAGGGGAAAATTTGGCGGCGGGAGAAGGTCGGGAAACCGTGGTGACGGTGGAGCTGGAAGATACCCCGGAGGGAACCCGGGTGATTCCCGTTCATGGAAAATCCGGTATGGTATCTCAACTTCTTCAGGGAGTCGGGTATCTTGTGATTCCAGAAAGTCGGGAAGGCTTGAAGCAGGGCACAAAGGTGGAAGTCACCTTATTTAAGTAGGTTTAATGGGGAAAGGTGTGGGGAGATAATACGATGAGTGGAAGAAACATATATTTGGAGAATGTGGATATCGAAGAGGCGGTCCAGACCTATCTGAAAGCATTGGAGCCGGCCATGGATTTGGTGGAAAAAGAAAAGGTACCTACCCACCAATCTTTGGGACGGGTTTTGGCGGAACCTCTCTTTGCGGTGGCATCTTCTCCCAGCTACAACGGAGCGGCTATGGACGGGATTATGGTTCGTTCGGAAGCCACCAAAGGGGCTACAGACACCAAGCCGTTGACCCTGGTTCGGGGAAAAGATTTCGAAGAAATCAACACGGGATTCCCGCTGAAAGACCCATTTGATGCGGTGATTATGATAGAAGATTTGGTGTATCCTCAAGGAGAAGAAGGGGAACCCGTTGTCATTAAGGAAGCTGCTTTTCCCTGGCAACATGTACGGGCTGTGGGAGAAGATATTGTGGCAGGAGAAATGTT
>SACF01000115.1 GCA_009928665.1 Alphaproteobacteria bacterium
ATGGAAGAAAAACAACACCCCGATCAGCGGGGCTACCAATTCAACCTATTCCTATGCTCCCGCAAATAATGATGCAATCACCTGCGAGCTGACTTCCAATGCCAACTGTATCTCGAATACCACTGCCACCTCAAATACAATTAACATAACAGCTATGCCACCAGCACCCGTGAGCATATCCATCACTGCATCGGCAAATCCAGTTTGTTCAGGCACAGCGGTCACGTTCAATGCGGCATTTGTCAACGGCGGTATTTTCCCCGGATTTCAGTGGAAGAAAAACGGAATTACCATCAGCGGCGCTACCAATTCAACATATACCTACACTCCTGCAAACAATGATATTATAACCTGCGTCATGACTTCTAATGAAGTTTGTGCCACGGGGAGTCCGGCAACTTCCAATGCCGTTCCCATGTCGGTTACCACATCGATCCCGGCCGGCGTGAGCATCTTGCCCAGCACCAACAATGTTTGTGCAGGAACCACGGTTCAATTTACCGCATATCCAGTCAACGGCGGTTCTTCACCGAATTACCAGTGGAAGAAAAACGGAATCCCCGTCGGATCGAATCAACCGACCTATTCCTGTATTCCTCAGAATTTCGATGTGATCACCTGCACGCTGACTTCCAACCTGTCGTGTGCTTCAGGTAATCCGGTCACTTCCAATGCCGTTATCATGAACATCACAACCCCGGCGGTAGTGGGCGTGCTGATCTATGCTTCGGCAAACCCGTCCTGTTCCGGGGCTCCTGTCACTTATACCGCGACGGCATTGAACCAAGGGACAGCTCCTGTTTACCGTTGGATGAAGAACGGGATAACCGTCGGCTCTAACAGTTCCGCCTACAGTTACATTCCCTCGGCTGGCGATCTGATCACCTGTGAGTTGACTTCCAATGCCACCTGTATCCAGAACCCTACAGCTATATCGAATGTGATCACCACAGCGCTGATACCTTCCGTTCCGGTTTCGGTCTCCATTATTGCTTCAGCCAACCCGGTCTGCAGCGGAACCCTGGTTACATTCAATACAACGGATGTCAACAGCGGGAGTTCGCCGGTATACCAGTGGAAGAAGAATGGAACGGAGATTGGTTCAAACAACCCGATATTAACCTACGCTCCCGATAACGGTGATATCATCACCTGTGTCATGGCATCCAGCGTGAATTGTCCGTCAGGCAGTCCGGCAACTTCCAATTCGATCGCCATGAGTGTGAATTCCTCGCTGGCCGCGGGGATAACGGTTGTTCCTTCAACGAATCCGGCCTGCGAAGGCGACATCGTAACATTCACAGCTGCTCCGGTTAATGGTGGTACCGCTCCGGTCTACCAATGGAAGGTCAATAACCAAAATGCGGGTTCCAACAGCCCCAGCTTTGCTTTTGTGCCTGTAAATGGGGATGTTGTGCAATGCGGGATAACTTCGAACCTAGGCTGTGCCACCGGAAATCCTGCCCTGTCAAATGCCATAACCATGGTGATACATCCGATATCGGCGGTCGGTGTTAACATCCAGGTATCAGCCAACCCGGTTTGCACCGGATCATCGGTCACATTTATGGCCAATCCAATCAACGGGGGACTTGCTCCGATTTATCAGTGGATGAAAAACGGGGTCAATGTCGGGACCAACAACCCGGTCTATTCATGTATTCCTCAGAATAATGATGAGATAACCTGTATCTTGATATCAAGTGAACCTTGCACATCGGGGAACCTGGCCACTTCCAATACTATCACGATGACCGTCAACCCCAACCTTGCTGCCGGTACTGCCATCACTGCTTCGGAAAACCCGGTTTGCAGCGGAACACCCGTGACTTATACCGCTGTTTCCAACAACGGGGGCTCATCGCCTGCTTACCAATGGAGGGTTAATAATAACCTCGTTGGCTCCAATCAACCCTCTTACACCTATACTCCCTCCAACGGCGACCTGATCGTTTGTGATCTTGTTTCGAATGCAGCCTGTGTTACCGGGAATCCTGCCACCTCAAATGGTATCCCGATGACGGTCTCGAACCAGTTGTCGATCGGGTTGACCATCACGGCAGCCTCCTCGACCGTTTGTATCGGATCACCCGCCTTTTTCACGGCACATCCGGTGAATGGAGGATTATCTCCTGTGTTTCAATGGAGGGTCAACGGGTTCAACACCACGGCAACCGGTCCGACCTTCAGCTATGTTCCTTCAAATGGCGATGTTGTATCCTGCGAAATGACCTCCGGGATTTCATGCGCCACGAATAACCCGGTCTTTTCAAATTCGATCGGCTTGTCGACCGTTCCACCGGTCCCCGTGAGTGTGTCCATTACGGTCCCGCAAACTACGGTTTGTGAGGGAAGACCAATTACCTACACGGCATTTCATATCAATGGCGGGCCTGCGCCATCGTATCAATGGAAAGTCAACGGGATCAATGCCGGTACCAACAATCAGTTTTTCACCTATATACCTTCAAACGGAGATGTGGTGAGCTGCATTTTAACCACCAGCCTTACGTGTGTTACCAACACAACGGCAACATCAAATGTCATTCAGATGACGGTTGACCCGCTGCAACCGGTAAGTCTTGCGATCACACCTTCTGCCAATCCGGTCTTGCCCGGAACAGCAGTGACCTTCACGGCAACCTGGACG
>SACF01000116.1 GCA_009928665.1 Alphaproteobacteria bacterium
TGAAAGAAACCTTTTCAACGTACCTTCTTTGTTTGGTGAGAGCTTTTTCCCTGATACCGGTTCTCTGTTTCGAGACTTTTTCAGAGATTGGCCTGACACAAACAAAGTCAGCTTGTTCAAAACCGATGTGACGGATGAAAGCGACAAATATGTATTGGAAGCGGAACTTCCCGGAATGGACAAGGAAAATATTAAGATCGATTTGGATGGAGATTATCTGACCATTCAGGCAGAGAGGTCTTCCGATGAAAAGACGGAAGAAAAAGGGAAATTCATTCGGCGAGAGAGGTACTATGGTTCTTACCAAAGGAGCTTCGATGTGTCCGGTGTGGATGTGGAAAATATCAACGCGGAGTACAAGGATGGAATCCTGAAAGTAGAATTACCCAAAAAGGCTTTGGAGCCACCGAAGGAAATCAAGGCCATTGAAGTGAAATAGCCCTGTAGATGAAAAGGACCGGGAGTGATTACTCTCAGTCCTTTTTTCGTAAAACTTCTGCCATTCTAAGGATGATTCTTGCAGTTAGGCCCCAGATAGTGTGGCCATCGTACTTGTAGATGGGCACTTGATTGGTTCCTTTTCGCCAATTATATTCCTTGTTTTCTCCGATGAGATGATAAGGGAAATCCTCGGGAATCTGGGGCACAACCGGAAAGGTGAATAGAATGGGGTCTTGCTGTAAGAAAAAATCCAGGGGAACCTGAAAGGTTTCGTGGACCTCGTCCGGATTGAAGTGGTCCTCCTGGATGACGTGGTCTTCGATCACGCAGAGGAAGGGGTAAAGGGTGAAATTGCTGTAAGCATTCAAATAATCCAGTGGCCCAATCACATCCATCTGGCTGGGTTTGATGCACAGTTCCTCGCAGGTTTCCCGGATGGCACATTCCTCCGGGCTTTCCCCTTCTTCCTGCTTTCCTCCGGGAAGACAAACTTCCCCGGGTTGTACCTGAAGCTCATGAGAGCGTACTTCAAACAGGATGGACAATTCCTCCCCTTTTTTGATTAAGGGAACCATCACGGCATAGTACCTGGGAGTGTCTATGGGACAGGGTATCCTGTGTGCAAATGTTTTCTCAATATCGCGAATGTTCATGAGGTATCGTTGACCTTCCTTTCCGGATAGATTTTAAACGCTGTTCCCTCAGATTGATATAGGAACCGACAAATACGAGGAATATTCCCAGGAAGCTGTTGAAGGTCAAAACTTCCCGCAGCACAAGCACCGCTATAATAGGGGCCAACCCTGGTTTGATGAAAAAAACGATGGAGGCGGTGGCGGCATCGGCACGCTCCATGGTCATAAAGTAGCTCAGGTATCCAAGGCCGGTAATCATGATTCCTACGTAGAGAACCATACCTGCGTTTTCCACAGTGATTCCGGCAAAGAGAGGTTTGTCTAAGACAAGAAGAATAGGTACCATCACCAGAGATCCCAGAAGAAAACTGATGGCGGTTTGAGGCAGCCCTCCCAGTCGGTGGATGGTTCTTCTCCCCAGGGCGCTATAGAGTCCAAATAGCAGAGCTGCCAAGGTGGAATATATTGTGCCTATCAGGGTGTTTCCTTCCGCCATATTCCAGGGTGCAATCATAAAGAGGATTCCAGCCAGTCCCACTAACAATGCCCATATTTTATTGCGATTCAGCTTTTCCTCCGTGATGAAGTGAGCGAACAGCATGGTAAACATGGGGTTGATGCAGAAAATGACGGCAGCCGTGGCCGCGTTGGCGTTTTCTACTCCTAGTTGGAAGAAAATCATGGAAACCGGGATGCATACCGTACCCAATAGCAGTAGATATAAATAGTCTTTGCCTTGAATTTGGATATTTTTTCGCCGGATTCTTTTGAATGCAAAGGGAAGTAAAAACAAACCGCCGATTAAGAAACGGAGGAAAGTGAGTTGAAAGGCATCAAAATCGGAACCGGCAATTTTTAATGCCACCTCCATGGTGCTGAACAAGGTGGCAGAAAGTATAATGGTAAAGACAATTTTTTTCATAAAAGCCTCATTGTATTATTTTCGAAAAGCATCTATATTGTATCAGAGAATAATGGGTTTCACAAGGGCTGCAAAGTCTGGGTTTGCTATACAATATCCCGGGAAAATGGTACCATGGTATGGAAAAACAGCGTAAGAAAAAGGCAGGAGGTGCGGCATGGATAAGGAGTGGGGGAAGCTGGCGTTACGATTGCTAGCGGCCAGCAAGGATGATATAGGTCCTATTCTTTCGGGTGTGGACCGGGACCGGGGCGATCGTGGAATCTTAAAAATTCCCGAAGAGATGGTGAACCAGCGGTGGAGGGAGATTGTATTGGAAATGGCCCAAGGAAAGCTGGAAGATTATCAGGTGAGCTTTCGGGATAATGAAATTCATGTGGAGGCTCAGGTTAAAATATTGGTTCGAACCCGGCTTCATCTGGTCTTTCGAATCAAAGAGTTTGCTTTTAGCCCCAAGGGTCGGAACATAGTCCTTTCATATGAGACAGTAGGCACCTCGTTAGCCAATCCTTTTGTACCGAAAGTGCTGGAGATGGCGGCGAATAAAATACCGGAACTGGTGATGGTCCAGGGGAAGGACCTCCACTTTCTTTTAAACTCTGTCGAAGAGATTCC
>SACF01000117.1 GCA_009928665.1 Alphaproteobacteria bacterium
TCTGCTCAATCCCGCCTGCGGGCTGCGAAAAGTATTCCGATTCCAAGGAACCCAACTGTCCAAAGGAGCGGGGCAGGAGATGCGGGTGTCTGCGTTACTGTTTGTGTTTGTGTTTTTGCAGTATGAGCGGGTGTTGAAACCGGTGTTTCGGAGATGCTGGTGTTTGCTATCGAGACGAGGAGGACCTCATCCGGCAATGAGGTAAGATTCACCTGGAAGACATCTAAGCCATCTTGCTTCTTATCTTCATTCGCGCTAACCAAAGATGTATTGATTACGGACGCAGTCTGATTCATGATCGTAATCACGCGTATATCAGATTGGTTTACTGTCCAGATATGCGATACCGGAAGCTGAATGGCCACGCCGGTAAGATTCGCGACATCCATTTTGTTTGAGGTTATGTTTACCAGATATGCAATATTAGTTATGGACATTCCGTCAATGTCCTTTAGCGCGGATATGATGGATTGGTCGATTTCTGATGATACATTGATGGTAATTTCAGTGCCGCTGATAATCTCCTGCGGGATTTTATCAAAGGTAAGGAATACAATCGGTGAGATCTCTGTGGTCTCATTTTCTGCAGCCGCAGCCCCGGTAAATGAAAATACTGCAAAGAGGATGAGCAGCAGGATAAAAATTTGTTTTGTGTGATTTTTCGACATTTTTACACCTCTATTCCTGATGTCTTGATTTTGCCTGCAGCAGGTACAAGTTCTGCAGTCATGTTCTGGATTTCAGCTGTGACTATCTCATCACTCCTGATGAGATTTTTTACCGGTATGGTCATCTGAAGACCTGGTGTTGTAATAATTATTGCGTGTTCGGTGATGTTGACAAATCCGCCTGCCTGTGTAATTGAGGTGTCGATCGTGATTCTCTGCGGGATCCCGCTGCTGATGGTGACGCCCTCAGGCATTCCAAGATTGACTGTCGGCGTTTCTGCCGCTGAAAGATTAAGCAGCGGCACCGCGGATGTACGTACCTTAACAGTGAATCCATAGGCATACTGACTTGTTTCCGGTAGTGAGGACATACTTTCACTGTAATACCAGACGATTTTATCTCCGTCATGGACCATGTAGTTATTTGACAGCTGGCTTGTTGTCATGCCGTTTACCTGATACAGCCACCCGTTGAGATTTTCATCCTGAGCGATTCCATTGATGGAATGAACATAGATTCCGCCTGGCCACTCTTTTGTCTGGAGATTCATTCCTGATGCATGCAGTATCCCGAAAACACTCAGGTTGTTTACGATGAATGTTTTATCGTCCATTGTGGTTGTGTAGGTGAATGATCCCGGATCAACGGTGATAGTGCCGTAATATATGGTTTTATACTGAGGAATTATCTGATTTATCTGGGTTCCTGGAGGTGAAACCGCTGTTGTTCTGGCATTCGCAGGAATTTCATCGCTAACTGCGATGATAGTTGAAAATCCGGGGATATCAACGAGGAATTCAACCCAACCCGGAGCTACATTTCCGATGGTGTAATGCAGCTGCTCATAACCGTTCGAGCCGTCAGCATATCGGTAGAAACTGACATTCGATGCATTGGCATAATCAATTGCAAGACGAATGGTAAGGCGGGCGTAATTGTTAAGCTGATGGATGTTGTTTATCCCATCCGCATTTGACGAGTCTATCTCTAAGATGAAGAGAGGTTTTTCGTTGGTGTTTGGTATGGTGTAGTTTGTCTGAATATCCAGCCAGTCATGATCGGAAATTGAACTTTGGTTCTGATATCTGGAGATGCTTATCGTAATGTTTGCTGCGTCGGTAACATCTGTCCCGGTAAAAAAGATATGGGCTATGTCCGAGATCGATTCCCCGGTGAGGTTTGCTTCGAGGCTGCTGGATTCGTCGAATGCTGATGGCGGTGTGGTTACAATAATTTCAGCGCTGTTTGTTACTGATCGATTATCATATTCCGCAGTTACGCTGATGATTTTAGTTCCGGCATTTGTATAGATTTTATCAACGGCAGAGGCAACGCCTGAGGATTTTGTTTCAACAACGGAGGTATTGTCGCCAAAGTCCCACGAATATGTGGTATTTCCCGGGTAATTGGCGAGGGCGGTAAAGACAGCAGATGATCCCGTTACCATCGTTGATGGATATGTGATGCTGAGGTCTGAAATGCTGTTTACCGTAACATTGACCATATATTCCGTTCCTATCACATTCCACGATGCATCGAGCTCATCATAATGGAGTGAAATGGTGGCTCCGGCGACTACCGGGTCAAGAACGCTGAAGACCGGTATTTCATTATTGTTGTAGTATGTGGTCATCCATGAATGCGACCAGTCCTCTGCATTTTCTATTCCGTTTATGTCTTTTATCGTGTCATATTCGGTGAGGTTATAGGTGAACCCTCCTGCTGAGACTGCTGCATCGAGTGCATCTTTTACGGTCACCCCATCTGAAGAATTCGTCAGATTGACCGTGTCATCGTAGATGACTGTCCAGGGATCTGGTTCATCAATATTCCCTACGGTTACATTCACGAGATACTGGGTTCCGACAACATTCCACGATGCATCCAGCTCATCATAATG
>SACF01000118.1 GCA_009928665.1 Alphaproteobacteria bacterium
CAGATTCTCATCAAATAAGGTAAAGGTGGTAATGGTTCGGCCATGTTCCTGTGCAATGGTCTGATAAGGCCCCCAGAACCAATCTGTGGTCAATATTTTATCTCCCACTTTCGAGTAATTTACGATGGTATTTCGAATGGCTCCCGTTCCTCCCGGAGTGGCCACCGCTTTGGTATATCCTTGTGGGACATAATCCCCAAAGGTTTCTTTTATCACCGCCTGATGAAAGGACGGCAATCCCCCAATGGGGGCATAATCCGCAAAATCCTTAGGGGCCAAATCCTTCAAGGCTTCTACCACCGAAGTTAAAATCATCAGATCTCCATTGTCGTCCAACAAGGAACCTACGGTCCCATTAATCACCTTGTCTTTTCCTTCTCTGGCCGCCATTTCATTGGCCATGCCAGAAATACCAAAAATCACGTCCCGCTTTGGAATCACTCTTCCATTGGCTTCTGCCAATATATAATCTCCCATGCCTGCACTCCTTTCAAATCCCTTAAATGAAACATATTATACCATTGGATTTGCTATTTTTAAACAAGAACCTTCAACTTCGTTGCCAATGAAAATTATACTCTAAGCTTCAACTTTGCTTTTACGTAATGAATCTGCAAACCCCGGTTGGCAAACTTCTCCTCATATTCGGTACGCATCCGGTTCTGGTCCAGAGAACTCCCATGGTAATCCCAACTGCTTTCCACAATCTCAAATCCGTTTTGAGCGAGGCTATCCAGTGAATACTGAAACAACCCGTCATTATCTGTTTTCATTTGGAGAAAGCCGTCTTTTTCCAACACATGACGATATCCTTCCAGGAATCCAGCCGACGTAAGCCTTCGCTTTTCATGACGATCCTTGGGCCATGGATCGCTAAAGTTTAAATAGATGGCCGCCAATTCCCCCTGCCCAAACCAATCTCGTACATCTCTTACATATTGGGGAACCACCGCCACATTGGAGAGACCCATCTGTCCTATTTTTTCCATGGCCCTTAAGGCGACCGTCTGATGTCCCTCTACGCCCACAAACCCGCAATCCGGTTTCTCTTGTCCCAGAGATGTGATAAATCTTCCCTTTCCACACCCTATTTCCAAAGAAATGGAATCTACACCGGAAAAAAACTCCTTCCACCGTTCTCGGTAGAGGGAGGGTTCTGTTACCATATAGGCTTCATGAAAAAGAAGCTTTTCTTCCAAGTCCTTTACTTTTCTTTGTCTCATTTCCTCTTTTTTAAGATCATCGAAAAATCTTTTCATATCCTTTCAATATTCGAAGCAAGGGGTAACCCAGCCCATAACAGGCGATGGCTTGTCCCAATGCCACCCATCCCATACAGGCCCACAAGGAAAGGGGGACTCCATATCCAAAATGAAGCAATCCGCCTATCACCACACCATTTACAAGCACCGGAGGGAATGGCACCCATCTGGGGTACTTTCGAAGTCGATAAGAAAGAATGGCACTGAGTAAGGTGGCTAGACTCCCAAATACCATATCCATCACCCCATAAGGCCCCAGCATATTGGCCACCAGGCATCCCACAAAAAGGCCGGGAATGGCCGCCGGGGTAAAATAGGGCAGCACGGTCAATGCTTCCGAGATTCGCACCTGCATCACTCCATAACTGATAGGGGCTAATAATAACGTAAGAACCGTATATACGGATGCAATCACCGCTCCCTGAATCAGACGCTGGGTTCTCATAAAATCCCCCCCAGTACATAAGGTTGCATCACAATCAAGGCCACAAATGCCACCAGAAGAATCAAAGCGCCTACATCTCGCAGCCCCATTTTGATGGCATTCATCCGTGTACGATGGGCCCCTCCACGGTAGCATCTGGCCTCCATGGCCATGGCCAAATCCTGGGCAATTCGAAAGGCGCTGATGAAAAGAGGAACCAAAAGAGGAATCAAGCTTTTGGCCCGATTTAATATGTTGCCACTTTCAAAATCCGCCCCTCTGGCCATTTGCGCTTTCATGATTTTGTCGGTTTCTTCCAATAGTGTAGGAATAAACCGAAGGGCAATGGTCATCATCATGGCCAGCTCATGGGCTGGCACCTTAATCAAGGTCAGCGGCTTTAATAAACTCTCGATACCGTCGGTTAGATGAATGGGTTTGGTGGTCAGAGTCAATAAAGATGAGCCGATGATTAACAGGATCAATCGGATGGCCATAAACACTGCGGTATATAGTCCCTCCCGGGTAATATGCAAAAACTTCCATTGCCACAGCACCTCTCCGCCAATCATAAACATATTCACAGTGAAGGTGAAAACAATAATAATGAAAATGGGTTTCAGTCCCTTCAAGATAAAACGGAGCGGAACTTTTGACCTGGCGATTACAATGCCAAGGGCAAGTACCGCTATGGCAAATCCCATGAAGTCCTTCACCAAAAACAACGCCACGATAAAAGTCAGGGCGATAATGATTTTCACCCTGGGATCTAATCGATGAATCCCGGACTCTCCCGGAAAATATTGTCCCAATGTAATATCACGAATCATCTCTTTAGCACTCCAT
>SACF01000069.1 GCA_009928665.1 Alphaproteobacteria bacterium
CACTGTAATTTTGTCTTTTTTTTCTGCTCATGATGACAGTAAATTTAAGGGTTTGTTTTTACACCTTAACTTTCTGTCCTAATTTTGGGGAGTACTACACGTTACGCATACCGGCCTCGATTACACTGCTGTCATTACCTTAACCAAAACCGATGTCATCCCTTCAACAAATAACGTTCTTTATTTTTTTATTACCCAATCTAATGTTACATACAACTGGCAAGGCCAAACACATCTTGAACACATCAACCGCCTGATGGCTCCTGACCAAAATGGAACACCTGTTGATTTTTCTTCCGGCGATACCCAGATCGTCACACTAAATTTTACCATGGATACCGCCTGGCCCATCGAAGACTGTGAGTTTGTTGCCACTCTCCAGAACAAAGATTCCGGCCAGGGAAATCAGACTGGAACCACCAGCGGATACCCGATCAAAGCCTGGGAAACAATTCAAACAATTAAACAAGGCGCCATTGATCTGACACTCGATTTTTCCGTTCCCTCAACCGTAGTGAATAAAGGGGAGACCGTCACTTTCACCAACAACACGCATGGCGGATATATCGGAGTTCCCGAAACATATGAATGGCATTTCCCGGGCGCCACACCCGATACTTCATCAGCTCAGAATCCTTCGGTTGTATATAACGAATGTGGTCCGCACGACGTGACCCTCATCGTATGGCGTGGCGGACAAATGGACACCCTCACCCGCGAAGCTTATATCCAGGTTGGCCCCAATGTTGCGATAAATGCTACCCCAAACGACACAGCCTGCTGGTATCAGACCATAAACCTCGACGCAACCACCACCGGCGCCACCTCCTACCTGTGGGAACCCGGCGGTATGACTACTCCCTCCATCGACGTAACTTATGCCCAATACGGGACTGGATTACATGAATTCACCGTTACGGTTAACGCAAACGGCTGCGAAATCACCAAGGAGGTTTCCGCTTACCTTGATGTATGCAGCGGAATCGACACAAAAACCAGGGAGCTTAAAGTTTCAGCGTATCCGAATCCAAGCAATGGCACTTTTACGGTCGAACTCAACACCCCGACTGCCATCATCGCCGATCTGACCATCAGCAACAGTCTCGGTATGACCGTTCGCTCATTTAACAACCTGTCATTCAGTGAAAATGAAAATCATATCATGACTATCTCCGGCCTGCAACCTGGTATTTACTTTATGACACTCCATAACAAAGAGGTCAACAAGGTTCAGAAAATTGTGGTGAAATAGTTTGACAATATATTTAAAATCAGAATAATAACCAAAGTTTCTCACAAAGAAGCCGTCCTTACTGACGGCTTCTTTTTTTTTCGTATATTTGCATGTGAATCATCAACCTAAAACGCACCGCTGTCTATGAAAATCCGAATTACTATTCTGATCCTGGTTGCTACCATTAACACGCTTTTCGCCGGGGATGTCGAAAAGACCTATTCCTTTTCCTCCCCATTAGTCACTTCTAAAGACGGGTACAACTTTATACAATTGGATCACACGCTTCTATCGGGAATTACAGGCGAGCCTGCACTCCCTTATCACCAGATCGCACTGCTCCTGCCACCGGGCGAATCGGCAACCGAACTCCGGTTCACCGGCGAAGATCTGACTCTTATTCCGGGGAAATTCCTCCTCTACCCCCAACAGCCGGTTCAACCTGTTTCCAAAGGATCTGATAACCGTTTCAGAAAAAATGACCAGATTTACCATCTGAATGCTAATTACCCCTTACAGCAAACCGGAACCCTCATTACTGCCTTTCTGAATGGTTATTCCTTTGCCTTATCAACATTTACCCCCGTCGTATATAATCCAGCCACTGGATCGCTTTCCTATTACAAAAAAGTGACCATCCGGGTGGTGACCCAACCCGACCCGAAAGCGACCAGCGCTTTGGCATTACTTCCCTCCGGAAAAAAAGCGTTGCACCGGGTTCTCGCATTGGCGCAGAATCCTTCAAACACAGCGCTCTATCCTTCAAAATCGCCTTTGAAGTCCTCCTATGAAATCCTGATCATCACCCCGCAACAGTTTCAGGATGGATACACCGACCTTGTGAATTACTACAACAGTGTCGACCGTCCCACCCAGATTGCCACTACCGAGATGATCAACAGCGTTGCAACAGGCCAGGATCAGCCGGAAAAGATCCGTAATTACATTATTCAGGAATATCAAACAAACGGGATTGAGCATGTTATCCTGGGTGGCGATATCGAGCACGTGCCCTACCGCGGATTCTATTGCTATGCGATCAGCGGCGGCGGGTACGAGGATTTCAACATCCCTGCCGACCTGTATTACAGCGCCCTCGACGGGAACTGGAATACCAACGGCGATAATAAATGGGGCGAACCCGGTGAGGACGACCTTCTTCCCGAACTCTCGGTCGGCCGTATGTCGTTCAGCACGAGTCAGGAACTGGCAAATATGGTCCACAAATCGGTCGGTTATCAAGACAATCCGGTAGATGAAGAGATGAAACACCCTTTCCTCGTATCCGAATTTCTTTACGATCCTCCCATGACCTGGGGATCAGATTACCTCGAATTACTGATTGACGATCACAACGACAACGGTTATTTCACACATGGAATCCCCTCACTGGTCAACACGATCGACAGCCTGTACGATTCCCCATCCTTTTCCTGGGGAACTACCAAGCTTCTGAACGAGATCAACAAAGGTAAATCATTCATTCATCATTCTGGTCACTCCAATTCAAACTACATGATGCGCCTTTACAACTGGGACATCACAAACCAGAATTTTTCAAAAGTCGACGGTATCCAGCATAACTACCAGCTCATGTATACGCACGGATGTATCTGCGGTGCGTTCGACGACAATGATTGCATTTCAGAAAAAGCGACGACAATCTCTAACTGGCTTGTAGGTGGGATCTTTAACTCCCGTTATGGTTGGTTTAACCAGGGTGAAACCGAAGGACCGTCGGCCCACCTGCACCGGGAATTCATCAGCGCCTTGTACCACTCTGATCCCGATTCCGCCTGCCCCTATCTGGGAGCTGCCCATACCATGTCGAAAATTAAAACCGCACCCTGGGTGGGTCTTCCCGGAGAATTTGAACCGGGAGCACAGCGCTGGTGCTTTTACGATTGCAACGTCCTCGGCGATCCGGCCCTGAAAGTCTGGATCGACAACCCTTCTGTTGGCATCGGTTCCCTGTCACAGCAAACCCGTATCACCCTTTCACCCAATCCGGCTACGGAATTTGTCAACCTTTCCTTCGACGTACAGGATGAAATCAACGGGAGCATAACCGTGTTCAATGCCCTTGGTCAGGAACTCATTCACATGACCGGAAAAGAATTTATTCCCGGGAAAAATACGGTCAAAATAAATATCAAATCACTGCCAACAGGAATCTATTTCGTCAGGATCGATACCCCTGAATTCTCTAAGGTTCGTAAATTGATGATAAAATAAAGGATACTTCCTTCTGAACCGAACCCTGTAATACGCAATCATAAAGCGTTTCTGCTTTTTGTTTTTCATTGATTTGTTTCTGCCAGACCAGAAAACCGGTTGTGGAATATTGTTACAGTATCCTCCAGATTGAAAGTCAGGTTCGGCATCATCAAGATTCAATATAAATTATGACATTTAGCACAACTAAATACAAGAAAATCGTAACTTTGTTGCAAACATTCGGAATTCTTCTGTCAAATTTCTAAAAATCAAAAAATTATGCGAAAGTTTACAATGTTATTGGTAATGTTTGTGCTTACAGCATTCACCTTACAGGCACAAGATTTTACCTACCCAGACACATGGGGTAAACCAGGTTTCAACCTGGTCAGCGCTCAACCTAACCGTGTTCAGGTCGTCTTTTCCCTACCTGAATTCTCGATGCAAGACCTGACAGTCAAAGGCACTGTAATGAAAAACATTACAGTTCCCGGGACCTTCCTGTTCAATGATGAAGGAATGCCCAACCTCCCCGGAAAAGGCGAATTTATTGCCATTCCTCAGGGGGCTACACCAAAACTCAAAATTATCTCGCTGCGCACCGATCTGATCCACAATGTTGAAATCGCCCCTGCTCCGCGTATTCCGCTCGACAACGATCGCAATCCACTTGATTATACGCCCAATCCGCAAGTCTATTCCAAAAATGCATACTATCCCGCATCTCCCGTACAATTGTCGGAAGTTATGAAAATCCGTGGCGTAGATGTGGTAATGATCGGGGTTACACCTTTCCAGTATAATCCGGTTACCAAAGATATGATCGTCTATTCAGATATCAAGGTAGACGTTGATTTTGAAGGAGGTAACGGACAATATGGCGACCCCGCTTTCCGCAGCACCTGGTGGGATCCGATCCTGCAGGATAACATCATGAATTACCATGCTCTGCCCGTAATTGATTACAACGCCCGACTTCAGTCCTATGGTGACAAACCTTTGACAGATGAGTGTGAATACATCATCATTTGCCCTACCGGTCCTTCATTTTTGAGCTGGGCAGATTCACTGCGCAAATTCCGTCTGGAACAGGGTATCCTTACTAAAGTTTTTACAGTTGATGAAGTGGGTGGTAATACTACAGTTGCTATTGAAGGCTTTATCGACAATGCTTATAATACCTGGACTATTAAACCGGCCGCCTGTCTGATCCTGGGTGATTATGGCACCGACGGAACCAAAAATGTCATCTCCCCCCTGCTCCCCCACTCAGGTGGCTACCCGAACTTTGCTTCTGATAATAAATATGCCGATGTTGACAATGATCAGCTCCCCGATGTCGTCTTTGCCCGTATAACTGCTAACGACGCCACACAATTGCAGGTCATGTGTTCCAAGATACTGAACCACGAACGCAACCCGCCGGTCGATCCGCTGTTCTACGATAAACCCGTTACTGCTTTAGGCTGGCAGACCGAACGCTGGTTCCAGCTTTGTTCCGAAATCGTGGGCGGATATTTCAGAAATGAACAGGATAAACACCCCCGCCGGATTAACGCGATTTACCAGGGAAATCCCGGTTCTACATGGTCATCCGCCACCAACACCGCAACGATCATAAGTTATTTCGGTCCCAGCGGGCTGGGATATATTCCGCAAACTCCTGCAGAAATGCCTTGCTGCTGGAATGGCGGTACCGCAACAAAAATAAACCAGGCTATCGATTCGGGCGCATTTATGGTGATGCACCGTGATCATGGTAACTATACCGAGTGGGGCGAACCCGCTTACAACACTGCCAATGCCATGCAGCTCAACAACACGGCAATGACTTATATTTTCTCCATCAACTGTGAAACAGGAGCCTATCACCGCAGCAGCGATTGCCTTGGCGAGAAATTTCACCGTCAATTTAAAAACGGGCATAACGCTGGTGCAAGTGGCTTTATAGCCCCTACTGAAACATCCTACTCATTTGTTAATGATACTTTCGTATGGGGAATGATGGACAACATGTGGCCCGATTTCATGCCCATGGAAGGTACCGAACCCGGCTCCAGGGGAATCCTCCCTGCCTTTGGGCATGCTGCCGGCAAGTACTTCCTGCAACGTTCCAACTGGCCTTACAATACTAATAACAAAGCGATCACCCACCAGATGTTCCATATGCACGGCGATGCATTCCAGGTACTCTATTCCGAAGTGCCTCAATTACTCACGGTAATCCACGATTCTGAAATTCCTTATGGTTCTACCACATTTTCAATTCAAACCAACGACAGCGCCTTTATCGCCCTGACCAGTGGCGATGAACTTCTTGCAGTTGCATATGGCAGCGTCAGCGGCCCGGTTTCCATCACCATCCCGGTACTCCCGGTCGGCACTCAGGTAAAGATCACTGTTACCAAGCAAAACTACTTCCGTTACACAGATATAGTCAGTGTAACCTCTCAGAATGTTATTGCCAACTTCAGCGCCAATAATACGAGTATCTGTGTGGGATCAACAGTCAATTTCAGCGATCTTTCATCAGGAACCCCAACAACCTGGAACTGGGAATTTCCCGGTGGTACTCCTTCCACGTCAACCGAACAGAATCCTTCAGGAATTCGTTATGACGTTTCAGGTAGCTATGATGTGACCCTGACAGTAAGTAAAACGGGCGTTCCCCCATCCACCCTTTTGAAACCCGGCTTCGTCGAAGTAACCAGTCTGCCCACTGCCGATTTTGACGATGTAACCGGTTGCCCGGGTATCCCGGTACAATTTAACGATCGTACAAATCCCAATGGCGGAACCCTGACCAACTGGGCCTGGACTTTCGGCGATCCCGCATCCGGTGCTGCCGATACTTCATATCACCCGAATCCTGAGCATACTTACAATACGCCGGGTACCTATATCGTATCACTGATAGCTACTGTCAATGGAATCTGCACCGATCAGAAAACCAAAGAAATCACTATCCACAGTGTACCTGAGATTGCAGCCAAACCTTACGGACTTATTGATCTTTGTAAAAATGAAACCGGAATCGAATATACTACCGAAGGTGCTACAGGAGCTTACACCTATACCTGGATGATCCAACCTGAAACTGCAGGAACCATTGCCGGAGCTGGAACATCAGGAACACTTGCATTGGCCCAGGATTTCACGGGTAATCTTACCATAACGGTTCAGGGTTCTAACGAGTGTGGAGCCGGTCTCGTGTCGGAAGGATTAGCAATTACTGTTATTGCTCCTCCTGATGCTCCGGTTAAACCTGTTGGCCCCGACAGTGCTGATGTCAACAAAGTGGCCTCCACCGATTTTACCATTACCGAAGTTCCCGGAGCGCTTTCCTACATCTGGTCACTGACCCCATCTGAAGCAGGTTCACTGACGCCAAACGGTCTTACTGCTTCCGCAACCTGGGATAAAAATTACCGTGGTATTGCATCAGTAATGGCCACAGCCGCCAACAGCTGCGGCGATGGACCCTCCTCAGAAGTTAAATCGGTTAAGATCTATTCAACAGTAGGTGTCTCTGAAAAAGAAGGTATCGCCGTTGAACTCTTCCCGAATCCCAATGATGGGAAGTTCGTTCTTGACATCAGATCCAATGTTGTAAACCGGGTCCATGTAACTCTGATCAATAATCTGGGTATCAAAGTCTTTTCTGCACGCGACCTGAAAGTTTCTGGATCACTTCACAAGACTTTCGATATTCCCGCCCTTGCCAAAGGAATCTATACCCTGAAAGTTGAAGGCGGTGATTTTTCATCAACCCTGAAAATGGTAGTTGATAAATAAACCGGCTCGGAACGACTTGTCATCGTTTGATACCCGACAAGTTCGAATCATTAATCCGTGAAAAGGAGGCTGTCTCAAAAGTTTGAGACAGCCTCTTCTTTTTCTAATACGTTAATTGTTAATATAATAGTTCCCATTTCCAACATTCAGGCATAAACAGAATACATACCAGTGCTGGTCGGACGTAAATCGACCCTTTGATTATATTTACCTCCAACAGTGTTATCATCCTTTCTTTCGAAAATCTTACTGCCGATCTGATTATAGATCATAATAGTAAAGGTATCCTCGATCGGATAATCAATTGAAATATTGAATACACCGTCATTGGGTACCGGATAGACCGAGAAGGAGGCATTGGCCCCAATTATTCATTGTATAATACCTGATGGACTTCTTCAAAAGGGGACCCTGGTTTAGGTCTTCTATCAGGAATATCTCTAAAAACCAATACCAGAAAAATTGCATCATTCAGTCTTGATCTTTATTATTCACTTTAAACCACCAATGCACTATTACTATTGATGCCGATGAGAATAGCAATAGCACTAAGATGATTAATGCTCAATACCTTTAATTCTTCCTGGAGAGCGCTCTCAATTTCAATTAATTTGGGATTTTATCTGATTGCAAGAAAGACAGGTAAGTAGTAAGACGGATAACAACTGTGGCTAACTGCCTTAGGCTTCCAATGCGCGGAGTCTGTCATAAACAAAAAGGGATTAGGCAAATCGTTGTCAACCATAATCTGCGAAGGCTCATTTGAGCAATGTTGTGCGACCAACAACGACGATGTCGCTGCATAAAATGCGCGGAGGCAGTCATAAATAAAAAAGGGATTAGGCAAATCGTTGTCAACCATGCTGCGGCAAGACAACGGTTAACCAGTGAGCAGTGTTGTGCAACCAACAACGACGAGGTCGCTGCATAAGCGGCCTTGGGCGGCGCGTTACGATTGCTGGTATTACGGAGTCGCCAGGATATCTTAGCGCCGGACGCAACCGCGTTGCAGTGACCGAGCCAATTCATCCAAAGGGATAAAAAGGAAAGGTGCCCTTTGGGAACACCCTCTATTTTTTTTCGTACCCTGGCCGCACAGACCCTGGTCACTGCTTTTTGATGTCAGTCACCGCAATACGTCTGAAGATGGCAATTGCCTATCCGTACTAAAAGCTGTTTTCACGCCAAACGAGACGCCTGGAGCACCTTTGTCCACATTTACTATTATCTCCCCCTCCGGCCCGCCAAAGAGTCTGTTATGGCTTCTATTTGCCTTTATTGTAATAGTACCACTTTGGGGTTGACTACTTGGAATACCCAGTTTGTGTTTGCCTCCGTTGGACTCGAGGATATCTACTTGAATCCTGCCAGCCAAAGAACTTACGTCAGAATGACAATGCTGCTAATGTCTTCTTTCAGATCCCACCTCAGAGCGAACATCCCTGCAATCCGCCGTGTGCAGGACTTGAATCCTGCCAGCCAAAGAACTATCCCCGGTATATAAAAGAAGGCGGCCTTTTGAGCCGCCTTCTTTTCTTCTTAGGCTGTACTTCCGTTATCTGTTAATGATAAACTTCTTAACAATCTTATGTTCGCTGTTCATAAAGATAACAGAATACATACCAGTGCTGATCGGACGTAAATCGACCCTGTGATTATATTTACCTCCAACAGTGTTAACATCCTTTATTTCGAAAATCTTACTACCGATCTGATTATAGATCATAATAGTAAAGGTATCCTCGATCGGATAATCAATTGAAATATTGAATACACCTTCGTTGGGTACCGGATAGACCGAGAAGGAGGCTTCGGATGGCATTTCACCGATACCAACAACTTCGATCCAGATTTTGTTTGAAATTTCGGATGAGCATCCATTTATGGTTACTACACACCAGTAATAACCGGTATTGTTCATAACAGTATAGGTCTGACCTGTTGCACCGGGAATCGGATTTCCTTCATAATACCATTGATTTCCGGTCGGTGAACTGCTTGTCAGTACATTTCCGTTGGCTGTGATCACAGGAGCAGGAGGTATCGCATTGACCGTGACTGAGAAGTTTGGCGATACAACACCGCTTCCGCAGGCATTGGTACCTTTCACGGTAATCACACCAGTACCAGGCGTTGTAAAGTTCACCTTGATACTGTTTGTGTTGCCGCCCGAGATTATGGTTGCTCCGGCAGGTACAGTCCAAACGTATCCGGTTGCATTTGCGATCGCCGGAACAGTATATGTAACCGAAGTAGCTCCCTCACACACTGCTGCAGGTCCTGTAATAGTACCAGCATTTGCCGGTAAAGGATTCACAACAACAGCAAATGTCGATGGAGCACCGTTTCCACAACTGTTGGTTCCGGTCACGATAATATTTCCCGATACAGCTGTCGGTCCAAAGTTCACAGTAATATTAGTGGTTCCTGCGCCGGTAGCAATGGTGGCGCCTGCAGGCAGGGTCCAGGTATAACTGGTTGCATTCATAACCGGAGTGGTGCTGTAAGCAACACCATTGGTGCCTGCGCAAACATTCGCAGTACCCGTTATGGCTGCGGCTGCATTTGGCAACGGGTTAACAAAAAGGTTATAAACCGTTGCTGTCGGAGCCGGACATCCATAGGTGTTGTTATAATTTACGCTTACCCATTGTGATCCGGCTACAGTCCAGGTAACAAGAATAGAACTGGTCCCCTGTCCTGAAGTGATGGTTCCACCTGCTGAAACAGTCCAAACATAACCGGTCATACCGGACTCAGTGTAGTAATTGTTTCCGGTTGAATTCACACAGGGTACATTGTTGCTACCAATGACAGGAACCGGCGTAGGATTGACGGTAACTGAGTAGGATACCGGTGAAGCGGCTGTACAACCATTGGCATTGGTATAGTTGACAGTTACCGCCTGCACACCTGCTGTATTCCAGGTAATGGTCACACTGTTGCTCGTCGGAGTGCCACCGGCGGTGATGGTTCCACCAGCGGATACAGTCCAAATATAATTGGTCATACCCGTCTGTGTGGTATATACAACCCCTGTGGTTCCTTTACAAACCGTACTCAAACCGGTAATGGTGGGAACCGGTAACGGGTTCACCGTAACATTGTATACGGTCGGAGTGGCAGCGGTGCAATTGTTAGCATTGTAATAGTTAACACTTACTGTCTTTGCACCGGTTGTGGACCAGGTAACTGTAATGGCATTGCTGGTTGAACCGGATGTGATGGTTCCTCCTGCTGATACCGTCCAGGAATAATTGGTCATACCTGTCTCAGTAGTATAAACATGGCCTGTAGAATTGACACATACCGAATTGGGACCGGTAATGGTCGGAGTCGGTAACGGATTCACAGTTACATTGAACACAGTCGGTGTTAATGCGGTGCAACCATTGGCATTGGTATAATTAACACTGATAGATTGCGCACCGGCAGTACTCCAAGTTACCAATACATTGTTTGTCCCTATTCCGGAAGTGATCGTTCCACCTGATGAAATAGTCCAAACGTATCCGGTCATTCCAGGTTCAGTAGAATAGGCAACACTCGTGGTTCCAGCACAGACCACTGAAAGTCCTGCGATAGTAGGAGTGGGCAATGCGTAAATGGTTACCGGTTTAACAGTCGGAGCAGCAGCCGTACAGCCGTTGCCATTGGTATAGTTCACACTGATGGATTGAGATCCAACGGTATTCCATGTGACTGTTACTGCATTGGTACCAGAACCGGCAGTGATGGTTCCACCAACAACGGTCCAAATGTAACCGGTCATTCCGGCTTCAGTTGTATAAACATTTCCGGTTGAATAATTACATGCTGTTGCCGGGCCAGTGATCGTCGGTACCGGCAATGGATTCACCGTTACGGCCAGTACCGTCGGAGCAACGGCTGTGCAGCCATTGCCATCGGTATAATTAACCGATACTGATTGTGCACCTACCGTGGTCCAGGTTACATTGATGCTGTTGCCTGTTGAAGGTCCGACTATCGTTCCGCCAACTACAACCCAGGTATAACCCGTCATTCCGGTTTCGGTTGTATAAATATTTCCGGTTGAATTCACGCATGCAGCCAACGGGCCATTGATCGTCGGCACCGGCAACGGGTTCACCGTTACGGCATAAACTGCAGGGACTGCACCAGTACAACCGTTTCCATCGATATAGTTCACCGAAACAGTCTGTGGACCAACCGTATTCCAGGTAATGGTAACTGAATTATCCGTTGCTGTACCGCCGGCTGTGATAGTTCCCCCGGCAGACACGGCCCAGGTATATCCCGTCATTCCGGTTTCAGTGGTATAGACGTTACCGGTTGAATTCTGGCATACCGATGCCGGGCCGGAAATGGTGGGTACCGGCAGCGGGTTGACCGTGACGCCGTAAAGCGCGGGAACAAATCCGGTACATCCGTTTCCGTCGGTATAATTGACTAAAACCGCATGTAAACCGGTAGTATTCCAGGTAACCGTTACGGTGTTATCCGTTGAGGTGCCGCCGGCCGTGATAGTACCACCGAACGAAACACTCCATATATAGCCTGTCATACCGGCCTGCGTGGTATAAACATTGCCGGAGGAGGTGACACAAACCGGCGTCGGACCAGTGATGGTCGGAACCGGCAATGGGTTCACCGTTACTGCCAATACCGTCGGAACAGCAGCTGTACAACCGTTACCATCGGTATAATTAACCGATACCGATTGTGCACCTACTGTCGTCCAGGTTACACTGATGCTGTTGCCTGTTGAAGGGCCGACTATCGTTCCGCCAACTACAACCCAGGTATAACCTGTCATTCCGGCTTCGGTTGTATAGATGTTTCCGGTTGCGTTCATACAAGCTGTTATCGGGCCTGTAATCGTAGGTACCGGCAACGGGTTCACCGTTACTGCCAATACCGTCGGAGCAGCAGCCGTACAACCGTTTCCATCGGTATAAATAACCGATACCGATTGTGCGCCTACCATCGTCCAGGTTACATTGATGCTGTTGCCTGTTGAAGGGCCGACTATCGTTCCGCCAACAACAACCCACGTATAAGCCGTCATTCCGGCTTCAGTCGTATAGATGTTTCCGGCTGAGTTCACGCAGGCTGCAATCGGGCCTGTGATCGTGGGTACCGGTAATGGGTTCACCGTTACTGCCAGTACTGTCGGAGCAGCAGCCGTACAACCGTTGCCATCGGTATAATTAACCGATACTGATTGGGCACCTACCGTTGTCCAGGTCACATTGATGCTGTTACCTGTGGTCGGTCCGACTATCGTTCCGCCAACTACAACCCAGGTATAACCAGTCATTCCCGTCTCGGTCGTATAGATGTTTCCGGTTGAGTTTACGCAGGCTGCAATCGGGCCTGTAATCGTCGGCACCGGCAATGGGTTCACCGTTACAGGCAGTACCGTCGGTAAGGTGGCAGTACATCCATTTGTAGCGGTATAATTGACCGATACCGATTGTGCGCCTACCGTCGTCCAGGTTACATCGATGCTGTTGCCTGTTGAAGGTCCGACTATCGTTCCGCCAACTACAACCCAGGTATAACCCGTCATGCCTGCTTCTGTTGTATAGATGTTTCCGGTTGAGTTCACACATGCTGCAATCGGGCCTGTGATCGTCGGATCCGGAATAGTATTGAATGTCATCTGGATATTCATCGGATTCGAAACACACCCATTGACATCTGTCACGGAACCCGTATAGCCATATGCCCATTGCGGGTAATCTCCCGAAACGCGCAAGGTGGCA
>SACF01000119.1 GCA_009928665.1 Alphaproteobacteria bacterium
CCTGTCCCGGTTATGGAGCGGTGAGCTGCCATACACCGGATGGGTTTCTCTTCCTTTGGAAATACAGAAGAAGGACTCTTTCTTTATGGAAGAGGTGGAACGGATGGAAACGGTGGCCTTGGCCATTCAAAACCGATGCAAGCTATTTGTGGTCATTGGCATCGGAGGGTCCTATCTGGGGGCTCGAGCAGCCCTGGAAGCCTTGGGGCCAAAGGAAGGGTATCCGGAAATTCGATTTGCCGGCTTTAACCTGAGCGGCACCTACCACGAAAAACTGTTGGAGGAGGTAATGCATAAGGACACTTGCCTTTGTGTGATTTCTAAATCCGGCACTACGACGGAGCCCAGCTTTGCTTTCTCGGTACTAAAGGAAGCCATGATAGAGAAGTACGGGGAGAAAGAAGCCTTTAAGCGAATTTTTGCGGTGACGGATTCTGCCAAGGGAATCCTTTGCCAGGAGTGCCAAGAACTGGGATATACCCAGTTTGAAATACCGGATGACATAGGAGGCCGGTATTCTGTCTTGACCGCCGTGGGCTTGTTGCCATTAGCGGTGGCGGGAATGGATATTCGAGCCTTGTTGGAGGGCGCCTATGAGTGCGCTTCCGATCCCGGATGGGACCATGAGTTGGTGGACTACGGGATGCTCCGATATCTTCTCTGGGAATCCGGGAAGAGAATCGAAATATTTGAGTATTACGAACCTCGGTTTCAATACTTTGCGGAGTGGCTAAAGCAGTTGTTTGGTGAAAGTGAAGGCAAGGAGGGGAAGGGACTCTATCCTGCCTCTCTCAGTTTCACCGCAGACCTTCACAGCATGGGCCAATTTCTACAGGAAGGTACCCCGCTATTCTTTGAAACCATTTTGGACTTACAGGAGCCGGAAGGTGACGTGTGGGTAACGGATGTGAATAGTCCCTTTTACCGTATGAGCATGAATCGGGTCAATCGGGCCGCCATCCAAGGGGTCATGAAAGCACATAGCCAGGTGGGAACCCCCATGGTAAAAATAGGGATTCCCAAGATGACGGAGCGAATGTTGGGGCAACTGTTTTACTTCTTTGAAACCAGCTGTGCCATCACCGCATTGCTGATGGGGGTGAACCCTTTCGACCAGCCGGGAGTGGAAGCCTACAAGGCGGAAATGAAAAAGGAGCTGGAAAGGGACTCTTTCCAAGAAGGGGGAAGTAAGATATAATTGGCAGGTAGGTGAAAGAAAATCAGGGGTCTTTTCTACACGGAAGTGTTAGAGATAGGAAAGTGTTAGTAATAACAGAAGATAAAGATGCAAATCATAAGGAGGGTCTAAAAACATGAAAAAAATCGGAGTATTAGGTACAGGAACCATGGGTGCTGGCATCATTCAAGTGTTGGCGCAAAACGGATATGAAGTGGTACTAAGAGCCAGACGGCAAAGCTCGGTGGACGGTGGGATTGCTACCGTAGAGAAAAACCTGAGCAAGCTGGTGGCCAAGGAAAAAATTTCAGAAGATGAAAAAAATCAAGTAATGAGTCGGATTAAAGGTTCTACGGATATTGAGATTGTGCAAGATGCAGATTTAATTATAGAAGCGGCCACGGAAGACATGGAAAATAAAAAAGCTTTGTTCAAGGAACTGGATGACTTATGCAAACCGGATACCATTATTGCGACTAACACATCGGCACTTTCCATTACAGAGATTGCATCGGTTATTAAGAGGCCGGATAAAATTATTGGTATGCATTTCTTCAACCCGGTGCCTATGATGAAATTGGTTGAGATTGTCAGCGGATTATCTACCTCAGAAGAAACAAAACAAACCATATTGGACTTAACAAAAGCCTTGGGAAAAACACCGGTTGAGGTGGCGGAAGCCCCTGGTTTTGTAGTGAATCGAATTTTAATTCCTATGATTAATGAAGCGGTGGGAGTATTGGCGGATGGTGTAGCTGATGCCGAAGGCATTGACCAAGCCATGATATTGGGTGCCAACCATCCCATGGGCCCCTTGGCCTTGGGTGACCTGGTTGGATTGGATGTTTGCCTGGCCATCATGGATACTTTGCATAAAGAATTTGGAGATCCCAAATACAGAGCCCACCCGCTTTTACGAAAGATGGTTCGCGGCAATAAGCTGGGGAGAAAAACCGGGGAAGGCTTCTTTGACTACAGTAAATAGAATTTTGTCCTCCAGGTTGAAAGACCAATAGAGAAATAAGTAGAATGAAATAAAAATGTTGGGAGTGTTTCTCGAAGAGATGCTCCCAACTTTTATGATTAAAATCTCTTGGCAATATTCATTGAAATGGTCATGCCATAAAAAATGAAGAGGTTCCTTAATGGTGTATGTTCACTTTCGGTAGCTTCCCTGCGATATAGAAGTTAACCCATGAAATCAGCAGAGCGCCCAGGAATACGTAGATGTATCCACTGGCTCCGTTGGCATACCAAACATAGCCGGCAAATAGGGGAATCAACATGGAAACGATATGGTCCATACTTTGACCGGTGGCC
>SACF01000120.1 GCA_009928665.1 Alphaproteobacteria bacterium
ATGGAGTGCTAAAGAGATGATTCGTGATATTACATTGGGACAATATTTTCCGGGAGAGTCCGGGATTCATCGATTAGATCCCAGGGTGAAAATCATTATTGCCCTGACTTTTATCGTGGCGTTGTTTTTGGTGAAGGATTTCATCGGGTTTGCCATAGCGGTGATGGCTCTAGGTGTGGTGATTGCCAGATCAAAAGTTCCCCTTCGTTTCATCTTGAAGGGGCTGAAACCCATTTTCATTATTATTGTTTTCACCTTCACCGTGAATATGTTTATGATTGGCGGAGAGGTGCTGTGGCAATGGAAGTTCCTGCATATTACCCGGGAGGGACTCTATACCGCAGTATTTATGGCCATCCGTTTGATTCTGTTAATCATCGGCTCATCTTTATTGACCCTTACCACCAAGCCCATTCATCTAACCGACGGGATCGAGAGTTTATTAAAGCCGCTGACATTGATTAAGGTGCCGGCTCATGAGCTGGCCATGATGATGACCATTGCCCTTCGGTTTATTCCTACACTATTGGAAGAAACCGACAAAATAATGAAAGCGCAAATGGCCAGAGGGGCGGATTTTGAAAGTGGCAACATATTAAATCGGGCCAAAAGCTTGATTCCTCTTTTGGTTCCTCTTTTCATCAGTGCTTTTCGAATTGCCCAGGATTTGGCCATGGCCATGGAGGCCAGGTGCTACCGTGGAGGAGCCCATCGTACACGGATGAATGCCATCAAAATGGGGCTTCGAGATGTGGGCGCTTTAATTCTTCTGGTAGGATTTGTAGCCGTGATTGTGATGCAACCTTATGTACTGGGGGGGATTCTATGAGAACCCAACGTCTGATTCAGGGAGCGGTGATTGCATCCGTATATACGGTGCTTACGTTATTATTAGCCCCTATCAGCTATGGGGTGATGCAGGTGCGAATTTCGGAAGCATTGACTGTGTTGCCTTATTTTACCCCGGCGGCTATTCCCGGACTCTTTGTAGGATGCTTGGTGGCCAATATGTTGGGGCCCTACGGGGTGATGGATATGATATTTGGGAGTCTAGCCACCTTACTCAGTGCCATTCTATCTTACCGACTTCGGAAGCATCCCAGATGGGTGCCATTTCCTCCGGTACTGGTCAATGGTGTGGTAATAGGCGGACTGCTTCACTTTGGGTATGGAGTCCCCCTTTCCTTATGGGCCTGTATGGGATGGGTGGCATTGGGACAAGCCATCGCTTGTTATGGACTGGGTTACCCCTTGCTTCGAATACTGAAAGGATACGAAAAGATCTTTCGATGATCTTAAAAAGAGGAAATGAGACAAAGAAAAGTGAAAGACTTGGAAGAAAAGCTTCTATTTCATGAAGCATATATGGTAACAGACCCCTCCCTCTACCGAGACCGGTGGAAGGAGTTTTTTTCCAAAGTGGATTCCGTTTCTTTGGAAATAGGGTGTGGAAAGGGAAGATTTCTCACCTCGCTTGGACAAGAGAACCCGGATTGCGGGTTTGTTGGCGTAGAGGGACATCAGACAGTCGCCTTAAGGGCCATGGAAAAAATAGGACAGATGGGTCTCTCCAATGTGGCGGTGGTTCCCCAATATGTAAGGGATGTACGAGATTGGTTTGGACCAGGGGAATTGGCGGCCATCTATTTAAATTTCAGCGATCCATGGCCCAAGGATCGTCATGAAAAGCGAAGGCTTACGTCGGCGGGGTTCCTGGAAGGTTATCGTCATGTGTTGGAAAAAGACGGCTTCCTCCAAATGAAAACAGATAATGACGAGTTGTTTCAGTATTCACTGGATAGCCTCGTTCAAAACGGATTTAAGATTGTGGAAAGTAGTTGGGATTACCATGGGAGTTCTCTGGACCAGAACCGAATGCGTACAGAATATGAAGAGAAGTTTGCCAACCGGGGTTTGCAGATTCATTACGTAAAAGCAAAGTGGAAGGTTCTTGTTTAAAAATAGCAAATCCAGTGGTATAATATGTTTCATTTAAGGGATTTGAAAGGAGTGAAGGCATGGGAGATTATATATTGGCAGAAGCCAATGGAAGAGTGATTCCAAAGCGGGACGTGATTTTTGGTATTTCCGGGATGGCCAACGAAATGGCAGCCAGAGAGGGAAAAGACAAGGTTATTAATGGGACGGTAGGTTCCTTGTTGGACGACAACGGGGAACTGATGATTTTAACTTCGGTGGTGGAAGCCTTGAAGGATTTGGCCCCTAAGGATTTTGCAGATTATGCCCCTATTGGCGGATTGCCGTCCTTTCATCAGGCGGTAATAAAAGAAACTTTTGGGGATTATATTCCACAAGGATATACCAAAGCGGTGGCCACTCCGGGAGGAACGGGAGCCATTCGAAATACCATCGTAAATTACTCAAAAGTGGGAGACAAAATATTGACCACAGATTGGTTCTGGGGGCCTTATCAGACCATTGCACAGGAACATGGCCGAACCATTACCACCTTTACCTTATTTGATGAGAATCTG
>SACF01000121.1 GCA_009928665.1 Alphaproteobacteria bacterium
ACGGATTCTTTAATAGAACAAAGATCCGGAAAAACCATACCCCAGATTTTTCTCGAAGGAGGGGAAGGACTATTTCGAAGGTGGGAGCGAGAGGTGGCAGAGGAAGTCGGTAAAAAAACGGGACAGGTCATCGCCACGGGAGGAGGCATGGTGTTGCAACAGAAGGCTATGGATGCTCTTCGCCAAAACGGAAAAGTCATTTGGGTAAAGAGACCTTTGGAGGCATTAGCTCGGGATGGCCGGCCTCTATCCAAAGATCTGGCAACGTTGGAAGAGATGGCGCGCCATAGAGAACCTCTCTATCGGAAATATTCAGAGGAGACTCTCTCCTGGCAGGATGAGAAGGGAGAAGAGAAATGATATTAATTTTAGAAAATCACCCGGATAAAGACGGATTGGAAAGGCTGTTGGACCAACTAACTGTCCAAGGGTTTACCTACCACTTTATTCAAGGAGATGGGGTGACATTGCTGGGAATCCTGGGGGATACTAGCGGATTGGACCCCAATCAGTTTCGAGGGCTTTCTTTTGTGAAAGGAGTTCGAACCATTCAAGAACCCTATCCTCTGGCAAGTCGAACCCATCATCCGGCACCCACTCATATAACCGTAGGAAAGCACCAGATAGGGGAGGGGGCTTTAACGGTGATGGCAGGCCCTTGTTCGGTGGAATCCACATCTCAAATGAATGAAGTGGCAAAGCAAGTGGCTTGGATGGGAGCTCACTTTTTACGGGGAGGGGCCTACAAATCCCGAACTTCTCCTTATCATTTTCAGGGGTTGCGAGAAGAAGGGATACGACTATTGGTAGAAGCCGGGAAACAAGCGGGCATTCCGGTCATTACAGAAGTTCTGGACCCTCATCACCTCTCCCTCTTTCAGGATGTGGATGTCATTCAGATAGGGGCTCGAAATATGCAAAACACAGAGCTTCTAAAGGAACTGGGAAAAGTGGACAAACCGGTGTTGTTGAAGAGAAGCCCGTCCTCCACACTAGAGGAGTTGTTGATGAGTGCCGAATACCTTTTGTCGGAAGGAAATTCTCAAATTATACTGTGTGAACGAGGAATTACTACTTTCGAAAAAGCCACCCGCTATACATTGGATCTTTCTGCGGTGGCCTATTTAAAAGCCAAAACCCATTTGCCGGTTATGGTAGACCCCAGCCACGGTACGGGAGATCGGGAATTGGTTTCATCCATGGCATTGGCTGCGGTGGCTGCGGGAGCAGATGGCCTCATGATCGAAGTTCATCCCCGCCCGGAGGAGGCTTTCTGCGATGGATTCCAATCCATCACACCGGAGGCCTTTCGAAAATTAATGGAAAAAGTGAATCGTGTGCGAGAAGCTTTGGAGGATCGAGAAGATGAATGATTGGAAAATGGAACCGGGATTGAGATATGGGTTGGGAACGGAAGTGGAAAGGCTTCTGAAAGAAAACCTTCCCACTCGAATTGGTATTATTACCGATAAAACGGTAGGCGCCTTGTATTTATCCGAGGTGGTGCAGGTTTTAGAGAGTCAGGGTTTTTCTACCTGGTCTTATGAATTGATACCGGGAGATTCTTCGAAAAATATGGAGGAGCTGCAACATGTTTTGTGTGAAATGGCATCTCATGGGTTGAATCGTCACGATCTTCTGGTGGCCTTGGGGGGAGGTGTGCCGGGAGATTTAACCGGGTTTGCGGCTTCCATATACATGCGGGGCATGAGCTATATTCAAGTTCCCACTACCCTGTTGGCCGCCATTGATTCTTCCATCGGCGGGAAGACGGGGGTGAATTTGGACTGTGGGAAAAATATGGCAGGATCTTTTTGGGACCCCTTGGCTACCTTGGTGGATCCGGAAATGTTGCGAAGCCTTTCCCCCGTCGTGTATCGAGATGGTTTGGCGGAAGGGGTGAAATATGGTGTCATTGGGGATACGGAATGTTGGAATTTAATGAAGCAGATGATTCCTTATCCGGGGTTTCCGCCGAAAGACGTACCCATAGAGTTGGAGAAGGCGTTTATTCTGAGATGCGTGCAACTAAAATATGAGATTGTCTCTCAGGACCATCAGGATCTGGGACGAAGAATGCTTCTGAATTTTGGCCACACGGTGGGTCACGCTATCGAAAAATGGAAGAACTATCAAATATCTCACGGGGAAGCGGTGGCTATGGGTATGGTGATGGAAGCAAAAGCCGCGTTTCAAATGGGATGGTGTAAAGAGGACTTCAGTGTGCCCATCGGAAATATTCTGGGAGAGTTGGGATTTTCTTGGGAGGAAGAAATTTCGGGGGAGGTACTGGTTCCTTTCATGGCTACGGATAAAAAACATCAAGGGCGCCATATTACCTTGGTGGTTCCGGAAACCTTGGGACAATGCCAGCTGCGAAAAGTAAGCCAAGAAGAAATGATGGAATTTTGCCGTTCCTGGTAAGGGAGCACAGAAGGGATTTTGTTTGAAATCCCATAGGGGTTGTGATAATATTATAAAGTCTATGGA
>SACF01000070.1 GCA_009928665.1 Alphaproteobacteria bacterium
ATAGTACGACAACCCAAATACTGAATAAAGAACTCCAGATCAGTATTCTCCTGAGATCCGCCAGCTTTTCTCGGCGGGTATTGTCATATGCCATTACAAAGACGCTGTACTTATTTTTATGAAAGGTATGCCTGTAATGCACGCCATCCTTTTCTGCAATACGATAAAAATTGATCACTTTATCTATTGAATTCTTTTTAATGTTTTCAGATGTCAGATAATCAGTGTTTAATTTATAGAGCATGTGAAGTGCTGAATCTGTAACGACAATTTCTTCTCCTTGCCAATAAAAGGTTGATTGTTGAATCTTCTTCAACAGTGTCGAATCCACTTCTGTCACATTCAATAACAGTATGGCCGTATTTTTTGCCCTGTTTGTAAGGTTGTCCCTGAATTTGTCTCTTTGAGAAGAATATGTAAAATAGTATACGAGTGTTGAAAACAGCAATAATACTCCAGCAAAGATAATTGTGAACTGGAAAGCCAACCGAATCTTTATATTCATGGTTTAAATTTCCGTTTCATTGCAGTAAAATCCAAATCCAAACTTTGTATGTATGAGCTTCTGCGTATAATCTTTGTCGATTTTCTTTCGCAGGTAATTCACATAAACATCAATGATATTTGTTCCGGGATCAAAGTCAATGCCCCAAACCTTTTCAATGATCTGTTCGCGTGGCAATATCTTACCCTTGTTGGTGAGAAATAGCTTCAACAGTGCGTATTCTTTAGCTGTCAGATCGATTTTTTTCCCTACTCTGGTAACGGTCATCGTGCTCGTATCCATTATCAGATCGGCAAGGATAAGTTTTTCTTGTTTTGGTGTGGTGTCTGTCCGCCTGAGAAAAACGTTAACACGCGCTAATAATTCACGGAATTCGAAGGGCTTCAACACATAGTCGTCAGCCCCGACATCGAAACCGGTAATTTTATTTTCGGGAGTACCCAGCGCAGTCAACATAATGATTGGGACATCCTGGTTCGATTTGCGGATTTCCTTGCAGAGATCATACCCATTGATCAGGGGGATATTAATATCCAGAATGATCAGGTTATATTGGGTCCTTTCAATCATTTGCTTACCAATATACCCGTCATAAGCTAGTTCAATGGTGAATCCTTCACTCTCAAACTGCTTTTTAAGAATCTCGGCTAACCTTTGTTCATCCTCAACGATTAAAATAACGCTTTGTTCCACTTGGATTTTAGTTTTGGCAAAGTTAATCTGCAAATTCCGGTAAAACGCGCTCTATAGAATTTCTAATTATCTTTTAATGAATTCCTAATCAGGGATCAGCATCTCTTGTTATACTTTAGCCAATGCGCGTAAAAAGTAAAAGTATGAAAAAACCAAAGCGTATTAAAGAGATCATTTATCTTTTATCTTGGGTCGTGATTATCATATTGCTGGTCTTGGCAAAAATTTTATTTTTTTAAAGTAAAGAAATAATCAAGAAATGGAAAGATACCCATTAAAGGATCAGCACCCACCGGTTGCAGTCATTGGGGCCGGCCATGGAGGGTTGGCCATGGCCGGACATCTTGCCATCATGGGTTGCAATGTCCAGCTTTTTAACCGTGGAGAAGAGCGGTTATGGGGCGTGAAATCCACCGGTGGTATTGAAGTTCAGGGAGAAATCACGGGTTTTGGTAAAATTGCTGTTGCCACCAACAACATGGAGGAAGCCATAAAGGGGGCAGAGCTATTGATGGTTGTTGTGCCTGCCTTGGCCCATCGCTGGGTCGCCGAACAGATGGCTCCTTATCTGCAGGATGGCCAGATCGTGGTTTTACATCCCGGCCGGACATTGGGCGCACTGGAGTTCAAGCAAGTATTAATCCATAATGATGTAAAGGCCGATGTCATAGTATCGGAAGCACAAACATTCATTTATGCCTCGCGTGTCATAGGCCCCGGTCAGGCTCATATTTTCGGGATAAAAAGTTCTATCCCGGTTGCGTCTATCAGAGCACACATGATTCCTGTGGTGATAAAGAAACTCAGAGAACTCTACCCACAGTTTGTGCCGGGAGATAATATATTTAAAACCAGTTTCGACAACATCGGCAGTATCTTTCATCCCGCCCTGTGTATTTTAAATGCGGGATGGATAGAAGATGATGCGGATTTCAAATTTTATCATCAGGGATCTACCGAATCGGTTGCCAGGGTTCTTGAAAGCGCTGACAAAGAACGGATTCATGTTGCAGAAGCGCTTGGAATACGCGCCATTTCAGCACATCAATGGTTCTATATGGCCTATGGCACACATGGGGCCTCGCTTTATGAAGCGATGCGAAAGAATCCGGGCTACACATCGATCCTTGCTCCAAAAACACTTAAGATGAGATATCTTGAAGAGGATGTTCCCTGCAGTCTTGTTCCGATCGCTTCTGTTGGCAGAATGTTCGGTGTTCCGACACCGACGATTGATTCATTGATACATCTCGCCTCCCTGTTGAATCAGAAAGATTACTTTTCAGAAGGGAGAACCGTGGAAAAGCTTGGGATTTCAGAAATGAATCTGCGTGATTTGCGGCTTCTCGCTATTGGGGAGAAACAACATACACCAACCTGAAAATAGTAAGGAAATGAAAAAAATATTGGGAGCGGCAATGGGTACCTGTGTTCATGTTGGCGGGCTCTATCATTTTTTAAAAATTGCCGAAACAGAAGGTTTCTATTCAATTTTACTTGGACCGGCAGTTCCCATCAATCGCATCGTAGATGCTATTCTTCGGGAAAAACCGGAAATTACAGCTATCAGTTACCGTCTGACGCCTGAGATAGCAAGTACGTTGTTTGAGGAACTTGCGAAAGCACTTAAAGCAAATAATCTAACGAAATCAAGGTTGATTTTTGGCGGAACCCCTCCGGTTGCAGCTTTAGCCAGAAAATGCAACCTTTTTGAACGGTCTTTTGACGGATCAGAATCCCTGTCCGAAATTCATTCGTTTCTGAGAGGCACGTCGGCCGATTCAGCGAAAAAAAAGTATGCCTCAGATTTAATAAGCAGGATCAGGGAAAATTACCCCTATCCTATCCTGAGGCATCACTTCGGAAGGCCGACAATGGAAGAGACCTTAAAAGGAATTAAGGAGATTGCGCTTTCGGGAGTACTGGATGTGATTTCAATCGGTCCGGACCAGAATGCCCAGGAACATTTTTTCAGGCCCGACGAGATGCATCACAATCAGACTGGGGCAGGAGGAGTGCCTGTTCGCAGCAGTAAGGATATGGCAGCGTTGTACGAAGCATCCAGGTGCGGGAATTATCCGCTGATGCGTTGTTATGCCGGCACGCGCGATCTTCTTAAGTGGGCAGAAATGAGTGTAAAAACAATTCATAACGCCTGGGGAGCCATACCGCTTTGCTGGTATAGCCGGCTTGACGGACGCTCCAACAGGAGTCTCGAAGATGCAATAACAGAAAATCAACGTGTCATGGCATGGTATTCCCGTCATAATATTCCTGTAGAAGTTAATGAGTCGCACCAGTGGAGCCTTCGTGACGCACATGACTCGTTAGCTGTAGCCATGGCCTATCTTGCTGCTTATAATGCAAAGAAGATGGGTGTACGGAATTATATCGCCCAGTTCATGTTTAATACGCCCCCCGGTACAAATCCCTCAATGGACCTTGCAAAAATGGCTGCAAAGCTGGAACTGATCTGTGAACTTGAAGATGATTCGTTTACCGTTTTTAGGGAGGTACGGGCAGGTATCGCCCATTTTTCACCAATGCCGTTTATTGCCAAGGGGCAACTGGCTGCTTCAGCGATGATAAGTCTTTCAATGAAGCCCCATATTCTTCACGTAGTTGGATTCAGTGAAGGAGACCATGCCACATTTCCCGGGGAACTGATTGAAAGCTGCCAGATTGTTCACGGCGTCATTCGGAATAGTTTGAATGGTCTGCCAGATGTATGGTCAGATGATAATATACTTTCCCGGAAGTCTGAACTTGTTTATGAGGCAAAAGTTTTAATTGAATCATTAAATTATCTGGGAGCGGACTGTGATGATCCCAAGGCTGAACCGTACATTATCGCAAAAGCCATCAAGGAAGGGTTTCTTGATACCCCTCATTTTAAAGGGGTTCCTCATCTGTGCGGAGATATCATCACGGGCCTTTTAAATGGTGCATGGTACGCAATCAATCCTTCTACAGGTGAGTCGATTGATGAGGAATCGAGGTTGTCGGGTATAATTAACAGATTAAGCAACAATAATCTATAGAATTTATATGGCAGGAATTGCAGGTATTTTAAAAAAAGGTGAGAAAAACCTTGTCCTGAGCATGTTGGAATCCATTTCTCATCGAGGTTCCCATGGGAAAGCCGTCTACGAGTATGACGATGCCACCATCGGCATGATATGGGCTGAATATGAGGATGAAAGTGTACAGAAAAACCAACCCAAAGGAATTTTCAGTGATGGTCCCGGGTTTGGTCATAAGATTGAGATAAAGAAATCAGAAGGACATTGGCAAATATATCGTGATGAACTGGGAGTTGCCCCTATGTACTACTCCTATACAAAAAAAGGAAATCTATATTTTGCCTCTGAGGTTAAAGCGCTTCTGTCGATTTCTGAAGCAATCAGGGAGTGTTTGCCGGGTTCTGTCATGAATGATTCTATTCGAAATGCTTACTTTAAGCTGGAAAAAAAATCACCGGTTCAAAACGACCCGAATGTGATAGCAACCGAATTATTGAACCGGCTGATAATGTCAGTTACCTGCAGAATAACAACAGATACGATTGGCGCCTGGCTGTCAGGAGGTCTGGATTCAAGTACCATTGCAGCTCTTGCAAGGCCATGGGTAAAAGAACTTCATACATTTGCCGGAGGCTTAAAGAATGCTTCTGACCTGTCATTCGCCAGAGAAGTCGCAAAACATATCGGATCCAATCATCATGAAGTTATAATCAACTTCAGGGATATGCTCAGGGTTCTTCCTCGGGTCATATACCACCTGGAGTCATTTGATGCCCTATTGGTCAGATCAAGTATTATCAATTATCTTGTTGCAGATATTGCCTCAGGATATGTAGGTGAAGTCTTTTCCGGAGAAGGAGGGGATGAATTATTTGCAGGATACCAGTACCTGAAATCTATTCCTGCGAATAAACTTGACGATGAACTTATAGATATTACAGGGAAACTTCATAACACTGCCTTTCAGCGCGTCGACCGATGTGCGGCTGCCCACGGTTTAATGGCTCATGTCGTTTTTGCGGATCCACAACTGTTTGATTTTGCTTTCAGGATTCCCTCCGTTTTAAAACTGAAAAGTGGAATAGAAAAATGGATCCTTCGTAAATCGGTGGAAGGCATGTTGCCTGAAAATATTGTCTGGCGGCCAAAGACAAAATTCTGGGAAGGAGCGGGAGTGGAAGAACTGATCTCGGATTATGCTTCAGCCAAAGTAACTGATTCTGACTTCAAAGCAGAAAGAAATCTAGAAAATGGCTGGATATTGAGAACAAAAGAGGAACTTTTCTATTACCGGATATTTAAAGAGCAATTCAATAAAATAGATAATCTGGACTGGATGGGTCGAACAAAAAACGCTCCTGTTAATTAATAAGCAATGGATTACGTCAGACAGATTCTGCACGATTATCTTCTATTGTTCGCCATGGTAAATGCGATAGGCAATCTGCCACTCTTTGCCGACCTGACTTCGGCCATGAACAAGAAGGAACAATCCGGGACGTATAAAATTGCAGTCCTGACAGGAGGGTCTATCGTGCTTGGGTTTGCATTATTCGGGGATGTCATGCTAAGAAATGTTTTCAACGTGAGCATGCCGGCTTTTAAGATAGCCGGCGGGATCCTGGTGTTTATCGTAGCTGCCCGGGGAGTTATTCTTGGATCTCAGTCATCTTTTTCACTTGTTCAGAACAGCCAGTCCGTAGCAGTTTTTCCAATGGGCTTTCCTTTTCTTGCAGGTCCCGGAACGATCCTGACAACGATCCTGCTGCTCCAGAGCGACGGTCATGTTATAACTGTTATTACAGTCTTTCTTGTCTACATAACCATATTTCCGATTCTTAAACTGGCTCCTTTTGTTGAAAGGATTGTTGGCAAGATCGGAGTGATGGTCATATCCCGGATCCTGTACATTTTCATCAGTGCCAAGGCAGCCAGCTTTATCCTTGACGGACTTCATATAAACCTATAAAAAAGAAGGATTAGATTAATGTATCCTGGATATATAAGTATAATATGTAGACAATGAAAACAAAATGTATGAGTATTGCATTTGCATTCATTTCAATGTTTGCACCTGCACAGAACAAGCCGGAGGTGGAATGGGTGCAAATTCCGGCAGGTACTTTTACAATGGGAAGCCCCGAAAGCGAATTTGCAAGGGAATCCGGTGAAATACAACATTCCGTCACCCTTAATGGTTTCAGGATGAGTAAATATGAAATCACATTTGACCAGTACGATAAATTTTGTGAGGCCACAGGGAAGGCAAAACCAAACGATGCAGGTTGGGGAAGGGGAAACCGACCTGTAATAAATGTTACTTGGGACGATGCGAAGGCTTTTGCGGATTGGATGGGTTGCCGGCTTCCTACTGAAGCAGAATGGGAATATGCATGCCGGGCCGGAACCACGACTCCTTTCAGTACCGGAGAAAACCTGACGACTGATGATGCAAATTTCGATGGAACGTATCCCTATCAGAATTTTAAACAAGGTGAATTCCGTCAAAAAACGCTCCCGGTTGGCAGCCTGAAAGCAAATGCATGGGGTGTATACGATATGCACGGGAATGTTTGGGAATGGTGCAAGGACTATATGGAACAATACACATCAGATCCCTGGACGAACCCGAAAGGTCCTTCGACAGGATATTTACATGTTGGACGTGGTGGCAGCTGGAAAAACGTTGCACAGCGTTGCCGTTCTGCATATCGGTACGGCCGACCCGCAAGTCACAGAAGTAATTGTCTCGGGATACGGCTTGTATATGATAAGTGACAACAAATAACAAGCGTCAGTTTAATTTTTTTGATGTCACAGTTTGAGTTTACAAACTGCTCTATCTGCTTTCTTATCGATTCATGTAATTATCAAAAGGGCATCTAATAGCAGATGATATGAAATGGTTCAGAAACCTCAGAATCTCACTCAAACTGGTCCTTATTTTTGGGATTGCAGTTATCCCATACATTTTCATGGGAGTTTTTACTTTTCTTCATAGTCAGGAATTAACCAGAAAGACTGAAAAAATAATTGACCTCTGGATACCTGCAATGATTTGCGTTGACGGGCTCACGATTTCAATCGAAAATCTGAGGATCAAAGAATACAAATACGTACTCTCCTCTGATTTGTCAGGGAAAAAATCAATTGAGGAAGAAATTAGAATTGTGGATGACCAAATTTCACAATATCTTAAGAGACTATCCTTGTTAGTCCAAACCGAAGAAGAGCAGAAAATTTTTAAGGAGTTTCATACAGTTTACAGTTTTTATAAAAAAATCTGGTTGAAAATATCGGCATTGGCAAACCAGAACAATTCGTTGATGGCAGAACGAATCCTAATTGGTGAATCACGTAAAGCTTATCAAAAGCAGATCATTCTGCTTAAACACCTTGTTCAAACCAATCAAAATCGGGTACTTTTATCAATCAACAGAATTCATAGCACCAATGTTTCGGCTACCTTGTTTTTTTCGACATTACCAATTATTACACTGATACTTATTACTATTCTTTTCATATTTATGACGAGATCAATTATAGATTCTATAAAAGTACTTGATCTTGCCACAAATGAATTAGCAAAGAATAAACGATTCATTCCGATCAAAGTCACTTCAAATGATGAAATCGGGTCACTTACAAATTCCTTCAATCAGATGGGAAAGGATGTTACAAATTCAATTAATAAGTTAAACCAATTGAATGAAACACTTGAACAAAAGGTAAATGATCGAACGATGGCATTACAAAAGTCCGATAGGATGAAGAGCGTAATATTTTCAATTATTGGCCATGACCTAAAAAACTCCTTTTCGACTATTTTAGGGTATACATCGATCTTGTCGCATGAATCCAATGAACTTAATCCTGAAGAGATCCACAGGTATAACATTTTTATTAATTCCAGCGCACGTAATGCTTACAGATTACTTGAAAATCTTTTTGAATGGGCAAGATATGAAAGTAATTCTATTGAATTTAAACCTGAAATAATAGACGTATCAACATTTTTTGAAGAGGTTATCAGAAATGAATCCTCCTTACTTGAACAAAAAAAAGTCTCGACCAGAATTATTTCTTCTCACAATTCAACAGCTTTTTGTGATCCTAACATGGTTAAAACCATAATCCGGAATCTATTCCATAATGCTGTTAAATATTCATTTGAAGGAGGTGAAATTACACTATCAGTGATTAACTCGGGAAATATGATTGAAGTGTCGGTACGGGATTTAGGAATAGGAATGTCATCCAAGCAAATTGAAACTTTATTTAATGATTCTATTACTCCATCATTGCCTGGTACCAATAATGAGAAAGGAAGCGGATTCGGGCTGATTATCTGCAAAGAATTTATTCAAAGGATAGGAGGAACAATTCAGGTAGAAAGCAAACCCGGGCAAGGAACAAAGTTCATTTTCACAATACCGAAGGGAGCAAAGAACTAATTGTTACCTTTTTTATTCTGATCTGATAAGATTAACAGTCAGTATTAAGGCTTCGTGATTTTCTTTAACGATCCTGATAGTTGTAAAATGCAAACTCACCAAGAACCTTATAAAGTATAGGAATTTTCCGGTTTCCCATTTATTTCTTTTTTTCGGTTTTTTCAAATTAAATTGTTGCTATTGATATCTTTGTCGATCATGGATAGCAAGCTTAAGAAAGGCATTTTCGAAAATAGAAGAATTTTGGTTCTCCTGTTGCCCGCGATGATCGCGCTGCTGGTTGTCCCGTTGGCGCTTTGCTCGCAGGTGAACCAGAGAATCGCTGCATATAACCTGGGCGCCGGATCGGAATGCCCGGGAATGCTGATTACCGGCTCCTGCCAGGCTTCACGTCCCCTCACCACCGCTGAAAAAGTACTGTTTCAGGCCGACGTTTCGGTGCCGGGAAGCTATACGATCCGGACCAACACGGTGAATGGTTACTATTTCGATGCCACCGGTTATTTTGCGACCAAAGGCATTCAACTGGTGGCGCTGCAGGGACATGGCATCCCCCTGTCGGGACAAACGGATAGCTTTACCGTCACCGGCTCCGGCAACATCAGTTCCTGCACTTTCACCATCAAAGTGGCGCCCTGGCAATGCGGGATGCCGTTCACCGACCGGCGAGATTCACAGTCGTACCGAACCGTCCCGATCGGAGATCAATGCTGGATGGCTCAGAATCTCAATTTTGGCACACAGATCAACTACATGTGGAACCAGAAAAACAACGGCATCGACGAAAAGTACTGTTACCTGGGCAACAAAAGCAATTGCGATATCTACGGAGGACTTTACCAGTGGGATGAATTGATGAAATATACAACCTCGGCGGGAACCCGGGGTCTGTGCCCCGAAGGCTGGCACATTCCCACCGATCCCGAATGGTGTGTCGCAACCCGGGTCATCGATCCCGAAATCGACTGTCAGGTTATCGGCGCAAGCGGGACCGACGGGGGAGGGGCGATGAAGGTGACCGGGACGACCTATTGGTCGCCACCCAACGATGGCGCAACAAATTTCAGCGAATTTTCAGCCATGCCTGCCGGTCACCGCGATTATCCCGGAAGCTTCAGCAGTCGCGCCTATATCGGATTTTTCTGGACTTCCTCCGAATGCGGTCCAGCCCATGCCTGGATCAGAAGTCTGCACTATTTTGATGATAAGATAAACAGGGATGATTACATCAAATCGAACGGCTTTTCAGTGCGTTGTATCCGCGACGCAGAACCGGCTGCCGGGGAACCACCTGTTGATCCATGATCCGCATTAAACCGGGAATCCAGCAATCTGTAGCTTATCTTTTCAAGGTTGCGGAGATGATCCGGTACAAATCGTCGCCAATGCCGATCTGATACCCTTCCGATAAATAGTTGATGACTCCGGAGCCGTTGATGTAAAGAACTAAGGGCAGGTTTTTCACCGCGCCTTTTTCCGATTTGATATCTGAAAGGCGCACCGGGAACGTTTCGCGGAAGGAATAGGTCACCGTTTTCGGCAACCCGGCGGCATCTTTTACGATGAACGATTTCATCTCTTTCTCTGTGCCGAAGATCAGAACCAACCTGCCTTTCCAACTTCCGAACTCCTGTTTCTTCATCCTGAGATCGCTGAGAAAATGTTTGGTGGGCTCTTTATCGGGATCGATCCAGGCAAGCACCATTCCCTCCTTAATGCTGAACGCGAAAAGTTGCGGATTGATCCTTCCATAATCCTTCAACGAAATCTGCTCCTTCCGGATGCTGATAACCTGTTGTGACTTTTTTTCTTCAACGAGATTGAAAAATTTCAGGGAGGCCAGAACCGTTCCGCCCCCGATGCGGTTTCCGGTAATCATCAGATAATATCCGGGCGACAGCTCCAGCGTGCAGGGGAATGATTGTACCAGCGGACTTCCTTCATAATCAAGCGATCTGAAAAAACCGTCTTTATATTTCTCCAGGGTAAAATGGGTGTAGTACTCGGGCTTACGGTCGTTACGCGGATCGGAAACGAGTTCTAACTGCGCTTTGCCGGTGCGCTCCCGGATGATCTTCTCAAAACGGACATCGATCCATCCTTCTTTCCAAAAATATTGCGGTACCCGCGATCCGGGCTCCAGCCGGGCGGGAATCCCGATGGTGCGGCACAGGGCGACGAATAAAATATCACGTGAATGATCATCCGCAACACGCAATTCAAAGGATCCCGCAGGCGTCAGCGGCGCACGGCCCCAGTTGGCAGTCTTGTCGATGGCAATGTTCGTGAGAACCCATCTTACCAGGCTGTCGGGCGCTGTTCTTGCTGCCCGGATCATGCCCGGGTCGAGCTTTTGCAGGAAAAGTTCCCGGTACGGTTTCAGCCATTCATTATCCACTCTGGGAGCGAGGACATACGGATAAAAAATATCATTCCCGGAACACAAGGGTGAATGAACCGTTGCATAAGCCACTGCATCGGAAAGCGCTTCGGGTGTAGCGTCGCGAAGATCCTTGTCAGAAAGGGTATTCAGCAGCGGAAAGATCAGGTTTTTCTTGTCTTTTGCAACGCCGGTCATAAATTCAATGAGCTCCCGCCAGTTTCCCCGCGATTTTTTAAGCATGTACCACAAGGTGTCGGGATTCAAGTGAAGGGTAGGAGCAAGTCTGAAGGCTTTTGCCGAATCGATAAAGGTTGATTCATAACTTCCGCGGAGATCATCTTCAAATTTCAGCCTGGCAGAATTGATTTTTTTCAGCGAATCGCTGACTTCCTGAACATTTGCATCCACCGGGGGAGGCGTCAGGTCGAAGGTCTCTGAGAATTCACATCCGGGTTGGGCCGAAAGCGTGAGCACGACCGTGTCGGTCCTGGAAGCCGGGACTTTCTGATAACCATACCGGTCGCCTTTTGCTGCCCAGACCAGGAGATCGCCACTGCCGGTCAAAAAGGAAACCAAGCCGTCTTTACCCGTCAACGCTTTATGAAGCGGGTAAAATTCGGCGTAATTGTACAGTTGAAACTCCACGGTGGCGCTGTCGACCGGATGTTCGCCCGGATCGGTCACTTGTACAAATACGCGCCTGGTTCGGGTATAATTTTCAAGGATGTTGATCCGGGTAAAGCGCGGGTCTTTCAGTAAAACATCCTCTGGTCCTTCGTAATCGCCGAAAACATTGGTATTGACAAGCATGGCTCTTCGTGCGGGAGCGGTAAACCAGGCCAGATCAAGGTCCGGCTCGGGTTCGCAGGCGCCGATAAAATGCCATTTTCCGTCGATCCAGACTTCAACCCAGGCATGATTGTCATCGCTGTGGGCCCACCGCGGTGTGTAGCACTGGCGGGCGGGAATACCTACCGAACGCAACGCGGCAACCCTGGGGGAGACATCTTCGATGTTGACCAAGTTGACGACCTCGGTGAAAGCGGCGGCAGAGGGGGCAGAGCGATCGAATTCGGCGGTGAACAATGCTAAGAGCAACGCCAAGAACGCCAGTGAAGTGGTGAACGAAGCCGTCTCGGCGATGGAAGAGATCAGCGCCTCGTCCGACGAAATCAAGAAAATCATCAGCGTCATCGACGAAATCGCGTTCCAGACCAACCTGCTTGCGCTGAACGCAGGGGTCGAGGCGGCGCGTGCCGGCGAGGCCGGTCGCGGATTCGCGGTCGTCGCGTCAGAAGTGCGCGACCTGGCGCAACGCTCCTCTACCGCGGCCCGCGAGATCAGTACCCTCATTTCGAATTCCGGTCAGCAAGTCGAGCGCGGGGTCGCCATGGTCGGCAAAACCGGGTTGGTGCTGGACACTATCCTCAAGGAAGTGGCCGATATTTCGGATCAGATGTCCGCAATCGCCGCTTCGGCCAGAGAACAATCGATCGGGATATCCGAGATCGACAGGTCGGTTGCGGATCTCGATCAATCGACCCAGGAAAACGCGGCCAGGTTCGAGGAAGCTTCGGCGGCGAGCGCTTTGCTCACGTCGCAGGCGTCCATTCTGACCGACATGGTCGCAAAATTCGTTCTCGACGAGGCGGCGCAGGGTGCCGTGACACCGACCGGAATGGCCACGGAGACCAAAACGCGGTCACTCTCAAACCCGAAGGCTGCGTGAAGCGCGAGCCTCCCGGGCGCCCGCATGGTTGCGCGCCACGGGGCAAGAGGACGGAGC
>SACF01000005.1 GCA_009928665.1 Alphaproteobacteria bacterium
TCCTCGTACTGGGGGATATCGACCTCTCGGTTGGCTCCACGGTTGCGCTGAGCGCAACGCTGCTGGGCGTTTCGTATAACGCGGGACTGCCGATGGGAGCCGCAATCGTGATTGCGCTGCTGTGCGGCACGCTCTGCGGACTCATCAACGGCATCATCCTCACGAAATTCACCGAGCTTGCTTCCATGATCGTTACCTTGGGAACGATGACGCTCTATCGCGGCATCGCGGAGATGATATTGGGTTCCCAGAGCACAGGCGGGCTGCAAAACGTCACCTGGTTTTATAATCTGTATTATGCAAGACTCGGCGCGGTTCCGTATATCTTCATCGTCTTTTGTGTGCTTGCGATTGCGTTTGGCTTCGTGCTGCATAAAACGACGTTTGGCCGCTATCTCTACGCAATCGGCAACAACCGCGTGGTTGCGCGCTATTCCGGCATCCCCGTGCAAACGATCCGCCTGATCTGCTTTACGCTCGTGGGCTTCGTCTGCGGCATCTCCGCGATCTATTACGCCAACCGGCTTCTTCAGTTTCCCGACCACTTCAGCCACTTTCGAGGCAGGAAAAATCTTGGTAGAATGCTTTCCCCCGATCACCACGGCGAAAAATCCTTTTCTGAAATGCTCCGGTAGATCCCCCACAGTGAGCAGGTCGCTCCGGGGAATGACATAGTCGAGCCCGCTGCCGTCGTTGAAAATTCCCAATCCCGATACCGCCCTGAAATAGCGGTCGACAATGTGAAGATCGGGCATTAAATTGATCCCGAACCGGACCAGCAACCATTTTTGCAGATTGAGTTTGGGGAAGGAGGCGCCACAAACGCCAAGATTCATCCGGATGTAAAAAGAACGCAGGTTTTTATGAAGATCGACAATGAAATCAAACCGTTCCCTCCGTAGCAACGGCAGGAGATCCCCGAATCCGTTCTCATAGAACCAGAATTGGTCAATATATGGGTTTTCCGAAAGGACCGGCTGATATTGTTTTTTGGTCAGGTAGTGGATTTCGGCAGTATTAAGTTGTTGTTTAAGACACCTGATCACGGGGGTGGTCAGAACGATATCGCCGATCGAACTGAAACGGATGATCAATATTTTTTTCGGAACTGACTTCATTAAACACAAATTACCCCTGAATGCACTGGGTTTGGAAATGAACCGTAACGAAAAAAGGAAGAATGCCTGCAATATTCAATTTTCCATTTCTCTTTGTCCAACTCTTCGTCCAACTCTTCGTCCGCTCTTCGTCCAACTCTTCGTCCAACCTGTTACCGTATAAACGGATTATGGGCCATCTCGTAACCAATGGTGGTTTCAGGACCATGCCCCGGGAAAACGACCGTATCGGGCGGAAGGGTGAACAGCCGGGTTTTTATGCTCTGCATCAGCAGGTCAAAGTTACCCGAAGGCAGGTCCGTTCTTCCGATGGTATCCTTAAACAAAACATCGCCTGTGATCACGAATTTTTCGACCTCGCTGTAAAAACACAAACTTCCCTCGGCATGACCGGGTGTGTACAATACTTTTAAAACCGACTGGTTCCAACGAACCTCCTCTCCATCTACCAAAAAATGACCGGCTTCCGGTATCCAGCCGATTTTAAAACCAAACGATTCGCCAATTTCCCGGGCAGTAACAAAAAACGGAATCGATTTGATATGGTACTCGGGCAGAACCTTGTAGGTTGTAGCAAGGTACTCATTTCCAAGTATATGGTCAATATGACAGTGTGTGTTGAGGTGCCGTTCGATTGTAAGGTTTTGATTTTCAATGAAACTTGAAAATTCCTGTTGCTCTTTCTGACTGTAACAAGCCGCGTCGACGACAACGGCCTTTCCGGTTTCATCCCAGAGGATATAGGTATTGACCATGAAATTGTTGAATGTAAATCGTTTGATCTGAAGCATAAAGGATGACCGGTTTTGATTTAACGGCAGCAAAGGTATAAAAATGAAACGGAAGCGTGCCGAATGATTTCAGTGATATGGGAACTCTAAATTTCCGTATTTTTACCGAATCAAACCGAACTCCCATTCCTGTAAGCACAATGGTACTTTTAAAACGGCGTTATATTGTTGAATATATTGTACTTACAGGGATATTAATCCTGATTTTTTTCCCCCTTGGGATTAAGGCTCAGTTTTATAACGGATCACAACTCACGTTTGGAAAGAGCCGGGTTCAGTATAACAATTTTTTATGGCTCTATTTCCGTTTCGATAAATTTGACACCTATTATTATTTAAACGGGAAGGAGCTCGCCCTGTATACCGCCCGGTATGCCGATAAGCACATCGGCGAGATTGAGAAATCGCTTCAGTCAAACCTCGAGGAGAAGATCCAGTTCATCATCTTCAACAACTTGTCTGATCTGAAACAAAGCAACGTGGGGTTGTTTGGCGACTGGGACTATTACAACACCGGAGGTGTAACGCGGATCATCGGGGGAAGGGTGTTGTTGTTTTTTGATGGAAATTACGAGAATTTTGACCAGCAGATCAGGGCCGGGATTGCCCAGGTGATCCTGAATAACATGATGTACGGAACGGGAATCGGCTCGCAGATCAAAAACAACACGCTCTTCACCGTACCCGAGTGGTACTCCAACGGACTCGTATCGTTCATTTCCCGTAAGTGGGATGCCGGGCTGGAAAATCAGATCCGGGATGCCATCGTGAACAAGTATTTCGATAAGTTCAACAACCTGACCGGGCTCGATGCCGCCCGGGCCGGACATTCCCTCTGGAAATACACCGAGATGACATACGGACCGTCGGCCATTCCCAACATTGTTTACATGGCCAGGATCACCCGTAATGTTGAACGGGGATTTCAGTATGTTGTCGGAATTGGCTTCCAGGATTTGTTAAAAGCATGGCTGGCTTATAATAAGGAGCTGTATGCAGCTCAGGATGCCGCCGCGGAGGCATTGCCCGACAATCCGGTCAACAAGCGAAAAAGGCCCGACCGGGTCTATCAGTCATTAAAGATCAATCCTTCGTCGGGAACAGTTGCCTATTCCACCCACCACCTGGGAATCTATAAAATTTTTATCCAGGATCCCGAAACCGGGAAACGAAAACGTGTTTACCGGGCCGGGTACCGGCTTGCCGAACGGCCTGATTATTCTTATCCGTTGATTGCCTGGCATCCCAGCGGAAGGGTACTTGCTTACCTGGTCGAACGAAAAGGAGGCATCTGGCTCTATTTTTACAATCTTGATGATAAAAGCAGGCAGCATCAGATCCTGGTGAATTTCCAGAAGGTACTCGACATGAGCTATTCGGATGACGGTACCCGGCTGGTTATGTCGGCCGTTCAAAAGGGACAGTCGGATATATTTGTATATAACATTGCTTCCGGATCGCATGAACAGATCACCTGCGATTTATACAACGATCTGAATCCCAGGTTTTTCAATTATTCCAACGACATTATCTTCTCCTCCAACCGGATCGGCGACACCATCCGGTTCAATGAAGCGGTGAAGCCCGATTCACTGGGATACTTCAACGATCTCTTTATTTATCATTATTCTTCAGGGCGTAAGATTTTACAGCGCCTTACCCATACCGCGACAGACCACGAATTCCAGCCCATGTCGTACGGAGAGAACTATTTTTCATACCTGTGTGACCACGATGGCACCGTGAACCGTTATCTGGCGCGTTACGACAGTGCCATCTCCTTTATCGACACCACGACCCATTACCGTTATTTTACCACTACTTTTCCGGTCACCAACTACAGCCGTAACATCCTTGAACAGGACATCGTTCCCAAAGCAGGTAAGCTTGCCCAGGTGATCTTTCAGGACCGGAATTATAAAATGTATGTTTCCGACCTTATCAGGCCGAAATATCTGAAACGTGCCGCTACTTACCCACGATCGCTTCCCGAAAAATCCCCCAAAGGGATTGCAGAACCGGAACGGGTGAATCGGACCGACACCCTTCGTACCGACCGACCTTTCAAAACCGATGGTAAGAAGCACTTTTCGGTAGTGATGCAACACGAAGTGATTGAGCAGATCCTTTCAAAGCTTGATACCAACCGGATAAAAACAGGAGCGCTGCAGGATGGTGGCAGCTGGTCGGGCGATTCGCTGGTTTCCGGATTGCTTTCGCAATATCAATCGTTTTTCCTTCCGGGTCGTAAAGGGGGTGAAACGGAACGGGATACAATAGATAAGTATCAAAAAGCCAAACAATTAAACTATAATGTTGAATACTATATCGATCAGATGGTCACCCAGATCGATTTCACCTACCTGAATTATGCTTATCAGCCGTTTACCGGCAGCGGCGCCCCCGACTTTGTCAATCCCGGCCTGAACGCACTGTTCATGGTCGGGGTGACTGACCTGATGGAGGATTACCGGATAAGCGGAGGAGTGAGGCTGAATGTCAACCTGATCAACAATGAGTATCTGTTCAGTTATGGAAATTACAAGCGCCGGCTGGATCATCAGATCGTGTTTCACCGGAAGGCCGTCGAGGAATCGGGGTATTATTCGCTGGTTCGGCACAAGATCCATGAGCTTTATTATGTAGCGACCTGGCCTTTCAACCCGGTACTGAACATCAAAGGGACCGCCTCCCTGCGGTATGACCGGGCGGTTTACCTTTCAACCGATCTGTTTAACCTGAATGAACCCGACATTCACACCCTGTGGGGCAGCATCAAGGGAGAGCTGACTTATGACAACACGCGGAGCCTGGGTGTGAACCTATACCAGGGCACCCGCTACAAATTGTTCGGCGAGTATTATCAGATGGTTAATGCCTCAGGCAGGAATGTTTTCGTAGTGGGGATTGATTTCAGGAATTACCAGCGGCTGCACCGGATGCTGATATGGGCCAACCGTATTGCAGCAAGCACATCCTGGGGCAGCAACAAATTACTTTACTACATGGGAGGGGTGGATAACTGGCTCTTCCCGAAATTTGACACAGAGGCACAGGTGGCCTATGATCAGAATTATGCATTCCAGACCCTGGCCACCAACATGAGGGGATTCAATCAAAATATACGGAACGGCAACAGTTTCGTGGTGATCAACAGTGAGATCCGGTGGCCCTTGTTCCGGTATCTGTTCAACCGGCCGATCCGGTCGGACTTTATCAACAATTTTCAATTGGTGGCATTTGGCGACATCGGAACAGCCTGGACCGGGCTGTCGCCCTGGTCGGAGGACAACCAGCTTTTCACCCGCTACATATACCGGAACCCCTTGTTTATCAAGGTAGAGATGCAGAAGGACCCGGTAGTTGAGGGATTTGGATTCGGCGCCAGGACCCGGCTGTTCGGCTATTTCCTGAGGGGTGATCTGGCCTGGGGGGTTGAAGACGGCCGGATCAAAAAACCTGTTTTCTATTTCTCACTAAGCCTCGATTTTTAATGAATCTTCCCGAAAATCGTATTACCGGGTTCATTGGTGAACATCATATCATGAATATCGCCATAACCCGCGACAACATCCCCTGGTGTGCCACCTGTTTCTACGTCTATCTTCCCGGTGAAAACCGGTTCGTCTACACCTCCAATCCCGACACCCGTCATGTAAGGGATGTGGTTGAAGGAGGCAGTTACCGGGTTGCGGGAACCATTGCACTCGAGACCAGGATTGTCGGAAAGATCCGCGGAATCCAGTTTACCGGTTTTGTTTCATCCTTGGCTGACCCCGGTGATAAACCATACAAATCCGCGTACCTGAAGCGTTTCCCGATTGCACGGCTCGCTCCGGCGCTTCATCTGTGGCTTCTCGAACCTGATTATATCAAGATGACCGATAACCGCCTAGGATTCGGGAAAAAACTCATCTGGCAGGGAGCTGATCTCACCAAATAAAGGACTGTCGCCGGTATCGGGAATTATCAAAGTATATGTTTTTTTAAGTCAGCCGATTACCCTTAAATATTAAAATTGTGTTAATAACTAAATTGAGGTAAACCCATTCTTCGTTGTAAATTGCTCCTTCAAAAATATTCCAGAAAACTTTCTGAAAAATATTGATCATCAATCAGTTAGGAAAAGTTACAATCATAACCGATAACCTTGTTCATGCATGGAAAATAACCCGGTGGTAAACTCAGAAGTGGATCGGAAAGCTGACTATTACAAAGAAGTTCTGGCGAAAAGAATCCGTCCGAAAGTTTCGATTGAAGAGTACGAGATGAAAGAGAAAAAAACAGAACATGACCGACCCACCTATTCGTTTGCCGAGGTAATTGATAAGTCAACCGTTTATTTTAATGGTGACAGCCTTGCAGCCAATGTCTGGGCCAATAAATATGCCTTAAAAAATTCAGAGGGTCAACTTTTTGAACTGACGCCCGATGACATGCACCGGCGGATTGCCCGGGAGATTGCGCGAATCGAGAAGAAGTATCCAAATCCCATGAGTGAGGACGAGTTGTTTGAACTCATGCGTAATTTCAGGTATATCATACCCCAGGGTAGTCCGATGGCCGGAATCGGAAACGATTTTCAGATCGGGTCGCTCTCCAATTGTTTTGTCATCGGTAACGAGGGCGCTTCCGACTCTTACGGCGCCATCATGAAGACCGACGAAGAGCAGGTTCAGCTTATGAAGCGCAGGGGAGGGGTGGGGCATGACCTGTCGCACATCAGGCCCAAAAACAGCGTCGTGAAGAATTCGGCGTTGACATCTACCGGCATTGTGCCTTTCATGGAGCGCTATTCCAATTCGACCCGGGAAGTTGCCCAGGAAGGTCGTCGCGGAGCGTTGATGCTCAGCATTTCGGTGGTTCATCCCGATGCGGAACATTTTATCGATGCCAAACTCGAGGCCGGAAAGGTTACCGGCGCCAACATTTCGGTAAAAATTACCGATGACTTCATGCGCGCGGTCGTGGAGGATGGCGAATTCGTTCAACATTTTCCGGTCGGTTCCGATCAACCTGCCGTAACCAGACCCATTCAGGCACGCAAACTTTGGAGCAAGATCGTTCACAATGCCTGGAAATCAGCCGAACCGGGAATTCTTTTTTGGGATACCATCCTCCGGGAATCGATCCCCGATTGTTATGCCGATTTGGGTTTCCGCACGGTATCGACCAATCCCTGCGGTGAAATTCCCCTTTGCACTTACGACAGTTGCCGCCTTCTGGCCATCAACCTCTATAATTACGTTGACAAACCCTTTACCGCAGAGGCAAGTTTCGATTCCGGGCTCTTCATCTCCCATGTTCATAAAGCGCAGCGGATCATGGATGATATCATCGATCTGGAACTGGAAAAAATTGACCGGATCCTGGCCAAAATTGATTCCGATCCCGAAAATGATGATATTAAATCCCGCGAACGGAACATGTGGCTGAACATCAAGAAAAAAGCCATTCAGGGGCGCCGGACGGGATTTGGCATCACGGCTGAAGGCGATATGCTGGCTGCGCTGGGAACCCGTTACGGTTCAGACGAAGCAACCGATTTCTCGGTTGAGGTGCATAAAATTCTTGCCATCGAAGCCTACCGTTCATCGGTAACCATTGCACGCGAACGGGGTCCTTTCCCTCTGTACAGTGCCGAACGGGAAAAGAATAATCCGTTCATTCAGCGGATCCGCGAATCAGCCCCCGATGTATACGAGGATATGCAGAAATACGGACGGCGGAATGTCGCCATGCTGACCATCGCCCCAACCGGATCGGTGAGCATTCTGACACAGACCACTTCGGGACTTGAGCCTGTTTTTGCCGTATCTTACAAGCGTCGCAGAAAAGTCAATCCCAACGATAAAAATGTCAAGATCACCTTTAAGGATGAGGTAGGCGACACTTGGGAGGAGTATAATGTGTTTCATCATAATTTCGTTACCTGGCTGATTGCCAACAGCTACAACGTGGATGAGATCTCCCGGATGGACGACAAGGATTTAAAAGAGATCATCAAGAAATCGCCATTTTATAAAGCAACTGCCAACGATGTCGACTGGGTGGCCAAGGTCAAGATGCAGGGAGCGGTTCAGAAATGGGTTGATCATTCCATCAGTGTCACCGTCAATGTACCCAACGAAACCAAGGAGGAACTGATCGGGACGATTTACGAAACTGCCTGGAAGGTGGGATGCAAAGGGATGACGGTATACCGCGACGGATCCAGGGCGGGAGTGCTGGTCAACAACGAAACCAAGGAGAAGAAGAAAAAAGAAGATCCCGACGAATTCAGGGAGACCCGGGCCCCGCATCGCCCCGACCGGCTCATCGCCGATATCGTCCGTTTTCAGAATGATCATGAAAAATGGGTTGCTGTCGTGGGTAGCCTGAATGGACGCCCGTACGAGATCTTTACCGGTGTCGCGGAGGATTTCTGGATCCCAACCTGGGTTCAGAAAGGGTGGATCGTGAAAACCCGTCCCGACGGTGTTTCCTCACGGTACGATTTCCAGTTCGAGGACCGGCAGGGTTACAAGATCACCATCGAAGGACTGTCACGTTCCTTCAACAAGGAGTACTGGAATTATGCCAAGCTGATCTCGGGGATCCTGCGTCATGGTATGCCGCTGCCCTTCGTGGTCAACATTATCTCCAAACTTCACTTCGAAGTCGATTCCATCAACACTTGGAAAAACGGTGTCGAACGGGCCCTGAAAAAATTCATTCCCGATGGCACCAAAGCTGCCGAACACGCATGCCCGAAATGCAACGACCAAAACGGACTGGTTTACCAGGAGGGTTGCCTGGTATGCAAGAGCTGTGGCTACTCGAAGTGCGGATGATCCGGGAATTTCCTAGAAGTGTTTTTTGTGGTAGTCAAACGTGGTATTGTCACGCAAATCCTTAATGCGTTTGGCAATGACTACAAAGGGCTCCATTTTATTTTCGAACAGCCAGCGAAGGGCGGCAGGGTTCCCTCTGCAGGCATCCGCGAAAACGATCAGAAAGGGGTGGTGGTTCCTGTTTAGCCATTCATAAGCAGCCGGGTTCTCATCAATGGCTGCATCGAGCGCGGCAAGGTGATAGAACTTATTGCTAAAAAGCCACGCGGTGGCCTCCTCACTCCCCCGGATGGCGTGCGCCAACGCAGCTACTTCAGGAAATCCGTTGTTGAGAAGCCAGTTAACGATTTCGGTGTTCCCGTTGACAGCCTCCCCGAAAGCAAGCCAGATCTTCGCCGGAAAATAGAGACCTTCCATTTAGTTCAAAATCAAATCAGGCATTAGGCATTGGCCATTAGCCATTAGGGAAAAACAGTTCAAAGTTCAAGGCTCAAAGCTCAAAGCTCAAATTTTCACATCAGCACATCAGCACATTAGCACATTTTCAATAAATCAGTCAATCGTAAATCGTAAATCATGGCAATCGTAAATCAATTTGTCCGCTGGTTCAAGGATAAACCCTTGTCCGGATCCCTTCTGCTTCGACTTTCCGGGCGATGGCTTCCAGTTCCTGCGGCGGTATTTTCTCCAGGCCATGGACCGGCGTTTCGCGGGCAATCGGGTAGATCATTACCATCTTTGGCCGGATCAAACGGAGCCGGGCGATCCAGTTTTCTACCTCTTCATCGGTTGTGTTATCAACCTGTTCACCTTTAAAACTCCCCCTGAGAAACATGCTCTGGATGATAAGGTTTCCGCTAAAGCGGCAAAGATCATCCACCAGCCTTCCGAGATCCGTTGCCACGACCGGGTTGTTGATCAGCCGGAACTGGGACGGGCTTCCCGCATCCAGTTTCAGGATGTTGTTGTCGAGTTTGTTCAGCGCCTGAAATACAGATTCGATATGGATCATGCTCGAATTTGATAGTACGGTAACCTTTGACCGGGGCGACCACCGGTCGCGGAGCCGCAGGGTGTCGTCGACGATGCCCGCAAAATCGGGATGCAGCGTAGGTTCCCCGTTTCCGGCATAGGTAATGGCATCCGGAAGATAGGATTCAGCGTTTAATTCCTTCAATCGTTGTTCGAGAAATTTCGCTACTTCCGCTCTTGAAGGCAGTGGCTGATCCGCTGCATGCAGACCGGTCCATCCGCATTCACAATAGATGCAGTTGAACGAGCAGAATTTGGTATGGAGGGGCAGCAGGTTGATGCCGAGCGACAACCCCAGACGCCTGCTGCGCACCGGTCCGAAAATGATCTCATGGAAAAGAAAGCCGGGCATGGAGCTGTATTTGTTACAAAGTTCCCCTTTTTTCCGGAACAAAACACAGATTTTTACCCTGTGATGATAAAATTCAGATTTGCCGTTCTTCAGCTTGTCAACAGGCAGGGAGATTAATATTTGTATTTTTACATCCCAAAACATAAGCATTGACCTCCCTCGATCAAATAAAGGCGCCCATTGACGAACAGATCCGGGTATTTGAAGACTCCTTCAGGGATTACCTGAAAACCCCGGTCCCGTTGCTCAACACCATCATGCGGTACATTGTCAGAAGAAAGGGAAAGCAGATGCGTCCGATGTTTGTGTTCCTTTCGGCAGGTGTTTGCGGTACCATCAATCCAAGCACCTTTCACGCCGCATCCCTAATTGAACTCCTTCACACAGCCACCCTGGTTCATGATGATGTGGTGGATGATTCTAACCTTCGCCGCGGTTTCTTCTCGATCAATGCCATCTGGAAAAATAAGATCGCGGTCCTGGCTGGGGATTTCTTACTTTCCCGCGGGATGCTGCTTGCCCTGGAGCACGATGAATTCGACCTTTTGAAGATGGTATCGAACGCCGTCCGCGAGATGAGTGAAGGGGAGTTGCTCCAGATTGAAAAAGCGCGCAGGCTCGACATTGAGGAACAGATCTATTTTGAGATAATCCGCAAGAAAACAGCCACGCTGATCGCCTCGTGTTGTGCCTGCGGAGCCCTTTCAGCAAAAGCGGACCCCGGTCGTGTAAAGGCCATGTGGGATTTCGGCGAAAACACGGGCATCGCCTTTCAGATCAAAGATGACCTGTTTGATTACGACCGAAGCCTCAACACCGGAAAGCCAAGCGGTACAGATATCAGGGATCAGAAAATGACCCTGCCGCTGATCTACCTGCTGAACCATTCAGGAAACGCAGGCAAACGCCGGATCATCAACACGGTAAAGAACCACCCGGATAATGCCGGCAGGGTTGCCGAATTGATCCGGATGGTGGCTGATAGCGGCGGAATTGATTATGCCCGGCAAAAAATGGTTGAGTACCGTCAGAAAGCCATTGATATCCTGCGGACTTTTCCGGAAAACCAATACCGGAACTCCCTGGAAGCGTTGGTGGTCTTCACCACCGAGCGCAATAAATGATCAGATCCCTTTTTTCAGGGTGAAACCGAAAGTGGTGCCGACGCCGATCGCGCTTCTGACGTTGATGGTTTGTTCGTGGGCTTCGAGGATATGCTTTACGATGGCAAGTCCGAGTCCTTTTCCCTTCCTGGTGACCGCCCTGCCGCGATCGGTGCGGTAAAACCGCTCAAAGACCCTCGGAAGATCTCCGGGTTCAATTCCAACCCCGTTGTCGGTGATCTCGGTCAGGATGTTTTCGTCGAGGTCGAAAAACGTGATTTCGGTGGTGCCATGCTTTTTGGCTCCGTATCGGATCGAATTGTCGATGATGTTGGTCAGAACATGCCTGATCTTTTCCCGGTCAGCTTCCACCAGGATGGGTTTGGTGGGGTAATTCACAACGATACGGATCTCATGTTTGGTGGCTTTCATCTCCAGAAAATCAACCACCTCACGGGTCAGCGCGGCAATGTCGAAACGCGATAAATTCAGCCTGATGTGACCTGATTCGAGTTGCGAGATCTCGTCAAGGTCTTCAATGATCCGGACCAGCCGCTCAATACTTTTTTCGGTTCTTACCAGGTATTCGCGGTTGATGGCCGGATCCTCAAGTCCGCCTTCCAGTAACGTCGAAACATAACCCTGGATATTGAACAAAGGTGTTTTCAGTTCGTGTGACATGTTCCCGATAAACTCCCGGCGGTATTGTTCGAGTTGTTTAAGTTGCATGATTTCCCGGGCCTTCTCTGCCTCCCACTGTTCCACCTCCTGCTGTACCGTGTCAATCAGAACGTGGTCGTGACGGTGTGCCGGCCGTTCATCCCGGCCGACCTTGACCTGGTGGATGGATTTATAGATAAGCCTGATTTTGCTGTAGATGAACTTTTCAAGGGTGTACCTGAAACTGAACCAGGTGATCAGGAACAATAAAGCCGAACTGATGACCAGCAACGACCAGGCAAAAGGTTCTGACAGGGCGCCGGGATAGAGAATGGCGACAGAAATGATAAACAATACCGCGTAAACCCCCGAGATGATCAGGGCATTGAGAAATGCAAGATTTTTAGGATCATGGAATTTCATGATTGTTCAAATTTGTACCCCACCCCCTTTATGGTTTTTATGCTCTCGGTGCCTACTTTTTCACGGATCCGGCGGATGTGGACATCGATGGTGCGGTCTCCCACCACAACATCCTCGCCCCAGACATTGGCAAAAATCTCTTCACGGGTCACTACCTTCTCAGGTTTCGAAACCAGGAACTGCAATAATTCAAATTCCTTTCGGGCGAGGGTGATCTCCATCCCCTCTTTCAGGATCAGGTACCGGTCTTTGTCGATGGTGAATTCTTTCAGTTGGATGATGCTGCCCGTTGCTTCCGGTTCCTTGTATCGGCGGAGAATGGCCTGGATCCGGCTGATGAAGACTTTCGGTTTGATTGGTTTCGTGATGTAATCGTCGGCGCCTGCCTCAAATCCGGCAATCTGGGAATAGTCTTCTCCGCGGGCCGTCAGGAACACGATGAGGGTCTCCTTCAGCTCAGCGCTCTTCCGGATTTCCCGACAGGCTTCCATCCCGTCCATCACGGGCATCATGACATCGAGAATGATGAGTTGTGGCCTGAACTCCTGGGCGAGTCTGACCGCCTTCTGGCCATTTTTTGCCTTCAGAACCCGGAATCCCGCTTTCTCAAGGTTGTATCCCAGGAATTCAAGGATATCGGCTTCGTCGTCGGCCAGTAAAATAGTTATCTGGTTAGGCTCCATAGTATCAGTCGTTAAAAAGCATCTTAATGAAAATGTACAGCATATTCTTTTAGATGCAGTTATCCCGGAAGAAACAGCATTTCATTAATTGCGAACCTGTTCCGATTTGGTATAACGGGGTAAAGATAAAAAATAATGGTGAAACGCATGAAGTATTGATTGCCAGGGGGTCTTTGTCTGTTGTTATTTCAATGGGATTGCGTACTTTTATCGCCGGTTTGAGTCCGACCGTTCAAAGACAAAGGGAAGGGTAACTGTTTCGGTTATGGATCCGGGTTCCGGCCTTTCTACTGCCGGGCATGCGCCGAAGCCATTGTTATGAACAGATTTTATCCTGTACCGAGAGTCTGAAAAATAAAGCACGGATATGAAAAGATTGTTCATTATACTGTTCTTATTGTTTCCACTGGTATCCTTTTCTCAAAAATTCAATGGAGGGATTCTGGCCGGTGGCCTGGTAAGCCAGGTGGATGGCGACACCTACGAAGGTTATCATAAATTCGGTTTCCTCGCCGGCGGATTTGTCAAGTTACAGGTATCGCCACATTCCGGCTTCCAGCTGGAAATGGAGTATATACAGAAAGGAAGCCGGGTGCATGCAGATTCCATCACCAATACCGGAACCACCCGCATTACAAGACTTCACTACCTTGAAATCCCGCTGCTGTATCAATACACCTTTCTGAAACGGGTTCAGGCAGAGGTCGGACCGGCAGCCGACATCCTGCTCGGATCGTATGAGGAGGTCAACGGAATAGAAGTGCCATACATCACCGTTCCTTACCGGACCGTTACACTGAGCGGCATCATCGGGGTTTCCTGTTACATCACTGACCATCTCAAGGCAGGACTCCGGTTCAACTATTCCCTGCTCTCGATCCGGACCGACGTCGTTGCCGGCGCCCGAAAGATCCTTTTCGAAACCGGCCAGTACAACAATGTGCTTTCGCTGTCGTTGAGTTGGGACTTCAGGGCAAGAACCGGTGGACGAGGGGACTAGCAGACAAATTAATTAACTGATTGACTGAATGACTGACAATGGATAATTGACAATGGACAATTGACAATGGAAGACGGAAAAAGATTTGAGGATTTGAAAATACGAAAATTTTGAATTGAATCTTTTTCTCTAGTTCCCAACGCCCAATGCCTGGTTTGATCTTTGATCTTTGAGCTTTGAACTTTTTCTAAAAATGGCCAATGCCTAATTCCTGATTTGAAATTTGAATTAATGACTTTTTTCTCTATTGCCTCTTGCCTTTTGCCTATTGCCTCATTTGAGATTTGAATTATTTTGGATAAAAAAGATATCATCGTAGGAGTCACAGGTGCCAGTGGAGCGATCTATGGCAAAATGCTCATAGAGAAGATTCTGACGCTTGATTCGCAGATCCGGAGGTGTGACCTTATCGTTTCGGGAAATGCGGGGGCGGTATGGAAATTCGAGCTGGGAGCCGAGCCGGAAAAGTTGTTTCCATCATTCGATACAGCGGAAAAGGGGAAACCGGAAATGGGAGCTGATGCATCGGGGATCATTACCCGGGTCAATTCCGGTTCCATGGGTGGAGTAATGCTTCGCCATTTTTCCCCCGGTGATTTTTTTGCTCCCATGGCTTCCGGTTCGGCCGGTTACAATGCGATGATCATTTGTCCTTGTACCATGGGTACGATAGGGCGGATTGCCTCAGGGATATCATCCGATCTGATGACCCGTGCCGCCGATGTCATGCTGAAAGAACGACGAACATTGATCCTGGTTCCGCGGGAGACCCCGCTCAGCCTGATCCATATCAATAACATGAAACTCCTGACAGAGGCCGGAGCCATTATTTGTCCTGCCAATCCGTCGTTTTACAGTCGGCCATCCACCATTGGCGATTTGTGTTTGACGGTTGTCGACCGGGTTCTTACCCTTATCGGCCTGGAAATTGCCGGCTATCGTTGGGGAGCGGATCAAACCGGCGTGTGACACGGGAATCTGATCACTCCGTATCACCGGTTCGCGCATCCTGCGCTGCACGTATCACATTTCGTTTGAAGTTTTGATATCCGATCCTTTGAACGGCGGAGTCTCTGAAAATCTCGAGGAATTGATCTTCAGTCAATGAAATCCAGTCTTTTTTACGAAAACTGATCAATTCGGTAAAGGGACTGAATTCCGGATCTGCATTCGGACGGGCAAAGCGGTTGTAAGGGCAAACATCCTGACAGATGTCGCAACCATAGATCCTCCCGTGCAGTTTTGGAGTGGTCGGGGCACCTTGTGCGGGATGCAGTTCGATGGTGTGGTAAGATATACAGCGTTCGATCCGGAGTTGGTAAAGGTGATCCAGAGCTCCCGTGGGACAAGCCTGAACACAGCGATTACAATTACCGCAATGGTCAGGCATGACGGGATCAGGATCGAATTCCAGTTCCGTCAGGATGATCCCGATAAAGAAGTAAGAACCCCCGGTTTTATGGATCAGCAGGGTATTTTTTCCCTGCCAACCGACTCCGCACCGGTTGGCCCAGACTTTTTCGAGAACCGGGCCGGAGTCGACGAATGATTTACAACGGTGCGGTCCATATTCCTGTTGCAGCCACCGGGTCAGTTGTTCCAGCCGTTCCCGCATGATCCTGTGGTAATCCCTGCCATAAACGTGTTTCGATACCAGGTAATTATCATCGGCAGGTTGGATCCGGGCAGGATAATAGTTCATCAGAACAGCAATGACCGACCGTGCCCCCTTCAAGACCAGTTCGGGGTTAAGTCGCTTTTCCAGGTAAGATTTGAGGTAGTGGAGCCCGGCGTGACCGCCTCTGTTGAGAAAACCGGAATAGAAAGGCCTCAGGTATTCGAGCGGTTCACAACGGGCCACTCCGCAAACGTAAAACCCCAGTCGTTTCGCCTCCTCTTTAATCCGTTCTGACAACATAAAAATTCACTCAATCACTCATTCACTCAATAAATCAGTCAATCAGTCAATCAATCATTCAGTCAATTATTTGTCCGCTGGTGCTGTGGTGCAATAGTGCCATGGTGAAATTGAGAAATGGTAAATTAAAAATTCACTCGTTCACTCAATCACTCAATAAATCAATCAATCATTCAGTCAATTATTTGTCCGCCTGGACTAAAACAGCATATCCTGGTTTCCCGGCTTGATTTTACCGAGATGCCGGTAAGCGAGTTCTGTGACCTCACGGCCCCGGGGTGTACGCATGAGGTATCCCTCCTGGATCAGAAAGGGTTCATAAACCTCTTCAAGGGTACCCCCGTCTTCGGATACAGCCGTGGCAATGGTTCCGATTCCGACGGGTCCCCCTTTGAATTTTTCGATGATGGTACGCAGGATCTTGTTGTCCATTTCATCGAGGCCGTTTTTGTCGACATTCAATGCCGAGAGTGCATACTGACTGATTTTCAGATCGATGGAACCATTTCCCTTGATTTGTGCAAAATCCCTGACACGGCGCAGCAAAAGGTTTGCGATGCGGGGTGTTCCCCTGCTGCGGCGGGCAATCTCCGAGGTGGCTTCCGCGTCGATCGGTACCCCTAAAATTTCGGCTGAACGCCGGATGATCCGATCGAGGGTTCCGGCATGGTAGTAATTCAGGCGGGAATTTATTCCGAAACGTGATCGCAGCGGAGCGGTGAGGAGTCCGGAACGGGTCGTGGCGCCCACGAGGGTGAAGGGATTCAGCTTGATCTGGATGCTCCGGGCATTCGGTCCCGTTTCGATCATGATGTCGATCTTGTAATCTTCCATTGCTGAATACAGATATTCCTCCACAACCGGAGAAAGCCGGTGGATCTCGTCGATGAACAGGACATCGTTTTCTTCAAGCCCGGTCAGCAAACCAGCCAGATCTCCCGGTTTGTCGAGGACCGGTCCCGAGGTCACCCGGATGTTAACCCCCAGTTCATTTGAGATTATATGGGCCAGGGTGGTTTTTCCCAGCCCCGGAGGGCCGTGAAGCAACACGTGATCGAGCGCCTCACTCCGGAGTTTGGCGGCCTGAACGAAGATCTTGAGATTGTCGACGATGGCCTCCTGACCCGCGAATTCAACAAAGCCGGAAGGACGTAAAGATTTTTCCAGCTCCCTGTCGGCTGGCTCCAGTCTGTTTCCGCTCGGATCAAGTATTTCATTCATCTTCGCAAAAGTAAATTATTTCCATAAATTTCCTTTGTAAATAATTTTCCTTATTTTTACGTTATTAATTTTAACACACGCATCATGTCTTCGATCATTGTTGCCATCGATTTTTCCAATACCTCCATACATGCCCTGGAGTACGCGATACCCATCGCGAACAAGATGAAATCAGATATAAACCTGATCTGGGTCGATAAGATCAGTTCACAGGAGTCGGTGTATCCCGATACGACCAATGAAAACCGGAATGAAGCTAAAAAGCGGTTCGATGAACTGATCCACCAGTACCATAAAAAGCTTACCAAAGGGATAACCATGGAGTACCGGCTGAAGAAAGGAAGGATTTACCGTGAGGTGGACAGCCTTGCCAAAATCACCGAAGCCGACCTCATCATCACGGGAGCTCACGGGATTTCAGGATTTGAGGAATACTGGATCGGGAGTAATGCCTATAAGATCGTGACTTATGCTTCCCGTCCGGTCATCACGGTCCGCCACGATTTCCCGATCCGTAAAAATATTGACCGGATCATCGTTCCGATGGACCAATCGGCTGAGACCCTGCAGAAAATTCCTTTCATTGTCAGGCTTGCCACCCTGTTCAAGTCGGAGGTTCATGTGGTGACGACACATAACAGCCATCTGAAATCGATTCAACGGCTTACCGAAAAGGTAGCTCAAACCGCGCTCAGGTACTTCCAGGGTCATGAAATCAGGCTGGTTGAGGACAGCATTGTTTCAAATGATCTCACCAAGGCGCTGCTTACCTATTCCCTGAATGTAGATGCCGACCTGATCGCGATCATGACCGAACAGGAGACCCCTGCTAAGATCCTGCTTGGCGCACAGGCACAGCAGCTCGTGAACCAATCGCCTATTCCGGTACTAAGCATACACCCCCATGAAAGTGTCAATCCGTCGTGACCTGTTATGACTTCAATCCACTCCCATATTCTGATCTTTATTCTGTTTTTTATACAGAACGCAGGAACCACGGCTCAGCCTGCTGATACATCCGCTGTCACTCCGGGCATTGTGCAGGATGAACGGGTTGACCAGCTTGTTGAAAAACATATCCGAATTAATCAAAACCTGAAGACCATCGACGGATTCCGCATTCAGGTCTTTTCCGATTCCGGCAATAACTCCAAGACAAAAGCCCAGGCGACCCAGGATGAATTGTCGGCACGCTACCCGCAGATGGGTGTTTACCTTACTTTTAAATCACCCAATTACAAAGTACGGATCGGGGATTTCAGGAGCCGTCTCGACGCCCAGCGGTTTTTGAACGAGTTGGCCCCCGACTACCCCAACGCATTCATTATCACTGACCAGATAAATATACCAAAAATAGATCCTTAAAATTCCTGAGTATGAATAAAATTGTAGTAGCAATTGATTTCTCAGAATGCTCCATCAATGCATTTCTCCATGCATTATCGATTGCAGAGCACTGTGAAGGTGAACTGATCCTTCTCTGGGTTGAAAAGACTGCCAATGAAAAAGAACAATTCGGCGAGAAAACCCGGCAGACCCATAAAGATGTAGAACGTGCCTTTGAAGACCTTGTTGCACGTTATCAGCCTGAGCATCCCGATGTGAAGATGACCTGGAAAATTCGTAAGGGTAAGATCTACAAGGAGGTCACTGCAGAGGCCAGAACATTGAATGCCATGATTATAGTGACCGGAACCCACGGCGCATCGGGTTTTGAAGAGTTCTGGATCGGCAGCAATGCCAACAAAATCGTTTCGGCCAGTTATTGTCCGGTCATCACCATCCGGGGCGGTATCAACATTCAGCGACCCCTGAAAAAGATCCTGATACCGATCGACAGCGCTGAAGAGACCCGTCAGAAAGCTACTTTCGTCGGTTATCTTGCCAAACGGCATAATGCCGAAATCTGTGTGCTGAAGCTTTACACTTCAAAACTAAAAGCCATCCGGCATAACGTTGACCTATATGCAGCGCAGGTGACACGTTATTTTGATGAAGAACAGGTGAAGTACCAGGTGGAACATGTCGACTGTGAAAGCATTTCCGATGCCACCATTGAATATGCAAAAAAGATTGACGCCAACCTGATCGGTATCATGACCGAACAGGAGACTACCACCGTCAATATTTTTCTGGGACCCTATGCCCACCAGATCGTGAACCATTCACCCATCCCGGTACTGAGCATCCACCCGAAGGATACCCTTGCAGGCGGAACAGGATTCTGATCAGCGATTAGCGAATAAAGAATAGCGATTAGCGATTAGGGGAAAAAGATAACCTATAACTCCTCTAATCGCTAATCCCTATTCGCTAAGTTCTATTCGCCATTTCAATACCTGTCGATACAATTCAGATCGCTGAAGGCTACCTTCAGCCGTTCTACCATGGATTTTTCACCTTCACGCAGCCAGACGCGGGGATCGTAATATTTTTTGTTCGGTTTGTCTTCACCTTCCGGGTTGCCGATCTGTCCTTGCAGGTATCCCTGGTTTTTCCGGTAAAAATTGAGAATACCTTCCCAAAATGCCCATTGGGTGTCGGTATCGATGTTCATCTTCACGACGCCGTAACGGATGGCTTCGGCAATCTTTTCGGGTTCCGATCCCGATCCGCCATGGAAAACGAAGTTGACGGGATTTTCGGAGGTGCCATATTTCTCACGGATGAATACCTGGGAATTATGTAGAATGATCGGCTCAAGTTTGACATTGCCGGGTTTATAGACGCCATGAACGTTTCCAAACGATGCAGCGATGGTGAAATTCGGACTGATACGCATCAGCGTTTCATAGGCCCTTGCCACATGTTCAGGTTGGGTGTACAGGCGGGAACTGTCGATACCGGTATTGTCAATGCCATCTTCTTCACCGCCGGTAACTCCCAGTTCGATCTCGAGTGTCATCCCAATTTTGCTCATCCTTTCCAGGTATTTTTTACAGATCTCGATGTTTTCTTCCAGTGGTTCTTCTGAAAGGTCGAGCATGTGCGAACTGAAAAGGGGATAGCCGTACTTTGCAAAAAATTGTTCACCCGCATCCAGCAACCCGTCGATCCAGGGCAACAGTTTTTTGGCGGCATGATCGGTATGGATGATCACAGGAATACCGTAGAGTTCAGCAACTTCATGGATATGACGGGCTCCGGAGATACTACCCTTGATCGCGATCCGTTCATTTTCATTTTTCAGTGATTTTCCGGCGAAAAAGACGCCACCGCCATTGGAAAACTGGATGATGACGGGCGAATTAACAGCCTTAGCGGCTTCAAGGACGGCATTCACCGAATCGGTTCCTACGACATTGACGGCTGGAATCGCAAAATGGTTGGCTTTGGCGATCCTGAAAATTTCCTGCACGGCAGTTCCGGTGGCGACGCCCGGTGCAACTTTATCTTTAATTTTCTCAGACATGGTCTTAAAATTTTTTGTTGATGCATCCAAAGATATTAAAAAATCATAAACCCCAACCACAAAACCATTCCGCCAACTCCACTGGTGCCATGGTGCCATGGTGCAGTGGTGTTATGGTGTAATGGTGCCATGGTGCAGTGGTTCCATGGTGTAATGGTGAAAAGAATTCAAAATTCAGATCAGCCATTAGACATTGGCCATTAGCCATTTTCAGAAAAATTTTAAAGATCAGAGCTCAAAGCTCAAAATTCAAAGTTCTCAAATTAGCACATCAGCACATTAGCACATTTTCACATTCTCAAATCCTCAAATTTTCAAATCCTCAAATCTTTTTCCGTTTTCCATTTTCAATTCTTGTCCGCTCTTCGTCCAACTCTTTGTCCGCTGGTTTTCTATACATAAATAAAAAAAAGTAGTACCTTTGCAGCACCATTGGCCCCGTAGTTCAATTGGATAGAATGGCAGATTCCGGTTCTGTTGGTTGGGGGTTCGAGTCCCTTCGGGGTCACGGTGTATAACACAAACGGTTGATAATCAATAGATTGTCAGCCGTTTTTTATTATGGGTGCAACAATGGTGAAACATTTTATTAACAACTTGATTATCAGCAATATAGTATTCAATATAAATCAGTAATCCATATACACTGCTTATAATCATTGTATTACAAGCAATCAGAAAGCCCCCACTCCATCGCGGAATGAGGGCTTTTTGCTTTAAGGTTAAACCAGGGAGCTAATAATCCTGTCATCAAATCCAGACCATCCTTCAATTATCCCCCTTATGTAATCCTGATTGTATGGAAAAACTACTATTCAAAGACTTTATGGACTTAACACTTGGTAAGATCAAATTCACTAATTAATTTGAAGTTGAAACAAATGAATTAATCTAATAGATTTCTATTTCATTAAACTGCCTGTGGTTCCCTGGTTTTCAGTAGAACAAGAATTACCTGACAGATTCTTTTGATTATCTATACTTTACCATTAGCAAATTGAACCTGGATACTTTTTATCTTTTCATCTAACGCAGAATTTCTAGATACTTTTGAACTATACTCTTTATATTAAAAAAATTACTAATCCTATCTCCCTAATCGTTACAGTAGAGCTGCAACTTTCGCAACGAAGGGGAGCAAAGACAGGCAAGAGTTTCAGAAACTATCTTCTGAAACTCTTTTTTATTTGCACATGGCTTTTATAAAGTGTCCGAACAAAAATGGATTAATGTTGCTGGAATGAAAGACCAGCCTGCTTTTCAAGTACCTTTATGACTTTATTTATCCCGGATGCACCGGACAGAAAATCCCATCCATTTGGGATGTATGTTCCGGTAAATATCTTCAAGGCCATAGATCATGTTTCTGTACCAGGCGATAGAATCATTCTTCCCGCTGCTGCTCCACCAAAAACCGCTTTTGCCACCCACAAAGAAACGACCCTGGCTGCACCTTTCCCCGCCAGGAAGAGCAGCAAAACCCAGGTTATCGGTTCCATTACCTTGCGACCACCAGCCGGAAGTGGCCTTCAGCCTTAATCCGGCATCCTGTCCTCTCCCGCCCTGCTTATCCCAGACCGGGTCATCCTGACCAAACCGCGTGTCTGCGGTTGCCTCCAGGTCCATCCACTCATTATCTGTGGGGACCCGCCAGCCGTCGGGACAAAGACTACCTGTGTTCACCGCATACCAGTTGTAGAGCGCTCCATATGTTACCCCATTCGCTACATCATTGTGGTACCAGCAATATCCGCCAATAATAAGCCTTCTCCATGCAATGCTGTCGGTAATGTACCGTATCTCCGCACCGTTGTTATAAGAGGTGGTTCTCAGGTTTTCAGCCATCCATAAATACTTTCCGATCAAAACGGTACGATACACATTTCCGTCAATATCCGTGACTGTCCCCAAGTTTGTTGGTTGGGCTTTAATAGATGACATTCCAAGTAAAGTAACGGCAATTAGTAATATCGATCTTAATGTCTGCATTTTCTGGTTTCCAACCTGACAATAAAGTTAGCCAAAAAAGGCCTCTGATCAAAATAGGTACTATGAATTGCACAAATTCAATGGCCATCTTCCTTTTTTGTGACAGATCCTCCCCCGAATTTATCGGCATCACTCCGGAAAAATAGTTTCGTTGGATGATTATAACAGGCTTGTTGAATACTATAATTGGATGGCAGACGAAGCGGATAAAAGCATTCAGGTCCAATTATCAAATGGGAAGATCCTGATTATCAATAGGGGATGCCAGATTACTAAAATAATCTGATGATGGCATGTCTTCTTTTCAATTGACAGGAGGTTTTTGTTTTATAGATGTTTCTGCTAAACTGACTTTTTGGAAAGTAGGTATATCATATAAGAAAATTTTACTCGCTGAGAAATCATAAAAGTAACGACGTTATGTTCCACTCCTGCTTCTAATCTTACTTTAACAACCTTGTCATAGGGCTATGTTTACCAAGTTGGTTCTTTAATACTCTGAAAATGATCGTTCAAAATATTATTGTCGGCCTTATTGTTTCAGCAGCTGCGGGAAGTGTGATCTATCGTTTCGTCAGATCACTGACGCATCCCGCAAGTAAATGCGATGGCTGCGCCTCTTCCGCCTGCGGAGGATGCGCGATAAGGGGACTCAAAGAAAAGAAAATCTGACTGTCTTTTTTCGGTGCATTTGACTTTATCAGACTGATTATCTATATTTGATTCTGTTTTAATGCCCGAAAGACATCACCATGCCCAACAGGACAGCGATTAGTTTTGAACAGTACCTGAAACGTCGGGGTTATGCATTTCAGTCTTTCGATCAGGCGCTGGTCAAAACGATCAGGAAAAGTTTTTCTCAAAAAACATTCTGCGGTTTCTGGAGAATGTGGAACCCATTCTCAGGCTATATCTTCTTCCTGCTGTATTCACTAATTGGGGGAAACAGGAAAAGGCCGCTGGCAATAAGTTTCATATTTATAACCAGCGGATTTCTCTTTCATGATTTGCTTATTATTCTTATAACCGGAAGCATCTCGATTGTTTTTACTGTGACATTTTTGATTTATTCCATGATCTTCAACATTGAACACCGGATACTGTTTTTCGGAAAAGGGATAAGGTCGTACCTGTCACGAATGAATTTATTCCCGCTCAGGTATCATGTCTTGGTAAACATGATATTGCTGGCTTTGCCCCTGGTTGCAGGATTCCTGGTAAATTTCCTGGTTTTTCCCCAATCGGTCATGAACTGGTTATTCCATTGAATTGCGGAGGGGAACCAATGAAAGGACCGAACGGCTGAACTGTTCACATATGAATGCATCTCTTTCTTTCCGTGGTTTCGTTCTGATTCTCATGCTTTTCCCGTATTTTGCACAAACACAGTCCTGGGATTTCATCAAGGAAAAAAATGGGATTAAAATATATACCTGCACTCCGGTTTATTCAAGTTTCAAATGCTTTAAAGGTGAAACTGTTCTGCATGCCACGATGCAGGAGATTGGCCGTTATATAGGCAATGTAAAAAATTTCAACTGGTGGGATAAGAACATAAGGGACCTGAAAGTAATCGGTCCCGGGACCGATGCCCATGTCAGGTACTACTTTATCTATGATGTCCCCTGGCCCCTGAGCGACAGGGATATTTGTGTCGATGTCTCTATAAGCATTGACAGCGTGACAGGGGTAAAGACAGTATTTGCAAAGCCCCTGCCCGGAGTCATTCCAGAGTATGATGATATTGTCAGAATAAAGAATTACTGGCAGAAATGGACGCTAACGCCGGCAGGCAGCAATTCGGTGAATGCAGTCCTTGAAGGCTTTGTCGATCCGGCTGGCAGCGTTCCTGCCTGGCTTTATAACATGGTTATTGTTGAAACTCCGCTTAAAGTAATGGGCGGTATCAAGGAAAGGCTGGAAGGGCCTTTGAAAGATCAGCTTAACACAACAAATTAAATTTTGATAATGCCAATGAGACACAAGGAAATGATAGTTTTTAAAAAAGCAAAGAGGGGGTGGTCAAACCACTACGGCAGGAACTGGTCAATTTAGATCGGCAGAGGGTGGTCAATTTGGTCGGGATATCCATTTTAATCTGTGATCCCTTCGGGGTCACGGGAAATTTAAAAGCTCTTGTAAAACAATAACTTACAAGGGCTTTTGTTTTTTTGTTTGATCGATCATATAACTGAACACCCGCTTTTGCAATGCTTCATAGCTCTTATTCGTGGGTCTGAAATTTAAATTGAAGTTCCTAAATTTGATAATCGAACAATCCTGCATCCCGGGGAAGGTATGATACTCTGTTACCCGGCCGCGGGATTGGATCAAGGGCACACATCAGGTTTTTTAACAGTGATCTCCCATTGTTAGAAACATTGTGAAAACGAATTTCCGGCCACGATTCAATTTAAAAAATAATCAGTACCTTCATAAAGCGATTTTAAAGGGTAATAAGTTAGGTTACTATCCTTACATAAATAGGATTTAATAATTCTATACGAGTTTGTTATACATAATGGAGAATCCTTGTAACCGGTGGTTTATGAAGTATCTTATTCCATTTCCGGGTTATAGGATTTTCTGATATATTAACTTTTATAAGGAAGGTATGAAAAAGAAATTTTTACTGATCAGTATGATGGTTTTGCTTTTCGGGGCAATGACCTATGGGCAATCGGCGACCGCAACGGTTGCCACGGTGCAGGGAATTCCGGGTGACTTTATTTCGGTTCCTGTCACGGTGACGAATTTCAGCAGTGTCGGGGCCATTACCCTGAAGTTCAAGTACACCAAAGGCGTTCTCAGTTATGTGGGGGTCACCAATTTATTTCCGGGATTCTCGCCATTGATCGGCCACACCGACACCACCGTCAGCATTGTGTGGTCGTCCCTGTCGCCAATAACCGTGGCCAATGGTATGTTGCTACAGGTCAATTTTCAATACCACGGGACCAGTACCCCGTTGACCTTCTTTAATTGTGCCGTCGCCTCGGGAGTCCCCCCGGTTCCTGTTTCGGTGACCTATACCAACGGCAGCGTCAGTCCGAACCAGGCGCTGGCGAATCAGGCCCGGATCGGCACAACCACTGCCGCTTCCTCTGGTTCCCTGGTGTCGGTCCCGCTCTATTATCCGGTATTCACAACCAATGCCGGTTCCCTGACCCAAAGGATTCAATACGACCCATCGGTGCTGACTTACCAGGATATAACCCCGAAAGGGAACCTTACCGGCACAATGGGAGGTGCAGCGAACGGAATCTTATCGCTGGCCTGGACAAGCCTTACGGGCGCCAACATCGGGTCGCCCGGCGATTCCATCCTCCTGAATTTCATCTATAACGGAACGGCCAACACGCCGCTGAATTTTTCGACCGGTTGTGTCATTACTACCACAGCCAGCGTCAATATCCCGGTCAGCTATTTCAACGGGATGGTTATTGCTCCACTCCCGACCTGTACGCCATCAGTGACCACTGAAGCTATTTCGGCGATCACCGCGAACACGGCCACGGGCGGCGGAACGGTGACCTCCGATGGCGGTTTTCAGGTAACGGAACGGGGCATCTGCTGGAGTACTGCAACCAATCCCACCCTGGCCGACAGCCACACCTCCGACGGGTCAGGTTTGGGAGCATTTACCAGCGCAATCACCGGTCTGACGGCCAACACGACCTATCATGTCAGATCCTATGCAACCAATTCCTGCGGAACATCGTATGGCGAAGATATCGCTTTTACCACGGCCTGTGACATTCTCCTTCCGGTGAGCGTCACGATCGGTGCTTCGGTCAACCCGGTTTGTGCCGGCAGCAGTGTGAATTTTACGGCAACCCCTGTCAATGGCGGGGCTTCGCCTTCCTACCAGTGGAAAGTCAATTCGGCAACTATTTCCGGAGCAACCAATTCGACCTTTATCTATGCTCCTGCCGACGGCGATCAGATTTACTGTGTGCTCACGTCCAGCGCAACCTGTGTCTCAGGAAATCCGGCCACATCCAATACCATCACCATGTCGGTAACCCCGTCGGTTCCGGTGAGTGTGACCATCGGAGCCTCCGCCACCATTGTCTGTGCAGGAACACCTGTCACGTTCAATGCAGTCGCGGTCAATGGGGGGCCTTCGCCTGCCTATCAATGGAAGATTAATTCAGTCGCCATTTCTGGAGCGACAAATTCCTCGTTTACTTATACACCGCTCAATGGCCAACAGTTCACCTGTGTGCTAACCTCCAGTCTCACCTGTGTTTCCGGAAATCCGGCTACCTCCAATGTCATTGCGGTTACGGTGAATCCGTTATTGATGGTGGGTGTTTCCATTACGGCATCCTCGCAGGCTGTCTGTACCGGTTCTGCCGTCACATTTACAGCAATTCCGGTTAATGGCGGATCGGCGCCGGTCTACCAATGGCTGGTAAATGGTACCGCGGCGGGCACCAGCAGTCCGACCTATACTTATGTACCGGCCAACGGAGATGTGGTGCGTTGTATCCTCACTTCCAACGTTGCTTGTCCGACCGGAAATCCCGCCACTTCGAATTCCATAACGATGACAGTTCACCCGGATCAGATCCCGTTCTTAACAGGTCCTGCCTATGTGATCGTGGGTAGTAGCGGAAACAGTTATGCTACCAATCCCGGCATGACCGGCTATACCTGGTCCATCTCTTCCGGTGGCTCTATCACGGCAGGCGGGGGAACCAATACGGTGACGGTTACCTGGGCGTTGGCTGGAACCCACACTATCAGCGTGCAGTACACCGACCCGACCGGGTGTTCCGCATCAACCCATGCCAGCCTGGCTGTCGTGGTGGCCAACTATATACCCACCTCCTGCAGCAATTCCAATTTCCAGCAGGGGACCTTCGATAACTGGTCGGGATGTTGGGGAACCTGGGTGAACGGAATCTTTACACCACCGTGCCAGCAGAACACATGGAACAATACACCCACTGGCGGTAATTTCTCGATCCAGACTGCGGGAACAGATCCCTGTATCCCGCAGTTGCAGAAAGTGTTCCCGGGCGATGCGTATTCCGCGTTGATCGGGGTCAGACAATGTACCCCTGGTGGAGGAGGTTACGTTGACCGGATTGCCTATCCGATCAATTATGACCCGAACAGCAGTTTCATCTCCTGGCGGTCGGCGGTAGTTTTTGCCGGGTTTGACGATCCTGCTCATGTTACTGCAAACCAACGTCCCCGTTTCCAGGTCACCATCCTGGATCACAATACCGGTGATACCCTGGATCTTCCCTGTGGAAGGTTTGATCTTTTTCCCGGGGATGGCGTCACTACCTGGAATGCCGGACCCGATAACCTCCAATGGAAAGATTGGAGTATAACCGGTATGGATCTTTCCCGCCTGGCCAATATTAGTGCCGGACAGCAGGTTGACATTGTATTTCAGGTGCACGGCTGCGCCCTGGGCGATCATACCGGCTACGCCTATGTCTCGTTGGTTTGCCAACCCATGACCGTGTCCATTTCAGGATGCGAAGGCAACAACACCGTACAGCTAACGGCTCCTCCGGGTTTCGCGACATACGAATGGCAGGGTCCGGTTTGCGCTACCTGTTCCCCGACTACCACCACCGGGAGCACCCTGACCATAAACAACGCCCTGTCGGGATGGAAATATTTTTTGACAATGACCTCCTTTTATCCTTCGTGCACGGTTCGGGTTCTCGACACTACGCTGCACATTACTTCCATCAATCCCCATTTCGAAGTAGTGCCCGGGTGCGTCGGTTCCCCGTCGGTCTTCACCGACAATTCGGTGATCAATCAGTATGCAACCAGCGACCGGATCTGGAATTTCGGGGACGGGACGGCGACCGTCACAGTTCAAACGGCCACCGTGACCCATACTTACACAACTCCCGGTTCGTACCAGGTTTCGCTTACCCGGACCTCCACCGATCCCTGTTCAAAAACCTATACTGCTACCGTGACCATTAACCCGCTGCCGGTTCCGACCATAACAGGCGCTACCTCTTCGTGCCTCGGCGATACCGGAGTCGGTTATGACACCGAAACGGGGAAAACGAATTACCTGTGGTCGATCGAACCGGCCGGGGCCGGAACCATCACGGCCGGAATGAACACAAACAGCATCTTGGTGACCTGGAACACAGTGGGGACCCATTCGGTGAAGGTGAATTATACTGATGCTGGCGGTTGTACAGCAACGCTTCCGGCAACCCAAACTGTGACAGTTTATGCACGCCCGGTACCCACCATTACGGGCGCTACCAGCGCGTGTGAAGGATCCACCGGAATGATCTACCTGACTGAACCCGGGAACAGCAATTACAACTGGATCCTCTCCTCAGGCGGAACAATTACTGCCGGAGCCGGCACGGCAAGTATCACCGTGACCTGGACCGATTCGGGGATGCAGCTCATGCTCATCAATTACACCGATATACATGGGTGTAACGCATTGGTACCGGGCAATATCGCCGTTACAGTGAACCCGCTCCCGACTGTCAACCCCGTCAGCAGTCAGGTGGTCTGCAACGGAGAATCGACCGCCCCGGTGTTCTTCACCGGATCGGTATCTCAGACGCAGTACTCCTGGATCAATTCGGATCCCTCTATCGGACTGGCAGCCGCCGGGACGGGAACAATCACCGCATTTACCGCCCTCAACACGGGATCCATTCCCGTCACGGCCACCATCCAGGTGACACCCTCCTATACCAGCGGCGTAACCTGTACCGGTGCGCCAACCTCGTTCACTATTACAGTAAATCCGACACCCCAGGTGGTACCCGTGCAGGATCAGACATTCTGCAATGGCAATGCTGCACCTGCCACCATCCTGAGCAGCACCGTGACCGGGGCTACCTTTACGTGGACCAACAGCAATCCCGCCATCGGGCTGGCAGCCGCCGGATCGGGCAACATTCCCGCGTTCACTGCCGTCAATTCAGGAACGACACCTGTTATAGCGTTGATTACCGTGACCCCACAGGCCAACCAGTGTGAAGGACCTCCCATCACTTACCAGATTGTCGTTAACCCTTCGCCGGTCCCAACCATAGCCGGCCCTGCCACAGCCTGTATCAACGCGCAATCGACCTTTGTGACCGAAGCAGGAATGACCGGTTACAACTGGAGTGTTTCATCCGGCGGAACCATCGTTTCGGGATTAAATACCAATCAGATTGTGGTTCAATGGCTGACCACAGGCTCCAAGACTGTGGAGGTAAGCTACACCAACCTGAATCAATGTACTGCCCTTGTACCATCAACAAAAACCATTTCCGTCGTACCCCTTCCGGTTCCGTCGCTGTCGGGAGCAAACCAGGTATGCCAGGGAAATTCTTCGGTATATACCACCGAGGCCGGGATGATCAACTACCAGTGGACCATTTCGGCAGGAGGTTCCATCACCTCCGGGGGAACCTCAAATTCCAATACCGTTACCGTCAAGTGGAATACACCCGGCGCACAGAGCGTGAGCATCAGCTATACGGATGTATTTGGATGCGCGCCGTTGATGCCTTCGGTTTGGCCGGTGCAGGTATATTTATCCTCGCCTTCCCTTTCAGGGCCCGTCTCCTCCTGTGAAGGCGCAAGCGGAATCATCTACACGACCGATGCGGGAAAAACCGGTTATGTCTGGACCATTTCGCCGGGCGGAACCATCACGTCAGGCGCTGATACCCATGTCATAACGGTTACCTGGACGGTAGCAGGTCAGCAATCAGTGGGCGTCACCTATAACGGTCCGGGCGGGTGTTTTAATCCCAACCCGACCATCCTCGCGGTGAATGTGATTTCACTCCCGGGTGCTGCCGGAACCATCACCGGTCCGGCGTCGGTATGCGTGGGTTCGACCGGAATTCAGTATAGTATTGAACCGGTTCTGAATGCCACGACCTATCTATGGACAGTGCCCACAGGCGCTGTGATCACCGGCGGTGCGGGAACTCCATCGATCACGGTCGACTTCCCGAATTATGTCACCGCAGGTGTGATGAAAGTCCTGGGATCCAATGGATGTGGAAACGGTACCTATTCACCCGACCTCAACATCAGTGTCAATGCTGCCCTCACGGGTCAGGCAAACCTGGTCAACTTTACGGTCGGGGCGGGACAACAGCAATGCCTGGCCGTTCAAACCATCACCACCGGAGGCAGCTCACCCGGATTCATTGTCGAGAACGGAGGTTCAGTCACCTTCATTGCCAGCCAAAGGATCGGATTCCTGCCTACTTCGGCGGTCAGGGCGGGTGGGTACCTTCATGCCTATATCACCACCCAGTGCATACCCTGTAACGGAACTTCGACGCCTTCAAATTCGGTTGTTTCGGGTTCCGGGAATACGACCGGGGACCCTGCGGGTCAATCCGGTTTCGTAAGGGTTTATCCCAATCCGACTTACGATCAGGTGACCGTGGAACTCACCGATGGAATGACACGGGCCGAAATAACAGTTTACAGCATGGTGGGTGAGAAATTGTTCAACCAGGCGCTGAACGGCGAAACGGAATTCAGGTTCGAGCTCTCTGAACGACCGGCCGGAATATACCTGGTTCACGTGCAGTCGGGAGATAAATCGGAAATCGTTAAAATTGTAAAGAGATAATCCCGGAAGGATTTTTAATGACATTGCCCGTATACCGGAACACCGTCCGGGATGCGGGTATGTTTCCGGGTTATTGGTCAGTCTTTTTCAGAAGGTTGTCGACCATACTTTTCAGCTCATCAATCTGCTTTTGTTGATCAAGCAACCTTTTTTCCTGTGATTCCAGTTTCGCTCCCTGGGCCGCGATCACCGCATCCCGGTCGGCTGCTAATTTATTTTGTTCATGGATCATATGCTGCTGTTCCTGGACGGCTTTCACCAGGGGAACCACGAATTCGGCGTAGCGGAGGCCATAGAGTCCATTGGCATTCTCCGGCCTGTCGATACCGCTGAACTCGAATCCCAGGTTGCGTGCTGCCTGTTCCACCTCCTGGGCGATAAAGCCGGTGGTGACCGGCGAGTAGGGATCACCGGATAAGAATTTTGAATCCGGATGTGTTTCGCTGATACTGCGGTGACGGTCGCTGACCCCGGTGAAATCGTTCAGCTTTTCGCGGTTCAGCCGGTAGGTGACCGGCCGTAATTGTGCGATAAAGTTCAGTCCGGGCACATTCTCTGCAACCTGCTCCTTAAACCGCCCATCCGAAATGTTGGTCCAATTCTTGAACCCTCCGATTGAGCTGACAAAGACATTGCCGATTCGGACCATGTCGCTGGCTGTTGCCGTGGCATCGATGCCTATACAGGTCGTATTTGCATAATTATTAGAGTTCGGACCTGTATTGTATCCTAAAGCCGTGTTATAGGATCCGGAAGTGTTTAGATTTAGCGAATTGGCTCCGACTGAAGTATTTTGCAAACCCGATGTGGTACTGCCAAGTGAATTGTATCCGGCAGCAGTGTTTGAATTACCGGTTGTGCTGCCGAATAAAGAACTGGCCCCCAAAGCTGTGTTATTGTAACCTGTCGAATTGTAAAATAATGCATAGTGTCCGTTTCCGGTATTGTTGTTGCCAGTCGAATTTGTTTCCAGTGCCTGGTATCCGGTTCCTGTATTATTGTACCCGCTACTGTTTGACTTAAGCGTCCAGTATCCTGTGGCCGTGTTACCGTATCCTTTTGTATTGCTCATGAGCGCCTTCGACCCGATGGCCGTATTGCCCACAGCCTCTGCATTGTTCGTTGCACCCATCCCGTTTCTGAGTAACGCCGAATCGCCAACGGCCACCAGGTTGCTCCGGGTAGTATTGGAAAACAACGCCCTGGCGCCCATGGCAACATTCGAGTAGCCGGTGGTATTTGACCACGATGCTGTGAAACCAACCGCAATATTGTATGACCCGGTTGTGTTGTATGTCATCGCGCTGGATCCATAAGAGGTATTGTACGAACCGGTGGTGTTATTTTCCATGGCAAAATTGCCCGATGCGGTGTTCATGCTGCCGATAGTATTGCCGTACAAAACCATAAACCCATGGGCGGTGTTGTGAACTCCAAGGGTATTGGCATAAAGCGCTCTGTAACCTACGGCGGTATTCCAGGAGCCTTTGGTATTCGCGAAAAGGGTTTTCGACCCGACTGCAGTATTGGAAATCCCTTCCTCACTTCCGGTTGTCATATTTCCGTTATTGTACAGTGCAGAATCGCCAATGGCCACCAGGTTACTCCGGGTGGTATTGGAATACAAAGCACTGGATCCCATTGCAACATTGGAATAGCCAGAAGTGTTTAACACCAATGCAGTGAAGCCAACTGCAGTGTTGTTTGATCCGGAGGTGTTGTTTACCAATGCATCACCTCCCGATCCGGTGTTCCTGATCCCTGTAGTGTTGTAATGCAATACCCCGAATCCATAGGCGGTGTTGTGCGTTCCAAGTGTATTGGAGTATAGCGCAATGGAACCAACGGCGGTATTCCAGGAGCCTTTGGTATTCGCGAAAAGGGTTTTTGACCCGACTGCCGTATTGGAAACCCCTTCGACAATTCCAGTTGTAATGTTTCCGTTATTATATAGTGCAGAATCGCCAATGGCCACCAGGTTGCTTTTGAATGTGTTATTGTATAATGCCTTTATTCCAATTGCGACATTCGAAAACCCGGAATGATTGGAATACATAGCTTCTTTTCCGATGGCGGTATTGGCCGATCCAAGGGTATTCATATTTAAACTTCTATACCCGAATGCTGAATTGCCGGTGCCTGTGCTTGTGTTCGATAAGGTAAGGTAACCGAAACCCGTGTTGTTTCCGTTTGAGGTCTCAATCAAACCTGACTTGCCGTTGAATGTCTTAAAAACCAGCGCCTTGTCATCGATCGTCCCAATGAAGTTTGTGGCGGGGTTTGTTCCACTGTTGCCCGTGGTTTGCCACCCCGATGCGCTGGTGGTGAAGGGAGTCCAGCCCGAATTATAATAGTACATTGTGCCGAGGGTGAGGTCGTACACCAGGAGGCCGTTGGCGGGCGAGCCCAGGGCATTGCGCTGGGCGGTGGTCATGCGGGGGATGAGCAGCCCTTTGGAGGTGCTTTTCACATCGAGCATGGCTGAGTTGTCAGGTTGGGTTCCGTCGGTGTTGATCCCGACCTGTCCAAAGAGTGCCGTACCGGCAATCATCATTGCCAGGGTCATACAGAAGATAATGGTTTTGTTTTTCATAGAGGGGATTTAAAGATGGTTATAACCTTCTTCGGATCGGCTTCGGAAGAAAGTTATCAACCATGCCCGACAGAGAAGAGAGTTTGGATGTTAGCATGTTTTTAGGGTTCAAAGGTAGGAAATAATGATAACTGAATAATCAGTTTTGTTGTTCTATTCACAAAGGTTGCCGGATTGTTTTCCAGGGCATGATGATCTGGTAATCAATAATATCCTCCTGGTACAGCTGAATTTTTATAAAGTTGAAGTATAAAAGAGGGTGACCAGTCGCACAGTTTTCAGGTGGTCAGATTTTCCATTCCCAGACTTTTGTGTCGGGGTTCCGTTTTTTGATCACCGCGGCCGGATTTCCGGCGACGACGGAATAGGACGGTACATTGCGCCGTACCACGCTTCCCGCACTTACCACGGAATGTTTTCCCACTTTCACACCGGAAAGGATGACACAGTTGGCCGCGACCCAGGCCTCATCCCCGATTTCGATGGCATTACGGGTCACCCCCTGGCGGGAGATCGGCAGGGATTCATCTTCATACCTATGGTTGAGGGCCGACATCACGACATTTTGCGCGATCATGACATCGTTGCCGATCTTAACCGGTCCGATCACGGTGCACCCCAGTCCAACCCGGGTCCGGTCGCCGATAATCACATCGCCCACACCATTGTTGATGGTCGTGAAATCCTCGATCGTGGAATCATCGCCCAATGAAAACCGGTTGAAAGGCAGAATATCCATTCGCGCCGACCGACGGATCAGCGAATGTTTCCCTTTATGATGGATGAACGGATTCACAAACCAGCGGACCCAAAGCCGGGGACGCGCCTGGTTCTTTGGGATCAATGCCCGGTGTGCCCAGGCTTTCAGCCGGGGATTGCTTTTGATTTTAGCTGCAAACGACATGGTTATTAGAAGTATTAAGTATTCATTAGCAATGAAAGAAACTGAATTTTTCCGATCCCGAATGCGTCATGGTGTTTTGAATGGAGGAGGCTTGTCAGCGGCCCTGTACCGGTTTTGGATCTTCAGATTTCAGTAAATAAAGATAAATAAATTCTGACAATTGAATATGACATAAGAAAATAAATCATATCTGATGGCGATTGATTTGAATTTTGTTTTTAACTTTGGAATATTGGTAATACAAATCAATCATAAATACTTATAATTAGTAAATTTTACCAAAAACCACACCCATGAAAACAGGATCTACCAATTTCATGCGCCGTATCTGCGGCGTGATTTTCCTGGCTGTAATCAGTGTTATGGCCTTTGCGCAGAATGTCCCAGAGTACATGTACTACAAATTTGATGCTCCGGGCGATCAACAGAACTATGCCAGCGCTCCCGTGGGGACAAATCCCGCGGTACTTACCGGGCAAACGGTGAGCGGCGCCGGGCAGTTCGGAACAGCCCTGCTGGGTAACGGTCTCACCTCCACCTCCAACCGACTGAGTACAGGCTGGGCTACAGCCTTACCATCGACCGGTTGGACCATCTCCTTCTGGCTCAACAACTTTCCGGCAACCTCTTCCACTACCTATTACTATTTTGGTGACAACACCGCCGGCAGTTTTCGCTGTTTTACGGGCGGTGTCGCCGGAAATGGGAACCTTCTCCTCCGGGGCACTGGTTTCACGGATGTTCCCATCAACACAATCTCACCGGGCCCGGTCGTAATTCATCTTGTGTACACGGGATCCGAGGTCAAGGTATTTAAAAACGGAGTTCTCAGTAATTCCGTGCCCCAAAATGCCGTCACTTTTACCGGTACCGGCACTTTCCTCGTCGGGGGATACAGCTCAAGCAACAGCATTAACTCGGGAACCCAGATGGATGAATTCAGGCTGTACAACAGGGCACTGTCGGATGCCGAAGTCGCCCAGACCTGGAATCAACAATTACCGGTTGCCCTTGGTCCCATTGTTGTAACAACCGCTGCCACGGCGATTGGTAGCGCTACCGCCACACTGAATGGTACTGTGAACGCCAATAACCTGTCCACTGCTGTCACTTTTGAGTATGGACTTACCACTTCATACGGTTCCGTAGTTGCCGGTGTTCCACCCACAGTTACCGGAAGTACTGTTACCCCTATCACGGCTAATATTACAGGCCTCATGCCCAATACACTTTATCATTACCGGATCAAAGGGGTTAGCACCGGAGGTACAGCCAATGGCGACGACATGACCTTCACCACGGCCGTTGCGCCACCAATTGCCGTCACGAACGACGCTACTGCCATCAACCTCACGGGCGGTACCCTTAATGGTACTGTCAATCCCAACGGTGCAGTCACAGCCGTAACCTTCGAGTACGGAACTACTACCTCTTACGGATCAACCGTGGTAGCAGTTCCGCCCAGTCTGACCGGTAATGCCGATCAACCGGTGAGCGCTGTCGTTTCGGGATTACCTCAGAATACACTGATCCATTATCGTGTTGTCGCCGTGAATTCGGGAGGACCCACCAATGGCAACGACATGACCTTTACCACCGGAGGCCCGCCAACGGTCGTTACAAATCCGGCGACGAATATCACCACCACATCGGCCCAACTAAACGGAACGGTGACGGCTAACAACGTGGCCACAACGGTCACATTTGAATGGGGACTGAATATTTCATACGGCAATGTTGTTCCTGCAGTTCCGATTACGGTTAATGGTATCACACCAACCGCTGTTATGGCGAATATTTCAGGATTGGTAAACAACACCACCTATCATTTCAGATGTGTTGGCGTGAACGCGGGAGGCACCACCTATGGCGCCGACCAGTATTTCATGGCCGGTTGTCCACCCGTCGGCCCTGCCGGACCCATCAGCGGTCCTGCAACGGTTTGTGCCGGAGTTACAGGTGTTGTCTATTCCATTGCCCCGATCACCAATGCCACCAGTTATACATGGACTTTACCTGCAGGAGCAGTCATCACAGCCGGTGCAGGAACGAACTCCATCATCGTCACAATCGGAACTGCATCGGGGAATGTGAGTGTATTTGGAACCGGTCCGTGTGGAAACGGAACGCCTTCGACATTGGCCCTCACCGTTAACCCGACTCCGGTACCGGTGATCACGGGTCCTGCCACGGTTTGCCAGGGATCGACGGGGAATATTTATGTCACTCAGACCGGGATGACTGGGTACACGTGGACTGTTTCTTCAGGAGGAGCCATCACGGCTGGCGCAGGAACCGCGACGGTCACGGTGAAATGGAACAATTCGGGAGCCCAGAATGTGTCGGTTACCTACACCAACGCCAACGGCTGTGCGGCAGCCGCGGTGGTCTACCCGGTTACTGTGAATACAGCCCCGACGCCGACCATCAGCGGATTGAACGAATTGTGTGTCAACTCCGGGTACCATACCTATACTACTGAATCCGGGTTTACCAACTACACGTGGAATGTTTCTGGGGGCGGTTCGATCGTCTGGGGGGCCGGAACCAACCTGGTTAAAATCTCCTGGAATTTACCTGGAACTCAAAATGTTACCGTCAACTACGCCGGCTCCAATGGTTGTCAAGCCGGAACACCGACTCAGCTTAATGTAACCGTCAATCCGATTCCTGCCGCTGCCGGCGCTGTGACGGGAATGGACACGGTTTGTGCAGGATCTCTGGGTGTATCCTATTCGATCCCGACCATCGTCAACGCGACCTCATATGTTTGGACCCTCCCGGCCGGGGCAACCGTTGCGTCGGGCGACGGGACCAATAACATCACTGTCGACTTTGCCCCGGATGCCGTTTCAGGCGCCATTTCAGTAATTGGCAACAACCTGTGCGGGAATGGAGCTCCTTCGATCGCACTGGCCGTGACCGTCAACCCGTTGCCGGCCGCTGCGGGAACCATCACGGGCGCCAGCTCCGTTTGTCTGGGATCAACAGGAAACCTCTTCTCGGTTCCGGTGATTACCAATGCCCCAGGGTACACGTGGACCCTCCCGACCGGCGCAACGATCACCAACGGGCAAAATACCAATGCCATCACCGTGAGCTTCGGAGCCAGTGCGGTTTCGGGCGACATCACCGTGCGGGGTACCAATGCCTGTGGTAACGGAGCCCTGTCGGCACCTTTGGCAGTCGGCGTTTACCCGGTTCCCGTGAAACCTTCGATCACACAGAACGGGTCCATCCTGACCAGCTCGGCAATCGCCGGTAACCAGTGGTACTTCAGTGTGACGCCCGACGGAACGGGACAACCCATTACAGGGGCCGTCTGGCCTTATTATGCCGCAACCCAGAGCGGGTATTACTGGATCGTGGTCACCTTGAACAGTTGCTCTTCGGTACCCTCCGACCGCGTACAAGTCATCATGACCGGTCTGAGCGAGCCGGCTGGATTGCAGGTAAGCCTTTATCCCGTTCCCAATGACGGCAGGTTTAAACTTTCCGTTCAGGGAACAACCGGGGAGAAACTAAAGGTCGCTGTATTTAACAACCTGGGATCAAAAATATTTGAGATTCCAGAACTCATGGTCGACGGAGACCTTGAGCAGATGATCGATCTGAGGCCGGTACCGCCGGGAATTTATCATGTCATGATCGGAAACAGTCAGGGTACGCTGATCCGTAAAATTGTGATTTCGGAATAACGCCTGAATTTTTTTCAGGTGTGAAAAGAAGGTGGCTTATTTTGAGAGCCACCCTCTTTTCATTTGTGCTTTGTATTGCGGGTGAAAGTTCCCGTACAATCCGGGTTTGCAGGAAGTGATAGCAATAGCAACGGTGTTCATCGCGGTTTGGAAGCCGGAGGCATATTTGAATGCCTCATTATATATGAAGAAAACAAAATAGATCAGGAGTCGGAAAATTGCGTAAATTTGAACAAAAGTTGATACCGATCCTAAAGCCTCCCTTATGCGACATCTGGTAGTAACCCTGGTTCTGATGATGTTACTGCTTTCACTGCAAGCATCGAAGCCGGATTCGTTGCTTATTCACAGGATGATCAACCAGGGTTCGGAATTGTACAATCACGACCGCTCTGCCGCCCTGATTGAATACGAGAAAGCGATATCCATTGCCGGATCGTTTGGTTTTTTCGACGACAGCGTCGCTATGGCCATGTACCGGGTTGCTTACGAAGACTATTACAAGGGAAATGCCGAGAACGCTATAACCAATGCTTTGAAGGCACTAAACTTTTACAAACAACGTAAAAACTACCGGGGGATGGTGAAAATGATGACCTTCGTGGGAGACATCCTGCGCGGGAATAGTTTGTATGACCAATGCTACCAATATCTTTACCAGGCCCGTATGATAGCTTTCAAAATCGGAGACAGCAGTTTGATCGCATCGGTTTACAACCGGCTGGCAGCTTCATTGGTCGAAAGCTTGGACCTTCCATGCGACTCGGCGGAAAAGTTCGCTACCGGATCTCTCGCGATTGCGACCCGGTTGAAAGATGATTTGCTGGTTTACAATAACCTGAATATTCTCGGGTATCTGGAGTTGAGAAGGCAGAATTATGACAAGGCGCTTGATTATTTCAATAAAGCGCTTCCCATCGTTACCAGGGTTTATCCCGAAGATGAACCCCTGATCCTGATCAATATTGCCCGGGTTTATGATGCTTATGCGAAGCCTGAGGCGGAAACGATGAATTTGAAGGCGCTTCAGATGGCTCAGAACATGAATATTCCCAAGTATGTCGTATTGGCCTGCCTGAGCCTGGAAACGATCTATGTGAGAAAGGGTGATTATAAAAAAGCACATTACTATTCTTCCCTTTACTATTTAACCCGGTCGAACATCTATGAGCAAAAGGTACTGGTACAGCTTCAGGAATTCAATACCCGCCTGAGCGAGGAAAAACAACGCAACGAAAATGAAGAGTTGCTTTATCAACAGGACCTTTCGGCCAGTCGCCAACGGACTTACATTTTGATCGGAGCCCTGTTGATCCTGCTGCTTGCAGGCGCCGCGTTTTTTATTTTGTACCAACGCAGGCAATGGAAAGAAATTGACCGGATCGCCGGACAGCTTGATCAATCGAATAAGATCCTGATGCGGTTTATTTCAATCATCGGTCATGACCTGCGATCACCTTTCAATGCCATCCTCGGCTTCACGGATATTCTGAAAAACGACAAAGGCCTGACCCCGGAAGAGAAATCCCTTGCGATAGACCGGCTGTACACAGTGAGCCGGAGTACCTATAAACTGCTTGAAGAGATCCTCGAATGGTCACGTCTCCAGTCGGGATCGGTAAAACCAGTGATCAAAACGTGTAATGTCACCGATCTGATATCTGAGACCATCCAGATACTTGAACCATCAGCCATCCTGAAAAAAATCCAGCTTGAATTTGAATACCCGGGTCCACTTGAGATGAATGCCGACTCTGATATGTTGCTGACCATCTTCCGCAATCTCATCTCCAATGCTGTAAAATTCACCCAGCCGGGCGACCGCGTCCAGATCCGGCTGGAAAAACAGGACAAGGAAGTGAGCATTACCGTATCTGATCACGGAGTCGGTATGACGGAGGAGGAATTGGGCAAACTCTTCCGGCTGGATGAAAATTATAAGTCGAAGGGCACCGGAGGCGAAACCGGATCGGGATTCGGATTGATTCTCTGCAAAGAATATGTCACCCTCCACAAAGGTAAACTTATTGTCACCAGCGAGAAGGGGAGCGGAAGCGTATTTACCGTCCGCCTTCCGTTAACCTGAACCGAAGATGAATTATATTTCCGGACACTTTCCAATTCGGGTGGATCGGCATCCCGCTATCCTGAGATTTTTCCTGTTTGCATTTTTTTTCCCTGCCATACTTTACGCCCAGATAGGCTTTAATCCCGACGATCTGGATTATATTTCGAGAGCCGACAAAGGATCACCTGCTGTGCGATATCTGACGAAAGAAAGCAGTACCGGCGCCAATTACGATGTTGCCTCTTACCGCTGTCGCTGGTTTATCGATCCGGCCGTCCGGGCAATTTCAGGATCGGTCACCCTGGTTTTTAAACCGCTCGGCCCGTCGCCTGATTCCCTGACGCTCGATCTGAGTTCGGATCTGACGGTCGATTCCGTCACTTATCAAGGGGGAATTGTCGCCTGGAGCCATGATGCCGAAATGATTTACATGAAGTTGCCCATTCTGCCGGCCCCGGTGGATTCGGTCACCGTGCATTACCATGGAGTGCCTCCGCTGAATGGTTCCGAATCATTTGAAACAGGCATCCACAGCGATATTCCGGTTCTATGGACCCTGTCGGAACCGTATGGCGCCAGCGACTGGTGGCCCTGTAAGAACAGGCTGACCGACAAAGCCGACTCGGTCGACCTGCTCATCGAGACACCTGCAGGCTACACCGCGGTGGCCAACGGACTGCCGGTTTCAACAATCCGGGAGGGAGGTCTATGGCGGTTTCACTGGAAACACCATTATCCGATTGCCGCGTACCTCGTGTGCATCTGCGTCACCCGGTTTTCGGAATATCACCATACCGTTGAATTCGGTACCGATACCCTCGATGTGCCAAACTATATCTATCCCGAGGATTCAGCCGTAGTAAGCAGCCAGACCATCCAGGTCGTTCCCATGATCCGGCTTTTCGATTCCCTGTTCGGAATCTATCCGTTTCAAAAAGAGCATTACGGACATGCCCAGTGCGGATATGGGGGCGGTATGGAACACCAGACCATGAGCTTCATGGGCGCTTTCGGATTCGAGCTGATCGTGCACGAACTGGCCCATTCCTGGTTCGGAAATAAAATCACCTGCGGAAGCTGGACCGATATCTGGCTGAATGAAGGATTTGCCACCTATCTGTCGGGATTGTGCTACGAGTACCTGGCTCCCTCCTGGTGGAAAAGATTCCGACAGGTACGGATTCAGAAAATCGTTATCCAGCCGGGAGGATCAGTGTATTGCAGCGACACCTCCAGCATCGACCGGATCTTCGACTCCAGGCTCTCTTACGCCAAAGGAGCCATGATCCTTCACCAGCTCCGGTGGATCATGGGAGATTCGGCTTTCTATGATGCGTTGAACCGTTACCTTTCCGATACCCTTCTCGCGTACCGGTTTGCCCGGACTTCCGACCTGGTCTCGCACCTGGAAAATGCTTACGGCGCCGATCTTTCCTGGTATTTCAGGGATTGGTTCACCGGTGAAGGATACCCGACGTACCACATCAACTGGTCGCAATCGGGCGATCAACTGACCTTTACCGTCAACCAGATTCAATCACATCCCTCGGTTGATTTTTTCAGGATGCTGCTCCCGTTGCGGGTGAAAAATTCCGTAACCGACACCACCGTGACCGTTTGGAATGAATTTTCGGGTGAAACTTTCACCTTCACCCTGCCTTTTACCGCCGATTCGCTGCTGTTCGATCCCGACCTGCAGCTGATCACGGGCGTAAACACGGTCGACGCGATCGCCGAACCATTCCGGGCAAAGACGACGCTCCTGGCGCCGAATCCTGCACGCGACAATCTGACCGTCATCCGGAATTATGGTGCCCCGGATGCGAACTTTGAAATCTTCAGTGATGATGGCCGGAAAGTTCTTTCGGGAATAATTTCGGGCCGGGAGACGCAGATCGGGGTAGGTTTACTCCCGGCGGGTATGTACTTCATCCGGATCTGGGGTGGAGCGCAGGAATTCACGGGGAAATTTATCAGGTAATAGGGGCAGGGAGGCTCAATCCGGCAAATGCTATGGTAAAAGCTTTATTTTAATACCTGGCTGACAGACTCCCGGAGCTGTTCAAAGGTAAATGGTTTGGTTACATATCCGTTCATACCCGCTTCAAGATAGCGCTCACGGTCGCCTTTCATGGCATTGGCGGTCAGCGCGATGATTCTGGAGCGGACCGGGCCATTCTTCTCCCGTTCCCGGATGGCACGCGCAACCTGGTAACCGTCCATTCCGGGCATCTGGATGTCGAGAATGATCAGGTCGTATTTGTTTTCCCGGTATTTTTCATAGGCCTCAATGCCGTCGGACGCCATCTCGATGAGGAAGCCCATCTTATGCAACTGGTAGGCCACCACACGTTGGTTGATCAGGTTGTCCTCTGCCACCAGTACCGTTTTCCCGTCAAAACTTTCCGAATCCTGTACCGGTATTCCCGGCGCCTGTTCGATTCCGGTTGAGGTGAGGGAGAATGGGAGGATGAACCAGAAACCGGACCCGATTCCCTGCTTGCTTTTGACGCCGATTGACCCCCCCAGCATGGTGGTAATCTTTTTGCAGATGGAGAGTCCAAGTCCGGTGCCCGCAATCATTTTAGTTTTCTCCTGCCGCACCCGCGAAAAGACCTGAAACAGCGAATCAAGGGCTTCCTCAGGGATCCCGATTCCGGTGTCGCGGACCTCGAAACGCAGTTCGACTTTGTTTCCGGTGAACTGTTCAACCCCGATTAAAACCTTGATAGCGCCCTTTTCTGTAAATTTTAAAGCATTTTGAATCAGATTGATCAAAACCTGGCGAAGTCGTTTTGAGTCGCCGCACAAAGCATCGGGAACCGATTCGGCCGTTTCGATGGTAAAACCGAGCGCCTTCTCCTGTGCCTTGTGTCGTATCATCAGGTCGATATCCTCCATGACCCGGCTGAGTAAGAAGGGATGAAAATTGAGTTCCATTTTTCCGGCTTCGATGGCTGAAAAATCAAGAACATCGTTGACGAGGGTAAGCAAATTTTCAGCCGAGACGGAGATTCCCCGCAGCAATTCCTGTTGTTCCTGATCGAGGGGGGTGTTTTTCAGAATTTCCGACAGGCCAAGGATTCCGTTCATCGGGGTCCTGAATTCATGCGACACGCTCGCGATAAACTCGTTTTTGGCGACCGTTCCTGCCTCGGCCATCTCTTTGGCCTGTCTGAGTTCCGCTTCATGGCGCTTCCGCTCCGTGATATCCCGGGAAACGCCAACCAGGCCGATGATTTTACCACCCGGATCCCTGATTGGGGCAATGCTGGTGCTTCCGTACCGCTTTCGCGTACCGTCGTCAAACATCTCCTCGATATCATATAGCGCAATCCCGGTGGCCAATACCTCCAGCTCTTTTGATTCATAAATATCACTATCATATCCCGGGAAAACATCCCTTACTTTTTTCCCGATGATCTGGTCGTACGGAAGCCTGACCAGCTCCGTGAAAGAATTGTTTACCAGAACATAGCGAAGCTGCAAATCCTTGAAATAGATGAATGCCGGGATGGTCGCCAGCAGAGTCGAAAGTTCTTCAGCCCGGATTTTCAGGTTTTCCGAGGCTTTTTTCAGATCGATGGTGGTACGGGTGAGCAGGGAATTGAGGATGTTCTTCTCCTTGTTCAAGCGTTCATATTTGAATTTCAACCGGTCGTAATCGGTGTTGATCTTCTCCAGTTCCTCGAGGATAGCAGCCTTCATTTCTGAAAAGTCTGTCCCGGGTGACAGTTGCATTACGCGGCCGATAAATGCACGGAGTTGATCCATTAATCCAATTCTTTCAGGGCAACCATGGTAAAAGTCTCATTGTGAAAGTCACATGATTCGTTGGGATGGCTTCCGATTTCGCCATAGGTGAAAAACCCGATCAGGGGCCGGTTCCAGCGCTTCCAGGCGTCGCTGATCTCTTCCGAAATGGTCGGGCCCAGTGCGTTGTGACGGGCCATGCAGGAAAAGAGGATGAGGATGTCCGCGTCGCGGTGTATCTCATGGAACGAGGCTACTTCTGCAACGGTGGTTTCGATGATCTCAAACCCGGGAGAGCTGGAAAAGGTAACCACAGATCCGGCAGGGACAGAGCCGGCAAAGATCAGCGCTTTCTTTTCCCGGTCGACGTTGGTTACGGCCCTCAGCACATCGCGCATGCCCTTCTTTTTCAACAGGAGGGGGTACTCGACACCGATCTCAGGAAGCTCCTCTTCCCGGATGTTCAGATACTCCCGGTAAACGTCGAGAGCCGGCTCGTTATCGATGGTATAAACGATGTTCCCTTCCGAGCTTGTCACCACCTTATCCGCGCCGATGCTGACCCAACCGCTGGTGGCAATTCCTTCGAGCCGGTAATGGCTGCCGTCGAAAACCATGACGATCGACCCTTTAGGATCCAGCCCCTGCTCCGTGAAGACTACCGGCTGTACAAACCGGGCATCATCGCCGGCCAGCCCTCCGAACAGAATGGCCTGTTCGCCCAATACCTCCTGGATACCCCTGACAAGCTGCTCTCCGTCGGTGTTAAGCCCGCTGGCCATCACGAGGATCAACGGATCGGCAAACTGTTGTCCTGCCCAGGCACCCGACTGTTTCCCTAAATCCCGGGAGGTTATGTCGGCCCCTCCGAACATTTTGATCCCAAACGTACCCGGTTTCAAATCGAGCAACAGACACACCATGGCTCCGTCGGAAATGACCTGTACCCGGTCGTCGTACAAAAATTCCCCACAGGTACTGGCGCCGAAAACCCTGACTGACCGTTCCTCAAAAAAGGCGCAGACCTCCTGTAATGGCAGGCTTACCGATGCAAAAACGATGGCCGCCACGGGACTGAAACCATCCGTTGTGTGATTTGACCATTCCCGGTGCAATCCGGCGATGGAATCTGTCTGAAAAGTCTTGATATTCATGGGTATCGATTCATGTTCTAATAAAACGATCCGGGTATGTTGTAAACAAAATTACACCTTTCCATATATTATAAAACTCTTTTCTGTTAATTTTGCATCATCTTCTCCCGCCCCCCATGCCGGAACCGATAAAATGACAATCGGAACGGAACCGGTCAGGAGCGGAAAAAATCCTTAAATCCTAAAATTGATCACCAATCTTTCACCTATGAAGCATTCTATTACCTTGATTTTCACACTGCTATTCTCATCGTTTCTGGTTCAGGCTCAGCGATCACTTCCGGCGCCACGTTACCAGAAAGCGGTTTATTTTGATGTATCACCACCGCTGCGTGATATGGTGAAAGCGTTGCCCCAAAAGTATGACGGGAGTTGGAAGGATGGTGTTATAAAAAATCAGTTTGCCGACGACCGGAATCAATCCATTCCCAAAATGGCCTGGCTTCAGGATCCTTCCATTCAGGACAAGCCGGGTGCGCTCCTGTCGGATACAACGGTCATCAATGTTGACGGACTGGGCAACGGCGGAGGTTATGTCCCCCCCGATACCCATGGCGAAATTGGCTTGAACCATTTCTTCCAGGTTGTGAATTGTTCCTATGCCATCTTTAATAAAAGCGGAAACAAGATCTTTGGCCCCTATGCCAGTGCAAGCATCTGGTCGGGGTTGCCGAATAATTCCAACGACGGCGACGCCGTGGTTTTGTATGATGAACAGGCCGACCGGTGGTTCTTTTCGCAATTTTCGCTGCCCCACGGTTCTTCGTACGCCCCGTTTTATATGATGATTGCCGTTTCGCAGACGCCTGACCCCATGGGAAGCTGGTACCGGTATCAGTACATTTTCTTCGACATGCCCGATTATCCCAAATTCGGGGTCTGGCCTGATGGTTACTACATGTCGATCAACAGTTTCGGAACCGGCGGCGCAGGCTGGGTCGGCAACGGAGCCTGTTGTTTCGACCGTACAGCCATGCTGGCAGGCGATCCGGATGCCGCGATGATCTCGTTTACAGTGGCGCCCGGCGCCGACGGGTTCATCTCGTTGCTCCCGTCCGATTGTGATGGACCCTTTCCCGCGTATGGAACCCCGAACTATTTCACCTTTGTCAGAACCGATGGACCGCAGAAACTGGGCGTTTACGAATTTCATGCCGATTGGGTCAATCCGGCCAATTCCACCTTCGGGAATATCAACTATCTTCCGGTTAACCCGTTCAGCACCATCGGGAGCTGGGGTGACGGGATCCCGCAACTGGGAACCGATAAAAAGCTGGATCCGCTGGCCGACCGGCTGATGTTCCGTCAACAGTACCGTAAGTTCGGCGCATACAGTTCGATGGTATTAAATCATACGGTTGATGCGGGATCCGGGGTAGCCGGCATCCGCTGGTACGAACTCCGCAAAAGCGGCAGCGGCTGGTCGATTTACCAGCAAAGCACTTATGCCCCGGCCGACGGCCATTCGCGGTGGATGGGCAGCATCGCCCAGGATACCGCCGGGACCATCGCCATGGGGTATTCGGTTTCGAGCGCGGCCATGCATCCCGCGATCCGGTATACCGGCCGGCTGAAAGCGGATCCGCTCAACCAGATGACGATCGCCGAGCGGGTCATCAAACAGGGTGGCGGGAGCCAGACCGGCATCTGGAGCGGCCGGTGCCGTTGGGGCGACTACAGCGCCATCAGCGTTGATCCGGCAGCACCGACGACCTTCTGGTACACCACCGAATACTACCCCACCTCTTCTTCCAGTTCGTGGCAGACGCGTATCGCCTCATTTACATACGCTAACGTGTTTTCTTCGGCCGCCTCAGCCACACCGGCCATCCAGTGTTCGACCGCCACCGACTCGGTTCAACTCAACGCTTACGGATATGGGGGATCAGGCAGTTACTCTTATTCCTGGACCTCCGTCCCCGCCGGATTCACGTCGAACCTGAAAAGCCCGAAAGTCAAACCCGATACCTCAACGAAATACATCGTGGCAGTTGGTGATGGCAGTCAGGTACGGCACGATACGGTCTCTTTTAAACTTGTTTCGGCACCCGAGGCCTATGCCGGCGACGATACCACGGTATGCTGGTATGTATCGCCCGTATACCTGAATTCCTATGCGTATAACTACAATAAGATCGCGTGGGCAACTTCGGGTGACGGTCATTTTACCGATCCCACCTCGCCGAATTCAGGCTACATTCCCGGGATGCATGACAAAACCTCTGGTTCTGTCACACTCAGACTTCTGGTAACCCCGTTCATTCCTTGTACCACCAATTCACTCAACATCGTGACCATCACCCTCGATCCCTGTACCGCGATCCCCGAAAACGAAAGTCAGGACCTGAGCATTTCGCTGTCGCCGAATCCGGCACACGGCATGACAAAACTGACAGTCAGGGGCATTTCCGCAGAATCGACGGCGGATCTATTAAGCGTCGAAGGCATCCGGCTGATGACCATCACCCTCCGCCCTGACAATGACGGCGTTTCAGTTATGAACCTCGACCTGAGCGGTTACCCGGCCGGAACGTATATCTTGCAGTTGCAGGACCGGGAGCGGCGGAGCACAGTAAAACTGGTGATCTACTAAAGGGAAGCGGATTTTTTTCGCGCCACCATCCTGACCACGGAGGAGTTGCCCCGGTGAAAAGCGCCTTCGTCGTGGAAGGTTTCCAATTGTTCGAGTTTCAGAATTTCAAGACCGCTGAAATCTTTCTGCAGATCGGTGGTCGAAAAGAGCATGTCGGGATCGCGGGGGCCACCCGAAGTGAAACGAATTTGCTCTTTCGAAAACCCTTCCAGGATCAGCGTTCCCCCAGGTTTCAGCCATTCGCTCACCCGGATGTGGAACAGGTTTCTTACCGGGGATGGAAGATGGACAAAGATCAGTCCGATGGCATCGAAGTGGTCGGCGGACAAATCCACCGACATCAGATCAGCAAGGTCGTACCGGATGGTCACCCCGGCCCCGAGGGCCAGGCTGAACGCCTTTTTACGCCCCTCGACGCTCTGATCCAACGCGTGTACATCCCAGTGTTTGCCCGCGGCGTAAACGGCATTGCGGCCCTCTCCCTCGGCCGGCAGCAACAGGGTTCCCGGAACGAGCATATCAATTTCGGCTTTAAAGAATGCATTCGGATCCTTGCCGTAAACATACTCTTCGGCAGCATACCTGCTGTCCCACATCTCTTTGCTCATAGCGCTGACTCAAATGGTTGAATTCTTACAAATATCGATCTCCGATTAGGTTCAAACGGATCTTTCACACTTTTTTTTCGTCGATTCAAATATATTTAATTTATATGAGTTATCTTTGGTAAACCAATAATCAACCGCCATGAAAACAAAAATTTTCCTGTTGCTGCTGGTCTTTATTCCATCCCTGATGCTTTTTGCCCAGGATGATCAGACCCAGGCGAAAACATCGGATAACCAGGATGAAATTAAAACGATTTTCAGGAAGTCGGATCATAAGGTCCAGGTGGGATATTTTATCGGACCTGAAGCATCTTATACCCAATTCAAGGGCAGGGATGTATTTATCGGCGGACTGAGCGGCGGGATCATCCTCAACCATTTCTTTTCGGTCGGGTTGGCCGGTTACGGAATCCTGAATTCGCAGAATCTGTGGTACGACAATATTCAGGATATGTATGGCGCATATTTGTATGGAGGTTATGGCGGCGTGAAGTTCGAGTTCAGGATACTCCCGTCCTATCCGGTTCACGTGAATTTTCCGATCCTGATCGGGGGAGGAGGGCTGGTCTACAATACCTGGACTTACCGCCACAACAGCAGTTATGACAACAACACCCTCGACTGGGATTCTTTCTTCGTGGTAGAACCCGGCGTCATGGTTGAGCTGAATCTGTTGAAATTCATGCGGCTCGATGCCGGTGTTTCATACCGGTACACGCCCGATCTCGACCTGATGAATACCAGCGCTGACCTGATCAATAACTTCAGTGTCAACCTCGCGCTGAAATTCGGGAAATTCTGAACTGTTGATACAGCGCCCCGTCGGGGTGGCTGTGAAACCATTCAAACAAAAAGATTCCGTCACCTTAACACCCGCACGGCTTTGCCCGTCGTAGTAGTCAAACAGGACGATCCGGTGTTTTGATACACCACCCCGTCGGGGTCGGCTTTTACCTGCATAAAAGGTATCAGGAACAAGGATAAAAAGGCAATAAATCTCAAACCGTTCATGATTTTTATGACAGGTAAGCATTTCAGGCAATCATTCTGATTTGCCATAGAAAATTTATCAATCTGATACAGTTCAATAACTTAATGATATATAATCCACCGGTTATTCGCTGAAAGCCCATCATCCGAAATTAATTCAATAGAATAAACTCCATTCGGATAGGATGATGATTTAAGGTTCATTGAATGGTCATTCTGATTTAGCTTGAATTCCCCGATGATCTTTCCAGAGAAATCGCTGATTTTCAACGTTTTTTTGTGACCAATAAATACTGCGGGGAATTTTATCAATGAATACTGGCAACTTGGATTCGGCACGATTGTCAGTTTTTCATCTGCGATAATTTTATCTACAACAGATGTCAAAACACCATTAAATTTGTAAATATTGGTATCAGGATGAAAAGCGCCACTTAACCAACCTGTATTTGCATCTTTAAAATAGACGAAGGTATTTGAGTATAAACCTGAATCTATTTTATTTAAAGAGTTGAAAAAATCATGAGTATAGTAAACTGAAGTTGGCAGCCAACCCGTTGTGTCTTGCGCACACAGAATATATCCACCATATATTCCATCGACACGGCTTATTCCGGGCATCCATTTTTCAGGAACCATCGTGAAAGATGTCCAGGTTGCGCCTCCATCACTGGATTTATAGTAGACTGCCGGAATAGCATTCCTCTTGTAGAAAACACCATGCAGCAAATCGGTGAAGCAGACCTGCCATATCTGATGATCTGTACTGGGTTCAACCATTACAGCTGTCCAGTTATTGCCTCCGTCGACAGATTTAAAACAACGTCCTGCAGAGGAAGCAAACCAGATTGTATTTCCGATTGCGCTGTAAGATTTACCTCCAATACCTGATTCAACCGGAAGTTTGGCAGGAACATTGGCCTGCGGAACACGGGTCCAGGTATCCCCACCATCTTGTGATATTTGAATATCGAAATAGCCATTCACAGGATCACCCAATGCAAGGCAGTCATTCTGAGAGAAAAGGTGAATAAAATCGGCCCAACTACCGTTAAACTGCGTAGTCGTTTTTTTTGTCCATGTGGATCCGCCATCAGTTGTTTTCCACACAGAGCCGCCACCAGAGCTAAGGTCTGCAAAAAGATAATAGCAAGTATTAGCGTCCCAGGAAGCAACATCGACTATCATTGGAGAACCGGGTACCGGTATTGAGTCAAATTGCCACGTGTTGCCTCCATCAGAGGTTTTAACCGCTACTGAGTATTTAACCATATACAATGTAGATGGTTGTTGCTTTTGAGTCCCAATCCAAACATGATCTGCATCCACAATTGAAACTATATTTGGGGAATAGTAACTGCCAGTATTGGGATAGTTTAAGGGCATGGTTAAAAATTGGGCCATTCCACAATGAACAGTGGCAAAAAGGACGAGTAAAAGAAATATTTTTTTCATAACTGTTTAATTAATGTGTTACTAAATAATTGATTTGATCTGTCATTCAAACAAGAAGCCCAATATCATATGATCAGTATGAGAATGTGATAATGTTAACAATAAAAATAAACTTACATAAAATGGATTGTACGTTCTCCCTTTCAACATTAAGTGATGAATGTGAATGTTGGTTTCGGCTCCCGTTCCCCGGAGAGCGGGTGGGAGCTACAGCCATCCAGGTCATTTTTCCCTATCACTTCTAAGGTTAGCGGTTGTCTGCAAAATGATTCGATGATTCCCGCATGGTGAAAACAGGTTTCATTAAAAAATGTTGGTGATTCAGGTAGGCAGAGAGAGAGAGAGACGACTCTGATATGTCTGATACAAAGTGTTTTACAAACGTAATCAGGTAAAACTGTTTTAACACAGTCAAGAAATTATATTTCTGTGAATTATTGGTGATCATGATAAACCGGCCGTGTACGACATGGTTTAAATATGTTACCGGCCGGGCCTATAAATGTACGAATACATTAAACAATAACATTACAAAATATATAAAAAATGATTTGATATGTTTGATCAGAAATCTCTTCTGTTAATCACGTAAACATCGCGCTGGGAATCTCATTCCATGTTAAGAGATATGAAAAGCAGTCCTCAATTCCTTACACACCTTACCGGAAAGGCACCGGCCTTCATCGCCGGGTACGACGACACCGAGAAGTTGATATCGTTCATGCCGTGCGACCAGGCGCGGGTGGCGTCGACCGGGGTGGATGACTAGAAAAGGACAGTAAAGTCAGCAAAGCTCCAGATGGTATTTTGATACATCACCCCGTCGGGGTCGGCTTTTACCGAAAAAATACACCCATCAAAATGATGCGATCGTTTTGAAAAGCCTTGCCTGGTTTGAAGATGTCGAACTTTCAGATTGGCCGGAACTCATTGAAACACCAGATACAACCTGGAACAAAGTAAAAAAGAGGCTGATCCACGATTTTTCCGGATATTTCTGATTGGAAAATAAATATTCGGTGCCTCGCGATTCATGCGCAAATTAAAGAGATTATCAATATACTATTGGAAAACATGCGCCGGAGAAGACAGATTGAGACAGGATACTTTCGTAAGCCTCGTTAAATCAACGAAATAAGAGATGGGGTGGTGGAGTATACCGGAGTCGAACCGGTGACTTCTGCATTGCGAACGCAGCGCTCTGGCCATCTGAGCTAATACCCCGTATTGACCACAGGTCAGTCGCCTGCAAAGATATCGCATATTTCCGGTTTGGGATTCCCCGGACCGAAGAAATTTTTTTCACCGGGAAATCCCTGTTTTCTGATCCGATCGATACCCATGCCGGGGATGATCCGCCTAGTTGCCTGCCGGGAGGGGAGACCCGCACCGTTTAACGGGCGCCAAACCCGCAATTTTCCTACTTTTGCATCAAATTGCTGCCATGAATCTTCCTGAAGCCATCTCGATCACCCATGCCTCGGAAAATAACCTGGATTCGGTCAGTCTGATCTTTCCCAGGAATAAGCTGATCCTTGTCACCGGCGTGTCGGGATCCGGAAAGTCGTCCCTGGTGTTCGACGTCATCTATCGTGAAGCGGAAAGCCGCTACCTGGGCTCCTTTTCATCCTATGCCCGTATGTTCATGGGGAAGATGCACAAGCCGCGGGTGGAGCGGATCGACGGACTCTCGCCCGCCATCGCGCTGGATCAGCATGCGATGACTGCCAACCCCCGTTCCACGGTAGGAACACTGACAAGCATCTATGACCTGCTCCGGCTTTTGTACGCCCGGGTCGGGGTGGTTGATCCGGACCAGCCTCCGTTCCCTGTGAACCGCTCGCTCTTCTCGTTCAATACTGCCGAAGGGGCCTGCAGCGCCTGTAAAGGATTGGGGGTGGAGGATTTTCTCGATCCGGAACTGTTGGTATCCGATGAAAACCGGACGCTGCGGCAAGGCGCCCTCGTGATCACCGCTCCCAACGGTTATATCATCTATTCGCAGGTAACCCTCGATGTCCTCGATCAGGTTTGCAGGGCTGAGGGATTTCACATCGACATTCCCTGGAAAGACCTTACGCCGGAGCAGAAACACATCATCCTTTACGGCAGCGATAAGATCGAAATTCCCTATGGGAAACACCCGCTCGAGTCGCGGATGCGCTGGAGCGGCATTACGGCCAAACCCAGGGAAATGGGTTATTACAAAGGAATTATTCCGGTGATGGAGAACATCCTGCAGCGTGACCGGAATAAAAATATCCTACGATTCGTACGTACCCGTGAATGCAGTGTGTGCCGGGGCAGAAGAATCAACGAAAAAGCGCGTTCCGTTAAAGTCGGGGGATTGTCGATCGACATACTGGCAGATCTGCAGCTTGACCGGTTGCAGGAGCGGCTCGGGAGCATGACTTTCCCTCCTTCAGTGGAAGCCATCGTCAGCCCGGTGATGGCACAGGTAAACCGCCAGGTTGAAACGCTGAAACAGCTCGGCCTGGGCCATCTTTCGGCCGGCCGTGGCGCCGATACCCTGTCGGCCGGCGAAGCGCAAAGGCTGCGGCTGGCAACCCTTGCCACCATGGGACTGAGCGGGATGATCTTCATCTTCGATGAACCTTCTGTGGGGATGCATCCCTCCTCGTTGCCCCGGTTGTTCGGATTGCTCAAAAATATCCGCGACCGCGGGAATACCGTGATTGTGGTGGAGCATGACCTGCAATTCATCGAACAGTGCGACTGGCTTATCGATATCGGTCCGGGACCGGGAATCAACGGGGGGACGGTACTGTACAACGGTCCGGTCGGGGATATCAACAATACGCCACTCGAAATCATCAGGGAAAGCCGTACCCTTTCGATTTATAAGGAATTGGAGAAGAAGGAACGATACATCCCACGTTCACCCGGACCGGGGGAGATCCGGCTGGAAGGGGCCCGTGCGCATAATCTCAGGAACCTCAGCGTTGCTTTCCGGCTGAAGGCGCTCAACGTGGTGACCGGCGTGTCGGGCGCGGGGAAGTCGACCCTTACCCAAGCAGTGCTGGAACAGGCGATGCGGAGTCTTTTGGAGGGCAGATCCCCGAATGATCCGTACTTTGATACCATCAGCGGTTGGGAGCCGGTGAAGAAGCTGATCGTAGTGGATCAATCGCCCATCGGCCGGACACCCCGGAGCAACCCGGCGACCTATACCGGCGTGTTCGATCTTATCCGCGATCTTTTTGCCCAACAGCCCGAAGCGAGAGCGCGGGGATTCGACAAAAGCCGTTTTTCCTTCAATACCGAAGGAGGAAGATGTGAAACCTGCCAGGGAGCCGGCTATCAGCAGGTCGGAATGTACTTCATGGGAAATGTGGAAGTGCCGTGTGAAACCTGTGAAGGACGACGTTTCGATGAAGGGACTTTATCGGTTCGTTACAGGGAAAAAAATATTTCCGAAATCCTTGACCTGACCGTATCGGAAGCGTTGCAATTCTTTTCCGGTGAATCAAAGATCATCCACTATCTTGAAACGTTGAATGAAATCGGACTGGGATATCTTACGCTCGGGCAGCGGTCGTCGACGGTGAGCGGCGGAGAGGCACAACGCATCAAACTGGCGTCAGAACTGGTGAAATCGCAATCGGCACACACCCTCTACCTGCTCGACGAGCCGACCACGGGGTTGCATCCGGCTGATATCGCGGTGTTACTCCGGGCGATCAACCGGCTGATTGAACAAGGAAATACGGTCGTTGCCATCGAACATAACCTGACCTTCATCCAGGCTGCCGATCAGGTCATCGACCTGGGCCCCGGCAGCGGAGCGGAGGGGGGAAGACTGGTGGTCGCCGGAACGCCTGCGATGGTCATGGACTGCCCCTCATCGCTTACAGGACGGGCGCTCCGCGACGAAATTCAACCGCTCTGGCAATCTGTACCAACCGGTCGACCGGATCGGGAATCACTACCACATAATGGTAACTCTTTGATGGATGAAAAATCCGAAATTGCCATCACTGGTACGCATTTAAAGGTTCTCACTCCGGAGACTGCAGAAATTTCGCAGTTTGTCACGCTACGGGGTGTTACAACCCATAACCTGAAAAACATCTCCGTGGATATCCCGAGAAACAAGATCACAGTGATCACCGGCGTATCGGGATGCGGGAAGTCGTCGCTGGCCTTTGATACCATTCATGCCGAGGCACAAAACCGGTTCATGGAGGGCTTTTCGCCTTATATCCGTTCCAGGATCGGTATCAGGGAAAAACCCGACTTCGAATTCATCGGGGGGCTGGCTCCCACGCTGGCCCTGGAACAGTCAACCAACGCCGGAAATCCGCGATCGACGGTAGGGACGGTAACGGGAATTTATGACCTGTACCGGTTGTTGTTTTCAAGGACCGGGAAGTGGGAGGGGGAGGATAGCGACGGTGAACGGCAGTACAATCAGCTGTCGCGACCGGCTTCATCCCTCTTCTCGTTCAACCATCAGCAAGGGGCCTGCAGGCAATGCGACGGGCTCGGCGAGGTGACCCGGTGCGATCCCGGCAAGCTGATCACCCATCCGGATCGATCCATCTTGTCGGGCGCCATGGATGGCACGAAAACCGGAAAATTTTACGGAGATCCTTATGGTCAGTATGTTGCCACGATCCGTGCCATCGGCCGCCATCACGGGATCGATTTTTCGCTTCCCTGGAATGATATACCTGATTCGGCAAAGGATCTCGTGATGAACGGAACGGGCGATGAAATCTATGAAGTTACCTGGGAGTACAAGCGGGATCAGCGAACCGGCGCGCATCACTTTTCGGGAAAATGGACCGGGTTATCGGCGCTCGTGGAGGCTGAATACCAGCGTAAACATGCCGATTCCCGCGGCGAAGGGATGATGAATGTACTGACGGTGATGCCCTGCCACTCCTGCAAAGGGACCCGGCTCAGTCCGGAAGCGCTGGCCTGGTCCGTTGACGGGAAAAATATCACTGGTCTATCCGATCTGCCCGTGGATGAAGCCCTCCGGTTTTTTTCAAACCCTGGAGCCGGACAAAAAAACCTGGTAGACCAAAAAATTACAGCATCCCTCACCCTTGAAATTCAAAAACGGTTGCAGACGCTTTGCGATTTCGGATTGTCTTATTTGCCTGCAAGCCGCCGGTTTTCATCTCTTTCGTTCGGAGAGCAGCGGCGGGTGCGCCTTGCCGCACAGCCCGGCTCCGGTCTCACGGGGATCATTTATGTTTTGGATGAACCGACCGCAGGACTGCATCCCGCCGATACCGGCAGACTGATGAAACAGCTTAAAACGTTACGCGATGCGGGAAACACCCTGGTGATCGTTGAGCACGACCCTGAAGTGATCCTTTCGGCCGACCATGTGATCGATCTCGGTCCGGGAGCCGGTTCCCTGGGCGGAAAGGTGGTCGCGGAAGGTACCCCCGCGGAGCTGATGCAAAACCCGGATTCACTGACCGGCAAGTATTTGTCGGCATTGGCCGGCGATAACCCGGAGCCTTCCCGTCAACTGCCACCGGAAGAATCGGGATCGTGTCGGAATTTCAACCAAAGTTCCGGCCTTAGAGAAGATGGGAATGACGCTGATCCCGCTAAAACCGATCACAGTTCCCTATTTGCCGGCACGGGCGTCGGGCTTCTGCCTGACGTCGGTCCCAAGACACCTGCCCTGAACATCCGGGGCGCGATGATCCACAACCTGAAGGGATTCGACGTGCAATTCCCGGCCGCGGCATGCACCGTCATCACCGGGGTCTCGGGGAGCGGAAAATCGAGCCTGGTCTTTGACCTGATTCATGCCTCCTGGCTGAATGGGAAGCCGACAGGATGCCGGTCGATCGAGGGTTTTGAAAAATTCGGGAAGGTGATCGGCGTCGGGCAGCCGGGAGAATTCAGTTCACCGGTGTCGACGGTAGCGACCTATTCCGGTATTTTTGATGCGATCAGGGAGTTATTTTCGCAACAGCCGGCTGCCCGGGAGGCGGGCCTTACCCGGAATCATTTTTCGTTTCTGAACAAATCAGGCCAGTGCCCTGTTTGCGAAGGATCGGGCGCATTGCGGACCCGGCTCGATTTTCTGCCTGAAGTAGTTACTGTATGTGAACAGTGTAAGGGGAACCGTTACCGGGAGGAGATTCTCGCGGTTCAATACCGGGGAAAGAATATCGGCGATGTGTTGAATATGACCGTTAACGAGGCGGCGGATTTTTTTGCTGGCAGTAAAAAGATTGTGGGAGGCTTGCTTATGCTATCTGATACCGGACTGGAATACCTGACACTCGGGCAATCGCTGAACACCTTATCGGGCGGGGAGGCCCGGCGTTTACACCTGACCGTGGAACTGATGAAGCCGGTGAAGGGGCCGTCGCTCTACCTGTTCGATGAACCCTCAACCGGACTTCATTTTGAAGATGTGAACCGGTTATGGACTGTTTTCAGGAATCTCCTGCAAAAGGGCCATACCCTCCTCGTAATCGAAAATGATCCGGAATTCCTGACCCGCGCCGATTATATCGTTGAGCTTGGTCCGGAGGGCGGTGACCGGGGAGGCTATCTTAGTTCCGCTTCCTGGCGTTCACAATCAAAAAATAGAGAAGAAAACCGGCCGAAATGAAGACCAGTTCAATTCCCATCGGGAGCAGGGAGTTGTAATCCTTTACCCAACTGATACGGCCTGCCTGGCTCATACTCTCAATGACGATCAGTCCGGCGCCGGCCAGAAAAGCCACAAGCCCCCATTTCAGGGTGGGATAACGGTTCTCCTCACTGACGGCCGAAACCGGATTAAGTATCCCGGCTTTTTCAATGTGACCGGCTTTGATGATCTTCCGCTTCAGCAGAAAATCGGTGAACATCTTGATGAGATGATAGACCCCAAAAAAGACGATGGCGGTTATTAGTGCATCCTGCATCATGGTTTAAAATTTTAAGTTTGCACCATAGGTCGATAATTTCGGAAAAAGGTTGCAGTTTTTTCAAAAAAAAATTTAAAAAGTGCAACTTTTTTACTTTTCCTTCGCCCAATGACCTGATGGATGATCTGACGCTTGTTGAACAGGTGAAAAACGGGAATACCCATGCATTCAGATTTTTAGTTGAGAAATACAAAAATCTCGTGTGGCATATGGTGATGCGGATGGTCGACCGGCGCGACGCGGAGGATCTTGCCCAGGATATCTTCATGAAGGTATTCCGCGATATCGGAAAATTCCGGGGCGATTCAAAATTGTCAACCTGGATCGGTTCAATCGCGTATCACGGTTGCATCGACCATCTCCGGAAACACGGGAAAAACCAGGAAGTCATCATCGAGGAGTACACGCCGTCGATGCTGGCCCGCATCGACTTCCCCGACCCGGTAAACAACCATGACCGTGGCGTTCTGAAGAAACTGGTGCATCAAATACTGGAAACGATGCCGGTTTCGTACCGTACTGTGATCACCCTCTATCATCTCGAAGGGTTTACTTACCCCGAGATTGCAGGGATTACCGGTATGCCTGAAGGAACCGTGAAAAGCTACCTGAGCCGGGGCCGGCAGATCATTCAGGAACAGATGACCCGGCTGGTGCCCGATATCCGGATGGTTCTCTTTGAAAAAAATTAACTACTTTTGATGATGAAGAACAACTTTTTTCAGATGAATAACGATAAACCGGGAGACGGATTGAATCACCTGATCGACGAAGCGTTACACGAATTCTCCGATCCCCCGTTCAGGAATGACTTTACGGAAAAACTGCTCACGAGGTTGCAGAAAAAGCTGGAGTGGCAGGAGCTGATCCTGAATTTCAGCCTGAAAATAATCCTCGTACTCGGAACTCTCGGTATTCTGACGGGGATCTTGTACCTCACCTACCGCCCACAGGACCTTCCCCTTGTCGCGAACCTCACCGGCGCATGGAAACCTGTTGTTACCGTTGCATCCCTCCTGTTTTTCACCTTCCTGTTTGACCAGATCCTGCTGCCAACCTTATTCCGGAAAAAGAGGTCGGTCGATAACAACGCATAGAATACCGCATCAAGCGGAGGGTTCCGACGCTCCATACTTCTTGCAATCCATGTTCCGGGTTGTTTCCCGGGTAAGAAAGGCTTGGGAAGGACAAAAAAACCGCCTCATTGGGTTGAGGCGGGATTTTTCAGATCCGCTGATCCACTGGATCACGGAACAGCTCGAAGCTTGATTAATAGTCCATCTTCGATGGATCATCTCCAGAATTTGAACGTTAGATGTGCTATTTTGTAGCTCGTTAAAATTTTAGAGTTCTTAGCAAATGTAACCTGTTCAAGTCGGTTTGTCAAGTTTTGTTAACAATTCTTAACATAACATTTTTTCACCCTGACAGAGGAAATTTTCCCGGTTCCCGGAATCTTTGAAGCTTCAAGAAAATGAGGTTAATCGGATTACCACAGGGGTTTGCCCGGAATGCCTTTTTTAACGGGTATCAACTGCGAGATCCCGTCCCAGACGTAATAGAACTCATCGGGGGCATACCGTTCACTCAGGCGGAAGATCAGGTGCCGGTCGAAGGTGAATATAATATCGTCTTGTTCCATTTGGATCCGGATGGCTGAAACGGGATAGGAAATTTTATCGGTGCTGATGTCGTCGAGATCGACATCGATCTTGCCCAGTTTACGCACCGTCCCGTTTTTGAAAAGATAGGCTCGGAGCTCTGAATCAAAATCGTATTTTGATTCCCAGATAATGACGGTTCCGTCGGCTGAATTGGATGTACGGTAAAAATAGAACCGGGTGGCTTCAGAAAAATTGACGGTATCAAACTCCATAACGGGCTGATCTTTCCGGTTGTTCTTGAATACCGCAACCCACATATCGATACGCCAGGTGCGCCACACCACCCCGATGACCGTGGAAGGGTCGAGGTTATAACACGGGCCCATCCGCAGGGTGTCGTAACGTCGGATGACCTGGTTGCGTTGCGGTGTGAAAGAGGTAAAACTCCGGGTTTGTGATTGAACCGGCTCAAAGGAAAAGAGTGTCAGGACAATCAATATTAAAAATCTGGTCAGTGTATCCATAGGCATGATCGGCATTATTCGTGATAACTGCAACAGGTGCAATGCATACGAAGTTAATAAGTTTTAGGTTTTATCCCGGTCCCGGGCTTCTTTTCTCATTTTGATCGTGCCGCGGATCAGGAGTGTCATCGTAATACAGGTAATTCCCAGCACGATATATTCGATGTGGTCGACCGATGAAGGGATCTGGGTGCCGACCAGGTACCCGAGTGGGATGAGCATTGCCGACCAGAGCAGGGCTCCTGTCACATTCAGGATGTTGAATTTCCAGAAATTCATATCAATAGCGCCGGCGAGGATGGGTACAAAGGTCCTGACAACCGGGAGGAACCGGCCTCCGATCAATGCCAGCGCCCCGTATTTTTCATAATATTGATTGGTTTTCTCCAGGTGTTTCTTCTTAAAGATCCAGGTATCTTTTTTCTGAAAAAGACGCTGCCCGAGAAATTTTCCCGTGAGAAAGCCGGTGATGTTGCCGACAAATGACGCAAAAGCGACGGTGAAAACCAGCAGAAAAATGTTCACGTCCAGATCTTTTGATCCGCATAGCAATCCTGCCGTGACAAGCAGCGCATCGCCCGGAAAGATGAAACCGATCACCAATCCCGTCTCGGCAAAGATCACAATAAGCAACAGCAACAATCCTCCGTAATGGATGAGTTGTTCCGAATTAAACAGTACCTCAATGAAATCCACTTACCCTCCTCCGATGTTCCTTAAGGTTTCACAGCCTCGGCGTAGAGTTTTGTGATTTCGTCGCGGTACGCCGCGGGGGCTTCAATATAACCCCACCCGTATTCGAGCTCAACAATTCCCCCGAGCGCCGTGTCGTCGGAGGTGATGATTCCATGCGGAATTTTCCGGTCGGTAAGGATCTCTTCCATCAATCCCGCTTCAAATTCATTGTTCAGCACAAGCACTTTCTCATAAGTTTCCATGGCAGTCAATTTTTTTCTAAGATACAAAGAAATTATGATTTTAGAGAGGAATGAAAAGGATTCAGGATGGAAAAAATCGACTTACTCTTGTTCTCGAAAAAGCCGCCGCTCACATCCTTTACCTCATCGATGGTATAAAAAGCGTTGGGATTGAACTGTTTGATGATTCCGACGACATGCCGCGCCTCCTTTCGCCTGACAGTCGTGAAGAGCATCTTGGTCGGCCCGAGCATCCCGTCGACATTGACCACGGTCACCCCGTATGCCTGTTTCCTGAGGTATTCAATCAGGGCCGTGGTGTCCTTTTTCGGGATCACCCGGATGACCACCGTCCCGATCGACAGCTTCTCTTCGAGGAGGATGCCGAAAAAGTTCCCCATGGCATATCCCCCGGCATACGCGATGTAGCAGTAAATATTGTCGAGGTGCATCATGATCTGCCCGATGGCCAAAAGCCAGATGAAGGATTCGAAAAAAGCAAAAACCGGAGCCAGTTTTTTCAGTCCTTTTGCTGCAAATATCAGCCGGATCGTTCCGATCGACTGATCCACGATCCTGAAACAAAATATCAACACCGGCAGGATCACGAAGGTGAAGGTCGCATGATCGGTAAACTGTGCAAAATAATCCAGATCCATAAGTTACTTATTTTGTGTGATTTGACCCAACAACCAAATTCGTAGTTTTTTTCCCGGGGGCATTCAGACCGTTGCCGAAAGCTTTAAACCGATAATGCCGGCAACGATCAGGGTGACCGATAGGATGCGCCAAAAGGTCGCGGGATCCTGAAACATCAGAATCCCGATCACAAATGCGCCGATTGCGCCGATGCCGGTCCAGATTGCGTAAGAGGTACCGAGGGGAATCGTCTTCTGGGCAAGCCATAAAAAGTAGCCGCTGAGGGCCATGCTGACGACAGCGATCACCAACCACCAAAATTTTTCGTCAGGACGGGTTTGCGACAATTTCATTCCCAACGGCCAGCCTATTTCAAAACATCCGGCTAAAAGCAGATAGATCCAAGGCATACTTAAAAAATAAAATGAGTTGCAAAGGTACAAAAGATGCCCTTACTCCGGGAGACGCGAAAGAGCAGTTGCTTCATCGCGTTTCGTTTTCGGGAATAACAATCAGGGTTTCGGCAGAATCAGCTTATAGCCGACATTGTGAATATTTTCGATTTTGATGCCCGGATCATGGGATAGCATTTTCCGGAGCCGCGAGATGAAGACATCCAGACTCCGGCTGGAAAAGAAATGGTCGTTACCCCAAACCTTCAGTAAAATCTCTTCCCGTTTGATGACGGTATTCGGACTGGCAGCCAGCATCTGCAAAAGTTCGGCTTCTTTATGGGTCATCTTGAAATGTTCCTCCCCTGAGCTAAGCTCCTGGTTCCGGGTATCAAAAATCAGGGTTCCCAATAACATGGAATCAGCGGTCGGTCCAGCTTGAAAGATCCGGCTCCGCTTTAAAAATATTTCGATCTTCAGGATCAGTTCCTCCATGCTGTAGGGCTTGGTGATGTAATCATCGGCTCCCAGCGTCAACCCTTCAATTTTATCATCCTTCGATGATTTGGCGGTCAGAAAGATGATGGGTATCTGATCGTCCTTCTCGCGGATTTTGCGGGCCAGTGAGAATCCGTCGAGTTTCGGCAACATGACATCGAAAATGCAGAGGTCATAAGTTCCGTGGGCGAATTTTTCAAGCGCCTGATGTCCGTCAATGCAATGATCGACCGCGTAACCCCTCAGGGTCAGGTTATCGCAGGTCACGAACGACAGGGTTTCGTCGTCCTCAACGTAGAGAATGCTGCTTCTTTTTTTTATCTGAGTCACTTGTTTAAAGGGATTTCAATGTTAAATGTGGTTCCGTTTCCCGACTGGCTATCGAGGCTGATATCCCATCCGTGGGCCCGGCAAATATTCTTTACGTAGTAGAGTCCGAGCCCGAACCCCTTCACATCGTGGATATTCCCGGAGGGCACCCTGAAAAATTTCCGGAAGACCTGCTTATGGTAACGTGGGGCGATTCCCGGCCCCCGATCCTGCACCGAAAGTACCATGCAGTCTGGTTTCAGGAGGGTCCGGATGGTGATCGTGGGATTTTCCCCGCCGTATTTTACGGCGTTGTCGAGCAGGTTGAACAGGATGTTGGTCAGGTGCAGGACATCCGCCTCTACAGGGGTCAGGCGTTTATCGGTCAGGGTATCGACTTGGATCCCGTTGTTCCTGTTCATCCGGAAGGTTTCGGCAACAGTTTCGACCAGGGTGTTCAAATCGATCGCCTCCTTTTTTAACTGTATTCCCTGGGTCTCCATCTTCGCAATCTGAAGCACTTTTTCCACCTGCTGGATGATCCGGTTGTTCTCCTGTTTAATCACCGAGGCATAGGTGTGCAGCCGGTCCGGTTCATTCAGGATCCCCGGCTGCAACAGCACATCCGCCGCGATGTGGATGCTCGAGAGCGGGGTTTTGAATTCGTGGGTCATGTTGTTGATAAAATCCTTTTGCATTTCGGAACCCCGTTTCTGCTGTAGAATCACGAAGATGGAATAAACGAAAAAAATGATCGAGAGCAGCAGGATTGCGGTCAGAAAAAACCAGAGCGTCATGTTCCCGGCGAGCGTGTTCCGGATCCCGGGAAACCGGATCCCGAAATAATAGATGTATTTGTCATACTTGGGGAGGGTCGACGACAGTTTAACAGGCTTCCCGGAACCGTCCTCCGAAATATAGGTTCCATAAACCATCTTGTCGTTATGACAATCGTAAATGGCATATTCATAGTCGGTTTTCAGGTTCAGCCGGTTGAATTCGGTTTTCAGATAATACTCGAGGATGTTGGCGTCGATCATGCTGTTCACATCCACCACGTAATAGTTTGACGACAGTTGATTTACCGGATTGACGGTCGACGGGATCGACTGATTCAGTTTGCTGATCTTGTCGGCAACATTGGTAAGGGCGATGACGACCGTTTGGTGGAATTGCTTTTCTTTAATATTCCATGCCTGCAGCAGAAAGTAAAGTTGGACCCCGATGATGGCAATGATGGAAAATGCCCCGAGCAGTACGACAAGTCTTACCTGTTTGTGTTTCATTGGAGTGTCTTAACCAGAATGTAAAATTAGCGATAATTCACAGAAAGAAAGCGGTTTTCAAAGTCGTTAACATAGTTTTACATTTTCCCTTGATAAATTTACATTTCATTAACCTGAATATTTCTGGAGTATGCTGAATTTTGTCGCACAAGATTTTTAACATCCACCTAATAAAAATGAACACCATGAAAAAAAATGTGATTTTAATGATGGTCGTCCTGATGATGGCGATCGTTAACGCCAGTGCCCAGAGTCAGTCAACTTTGGTCACCGGGAAACCAGAAGTCAAAGCAAAAGTCAACGGCCCGGTCGCCAAATGGGATCAAACCGAGAACAACATGGGCGAAATCCCTCGGGGTATTCCCAAGGCTGTCCAGTTTACCTTGTCAAATGAGGGGAACGAACCCCTGATCATTTCGTCGGCTCAGGCTTCGTGCGGATGCACCAACCTGAACTATTCCAAAGAGCCGCTGCTGCCGGGAAAAAGCACGGCAATCTCTGTGACTTACAATGCGGCGGTGAAAGGAAATTTCTTTAAGACCATTACGGTACGGACCAACGCAAGTGATCAGCCGACCGTTCTGCAGATTAAAGGTAACGTCGTGGAGAAACAGGAAGAGAAGAAGTAGCCGATTTCCTGATCTTCTGGTACCTGTTGTAAACCAGGTAGCCGGCCAGGAAAATCACAATGCCTGAAAGCAATCCCGGATGAACCGAGATCATATTCCCGAAAAAGTTGAAAAGGGTTGTAAACAATCCTTCCAGAGAATGAACAAGCGGGTTGAAGATTTTGGGAAATGCCTGGAGGATGACCTGAAAAATGTCGAAAGATGCAATAATATGTGAAAGGGTTTCCATGGGTTAAAAATTTCAGGTTTAAAAAATCGTTTCAAAGATACCCCTGCCGGACCGGTGGGGGTATTCTTTTTCGACGAGTTACCGAAAAAAGTGGATGAACCGGCAAAGGGAATAGCCGGAAACGGAGCATCGAATCACAGGTCTTTAGTTCTCCATTCATTACATATTTGTTACTTTTGCCGATACATTTAAACCGACATCCATGAAGCTTTCACGAATCGTTTGCGCTCTCCTGTTTATATGTTGTTTTTCCGCCACTCCGGGAGCGGGTAAAGACCCCGGCCGGGGTGGCCTACCCAATCCCAAAAACATCATCATTCTGATTGGTGACGGGATGGGATATAACCATATCCAGGCTGCCAACTTTTATGCAGGAGTCACATTTCAGGAGTACGAAAAGTTCCCGGTAAAGCTGGCGATGTCGCATTATCCCGCGAAAGCCGGTTCCTATGGCAAGGGCGACGGGGCTTCCAATTATTTCGCCACCGGTTACAATACGGTCGCTGCCTGGAGCGACACCCTTTACCTTAAAAGGAATTACACCGAATCGGCTGCTGCTGCTTCCGCGATGGCGACTGGTGTGAAGACTTACAACAATTCGATCGGGATGTCGGTCGGCCAGGATACCCTGGTCAACCTGGTACAATGGGCGAAAAGCATCGGAAAATCAGCCGGGGTGGTGACTTCGGTTCCATTTTGCCATGCGACACCGGCCGGTTTCACGGCACATAACACGGTTCGTACCCATTATACAGAGATCGCCAGGGAGATGATCTTCGACAGCCGTAGCGATGTTATTATGGGATGCGGCGCCCCGGATTATGATGACGACGGACGGACGTTGAAAAAGTGGGAAGATGCGAAGTACCTGGGCGACAGTAGTTTTTGGTTGGAATTCCTGAATGGATCCGGACAGCGGACGACCTTCACGGTCAACGGGCTGACCCGATCGACGGGCGACGCCGACGGTGATGGGAAAGCCGACCCTTGGTGGATCATCCGTGACGTCAAAGAATTTGAGAAACTGAGTAAGGGGAAGACTCCCCGGAGGGTTTTCGGAATTCCGAAAGTTCACGTTACCCTTCAACAGGGACGGACCGGGAAACCCGGCGAAACCAAAGAGATGCCACCTTACACGACCCCGCTGACGCCAGGGCTTCCCACGCTTGACCAGATGGTACGCGCAGCGCTGAATGTACTGGATAACAATCCAAAGGGTTTTTTCGTGATGATCGAGGGAGGCGCCACCGACTGGGCGTCGCACGACAACCAGAAAGGAAGGTTAATTGAGGAGATGATCGATTTCAATAACGCGGTGGAGGCGGTTCTCCAATGGGTCAACCAGAACAGCTCGTGGGAGGAGACCCTGGTGATTGTAACAGGCGACCATGAAACTGGACTCTTATGGGGTGAATCCCCCTATAAGTCTTTGCAATCGCAGGGTAAAGGGCAACTGCCGGTCATGAAGTTTTTTTCAGGCGACCACACCAATTCCCTGATCCCCTTTTATGCCCGGGGGGCCGGAAGTGAAATCTACCGTTACTATGCAGATGAATTGGATAGCGTCAGAGGTCCTTACATACAGAATTCCGAGATTGCCCAGGCGATTAAACTCATGTGGTATTCCGGATCGGAAAAGTTTTGCAAGTAAAAAAAGTGTTCCATACGGGAAGGTAAATGCCGACTCCCGGTTTTTCAGGGAGCGACGGTTGAGCGTTTCACGCCCTGGTAGTTGATATCGGGATGGTTTCGGAGATAATTTATCAGACATTCGGCTGTGGTGTAGCGGTCGTCGATACCGGGGAGCGTATGGTCGAACTTGTAGGTCACCCCGATATAATTGCTCATCGCCACGGAATACCTGCGTACGGGATCAAGTGGCTTGCCGTCGGGACCGGTAATTTCAGCTGAATCGCATTGAAATTGCCCGTTATCCTTAATCCGGTAGGTCATCCCCGAAACCTGCAGATCAATACCTTTTTCCAGTTTGTACCCGTAACAGAGCAGCGACCGGATCTCATCGGGGGTGAGTTGAAACACGGTCACCGGGTTATTGAACGGATCGAGTTTGTAGATATCCTTCAGGGTGATGTCACCCGCTGATATTGACTGGAGCCGGATGCCTCCCCGGTTCTGGACGGCGATATCGGTCTTGCAGGTTTCCCTCAAGGCTTCGGCCATCAGGCTGCCGATCTCATCAACCCCTTCTAAGGGCCGGGATGCAGAACCGACCACTTTTGCAAATTCTTCATTTTTGTTATAGGTGTCGATGCGTTTCCTGATTCCCGGGTTTTCGTTTTTCAGGCTGTTAAGGGCGATCAGGGTATCGCTGATGCGGATGATTTTGCCATTTCTGATATCAAGCGTCGTTTTTCCTACATATCTCAGATTTGAGCCTGCCTGCAGGATGGTTACTCCGTTTTCGACCATGGGTTTATCGACGAGTGTATGGGAGTGACCGCCGAGGATCAGGTCAAACTGCGGATGCGCATGTGCCAGATTTACATCATCCTCAACGCCCAGATGGGTCAGTCCGATCAGCACGCCATACTGGTCCTTGACCTGTGTGAATTCTGCCGCTTTGGATATCCCGTCGTAGAATTTTATTCCTGCCATTTTTGAAGGATGGGAGCTTGGCAATCCGTTTTCATCCAGTTGAATGATGCCCAGAAACGGGATTTCTAGTCCGGATTTGGTCTTCAGTAGAATCCAGGGCTGAAGGGGTTTCAGGGTCGCTCCGGAAACATCGAGGTTACAGCAGATAAACGGGAAAGCGGCTTGCGATATCCGTCTGTTGAGGGATTCCTGACCCATGTCAAATTCATGATTGCCAAGGGCGCTGACCATGAATCCGCACCGGTTCATCAGGTCGATCATGGGATATCCCGGGTCGGCGATCATGTCGACCACCGGGTTCCCCGTGAAATTATCGCCCGACGACACGAGCCAGACGTTCGGAAAACGCGCGCGGAGACTGTCGGCAAGGTAAGCCAGTTTGGCCAGGTTGTCGATCTTGGAATGCATATCGTTGGTATGCAAAATAATGACCTGTTCGATCCGGTCATTCCCGGGTTGCTGTCTATATCCTGCTGCATTCAGCCAAAGAGCAGGCAGGAGAAGCAGTGTGATCCATGTTCTCATTTCGCAGGGTTTTATTTCAACACCAGTTGCTGACCCGCTTTCAGGGGGCCGTCGGGTTCGGTTTGATTTCCAAAACGATCGTAAACTTTGATCTGCCCCCTGGTAAGTTGCTGAAACAACTCATGAGAGTAAGATTTCACTGCATCGCCAATGGTCATACCCGGCGATACTTCGACTTTATCCGAATTGATATAGATCGTCATAATTCAGAATTTGGGCAAAGATAGTAAACAGCGTAAAACGGCGGCATCAAACCGTTGACATGACTGGCCGGGAATATCCGGAGATTATTTTCAATCAGGAGCATGCCCTGCGTGGCTGTTATCCCGGATGGGTTACTTGTGAAAGCAATCAGATAGCGTATTTCTTTACGAAATCAGCATAGGTTCTGGCGATTCCTTCGCGGAGGTGAATTGTTGGGGTGAATCCTAATGAGTTGAGCAGGGTGACGTTTAACAATTTCCGCGGAGTGCCGTCGGGTTTCGAGGTATCAAAGACCAGTTTGCCTTCAAAGCCAACAATTTCGCGGATTAAAAGGGCAAGATCGTGGATCGTGATCTCCTTTCCCCATCCAATATTCACGAATTTGGAACCGGAATAAGTTTGCATGAGAAAAACCACCGCTGCGGCAAGATCATCCACATGCATGAATTCACGCAAGGGGGATCCGGTGCCCCAGATCGTCACGCTTTCTGCCCCGTTTATTTTAGCTTCGTGAAACTTACGGATCAGTGCAGGCAACACGTGCGAGTTTTGCAGATCATAATTATCGTTGGGTCCGTAAAGGTTGGTAGGCATCACGGCAATGAAATTGGTGCCGTATTGCAGGTTGTAGTTTTCACAGAGTTTCAGTCCGGCGATTTTAGCAATGGCATATGGTTCGTTGGTGTATTCGAGCGGACCAGTCAAAAGTGCGTCTTCGCGGATTGGCTGCGGGGCATTTCTTGGATAGATACAGGAGCTTCCCAGAAAGAGCAGTTTTTTTACCCCGGAAAGGTAAGCCTGGTGGATGACGTTATTTTGAATCACCAGGTTCTCATAAAGGAACCGGGCACGGTAAGTGTTGTTGGCTTCGATTCCGCCTACCCGGGCAGCGGCTAAAAAAACAAATGCAGGCTGCTCTTCCGAAAACAGCTTGTTGCAGGCCAACGGATCGATAAGATCAGCAGTGCGGTAACGAACCCCGTCGACAGGTTCTTTTATTTGCCGGTAATCACAACCAACGATTTGTTCAAATTCCTGATCAATTAAATTCCTTAGGATGGCGCTGCCGACCATTCCGGATGAGCCCAGTATCAGGATTTTATCATTTTTATTCATAGTAATTTTTAATATCGAAACCACCTTCTTTCAAGAACTTGTCCCTTTTCATCAGTTTCAGATCGCTGATGACCATGTCGGTGATCAGGGATCCGAGATCATGTTCCGGTTTCCAGCCCAATTGACTTTTGGCCTTGGAAGGATCGCCAATCAGCAGTTCAACTTCAGTGGGTCGGAAATAGCGGGGATCAACCCGTACTACAACCTTTCCTGCAGGCAGATTGTATTCCGGATTCAGACACTCCCTGACGATGCCTTGTTCATTCACTCCTTCACCTTCGAAATCGACCACAATTCCCAACTCTTTAAAGGCGAGTCGCACAAAATCGCGAACTTCGGTGGTTACACCGGTGGCGATTACATAATCTTCGGGCTTGTCCTGCTGAAGGATCAGGTACATCGCTTTGATATAGTCTTTGGCATGACCCCAGTCGCGCTTTGCAGAGAGATTTCCAAGATGAAGGGTGTCCTGGAGCCCCAATGCAATTTTGGCAACAGCACGGGTGATTTTCCGGGTAACGAAGGTCTCTCCGCGGATGGGCGATTCGTGGTTGAAAAGAATACCATTACAGGCAAACATATTATAAGCCTCCCGGTAGTTTACCACAATCCAGTACGCGTAAAGTTTGGCAACTGCATACGGAGAACGCGGATAAAACGGGGTTTTTTCCGATTGCGGTATTTCGTGTACCTTCCCATACAACTCACTGGTGGAGGCCTGGTAAAACCGTGTCTTATCAGTCATTTTCAACAGCCTGATGGCTTCGAGAAGCCTCAGGGTACCCAGTGCATCAGCATTTGCAGTATATTCAGCGGTTTCAAAGCTGACCTGAACATGCGACATAGCGGCAATATTGTAGATCTCATCCGGTTGCGTCTCCTGTACGATCCGGATAAGATTGGTCGAATCGGTCATGTCACCATAGTGAAGAAAAAAATGTTTGTCACTCACGAAAGGATCCTGATACAAGTGATCAATCCGGTCGGTATTGAACAGAGATGATCTCCTTTTAATGCCATGGACAATATATCCCTGTTTCAGGAGGTATTCCGAAAGATAAGCTCCGTCCTGACCCGTTACTCCTGTTATCAAAGCGACTTTTCTCATAGGTTTTCTATTTTATTGCCGAACCCGACAAATATTCTCATTTCACCCGGTAAAGTTACTACTCTTTTTTGTAATTGAAGTACCATTCAGACCAGACAATCATCCTCGGGGATTCTGGACGGACATTCATCGGCATTTTGAAGGGTTTCGTCGACAAATGGTAGCAGGCAATATATAATCGGTATAATTTCGCCCCCGCATTGCCTTCAGGGCAATTTTTGTTATAAGGGGCGCCGGTCTGACCCCGGGGACCATGAGGGGGAAGGATAAATCAGTAACGAATTTTGATCCAATTATTCATGAACAGAACATACTTTTTAATCAGCATCCTGTTTTTTATACTTGGTTTTGCGGTTTCAGTAACTGCCGCCCGGGTGAACGGATCATCCGAATCAAATCATTTCCGTTACACGGAAATCCAACTGACCGGGGATGCGGAGGCAGGGGGATCGGCTCCATCCGATAATCTCACGGCGACGCCCATCAGTTTGCAGGAATGTCTGCGATTGTCCATCCTGAACAGCCCCCACCTGAAGCTGTCGAACCTGGAGCAGATCAGGCTTCAGTACAACTACAAAGCAACGGTGGGCGGCGGATTGCCTCAGATCGGTTTTTCTGGATCGTTCGACGATTATCTGAACCTTCCAACGCAGATGATACCAAACATTTTCTCAAATCCGCCCAACCCAAGCGAAATGATCCCGGTTCAGTTCGGTACGACATACAATCTCGCGGGGGCACTCGATGTTGGTCAGATGCTTTACAGTCAGACCTGGCTGGTGGCATTGCGGCTGGCAAAACAAATGGAGGAGCAAAATCAACTGGTCACGGAAAAAACAACGATCGACGTAGTTTTTCAGGTGGCGCAATCCTATTACCTGACCCAGATCACCATGCAGCAGATACAGAATGTCAGTGCAAACCTGGAAAAGATCGGAAAAGCTGAAAAGATCGCGCAGAGCCAATACGATTTCGGATTGATCAAAAAGGTGGATGTCGACCGGATCCTTGTTCAGAAATTGAATATGATCACCGAACTGGAGCGGCTTCAGGTTCTTTACCAGCAGGAACTCGCGATGCAGAAGTATTTTATGGGACTGGATCAGGGCCGGGAGATCGCCCTGAGCGACTCCGTGACGCCCTCGGCGCCGCTGGTCATCAACGATGCAAACCTCTCGGATCATATTGATGTAAGGTTGCTGGAACATCAGAAACAACTGGTAAACACTAATATCCGGATGAATCAGTCGGAGTACTTTCCCAGTCTGAACCTTTACGCCAGCGTCAATTATATGAATCAGAGCAATACCTTTTACCTGTTCGGAAAACCGTCCGACTGGTTTAATACCAGCGTAATCGGGATCAGGCTGTCGGTGCCGGTTTTCAGCGGATTCCAGCGTCACTACAAGGTAAGTCAGACCCGGGTCGAGCTGGACAAACTCCGGGTGACGGAGGACGACACCAAAAGGCTGATCCGGATCAATTCGGAGGATGCCGAACGGAAGCTGTTAAACAGCATTGAAGCTGAAAAACGGCAACGTGAAAACATGAAGCTTGCCGAGCGGGTGTATGGCATCTCTCAGGAGCAATATTCAAAGGGGGTGATACCCCTGACCGACCTTCTGAATGCTGAAACGTCGCTGAGCGATGCCCAGACAAACCACATTTATGCCCTCGTCCAGATGAAAGTTTCGGAACTCGAATACCTCAAGGCAAACGGAAAGCTTTTAACAATTGTTCAAAATCAGGCATCAGGAATTGGCCATTAGCCATTAGGGGAAAAGCTCAAAATTCAAAGTTCAAAGGTCAAAATTTTCACATTCTCAAATCCTCAAATCCTCAAATTTTCAAATTTGCACATTTTCAGTCATTCAGTCAATCAGTAAATTAATCATTCAGTCATTCAGTCATTCAATCAATTGTAAAATGAAACGCATCATAACCATTACCCTGATCATTGTATTCCTGGTCGGGGCCTGCAGTCTGACATTAATCCTGAACAAGAAAAAAATAGACGAGAAATCCAAGCTGGAGGGCAATCTTACCAGCATACCGGTTTTTGTCACGACTATTGGGAAGAAGACCCTGCCGGGTAGTTTCGAGGTAAATGGATCCTTTTCGGCCATCCATGAGCTGACGCTGATGTCGGAAGGCCAGGGAAAGGTAACCGGGTTGATGTTCAATACCGGTGATGTGGTCGGCGAAGGGCAGGCGCTGGCTAAACTCGATGATGTATTGGTAAAGAGTCAGTTGTTGCTGGCGGAGGCCGCTTACAACAAAGCCCGGGGCGACCTGGCAAAATATGAAGGTTTGCTGAAGGCCGATGCCATTTCGAGCCAGCAGGTGGAAGATTCAAGACTGGCGTTAAGAAAAGCGGAGACAGACCTGACCACGTTGCGTAAACAGCTCGAATACACGACGATTTCGGCGCCTATCAAAGGCACCGTGGTCAAACGGTACATCGAGATCGGGTCGTTGCTGGTGCCGGGCGCTCCTGTGGCTGATATCGTGGATGTTAGCCGTTTGAAATTCATCGCCCATGTTGCTGAAACGGAAGCCGCCATGGTCCGGAAAGGCGACCGGATCAAGGTGTCGACTTCGCTCTATCCCGGGGTAACCTACGAGGGCATCGTCGTTTCGGTTGGCGTGAAAGCCGACGAAGTCAAACGTTTTCCCGTGGAGCTTGAAATTACCAACGATCCGGGACGTCCGTTGCGGGCGGGGATGTTCGGCACCGCCATGTTTCATTCCGAATCCGTGTTCGAGGCGCTGGTTGTTCCCCGCGAAGCGATCGTAGGAAGCATTAAAACCCCGAAAGTTTATGTGGCCGAAAACGACCGGGCCATTCTGAAACCGGTAACCATCGGAATCGCCACCGATCATGAAGTTCAGATTCTCGGCGGACTGACACCCGGGGAGCAGGTAGTGATCTCCGGACAGATCAACCTCGACAACATGCGCCGTATCAAGATTGTCAATTCAAAATAATTCCCTGTCATGACACTTACCGAACTTGCCATTAAGAGACCCACGCTGATCGTGGTCATCTTCACCGTGCTCATCTTTCTGGGAATTGTGAGTTATTTTTCACTGAACTACGAGCTCTTCCCGAAATATTCTCAACCCGTACTTGTCGTCGTGACCGCTTATCCCGGTGCTTCACCCTCAGAGGTTGAAAATTCGGTCACGAAAAAGATCGAAGATGCCATCTCCTCCCTCGAGGATATCGATAACATTCAAAGCACTTCGGCCGAAGGGAATTCGGTGGTAGTAGTTATCTTCAAGAATTCGGCCGATATGGACAAGGCCACCGAAGATGCCACCCGGAAAGTAGCGAACATCGAATACCTCCTCCCGGAGGATGTGAAAAGGCCCATTATCAGTAACTTCAGCATGGATGATATTCCCATCATGCGTCTGGGGCTCACTGCCGGTATTCCATCCACCGAATTGTACGATCTGGTCAAAAACAAGATCAAACCGATGATCTCCACCATCAACGGCATCTCACAGGTTGATATCGTGGGAGGCGAGGAGCGGGAGATCCGCATCAATGTCGACAACAACAAGCTCAAGGCCCATGGGATCTCGATCCTCCAGATCACCCAGGCGATCCGGAGCGCCAACATGGAATTTCCCACGGGCAAGATCAAGGACCAGAGCCAGGAGGTGATCATCCGGTTATCCGGGAAGTTTGTCGCCCTTGAAGATCTGAAAAACCTGGTCATTAAATCGGATGCCGGCGGAAGCCCGGTAAGGCTGGAGGATGTGGCCGATGTGAGTGACTCAAAGAAAGAGACCGTCAGCATCAACCGGTTCAACGGGCAGACCTCGCTGGGATTGCTGATCTTCAAACAGCCCGATGGCAATGAAGTGGAGATCTCGAAAAATGTGAAGCAGGCGATCCGCAAAATTGAAGGGATTTACCAGGCAGAAAAGTTACAAGTGGCGATTGCCAACGACACTTCTGAATTTACGCTGACATCGGCCAATGCCGTAATGAAGGATCTCTTGATCGCGATCTGCCTCGTGGCGCTTGTCATGCTTGTTTTCCTGCACAGTGTGCGGAATTCGTTCATCGTCCTGGTGGCCATTCCCGCTTCCCTGATCTCCACCTTTACCGCCATGTACCTGTTCGACTTTTCGCTGAACATCATCTCTTTGGTTGCCATGTCGCTGGTGATCGGGATCCTTGTGGATGATTCGATTGTTGTTCTGGAGAATATTTACCGGCATCTCGATATGGGGAAAGAACGCCGGAAAGCCGCGCTTGACGGACGAAACGAAATTAACTACACGGCGGTTTCGATTACCCTTGTCGATGTGGTGGTATTTCTTCCAATTGCTTTGATATCGAGCATGGTATCAGGGTTATTAAGACAATTTTCGCTGGTCGTGGTGTTCTCCACCCTGCTGAGCCTTTTTGTCTCCTTTACCATTACGCCATTGCTCGCTTCTCGGATGGCCAAGAAAACACGTTTCCGGGAGGACAGTCTGGCAGGCAGGATCATTCTTGGTTTCGAACGATGGCTGCACAGTTTCACTGAGGGGTATGCCAAGGTGGTAGCCTGGTCGTTGCGTCATAAAGTTATCGTGATCGCAGGAACCACCGTCCTCTTTTTTGCTTCCCTGTCACTGGTCATTGGCGGGTTTATCGGTTCGGAATTCGTGAGTATGGGCGATCGGGGTGAAGTGATCATCCAGATGGAACTTCCCAAGAATGCAAGCATCGAACAAACCAACCAGTTGACGCTGAAAGCGGAGCAATACCTGATGAAACAACGGGAAGTCATCAGTGTTTTCACTTCGGTGGGGAGCACCACCAGCTTTTTCGAAGCGGGGAATACCGCCTATAAATCAGAAATGCATGTGAAGATGGTTGCCAAGGAGAAACGGGAGATCACTTCGGAGTTGTTTGCCATCAAGATGAAAAAAGATCTCATGAACCTGATCCCCGGCGTTAAAGTCCGCTCAACCATCGTTTCGCTGATGGGTACCTCGGATATGGATCCAATTCAGATCGTTTTAAGCGGTCCGAACCTCGACACCCTGACGCGCTGGTCGGAGGTGGTGATGGCCGAAATGAAAAAAGTCCCCGGGACCTATGAAGTGAAGCTGTCGGTCGAAGCCGGTAATCCGGAAGTCGATGTCCGCATCGACAAGGATAAAATGGCCAGTCTCGGACTTTCGACCGCGGTGGTCGGAATGACCCTGCAAAATGCGTTTAGCGGCAACACCGATGCAAAATACCGGGAAGGCGACAACGAGTACAACATCAACGTATTGCTCGACCAGTTCGACCGCAACAGCATCAACGACATTGCAGGTCTTTCGTTTGTTAATGACCAGGGGAAAAGCATCCAGTTGAACCAGTTTGCCACCATCAGGCCGTCGAGCGGAACCACGATATTGCAGCGCTACGACCGGGTTCCTTCGGTTACAGTTCAGTGCCAGGTCATCGGCCGGCCGGTGGGATCGGTGGGTGAGGATGTGTTAAAGGTGGTGCACGCTATGCCCATGCCCAAGGAGGTGACTGTGATCGCCGAAGGCGACATGAAGTACCAGACCGAGGCTTTCGGCAGCATGGGCATTGCCTTTCTCGCCTCCATTTTGTTCGTTTACCTGATCATGGTTGCCCTTTACGATTCGTATGTTTATCCGTTCGTGGTGATCTTTTCCATACCGCTCGCCATCATCGGCGCCTTGCTGGCCCTGGGGCTCACCATGCAGTCGTTGACGGTTTTCTCCATCCTCGGAATCATCATGCTGGTGGGACTGGTTGGGAAAAATGCCATCCTGCTCGTCGATTTCACCAATCAGTTGAAAGAGGAGGGCTACAATACATTTGATGCCCTCATCCAGGCAGGAAAGGTGCGGATGCGCCCCATTCTCATGACCACCTTTTCGATGATCTTCGGGATGTTGCCGATCGCACTGGCATCAGGCGCCGGTTCGGAGTGGAAAAATGGCACAGCCTGGGCGCTGATTGGCGGACTCACCAGTTCGCTCTTCCTGACCCTCATCGTGGTACCGGTTGTTTACCTCTATTTCGATAAATTAAAAACACGCTGGAGCAAAAAAAAGCCCGCCACGGTTGTGGCAGGCTGAAAACAAAGGTTCTTTCAGGATCAGCTATAATTTTATCTTTAATCCGATATTCAGTCCAAGGCTGTTGAGCGGATAACTGTTTTTCAACTGTTGGTCGGGTTCGCTGTCCTTAGGTACAAAACCCGTGAGGTCTTTCACGAATTCCACTTCCTTGTCGTAAGTTGTCATGTCGGGAAGAACATCCTTTCCGTTGACCTCACACTTTTTAAATTCACCTTTGGTAGGAGCGTAACTCAGGGCGTCGTAATAAATTTCAGCATAGATGGCCAGGAGGTCGCTAAGGTTAAAATCGCAACCAAGGGCAAAACTGCCTCCGAAAGCCACACCACCCGAATATTTAATGGTTGCAACCGTGTTATCTGAAGCGGGGGCATCGTAAGGGTAACTGGTTGTCGTAACATCCATTTTAGTCGTCATGGAGGGCATAATTCCGATTAACACGCCCAGGCGTGCATAGGGTCTGGTCTTGGATTCAAAGTCGGGTGAGATCACCAGGGCCGGGACCAGGTAAAGCATATCACTCTTGAATTTGAGCGTGCCGGATCCGCCATAGCTTTTATAGGATTCCGTTCCCTCTTCAAGATCCACTTTGGTGTTGAATCCCATCCGGTATCCGACACCAAGTTCAATGGCAATGGCCTGGCCCACGAAATAACCGCCCCGAAGGTTAAAATCAAGACCTTTCCCGAGTCCGACCGGATGAACTTTGTACCCGTTATAAAGGTCGTAGGTGCGTGCTGTTCCGAGACCCGCTCCCACTCCCAATGACAGATAAGCCTTTTGCTGTGCGGAAATTGTTCCGACAAGCAACAGCGCTGAAAACAGTAAAATGATCTTTTTCATGGTTACGTTTTTTTTTGGTGGATTGTCGTTAGAACATGTAAATATATAATCTTTTTTAAGGCCTTCTTCATTTTTTTAATTATTTTTGAAACAACCAATAAAACAAAGATCATGAAAAAGTATTTAGCTGAGTTAATTGGCACCTTCAGCCTGGTGCTTTTTGGCTGCGGAGCAGCCGTCATTGCGGGAATCAGTCAAACCGGCCCGAGCGGGGTAGGATTGCTGGGTATTTCGATTGCATTCGGATTCGCGGTGGTTGCGATGGCCTATGCCATCGGAGGCATTTCAGGTTGTCACATCAACCCGGCTGTGACCATCGGGGTGTTGGTAGCCGGTAAAATGGAAGTGAAAGATGCAATCGGCTATATCATTTCCCAATGCATTGGCGCGCTACTCGGGGCCGGAGTCCTGTTCCTGATTCTGGTGGGTCGTCCCGATTTCCAGATGGGTGAATGGGCGCTGGGCTCCAATGGCTGGGGTGAAGGCTATCTGGGTGGTTATGATACGTTAAGCGCCTTTGTCATTGAAATGGTCATGACCTTCCTGTTCCTGTTCGTGATCCTTGCCGTGACTTCCAAATATGGCAATGGAGTCATGGCAGGCCTTGCCATCGGGGTCACCCTCATGCTGATTCACCTGGTTACGATCCCGGTTACGGGAACTTCGGTCAACCCGGCACGAAGCCTGGGACCCGCCATTTTTGCCGGCGGTAAGGCCTTTGCACAACTCTGGCTGTTCATCCTGGCCCCGATCGTAGGCGCCATCCTCGCCGCCTTCGTCTGGAAATGGGGATTTGAAAAAGAGTAGTGCCCCTGTAAGGATGATCCTTGATTTTTTTAAAGATCTAAAACGTCGTGACCACAAGCCCGGGTTCGGTGCACGGGATATTCTGAAGTACATCGGACCCGGGTTGCTCGTGACTGTGGGATTCATCGATCCGGGTAACTGGGCATCGAATATCGCGGCCGGATCAGCCTTTGGCTACACCTTGCTGTGGATGGTGACTCTTTCGACCATCATGCTCATCATCCTGCAGCACAACGTTGCCCACCTGGGAATTGCTACCGGACTGTGTCTCTCGGAAGCCGCGACGCTTCACACCCCCCGCTGGGTATCGAAATCTGTCTTGATTTCAGCCATGGGCGCATCGGTTTCCACCTCCTTGGCCGAGATCCTGGGCGCCGCCATTGCCCTGAACATGCTGTTCGGCATCCCCATCCCGGCCGGGGCGCTTCTTGCCTTCCTCTTCGTGATCATCATGGTATTTACAAACTCTTACCGTAAGATCGAAAAATTTATCATTGCCTTCGTGTCGGTAATCGGACTATCGTTCCTATACGAACTTTCGCTGGTCGACATCGACTGGGTCAGGGCCGGAGTGGGGTGGGTAAAACCTTCCCTGCCCGAGGGCTCCATGATCGTGATCATGAGCGTGCTGGGCGCCGTAGTTATGCCGCACAATCTGTTCCTGCATTCAGAGGTGATCCAGAGCAGGCAATGGAACCTCAAAGATGAAAAGGTGATCAAACGCCAGATGGATTTCGAGCTGTTCGACACGCTTTTCTCCATGCTGATAGGGTGGGCCATCAACAGCGCCATGATCCTTCTTGCTGCCGCAACGTTTTTTTCGAACCGGATTGAAGTAACGGAATTGCAGCAGGCCAAAGGAATCCTGCAACCTTTGCTCGGGAACAACGCGGGTACCATCTTCGCGGTTGCCCTCTTGTGTGCCGGTATCGCCAGCACCATCACCTCCGGGATGGCTGGAGGATCGATCTTCGCGGGATTGTTCAGTGAGCCTTACGATATCCGTGACAGCCATTCCCGGTTGGGGGTGCTCATCTCGCTGGTCGCAGCCTTGCTGATCATCTTCATGGTGTCGGATCCCTACCGGGGATTGATCATCTCACAGATGGTGCTGAGTATCCAGTTGCCCTTTACAATTTTCCTTCAGATTTATCTGACATCCTCCAAAAAAGTGATGGGAAAATATGTCAATAAAACACACACCAAGGTTATCCTGCTGATCATCGGGAGCCTGGTCGTGTTTCTGAATTTGAAACTTCTGTTCAGCGTTTTTTAAAAGGATAAGAACCCTCTGATGACCTGAAAACCGACAATTTTTTGTTACTTCGCAGAGGGATTCAGGAACCCGACGGCTTACCTGGCCCCTGTCTTGCAACATGCCTTCAAAAAGAAAAATCCACATTGCCCTTCTGGTACTCCTCGTGGTATCGGTCCTGATCCGTGGATTTATCGCGGGCTTCATTGAACTTGGGAATGATGAGGTCTATTACTGGACCTACGCGAAGTATCCTGCCCTGAGCCATTTCGATCATCCACCCATGGTGGGTTTTGTGATCGATGCGTTTACCCTGAACCTCACCTTCGAGGATGAATTCTTTGTGAGGCTCGGCTCCGTCGTGTTGGGAACCCTAAGTACCTATCTGATGTTCCTGATCGGACTTACCGTTAAAAACCATCTTACAGGTCTGTACGCGGCATTGCTGTATACCGCATCGTTTTACGGGTTCATACTGACCGGAACCTTCATCCTGCCTGATACGCCGCAGGTTTTTTTCTGGCTTCTGACCCTTTACCTCTTACTGAAGTCGCTGCCCGATCGCGAACGATCGCCGCGTAACAGGAACCTGGTCTTTTTTGCCGGTGCGACAGCCGGCCTTGCCCTGCTGTCGAAATATCACTCCGTTTTCCTGATTTTCGGCATGCTGATGTATATCCTATTTTATGACCGGAAATGGATTTTGACAAAGGAGTTCTGGGGATCCCTGCTGGTTTCAGCCCTGCTGTTCCTCCCGGTTATTTTCTGGAATATTGAAAATAATTTCATCAGCTTTACCTTCCATGAAAACAGGGTCGGAATCACGGAATCGGGGTTGCAGCCCCAATATTTTCTTACCGAGATCGCGGGCCAGTTCTTTTACAATAACCCCGTCAATGTGGTGTTGATTTTGATTTCTCTTTTCGCCCTGATCCGGCGCCGACATTTCATCAGCGCCCCGTACCGGCAGATCCTGTTATGGACCAGTCTGCCCCTCATCGCGGTGTTCACGGCATTTTCACTCTTCCGCAGCACCCTGCCGCATTGGACCGGTCCGGGATACCTGGGGCTCCTGATCATCGTCGCCTCCTGGCTCTCGGAACCCTCCCTTAAAGGAACTTTAAAGCGACTGATCCCCCTTCCTGTCATATTCTCCATGCTGTTACTTGGTTCGGTAATAACGCTGGCGGTCGGACAGATCCGTGGAGGCTGGATCCCCCTGCAAAAAATGAAGATCGACGATGTATCGCTCGACCTCTATGGCTGGAAGCAACTGGGAGAAAAGTTTGCACCTCTGAAAAAATGGGATGAAGATCATTTCCTGATGGATAAAGACGCGCCCATCATCACTTTCAGGTGGTTCCCGGCTGCCAATTTCGAATATTACCTGGGTCGCCCGACGCACCTCCCGGTCTACGCCATCGGCTCCCTTGAGCGAATCCATAAATATTACTGGATCAACAAAATCAATGGAAATCTGAAACAGGGCGACGATATGTGGTTCATTGCCCTGAGCGACGATTATGAAGATCCGGTACAATTGTACGGGAACCTGTTCGACCTGATCGTTCCTTCCGATACCATTTCCATCATCAGGGGAATGGATACGGTAAGGAAAGCTTTTATTTTCAGGATGATAGATCTGAATAAACCACTGATCTTCACGCCTCCGAAAGTCACGGGCCGCGTTGATCCGGCCAAAACCGACACCCTTGCCTACTTTCTGAAGCTGATTCGCGGAGACCGCCAGTATCTTGATTTTTTGGAAAAGAAATCGGTTCGCGAAAAAGTTCCTCTGGAAGATCTTATCCGCGAAGAGGCAATGAAATTGGTCCGGCAATCAAAAGAGAGCGGGGTGGTTCCCGATACCGGCAGGGTCAGGTAAAACGGATTTACTGGGTTGGCAGGGTGAAGAAGAAGGTGCAACCGGCATCTTCCCGGTTTTCGACCCACAACTCTCCTCCGAGTTTTTCGATGAATTCCTTGCAGATGATCAGACCCAGCCCTGTGCCGGTTTCTTGTTCGGTACCCTGCGTCTTCACCTTCCCGTCGATCCGGAATAACCGCGACAGGTTTTCGGACGGAATTCCCACGCCGTTGTCGATGAATGCCACCCTGATTTTTTGAGGCAGTTGCTCCTGATCAATTCGGACCTCGCCCCCCGCGAAGGAATACTTGATGGCGTTGGAAAGAAGGTTCCGGATTACGAAATCGATCATCCCGGGATCGGTTGAAACCATCAAAGGATTTTCAGAATTCACGAATACCCTGATATTTTTCTTTTGAATCTGGGGTGTGAGGGTAGAAATCACTTCCCTGACCTTTTCATTGAGGTCGATCCGGACAGGATTTATCACGATCCGGTTGGTCTGGGTACGGCTCCAGGCAAGAAGGTTTTCGACCAGCAGGTAAATGTTTTCCGCGGAATCGGCGATGTTCGTGACGAATTTTCTGACCTCCTCATTGGTAAAGGAATCAAATTCATCCTTTAAAAGATTCGAGAAACCAAGCAGTGCATTGAACGGACTTTTGAGATCATGCGCGATGATGGAAAAGAAAACATCCTTGGAATTGTTGGCGTTGAGGAGCTCTTTTTCCCGGTGGCGGAGCATGTCGAAGGCAACCGACAGGTTTGCCTTATGGTTGCTTATCAGCTCATTTCGTTTAGCCAGTTCCCTGTTTGCGATCTTCTTTCTCCGGTTGTTCACGAACAGGATGATGATCAGGAGGAAGACAAATGTTGCAGAGAGCGCACCGATCGTTTTCATACTCCGGAAGTGCTGTTTCAACAGCATATTTTCCTGTTCTTTCTGGTCGGATTCAAAACGTGCCGAAAACTCACTGATCTGGCGTTCCTTTTCAAGGTTATAGATGGTATCGTGCAGAAGGACATATTTGTTCAGATAATCGAATGCCCTGGGATAATCGCCCAGAGCGCGGTAATATTCGCTATAGGCCTGGTACACATGGGTCTTTTCAGCCATAAAATTATTTTCGGTGACAATCCGGTTGGCAAGGCTCAGATAAAACAGGGCGCTGTCGGTTTTTTTAACATGGATGTATGACTGGGCGACATTGAGGGCTGATATTCCGGTGAGGCGCTGGTCGGAACCTGCCGAATAAAATCGGAACGAGCTCAGAAAAAATGGAAGGGCCTTATCATAGGCGCCTTTCATGGCATAGGAATTTGCAATATCATGACTCACAAAATGTTCTTCAGTCTGTTTTCCTGACTTTCGCGCAAGTTCCAGCGCTTCCATACGCAAGGTTTTGGATGCGTCATCCATACCCATGAGAAAGAAGTTGTTGGCTTTTTCGTTGATACAGGATATCAGACGGCTGGTATCGTTAATTTGTCGGGCCAGGAGGATTGCCTGTTCAAGGTACCTGATCGACTGCGGGTATCGCTTCAGAAAACGGTAATTGAAGCCAAGGTAGGTATAAGTCATCAGTAACGATTCGTGGTCATTGGTTTTCCGGGCAAGGTCGATGTTCTGGATCAGCAGTTGCAAGGAACGGTTGTAGTCGGCAAAATGGAACAGCAGGATGTCGGCGTGTTTCAGCAGAATCCTGGCTTTCAGCGTTTCTTCCTCCCGGTCAGTTAAAGTGACAGATTGAAGCTGGTTCAGGGCTTCCTTCAACGTTCGCTCCGCGTCGAGGAATTTCGACTGACTGCTGTACAGGTCTGAAAGTTCCAGCAGTACCTGGATCTTTTCCGAGCCTGTGAATGCGGCTGCACGCGTTATGAGGCTGTCGGCATGCTGAGCTTTCGCAGTAAATCCGCAGCTTAGGAGGATCAGGAACAACCCCGGCACAACTTTTTTCATACCCAGATAATTTGAGTTGGTGATGGTATTATTTTGGTCCGACCATTTTTTTCGGATCAACGGCCCGGTTAAAATCCTCTTCCGAGATCAGGCCTGTTTCCATTGCGGCTTCCCGGAGGGTTTTATGTTCGCGGTGCGCCTTTTTGGCAATTTTTGCCGAATTATCATAACCGATAATAGGATTGAGCGCGGTTACCAGCATCAGGGTATTTTCCAGGTTTTTATTGATGGCGTCGGGGTTTGGTTCGATCCCTGTGGCGCAGTGGTCGTTGAACGAGACGCACACGTCGCCGATCAGCCGGGCCGATTGCAAAAGGTTCGAGATGATCAGGGGTTTGAAGACGTTAAGTTGAAAATGTCCGTTCATTCCGCCGATGTTTATGGCCACGTCATTCCCGAGTACCTGGGCGCAGACCATGGTCATCGCTTCGGGTTGGGTCGGGTTGACTTTCCCGGGCATGATGCTCGATCCCGGTTCATTCTCGGGAAGCATGATCTCGCCGATCCCGCATCGTGGGCCGGAGGCGAGCAGGCGGATGTTCGAGGCAATATGCATCAGGCTTACTGCAAGGGTTTTCAGTGCTCCGGAGGTCTCCACCATGGCATCATGGGCCGAAAGGGATTCAAATTTGTTGGGCGCGGTAATGAACGGCAATCCGGTGAGTTCCGCAATTTTACGGGCAACGAGGAGGTCATAATTTTTCGGGGCATTCAGGCCGGTTCCCACCGCAGTTCCGCCCAGCGCGAGTTCCGACAAATGGGGAAGGGTATTTTTTAACGCTTTAAGCCCGTGATCGAGTTGCGATACGTAGCCCGAAAATTCCTGCCCGAGCGTCAGCGGCGTCGCATCCATCAGGTGGGTCCGGCCGGTCTTCACAATCTCTTTGAAGCCATCTGATTTTTTCGCCAGCGTACTTTTTAAAAGCTCCACTCCCGGGATCGTGTTCCCGGTCACCAGGGTATAGGCGGCAATACTCATGGCCGCCGGAAAAGTGTCGTTCGAGGATTGAGATTTGTTGACGTCATCATTCGGATGGATAAAAGTCTTTTCAGACCCTCCCAGCACTCCTCCGTGTATCACATGAGCCCGGTTTGCAATCACTTCATTCAGGTTCATGTTGGTCTGGGTCCCTGAACCGGTTTGCCAGATGACAAGGGGGAACTGGTCGTCGAGCTTCCCGTCGAGAATTTCATCACAAACCTGTACGATGAGATCCTTTTTCTCCGCCGGGAGAACACCCAGGTCAGCATTGACCATGGCAGCGGCCTTTTTTAAGATGGCCATTCCCCTGATCACCTCTTTGGGCATTGATCCTGATTCTCCGATCCTGAAGTTGGTAAGCGAACGCTGGGTCTGTGCTCCCCAGTATTTGTCCGAGGGAACCTCAATCGGTCCCATCGAGTCTTTTTCGATACGTGTGCTCATGTTAAAATGGTTTAAGATATGATTATAAATTCGTTAATGATCTTCGGATCAGCTTCATTCCCTGATCAGGTCGATGTTACTTGCCGGATCGGCAACCACAGCCCTGAATTTTCCTTCAACGATTGGCCTGCGAATCAGTCTTGGATTTTCAACCAGAATCCGGATCAGTTCGTGTTCCTCAAAATGCTTTCCCCTGATTTGCTTTTTATAGTACTCCTCCTGTGTACGGATCAGCTCATGCACCTTGCAGTTAAGCTTGACAAGAAGCCGTTCGATCACCTGCTCCGTTACCGGATGTTTCAGGTATTCAACTACGGTGTAACACCGCCCCGAATCTTTCAGGTACTGCAGCCCCTCACGGGATTTTTTACAGGAGGGATTGTGGAAAATTGTCAGCATGGGTAAATATCAGGTTTTAATCCCGGAAACGGCAGGTCGCTTTTCATGCATTCCCGTATTCCATCAGATATGCTTTTATGAAGTCGGTGAGGTCCCCGTCGAGCACCTCCTGGGTGTCGCTGGTTTCAATGCCTGTGCGTAAATCTTTCACCATTTTATAGGGATGAAGGACATAGCTCCGGATTTGGCTTCCCCATTCGATCTTTTTCTTGTTGCTTTCGATGGCGGCGATCTTTTCCCGTTTCTTCCGGAGTTCGATTTCGTAAAGCTGTGATTTGAGCAGTTTCAGCGCCTTCTCACGGTTCTGGCCCTGGGATCGGGTCTCCTGGCATTCGATGATGATTCCCGTGGGTTCATGCTTCAACCGGACCGCGGTTTCCACCTTGTTCACATTTTGTCCGCCCGGCCCGCTGCTTCTGAAGGTATCCCAGGTGATCTCTGCAGGATTGATCTCAATCACGATATCATCGTTGATGATCGGATAGGCATAAACCGAGGCAAAAGAGGTATGCCGCTTGTGGTTGGAATCAAAGGGTGACAGCCGGACCAGCCTGTGAACCCCGTTTTCTCCCTTCAGATATCCGTATGCATACTCCCCGTCAAATTCAAGGGTTACCTGTTTGATGCCTGCCACATCACCTTCCTGAAAGTCGACTTCCGATACTTTATAGTTGTTCCGCTCTCCGTAACGGATGTACATCCGCATGAGCATCTGCGCCCAGTCCTGGCTTTCAGTGCCGCCTGCCCCCGAGTTGATCTGAACGATGGCGCCGAGTTTGTCCTCCTCACCGCTCAGCATGTTGCGGAACTCCAGGGCTTCCGCCAGCGTCAGGGTTTCGCGGTAATGTTTTTCAACATCGCTTTCGGTTGCCTCACCATGGACAAAGAACTCCCACATCACCATGAGGTCATCGTAGGATGAACGGGCTTTTTCAAAGGCGTCGGTCCAGTTCTTCTTGTCGCGGATAGCCCGCAAGACTTGTTCGGCTGCTTTCGGATTGTTCCAGAAATCGGGAGCATGGGTCAGAAGCTCCTCTTCCCCGATCTGGGTTAGTTTTACATCAATGTCAAAGATACCTCCTCAAGGCTTCCAGCCTTGTCTGAAGTTCTCGTACCTGCTCCAGTGTCACCATGTTTTTAGAATTTTGGGTTTGTCGTGTTAATCTTCTTTTACTTCCATTGTTGCCAGGGCATTCAACACCGCTTCGCATTCAAAACCTTTCCCGACTACAAAGTTGAGAATTTTTTGGCGTGTATCCCCGGTTTTAAGCTTCGTGATTTCTTTTCTTTTTTTGATGATCAGCATGTTTATAATATCGTGGTAAGCATCCTGGCTGATCTCATTCAGCGCGGATTCTATAATTTTCTCAGGGATCTTCCTGCAGCGGAGTTCGTACCGGATGCGTATCCTGCCCCAATGATTGATCTTCAGTTTTCCGCTTACAAAACCGCGTGCAAACCGTGTGTCGTCCAAAAATCCCTCTTTTCTGAGCACATTGAGTATACCGGGAATTTTTGTGACGGAGACCTTCCATTCCTTCAGTTTTTTTTCAACATCATCGGTACATCGTTCCTGGTACGCGCAATACTTACCGATCCGCTCCAGGGTTCCGGCCGGGTCGGAGGATGTTCCATCCGGTTGTTTGTGATCAGCCATCTCCGGTGCTTGTCATTACCCGTTATTTTTGCTTTTCAAAAACATCGACCTCCCTGAAATAGTAGGGTCCATGCGGGGAGTCTTCGCTGATCCACATCAGGTACCGGTAATGGCAGGGCTGATCTTTCTTGAACTTAACGGTGTAAAGTCCTTTAGCGTTCCCCCAGATATCTTCAGGTTGCACATATCCCAAGAAGTCCCAACCGGCTGATCCGGGATTCCCGGTGACAGCCTGGTTCGCATCTCCCTTGCCGCCCCACATCGAAAACGCCTGTTTGCCCCGTTTGGTGCTTTGTGTCACAAAAAGATGCAGACTATCCAGCTCGATCTCCTGCTGAAGGTCCATGAGGATCCTTCCTTCGCCAAATTCAGACCATTTTTCGTTGAGGGAATCGGATGGAAGCAGGTCGTACATGCCGTCGTTGAGGGCCGGCACCGTCATCCCGTTCACGATGCCGGGGTTCCCGTCCGAAGCCGGCCGGGCTGGCGCCTGAAAAGCGCTGTCGGTTCCGGTGAAATAATACTTCACGGTGACGCCGTTCGGCTGATGCAGGTCGGCATAATCCTTCATCGTGAGCCGTGCCGGGAGATCGGTCAGTTTTCGTTTACGGTGGGCAGAAACCCTGATCCGGGCTGTCATTCCCTCATCGACATAACTGGCGGGGAGCACCAGCTTCAACGGCTCCCGCCCGGTGAAATCGTCATAAAGCGGTTGGACCGGAACAATCTGATCATAAGGATGGTCAGAGACAGTGATTGCGAAAATCCTGATTGCCGGGTTGTCGGGAAGCTGGAGTGTTTTACTGGCAGGTCCTGCCTCGAGGGAATATTTGTACAGGTATCCATATCGATGGGCCAGTTTCACCGTATCCCGGCTGAGGTGCGTGGCGAACCAACCTACCTGGTCCCGCTTGATATAACCCTTGTCCAACCCGCTGATCCGCTCATATTTATCCCATCTCCGGTTTTCAAACTGCCCGATGTTCCCGTCCCAGGCCTGAACGGTCAGACTGGTTTTGTTGCCGCCGACCCTGAAAACCCCAATGGTATCGGTCACCGCGGCTGCGAGCAGGTACAGATGGTTGTAATTTCCCGTTTTGGGAAGTTCGATTTTCTGGCCTCGGCAGGTCATCGCGTTGTTTTTTCCGTCAGCCTTCGGTCCCATCACAAACTCAACGCCATCAACCGCGATCACATCGGGAAAGAGCGAGCCGGGAATGGAGGTTCCCTTTGTATCGAAGGCGCCGTTTTTCCGGTTTTTGTCGCTGCTTACGACATCCAGGTCATAGGGTATCGGAAGCTTGATGTTCACGGGTTCTTTCAGCTTTTCGGCAGGTGGCTCCAGCCGGATAGCAAAGCTCCGGATGCCGAATTTTCCAAGGTCGGTAATCAGTTTCCCGTTCCTGACCACTGCCTCGCCCAGAGGTTGTTCCTGGCCGTCCACTTCACGGGCCGACAGCACCTTTGCTGCAAACGAGATCTCCACGTTCCCGGTCTCTTTACCGGTCAACTCCTGGACCCTGATCACGATATCGTTGCCGTTTTCAGCTTTCTTGATGGTGCGGATATCAACATTGGGTACCGAAGCCCGGGCAAAGGAGAAGCTTCTTCCCAGGAAACCCGGATGTTGGCGTGCGCTGAAAGCAACCAGCGGCTGGTTCAGCCTTCGGCCCTGCCATTCGGTAAGCCCTGTGCGCCAGTCGCCTTTATGACTGTATATGCCATAGGTTATGTCGTGGATTCCCCAGTCCTGTGTGGCCTGGTCGTGGTAAAAATTGGTGACCGGCGTATATAACAGGGTGAGCCGGAGGGTCTTATTGTCGGGTTTATCGGATCCGAATTTGCAGTCCTCCAGTATCGAAACCCCGAAAATGCCTGTTTTATCAGTCAGATCGAACCATTCGCGGGAGGGGACTTCATATTTTTTTTCATGGTTGTTATTCCGTTCCGTGGTTCCAAGACCGAGGTTGTAGGTTGCAACGGTACCGGAGGCCGTAAGCGGGAAACACGCTTTCAGGCTTACCCCGCAGGATTGCCATTCGATGTGGTTGTCCACGATCACCTTTTCGGAACCTGCCGAAAGCCGGATGTATTGTGTAACCACTGAATTTCTTGCCGATCTGACAACTTTCAGGCTGACCCGTACCGGTCCTGATTCCACCAGAGTGATGACGGGCTTTCCCCCGACATAATCAACGGGTGGGAGTTTACGGTCGTTCCAGTCCATGTTCCAGGCAGGCCAGTATTCGGGATGTTCTTTATGGAATTCCAACCGGGAGGGACCCGACAGGATCTCTTTCCCGAGTTTTTTATCGATGATGGAAGCAATGTCGCCGTTTCCATTGATGATAACTTTCAGCAATTCATTCTCGATCTTTGTTCCGGAGCTGCTGAGGATGGTTTTCGGCGCAGGTTTTTCTTTGGCAGGTTGAAGGTCATAGCATACAAAACCGAAGGGCGGGAGGGTGGCGTTGAATAGGATCTGAACCCGGTCGCGCGACTGTCCGGTTACCTGAAGGGGAATCTCCATGTCATTTTCATTCAGCAGTTTCAGGAATTTCGGAACCCCGTCGGGAAAGATGACATCGGCTTCGACCACATCGGTGCGTGGGATGGCCAGCGGGTTGTAGATAACCAGGGCGGTCCCGGCGACCATGGTATTCATGGCGCGTATCACGCCGCCGGCGGAAGCCTGAAGGGTTGAGGCGAACTGGTTCAGTGCAAGCACCTCGTCATTCCAGGCGTATTCATAGGCTTTCGGGATGCAGGTTCCGGGGAGGATATCGTGCATCTGGCTTCCCAGCACGAGCCACCATGCTTCGTTCAGGGTCCGGAAGGGGTACCTGAGTCCTCCCAGCCAGTCGGCCATCACTGAAACGGGTTCAGCCGCTAGGGCCAGTTGTTCGTTCTTCCGGTTCCAGCGTTTCATATAAGCCTGTGAAGTGAGTGAACCCGATGAGTGTTCGGTAAGCAGCAGGTCGCCAGAATAATTTGGAAGCTTTTTTTTCTGATCTGGTGTGAGATCCCGGAACAACTGGTCGGAACTACACAGGTAGACCTGAAACTTTGAGTCAGGCTGGTTCAGGCTGCCGACCGCGTTGGTCACATCCTCCAGTCTGGGGGCGCCGCCCACGTCGCCAACGCCGTAATAGCGGTAGTCGGCATAAATTCCATAGTTCCGGCCATTTTCCTGGATCCGGTCAGACCAGTACCACGAAGTATCGAGGCGAAACTGGATCCGTCCGGTGTAATCGGTCGCGTTCAGGGCCGCTACTACTCCCTTGCCATCCGGACCGGTCCAGTTGCCGAGGTTGAACGGAATCCCGACCGCTGATCCCCATGAAAGCTTCTGGGTAGAGAACCCTGCAACGCCGGCGTGCGCCAGGGCCGAAGGAAGATGTGCCTGAAAGCCGAAACAATCGGGAAGCAGGAAATCGACGCTCTTTTTGCCGAATTCTGCCTCAAAATAACGGTTTCCGTATAAAACCTGGCGGATCACCGACTCGGGTGAAGGAACATTGGCGTCGCATTCATCCACAGAGGATCCGCCCACGTTCCACCTGCCCTGGGCAACATATTTTTTCAGAATCTCATATTTTGCCGGATAATACTCTTTCATCATCCTGTACCGGCGGGCGCCGGAGAAGGTGAAGACATAGGGTTTGAATTTTTCAAAACGCTGGAAATTATCGTCGAGCGTGTTCTTCAGAAAAACATTAATGGTCTCGTCATAATCCCACCGCCACTCTGTATCAAGGTGGGCATACCCGACCGTATAGAGCACGGGATCTTTTGCAAGATCGTACCGGGGTTGGGAATACTTCAGCGGTTCCTGCGCATAAACAGGAAGCATCAATCCCATAATCAAGACCAGGAAAAGCGGCAATCGAAAGTTCATCATGGAGTTCGGATTTACAATGTAAAAATAGAGATTTTATTTAATCCGGAAATATCCATACTTTTGTAACAGAAAAACAACCGATACCGGGTACATCCGGCATTAAACACAGATATCGGTTAACCAACAATTCCATTCCATGAAAAAACTCTTTTTTCTTTTAATCATCGCGACCGTTCTGGCTTCCTGCAGCGGAACAAAAGACGAATATTCCTTAAAAGGGACCATCACCGGGGTTGACACGGGAATGGTGTATCTTCAGCGTTACGACATCGATCAGTGGATCAATGTAGATTCGGTGCGGCTCGACAAAGGCCAGTTCACCTTCAAGGGAAAGATCGGGTTGCCCGAAATGTGGCATCTGTCGATTCCCGAAAAGCAGGTATTCGTTCCTGTCTTCGTCGAAAACGCCCGGATCAAGCTAGAAATTTACCCCGACAGTCTGGATAAATCAACCGTCACCGGTTCCGGTTCGCATACCATATACCAGCAGTACGTTACCATCAACGAATCCATCAACAAAAGGATGGAAGAAGTATACAAGGAGTGGAAAAAGGCACGGGAGATCAACGATTCAGCCACCATGAAGGTGACCGATTCCCTCTCGAATGAACTTGATCTGGAACTGAAAAAACAGTTGGTAACCTTTGCCAAGTCGAACAACAAAACGGTGGTATCGCCTTACCTGATCATGCGCAACAGTTGGCAATTTGAACTGGAAGACCTGCAGGATATCATGGCGGTCATGGATACGAGCCTGAATGGATCTCAATATATGAAGACACTGAACAAGCGGATCGAGATTCTCAAAAGCGTTGCAGTCGGACAGATTGCTCCCGACTTTACACTGAACGATACCACCGGAACTCCTGTTCCACTTTCCAGGTTTAAGGGAGAGGTTGTGCTGGTGGATTTCTGGGCCTCCTGGTGCGGTCCGTGCCGTGCAGAAAATCCCAACGTGGTCAAGGCTTTCCAGATGTACAAATCATCCGGTTTTACCATTTTGGGCTGTTCCTTTGATCAGAATCGTGAAAAATGGCTGAAGGCAATCAAGGACGACAAGCTGACCTGGACCCATGTATCGGATCTTAAAGGATGGGGCAACGCGGCCGGCAAACTTTACGGGATCAACTCCATTCCTGCCAATGTACTTCTCGACCGCGACATGAAGATCATTGCGCGCAACCTCAGAGGCGAAGACCTGCTGAAGAAACTCGGGGAACTTATGGGACCGCCGGCCAGTGCAAAAAAAACAACGAAAAAACGATAACGGCTGACGAAGAGCGGACAAGAATTGAGAATGGACAATGGACAATTGAGAATGGACAATGGACAATTGAAAATGGACAATAGAAAATGGAAAATGGAAAACGGAAAACGATTTGAGGATGTGAAAATTTTGAATTGAATCTTTTTCCCTGATTCCCAACGCCCAATGCCTAATACCTGATTTGAACTTTGATCCTTGAACTTTGAACCCTCATACCCTCATAACCTCTTACCCTGAAACCCTGAAACTTGCAAATCGTAGTTCATAAATCGAAATAATTCCTTTCGTTCTCATGAAGCCTGTATTGACTTTGTTCTTTGTTCTTTGTTTCATGGCGGTGTCAGCCCAATGCTGTTTTGACGGGGTGATCAGGGGCTCAGCCGGTCAGACTGTTTTCCTGGGCTCGTTGTACGGCGAAAAAGTTACTATGGTCGATTCGGTTCGGAGTGATTCTACCGGTTATGTGCGTTTCAGGCTCGAGGGCCGGCTTCCCGGGATGTACCGCGTGAAATGGAGCAAAGATGGCTATGTCGACCTGATCTGGAACAAGGAAAAAGAGGATGTGCGGTTCATCACCGATGTCAGGCATCCCGCCGACAGTTTGCTGCTTCTCACTTCAATTGAAAATCAGATTTACCGCGATTATACACGACTTGACGCCCTCAACCAGGAACGGCTCCAACTGCTCGTTCCGGTTATCGACTACTATCCCCTGAAGGATTCCTTCTATTTTTCAGTGACCCGCGAAATGGAACGTATCCAGAAGGAACAACAGCAGTATGTCGATTCACTGACGGCCCGCTATCCGGCTTCCTATGCCGTGCGGATTGCGAAGATCTACCAGTCACCCTTCCTTCCCTCGTCCATGCTTCGCGACGACCGCCTGAACTACCTGAAACAACACTATTTCGACAAAGTTGATTTCACCGATACCGCACTGATGCGCAGCCCGGTTTTCGCCAATAAAGCCATCTCATACCTGGCTTTATACAGCAACAACCGGTTGCCGCAGAAGCAACTTGAAGCGGAATTCATCAAGGCAGTGACCATCATGCTCGGAGCAGCCTCCGTAAGTCCCGATACCTACAAATTTCTCCTGGACTACGTGGTCGGCGGTTTCGACAAATATCATTTCGATGAGGTGATCACATACATAGCCGACAATTTCCAGGATCCCTTCTCGTGTGAAGATCAACAGCGGAAAACCGCACTCCAGAAGAAACTGGAGACTTTCAAGAAGATCGCGGTCGGCAAAACGGCTCCCGAACTGGAATTGGCCGACTCTAAGGGAAAGATGTTCCGGTTGTCGGCGCTTAGCTCCGAATATACCCTCCTCATTTTCTGGGCCACGCAGTGTCCCCACTGTGTATCGATGATGCCGCGTTTGAAGGAGATTTATGACGGACAGTCCCCGAAAAGATTTGAGGTGATGGCGGTGGCTGTTGATACCAGCAGGGCTGAATGGACCCGTACAGTAAAGGAACAGAAGATGAACTGGATCAATGTTTCCGATCTGAAAGGCTTTTCAGGACGGGCAGCCGATGATTACAACATCTACGCGACTCCGACCATGTTCCTCCTCGACCGGGAGAAGAAGATCCTGTCGAAACCCATATCACTCCGGGAGATGGAACAGTCGTTGCGTGATTATAAGCTGCTCCGCTAACGATTCGCTGTTTTTTTTACCTTTGCACTTTTTTCCGGGTATCTGCCCATTATGATTTTAAGTAACTATACGTATGTATGAATACATCCATGGTCGACTGATTGAGAGGAATCCGGCCTATGCCGTAGTCGATAACAACGGGATCGGCTATCTGATCCATATTTCAATCAATACCTATGGCAAGCTCAGGCAGGATGAAGAATGCACGCTGTATACCCATCTGGTGGTCCGGGAGGATGATATGCAGATTTATGGTTTTGCAGATTCCGATGAGCGTGAGTTGTTCCGTCAGTTGATCAGCGTTTCCGGAGTCGGTGTCAATACGGCCCGCATCATCCTTTCTTCTCTTTCGCCAGCCGAGCTCAGAGGCGCAATTGCAGGCGGGGATGCCCCGTTGTTGCAGCGCATCAAGGGGATCGGGGCTAAAACGGCCCAGCGGATCATCATCGATCTGAAAGGCAAGGTCTCAAAAGAGCTGATTTCCTATGAAAAAACCGGGGTTTTGCACAATACCGGGAAGGATGAAGCGTTATCAGGTTTGATCATTCTGGGCTTCCCCAAGATGCTTGCTGAAAAAGCATTAGGCAAAATCATCGAAACGGAAGGACCAGGCCTGACAGTAGAACAACTGATCAAACATGCGTTGAAAATACTGTAGCATGCTGATCGCTGAATTAAAATCACCTTTGAGAATTTAGTGAAGAAATACGAATTATACTGTCTCATCAGCCTGGCCGTCCTGGTTACTCTTTGTTTCCCGGTTTATTCCGGTGAAACTTATGGTGGCTATGGGCTGCCTTTTCCTGTCATATCCCCGCCCGACACCTTGAAGCCGGGCGATACCGTACCCATGCGGTATCCCTTTGATGATGAGATGGTGATCCCCGGTTCCGGAAACGAACACCCACTCTACCTGAACAATCCCTCCAACCTGAAGACCACGATCGAATATGATCCGTTGACGCGCCAATATTACTATTCCTATAAAATCGGCGAAACACGCTACCGCATTCCGACTACCCTTTCTTTCGACGAGTTTCAGAATCAGGACCTCCAGTCGATGGTTGACCAGTACTGGCAGGAGCGGGCAGAAACGGCCACGATGGACAATGCCAAGGGCATCATACCCAAGATCGTAATCCCAGGGAAGGTCTTTGAGACCATTTTTGGTAACAACACCGTTGACATCAGGCCCCAGGGTTCGGCAGAGATCAACTTCGGTCTCGTCTCGAACCGCCGCGACGATCCGATGCTCAACACCAGGCAACGACGGCAGACCAATTTCGATTTTGATGAGCGGATCCAGATGAATGTCATTGCGAAGATCGGCGACAAGATTGAGTTCAAGGTCAACTACAACACCGAAGCGACGTTTGAGTTCGAGAACAAGCTGAAATTGAAATACGAAGGCAAGGAGGACGACATCATTCAGCTCATCGAAGCGGGCGACGTGAACCTGCCGCTCAGCACCTCCCTGATCCATGGTACCGAGAGCCTGTTCGGTATCAAGACCAAGCTGCGATTCGGAAGGCTTACGGTGACCGCCCTTTACTCCCAGCAGAAAAGCGAGAACAAGGAGATCACGGTGGAAGGTAACGCGCAGACCACCCACGTGAAAATCAGGGCCGATGAGTACGAGGACAACAAGCACTTCTTCCTTTCGCAGGCGTTTCGCAGCAAATACAAGGAATCGCTGCGGAAACTCCCGATCGTGACCTCCAGCATCAACATCATCAAGGTAGAAGTGTGGATCACCAACATCGGGGCTGCCGTATCGGAGAACCGCAATATTGTCGCGCTGATGGATATCGGCGAACCCCAACCCTATAATACCCGTCTGTTTACCGGAGATCCTACCCGTCGTTACCCGACCAACAGCGCCAACAACCTATACAAAGTTCTGATGCCCACCCCGGCCGATACCGTCGTGATGCGGAATATTAACTCGGTTGCCGGTTATTTGAAAAGCGCCCCGTTTTACATGATCGCCGGCGAGGATTTTGAAAAGGTTGAAAACGCCCGGAAACTGTTACCTTCAGAATATACCCTGAATTCAAAACTCGGTTTTATCTCGCTGAACACCCAACTGAATTCGGATCAGACACTGGCTGTTGCTTACCAATATCAGGTCATCGGTGACAGCGCCGTGTATCAGGTTGGTGAATTTTCCGATCAGGGGATCATCACCCCGCAATGCCTGATGCTGAAACTGTTGAAAAGTACCTCCATCAATACCAAGCTTCCCACCTGGGACCTGATGATGAAGAACGTTTATAACCTGGGAGCCTATCAGTTGCAAGCCAACGATTTTACCCTGAACGTATTGTATACCGGAAACTCGAATGGTGTGGCTACTGCCTACATCTCCGAAGGGCGGATCAAAGGCAGACCGCTGATCCAGGTACTGAACTGGGATAACCTGAACATGCAGCAGAATAAGCCTGCCGACGGGATGTTCGACTTCATCGACAACGCGGCTACCATAGGGGGAACCATCCAATCATCGAACGGACGGGTTTTCTTCACCGTACTCGAACCATACGGGAGCGATCTGCGGGATTCCATTTATGATCCGGCCGACCCCAAAGGTTCCACGGAACTCGCGAATAAATACTGCTTTGATTCGCTTTACCGGATGACCAAGTCGATGGCCAAGCAGTATCCCGACAAGAACAAATTCATCCTCGATGGGTTTTACAAATCATCGGCGGGGTCTGAGATCTCGCTGAATGCCCTCAATGTTCCCCCCGGGAGCGTCAGGGTGACAGCAGGAGGCATTCAGCTCCAGGAGAATGTGGATTATACGGTCGATTACACCCTCGGGCGCGTCAGGATCATCAACGAGGGGATCCTCAATTCGGGCACCCCGATAAAGATATCGATGGAAAGCAATGAGATGTTCAACGTTCAGACCAAAAGACTGATGGGCGCACATCTCGATTACAAGATCAACAAGGACTTCATCATCGGGGCCACGGTCGTCAACCTCAACGAACGCCCCCTGACCCAGAAGGTCAATTACGGCGATGAGCCGATGTCGAATACCATATGGGGATTGAATCTGAACTTCCGTTCCCAGTCGCGGCTGATCACCCGGTTCATCGACGCGTTGCCCCTGATCCAGACCAAGGCGCCCTCCTCCATTTCGGTGGATGCTGAATTTGCACATTTCATACCGGGTCATTCAAAGGCGATCGGTAAGGCCGGTACGACTTATATCGATGATTTTGAAGGAGCCAAATCAACCATCGACCTCAAGAACATGGCCATGTGGTACCTGGCCAGCACCCCCCAGGGACAAACAACCCGCGAGATGTTTCCGGAAGGAGCCACCGGTACCGATCTGCAATACGGTTACAACCGTGCAAAACTGGCCTGGTATATCATCGACCCGCTGTTTTACGATAAAAGTACCAGCCTGGTCCCGCCGAATGTGTCGAACGATGAACTCTCAGGCCAGTATGTACGCCAGGTCTGGGAAACCGAGATCTTCCCCAACAAAGAACCGCTGAACGGCGTCCCGGTCAACCTGTCGGTACTTAACATGGCCTACTATCCTTCGGAACGGGGAGCCTATAACTATGAGGTGACCCCGACCGGCTTTTCCAAAGGTCTTAATGCCGACGGAACCCTGACGAATCCCGAAACACGGTGGGGAGGAGTCATGCGAAAAATCGAAACGACCGACTTTGAATCGACCAACATCCAGTACATCGAATTCTGGCTGATGGATCCTTTCGTTTATGATTCGACCAATAGCGGTCAGTTATATTTCAACCTTGGCGATATTTCTGAGGATATCTTACGCGACGGGCGGAAGGGCTATGAAAACGGATTACCGACTTCGGATGTTATCACAGATGTCGATACCACCATCTGGGGCCGGGTTCCAAGGTTCCAGGCGCTGGTGGATGCATTCGACAACAATCCCGATTCGCGTCCATACCAGGATGTGGGTTACGACGGCATCCGCGATGTCGATGAAATATCGTTTTTCGATACCGGATACATCTCGAAAGTCCGCACCATCTTCGGTCAGGCCTCCGGGGCTTATAAAAATGCTTCAACCGACCCGTCGGCCGACAATTTCCATTATTTCAGGGGTACCGACTACGACAATGATCCCAACTTCAGCAGCATACTGAACCGTTATAAAAAGTTCAACGGGCCCGAAGGCAACAGCGCGACGCAGGAACAGTCGACCGAATCCTATTCCATCACGGGAACCACCCTACCCAACGTCGAGGACATCAACAAAGACAACACCCTCAGCGAACAGGAACGGTATTATCAGTATATCGTTAACCTCGACCATCAGAATATGAAGGTCGGAACGAATTACATCACCAACGTGTACCATGCCTACGACATTCCGCTGGCCAACGGTACGCGTGGTAATGTAAAGTGGTACCAGTTCAAAATTCCCATCCGCACACCCGACAAGGTGATCGGAAATATCAGCGATTTTAACTCCATCAGGTTCATGCGAATGTTCTTCAAGAACTTCCAGCGGCCGATCGTCTGCCGGTTCGCTTCGCTTGAATTGTCGCGCGGCGAGTGGCGCAAGTATAACTACAGTCTGCTCGCACCGGGTGAATACCTCCACGACGACAACCAGAACGCGACCCAGTTCGACATTGCCACCGTGAGCCTCGAGGAGAACGGAAGCAAACAACCCATTCCCTATGTAATGCCTCCGGGAATCCAACGGGAGACCAACTGGGGATCGACCAACCAGCAGAAACTGAATGAGCAGTCGATGTCGTTCAAGGTTTGCAATCTTGTCGATGGCGACGCCCGTGCTGCCTACAAAACGACCGATTTTGATTTCCGGCAGTTCAAACGGCTGAAGATGTACGTTCATGCCGAGCAATCAATCCGCTCGCAAAATCTGAAACGGGGCGACCTTACCATCGTCATGCGGCTGGGTTCTGATTTCACCGAAAACTATTACGAGTATGAAATCCCGTTGAGTTTTACCCCCTGGGGAACGCGGGCGGATGACCCGGATGCCATCTGGCCGGAGAGCAATGACTTCGATATCGATTTAGAACGGTTGGTTGAGGTCAAATACAACCGGCTGGTAGCCCGGAGCAATTCCGGTACGCCGATTTCCGAAACGGTTCCCTATGTTGAATATGACGGGGTCAACAAGATCACGGTGGTGGGATCTCCAACCATAAGCGATGTCAGGGCCATTATGATCGGGATCAGAAACCCGAAGAAAAGTCCGCAAACCCCCGATGACGACGGGCAGGCGAAATGTGCCGAGATATGGGTCGATGAGTTGCGGCTGAGCGATTTCAATAAAAAGGGAGGTTGGGCGGCTCAGGCCCGGGTAGCCGTCGAATTAGCCGATCTGGGAAGGCTGCAATTGTCGGGAAGTTACATGAGTTCTGGTTTTGGTACCATCGAGGTGAAGCAGACCAAGCGCGATATGGAAGCGATCCTGACACTGGGCGTCGACACCGATCTGGAACTGGGTAAATTCTTCCCGGCGAAAACCGGGATCCGGATCCCCATGCACTTCGATTTCTCGATGCAGCAGAACAGTCCACGGTACGATCCGCTCAATCCCGACCTCTACCTGAGCGATGTGCTGGGCGCGTTTGATACCAAAGAACAGAAGGATTCGATCCGGGCGATCACCCAGGCTTATACCCAAAGGAAAAACTTCAACCTGATGAATGTCAGGAAAGAACGTACCACCGACCGGAAACCACGGGTCTACGACATTGAGAATTTCAATGTCAGCTACAGTTATTCGGAGATCTACTCCCGCAATGTCGATATCGAATATGACCTTCATAAAAAATATGCCGGGGGGATCGGTTATAATTATTCAGCCCAGCCCAAAAATGTCCAGCCTTTCAAGAGCGCCAAATTCCTGAACAGTACGAAAGCCCTGGCGCTGATCAAGGAATTCAACTTCTATTACCTTCCCAAATCGTTTACATTCCGGACCGACATGAACCGGGAGTTCACCAAGCGGAAATACCGGAACAAAAGCGCCGCCATCATTCCGCTCGAGACCTATTATGTGAAGAGCTGGGACTGGACCCGCACCTACGATCTGAAGTATGATTTTTCAAAATCCTTCAAGATCAGCCTGGTCGCCAATGCAGCCTCCTTCATCAACGAACCGCCCGGCGAGATCAACCGTTCGAACCGGGATCAGATCTGGAGCGAGGTCTTCTCCGGGGGCACAATGACCAATTATAACCAGGGATTCAATGTGACCTGGGATGTGCCGATCGGTAAAATTCCCCTGATGGATTTCATTACCCTCAACGCGGGCTATCAGACCACTTACCGGTGGACGGCCTCAGCATTTTCGATCCGGGATGAATTCGGAAACAGCATCGAGAATTCGAATACCAAAGCCCTGAACGGCGGCCTGAATCTGGTGACCCTATACAACAAGGTTCCCTACCTGAAGAAACTCAACCAGAATACCCCGCGCACCACCCGGGCGAAGCCTCCCGAGCCACCTAAAGTCCAGAAGGATAAAAATCTCGCGAAGCAGGACAGCATCAAGGAAAAGAAGGATAGACCCGATATCGGAAAGATTATTCTCGATGGTACCGTCCGCTTTCTGATGGGGATCCGGAGCGCGAAGTTCACCTATACCCAGGCCTCCGGGACGCAGCTTCCGGGCTTTAAACCCGAACCGGTAGCGCTCGGCAACGACTGGAGCGCAAATGCTCCCGGACTCGGATTTATTTTCGGGGATCAGAAAGATATCAGACCGCATGCCATCGACCGGGAGTGGATCACCACCGACACCACGATGAACCTGCCTTACAATACCAAATTTTCGGAGATCCTGACCGTCAACATCAGTATTGAACCCATCCGGGACCTCAAGATCGAGATTAATGCAACCCGGCAGTACTCCAAGACCCACCAGGAATATTATCGTGCCAATGCCGACGGACAGTTCCCGACCTCGCCGATGACCCCGTGGGATCAGGGAAGTTTCACCATGTCGTACATCATGATCGGGACTTCCTACGACAAGGAGGATGAATTCGGACGTTCGAGTACTTTTGAACGGATGAAGGAATTCCGGCTTCAGATCGCGCAACGGTTTGCTACACAGAACCCGAATTCGAGGGGGATTGTCGACTCAACCGGATTTCCGCAGGGGTATGGCCAAAGCAACCAGGAAGTCCTCGGAATGGCATTTCTCGCAGCCTATTCGGGGCAAGACCCGGGAAAGATCAAGTTGAATGCGTTCCCCAGGATTCCTTTGCCAAACTGGCGGATCACCTACGACGGACTTGCAAAACTAAAGGCCTTCAAATCGTTCCTCCGAACCCTCACTCTGACCCATGCCTACATTTCGACATACAGCGTGGGCAACTTCAACTCCAACATCAAATACACCGAATTCGACGGACAACCTTCCGCCCTCGATGACGCAGGAAATTTCATCCCCCTCAACCAGATGACGGTTATTTCGGTGACGGAACAGTTCAACCCGCTGATCAAGATCGACCTGGGATTTGTCAACAGCTTTCTTGCCAATGTGGAGCTCAAACGCGGCAGGAACATCTCGTTTTCCTTTACCAACAACCAGTTGACGGAGATCACAAGCAACGAGTTCGTGGTGGGGCTCGGATACCGCTTCAAGGGACTGCGGCTGAATTTCTCCGGTTTACTCGGAGGGGGAAAGAAGACCAAAACGGTGAGCGATCTCAATCTGAAACTCGATTTCTCGATCCGGAAAAACAAGACTGTACTTCGCCGCATTGACCAGGAGATCAACCAGGTGTCGACCGGACAGCAGGTGTTGTCGCTCAACTTTTCGGCCGACTACAACCTGAGTTCCCGGTTCAACGTGCGGTTCTATTTCGATAAAGTCATCAATTCACCGTATGTTTCGAACCAGTACCGCACCTCCAACACCAAAGGCGGAATTGCGTTGCGGTTCACTTTGTCGCAGTAGGAGGGATGATATGTTCCGGATTCCGGAATCTTAACCCGGACCTCCGGCAAGGATTAAAGGAGCGTTTGGTGTGAAAAAATTAACGGGCCGGGGGCGGGTTATAAAAAAATGATTATTTTTGAAAAAAACTTAAATTCTTACAAATATGAACGTTCCTGCAAATCTTAAGTACACCAAGGATCATGAATGGCTTAAAGTGAATGGGGAAGAGGCGCTGGTCGGAATTACCGACTTTGCCCAGCACGAATTGGGAGATATCGTTTTCGTTGAAGTGGAAACCGTTGGAGAAAACCTTGCACAGCATGAATCATTCGGTACCATCGAAGCGGTGAAGACCGTTTCGGATATGTTTATGCCCGTAGCCGGTGAAATTCTTGAATTCAACGAATTGCTTACCACCAATCCCGAAACCATCAACAAAGATCCTTACGAAAAAGGATGGGTGATCCGGATACGGATTGCGAATCCCGGTGAGATTGCAGGCCTTCTTGATGCCGGCCAATACGCGGCCCAGAACGGAGCCTGATCATTGCCGTACGGCTCTTTTCACATGTTTTTTTGACCTTTGCGAACCACCACAGCGGGATAGCCGGGTGATGTTCTGGAAGTCGTGAACCCCTTCTGCGATCCGGGGATTAGTCGTCTTATTCCTTCTTATTTTCCGGGTGAAAATGATCATAAACGGCTTTTCCTTTTGCTTTCCCGACGACCTCTTGCAATGCTTCGAGGGGGGCTGCTTTGATCTGCCGGACCGATTTGAACTTCCAGAGTAGTTTTTGATTGAGGCTGTACCCGACCCCGGCGATTTCGGTCAGTTGGGGCGTCAGGGTTGCTTTTTCTCTTTTCCGGCGATGGTGCGTGATCCCGAACCGGTGGGCCTCATCCCGCATCTGCTGGATAAGCCGGAGGGTCTCCGATTTTTTATCCAGATACATTGGCAGGGGATCATTCGGGTAGTAGATCTCTTCCAGTTTCTTCGCGATCCCGATGACTGTCATCCTGCCGGTGAGCCCTAATTTTTCAAGACTTTTCAGGGCAGAACTGACCTGGCCTTTCCCGCCGTCGACGATGATCAGTTGCGGGAGCGGTTTCTCTTCCTCAATCAGCCTTTTATACCGGCGGTGGATGATCTCCTCCATCGAAGCGAAGTCGTTCGGGCCCTCCACCGTTTTGATGTTGAAATGGCGGTACTCGCTTTTATCGGGTTTGGCATTTTTAAAACAGACCATGGCCGCAACCGGCATATCGCCCTGAATGTTCGAATTGTCGAAACATTCGATGTGAACCGGCAGCTCCTGCATCCTGAGATCCTTTCGCATGGTTTCGAGGATCCGCCGGGAGCGGTGCTCCGGATCGACCTGCTCCTTCTGTTTTTCTTTCTCGAGCTGGTAGTATTTGACATTGCGTTCGGAAAGATCCAGTAGCTTTTTTTTATCTCCGATCTTCGGGATGGTGAAGGTGACCCCGGGCATGGTGAATCCGGGTGAGAAGGGCAGGATGATTTCCGGCGACTCGCTCTGGAACCGTTGCCTGATCTCGGTGATCGCTATCGACAGCAGCTCTTCAGGGGTTTCGTCCAACTTTTTCTGCAGTTCGAGGGTATGGACCTGAATGATGGCGCCATTCATTACCTTCATATAATTCACGTATGCAGAAAGTCCGTCGGCAATGATCGAAAAAACATCCACGTTATGGATAGCAGGATTTACAACGGTCGACTTACTCTGATACTTGTCGAGCAGCAACAGTTTTTCCTTCACAAGGTGTGCTTTTTCAAATTCCTCTGCAGTTGCCAGCGCGGTCATCAGGTCGCGAAGCTGGCGGGCCACGGTCGTGATATTTCCCCGGATAATCTCTTTGATAGCCTGGATCGATTTTTCGTAATCGGCCTCGTCCTGCAGACCCCGACAGGGTCCCTTGCAATTGCCGATGTGGTACTCAAGGCACAGCCTGAATTTCCCGGCGGCAATGTTTTTCGTGGTCAGCGACAGGGTGCATGTTCTCAGCGGGTAGAGCCGGCGTGCCAGCTCGAGCAGGGTATGCATGAGCCTGACATTGGCATAGGGGCCAAAGTAGGCTGATCCGTCGCGGATTACATGCCGGGTGGGGAAGATCCTCGGGAATGGTTCATTTTTAATACAGATCCAGGGAAATGTCTTGTCGTCCTTCAGCGCAACATTGTAATGCGGTTGATATTTCTTAATCAGGTTGTTTTCCAGAAGCAGGGCATCCTGCTCGGTCTCCACTACTATGTACTTGATATCGGCGATCCGCCTTACAAGCATCTGAACCTTCCCGCTAACCGAGTTGATCTTGTTGAAATAGGAACTCACCCGCTTTTTCAGGTCCTTCGCTTTCCCGACATAGATGATCTTGTTTTTTTCATCAAAATACTGGTAAACTCCCGGTTTGTGCGGGAGGTTTTTCACGATCATTTCAAGGTGCGAAAAGTATTTCTCGCGGGCGCTGGTCATGGGTGCAAAGGTAACGCAAAGAAATGAACCGGTATCCGGCCGCAACAGAATGCTCCGGCTCTAAAGTTCGAGATACAGGGTGCCCGAGTAACCCGTAGCCTCCCATTCCAGTTTGGCCCTCGACGGGCATTCGGAACCGGTGACGGGCTTGTTCATGCTGTTGTAACCATAGGTCACCGTATTGTTGTTGGCGCCGGGGAGATGCAGGGTCTTGGTCCCGGTGCCCGGAAGCTTATTGCACACCTCCCTGTGGGCTATGGCATCGATTATCTTCGAGTGAAACAAAGTGCCGCTGCGGGTGTATCCCCAAAAAACAAGGAAGTTGTACGATCCGTCAGAACCCAGTCCCGTGGTTGTGATGAGCCGGGATCCCAAAGCCCCGGTAAAAACACGCTGCCGGGCCATCTGCCATATCCGGGTCGTTTGATTGTCGAAGGTCACTGAAAAGCTGCCACGACCCTGAAGAATTACCTGTCCGACCGTGGACCCCACCTCGCTGACCCTTCCCCCAACCAGGTTGACGTAAGTAATTGTGCCGTTCAGGACCACCGGTTTGTTGTTTGACGCCCGGGCTACGGTGAAATTTTTCAGGGTGGCAATCGCGCGGGCCCCTGCATCACTCCACTTCTGGCCACTGTGCATTTTCAACACAACTGTCCCGGTCCTGTTACGGGTTCCCTGGCAATTTGCGCCATGGTACTTCAGGGTATGGATAATCGTATCGCCTTCAACACTCACACTATCGGTCACGTTACAAGGCAACATCAGGCCGGATTTGTAACCTCCTTCATCGAAAAAACTATTCAGATCGTCGCTGAGGTCATCATCCGCGCCGTCAACAGTCATCTCATCGACTGTCAACTGCTGAATGGAAGAGGATTCACCGCTGCTTTCTTCGGTGATCTTGTTGCATCCTGCCATAAGGAACAACAGGACCACCATCACACGGATCATCGGAATAAAGGAATTCCTGGTTTTCATTAAAGATGATATTCAGATTATTAAAGGACAAAAATATAACATAAATGGTTGCCGAAGCAAACCGTTTGAAGCAATTTTCTAAATTTGCATTTCACCCTAAAAATTCTGAACCATCAGGCACTATCTTCAAATAGCCCTATGTATTGCGGTATGCGCACTCTTTGTAACGGAGGCGGTATTTTCCCAGGACGCACAGGATCAGCCGGCCCGGAAAAAACCGAAACGCGTCTCGAAGGAGCTGTACAAAGAGGAGTCAGAACCCGTCGACTCGATCGTACGGTGGGAATTCGGGCTGAATTTCGGAGCCTATTTCCCGAACAAGTACTCCGCGAACTATTACAACGGTTCGCCCGGTAATGTGAACAATGTGAATTACGTAATGACCAACACCTACTGGTACCGCGACATCAAGTACGCACTCGGTTCGGCCGACACCGTGCTCGTCGACGGATATCCCATGAACATGCACTACCAGGTTTCGTTTATGGGCGGGTTATTTCTCCGGTTCAACCTGGACCGGAAAAACAGCATCTTTCTGCAGGCTGATTATACCCGGTTGAAGGCTGCCGACGTGATCACCCTCGAAGTCGATCCGAAAACCTACCTGGCGCTTCCCGATATCCGTACCGAACCGATTATCGGCAAAGAGGGACGCGTCCTGGTCACCCTTGGCTATCAACGCACCTTCCCGTTGCCTTCGCGGCTGAACCTGTTTCTCCAGGGCGGAATAACGATGTGCTATACACAGGTCATTAAATCGGTAATGGTCGTTGAAGGAACCGAATACAGCCTGATCAATATTTACGGGAATCAGTATTACGTTCCGAACACCAACATGCAGACGCAGAACATATATCAGAATGCCTTCGGTTTCGGGGGATTTCTGGGCGGCGGCCTCGGCATACCCCTCACCGACCGGTTCGGGCTGGAACCGGGTTTTTACGGACAATATTACCCGGCAAACCTGACCGGTTATACCAATTTCAGGATCTCCTTCGGAGCCTATCTGCGGCTCATGATCCGTTTTGGCGGGGGCAGCGGGGAATGATCTCGCTGTTAATGAAATATCTGTTTAATTTAGGTATGTGGTTATCATTTTGTAACTTTGGACAAAACAGCGGCCATGACCAACGGGGTTCCTACATATGAAGAGCTTCTTCAGGAAAACCAATCATTAAAGACGAAGCTTAATCAGCTTGAGGAGCATGGCAGTGACAGACAGCTCTCGAAGCAGGAGCAGTTTTACCGGTTGCTGGCCAGGGTTTCTTTCGATTATGTATTTGTCTCAAAGGTAATCTCCGATAACAACCTTGACCTTGAATGGGTGATCGGCGCCTTTGAAACGATTACCGGTTTCACTCTGGAGGAATATAAAGCCGCAGGCGGCTGGCGTGGGAGGATACACCCCGATGATTTAGCAGTTGATGACCATGATTTCAAAGAACTGCTGGCCAACCGGAGCGTCAACACCGAGATCAGGACGATCAGAAAGGACGGATCCTGCTTGTGGGTCCAGGTATACGCACAACCGGTCTGGAATCAGAAAGATGACCGGATGGAAGGCATTTTTGGCGCTGTTCAGGATATCACGGTACGGAAAAAGGCTGAATTGGCCCTGATGGAGAGTGAAGAGAAATACCGAACCCTGGTTGAATCAGCCAGCGACAGCATTCTCATTATTCAGGAAGGAAAGGTAGTTTTTGCAAACCATATTCCTTACAAGATCTCGGGGTACGCTCCCGAAGAGATTATCGGAGCCCCTTTTATCAATTTCATTGATCCAGAGGACCGTGAAATTGTCGGGACCTTATACGAAAAAAGGCAACGGGGCGAGGATGTCCCATTCAGTTATGAAACGCGGATTGTTCTCCGGAACGGTGAACTCAGGCCTGCTGAAATATCCATAACCCACTTTACCTATCATGAGAAACCGGCTGAATTGGTATTTATCAGGGATATTGCCGAACGGAAGCAACTGGAAGCGTCGCGCGACCAGGAGCGGAGTTTGCTCAAGGCACTGATCAACAATCTGCCGGTTTCTGTTTTTGTCAAGGATCGGAAACTCAGGAAAACCGCCGTCAATACCGCCCATCTGAAGCGGATGGCCCTCACCCTCGACCGGCCCGGGCTTCGGGAGGAGGATGTACTGGGGCGGACCGACTTTGATCTCTATCCCGGTGAACTTGCACAGGTATATTATCAGGAAGACAAACGGGTTATCGAGGAGGGAGAGACGATCCATGAAAGAGAAGATCAATCGGTTGACAGGCAGGGCAACCCGGTCTGGGAGCTGATCTCGAAATTCCCGCTGCGCGATCCGGATGGAAAGATCGTGGGCATGATCGGCATTGCATATGAGATTACCGAGTTGAAGAAGGCTTTGGAAGCTATAACCCTGATGAACCAGAACCTCGAACAGCATGTCGCCGAACGCACTGCCGAATTGGAGGCTGCCAACAAAGATCTGGAAGCCTTTGCCTATTCGGTATCGCATGATCTCAGGGCGCCTTTACGACATATCGACGGGTTTTCAAGAATCCTTCAACGAAATCTGACCAATCCCTCGGCCGAAGTACTCCGGGACCTGGGAAAAATTTGTGACTCCACCACCAAAATGGGATCGATGATCGATGCCCTGCTGAAGTTTTCAAGGTTGGGGCGCAAGGCGCTCTCCAAAACGGAGGTTAACCTGAATCTCGTGGTCCGACAGGTTATCAATCAGTTCCGGCCAGCCATCGAACACCGGAATATCCGGTTTGTCACGACCGAGTTACCCACGGTAATGGGCGACCATGCATTGCTGCTGATCGTTTTTGAAAACCTGATTTCCAACGCTGTCAAATTTACCGCGGGAAAAGAGGAAGCCGTCATCGAAATCGGGCAGGAGACCGGCGGGGACGCAAAACCGGTGATCTTTGTAAAGGATAACGGGGTGGGTTTTGACATGATTTATGCCGATAAACTGTTTAATGTATTTCAGCGACTGCATACCGATGAGGAATTCGAAGGCACAGGCGTAGGTCTTGCCAATGTAAAGAGGATTATTCAGAAACACGGTGGAACTATTCGTGCGGCAGCCGGGGTGAACCAGGGGGCTGCCTTTTATCTGACTTTATAAACACAACAATGGAACACTATCCGCCCATCCTCTATGCTGAGGATAATGCCAACGACATCGAACTAACCCTCATGGCGTTCCGGGAATGCAACCTGCAAAACAGAATTGACTTGGTAACCGACGGCCTTCAGGTGCTCGATTACCTGAATTATGCAGGAAAATACGCGGATCGCCCGCTTGAAAAACCGGTAGTGATCCTGCTTGATATCAAGATGCCAAAGATGGACGGAATTCAGGTACTCCGGCGCATCAAATCGGATGAAAACCTGAAAACCATCCCGGTAGTGATGCTCACCTCCTCATCGATGGAGCAGGACCTCGTCGAAAGTTATCATCTCGGCGTCAATGCTTATGTTGTAAAACCGGTCGACTTTCTTGAATTTATGGAAGCGGTCAGGAAAATAGGATCATTCTGGGCGCTGGTAAATAAAACAATTTAGATGGAGTGTAAAATGGAAATCCTGAAAATTCTTATCCTCGAGGATAACGAAAACGATTTGGAGCTTCTCAAAGAAGAGATCAGTGCCAGCCTGAACTATGAGCTTCGCATTAACTGGGTTATTTCGCGTGATGATTTTATTTCGGCGCTCCGGGATTTTTCTCCGGATATCATTTTGAGCGACTACAACCTGCCTCAGTTCAATGGTCTGGATGCACTTATGATTTCGAAAAATTTCAACGTAGATATTCCGTTTATCATTGTCACCGGTACCCTCAGCGAAGAGGCCGCTGCCGATTCGATCAAAAGCGGCGCCTGGGATTATGTGGTCAAGGAACGACTTCACCGGCTGCCCCGCGCCATCGAAAATGCACTGGATCTGAAATCGGTACGACTGAAGGCCCGCAAAGCCGAAGCCGAACTTAACCTGATGAAAGGGCAGGCAGATATCCAGTTGAAGCTGCTATGGGACGCCATCGATAAAGCGCCCGGTTCCGTTGTGGTAACTGCGCCGGACGGCACGATCCAGTTTGTCAATAAAAAGTTCGAACAGGTCAGCGGATATAAATCGGAAGAAGTGATCGGGAAAAATCCCAGGATTCTGAAATCCGGTAAACACGACGCGAACTTTTATCAGGATTTATGGCGTACGATACTTTCGGGAAACGAGTGGCGCAGCGAAATGATCAACCGGAACAAGGAAGGCGGCTTGTACTGGGAGGATGTTTCAATTTCACCGGTAACTGATGAAAACGGGAACATCCGTTATTTTGTTGGCATCAAGCAGGATATCACGGAAAAGAAAGCGGTGGTTGAGGCTTTGAAGAAAAGCGAGCAATGGTACAAAGCCATATTCGGAAATACCGGAACTGCTGCGCTCATCATCGATGCTGATGGAACCATCTCCCTGGTAAACAGCAAGTTTGAGGAGCTTTCGGGAATGACCCGGTCGGAGATTGAAGGAACAAAAAAGTGGATGGAATTTGTGGTTACGGAGGATCTTGATAAAATGCTTTCATACCACAAGGCACGAAGGGAATCCGGGAACAAAAGTCCGAACCAGTATGAGTTCTCTTTTTCAAGTCTCCGGACCGGGTTACGGGATATTCTCCTGACGGTTGACATGATACCGGGTACCGACAAATCGGTTGCCTCACTCCTCGACATGACCGAAAGAAATCAGATCCTGAAGGAGCTGAAGGAGAGTGAGGAGAAATTCCGGCTGATAAGCGCCTCGGCGCAGGACGGTATCATCATGATCGATGCGAAGGGGGAGATCGTATACTGGAATCCCGCGGCTGAAAAGATCTTCGGATACACTTTTGAGGAGGTGAAGGGAAAGGACCTGCATCATTTTATCGCCCCGGAAAAGTACGCAACCAGTTATCCTAACTCTCTCGAACATTTTCAGAAAACAGGAACGGGATCTGTCGTCGGGAAGGTGGTCGAACTGCAGTCACAGACCAAGAACGGTGCCTCAATTGACATTGAATTATCAATTGCCCGGATGCAAATGCCTGATGGATTTGGGGCTGTGGGGATTGTTCGCGATGTTACCGACCGGAAACAGGCCGAAACCGAACTGATCCAGGCCAAGGAACGGGCAGAGGAGAGCGATCGACTGAAATCGGCATTCCTGGCCACCATGTCGCATGAGTTACGGACTCCCCTGAACGCGGTTATTGGTTTCAGCGATCTGATCGATGCAAACATGCCGATAACCGAGATTGAAGAGATGGTAAAGATCATCAACAAAAGCGGTAAGCATTTACTGCGGATCATCGAATCGATTTTTGAAATATCGATCCTTGAAGCAAAAGGCGCCCGGTTGAGAAAAGAGGATTTTAGTTTGCCTGAATTTTTCGGCTCCCTCAAGAGCTATATTGCCAGCGAACTGATCAAACAGCAAAAGGAGCATCTGGCCATCACTTTTAAAGCAGGTGAGAATTTTACCGGAACCCGGCTCAAAACCGACCGGTCGCGACTGTTCCAACTCATATCCAACCTGCTGAACAACGCGATCAAGTTCACAGAATCGGGAACGGTAGAGTACGGGTATTCCATTTCCGGCCAGACCGTCACTTTTTTTGTCAGGGATACCGGTATCGGCATCCCACATGATCAACTGGATCTTATTTATGAGAGATTTCGGCAGGTTGATGATACCCATACACGGGAGTATGGCGGTGTTGGGCTAGGTCTCTCTATTTGCAAAGAGATCGCGAACCTGATGGATGGGAAAATATGGGCGGAGTCTGATCCGGGAAGCGGATCCATCTTTTATTTCAGCGTTAACGGCATCGTTGTGACCGTTCCGGAACCGGCGGTTGTGACAGGAACTCCGAAGAAAATATACGATTTCTCCGGTAAAAAAATCCTCGTAGTGGAGGATGAGGAAAATAATATTTCATTTCTTGAAACCATTCTGAAAAAGACCCGGGCAACCCTTCTTTTCGCGCACAACGGGAAGGAGGCCATACAGCAGTGCAACGACCATCCCGACCTGGATCTGGTGTTGATGGATATCAAAATGCCGGTGATGTCGGGCGATGTGGCTACCGTCCTGATTAAGGAAAAGAGAAAGGATTTGCCTGTCATCGCGCAAACGGCTTACGCCACCTCGACCGAGGTCGGGAAATATAAGCAGATCGGATTTGACGACTATATTACGAAACCCATTGACCGGGAACACCTGACCGAGGTGTTGGCGCGTTACCTTGAATGATTCTTTTACAACCCCGACTACTTAACCGTTAGGGTTCCCCGGAGTCGTATATCTTTGGAGGATGCGCCGATGAGAATCCTGAAATCCCCCGGCTCGATCACCCGATTCAGTTTGGCATCAGGCATCTTCAACATGTCGGGAGTTATTACAAACCTCACGGTGCGGCTCTCACCGGGTTTTAACAGGATCCGTTGGCACCCTTTCAACTCCTTCAGGGGCCTGGCCACGGAGGCATAAAGATCTTTGATGTAAAGCTGGACCACCTCTTCCCCGGCAACGTCGCCGGTATTCCTGACCTTCAAAGTGATTTGCAGGGTATCATCCCGTTGGATTCCGGCAACTGCCGGCTCCAGATCCAGATATTCGAAAGTAGTGTAGCTGAGCCCGAATCCGAACGGGAACAGGGCCTCCCCGGTAAGGTTTTCGTAGTCGTCGTTTCTACCGGTGGGTTTGTGGCGGTAATTGAGGGGTAACTGGCCTTCTGCAATCGGAAAGGTCAACGGAATCCGGCCGGCCGGGTTGAAGTCACCAAAAAGGATATCGGCCACTGCATGTCCCCCCTGCTCGCCGGGATACCAGCAGTGGAGAACAGCCGGAACTTTTTCAAGCCAGCGATCCATGGTGATTGCACTCCCGCCGGTCAGAACAACTGCCATGGGTTTTCCAAGCTCCGCCAAAGCGATGATCAGGTCTTCCTGATGTCCGGGCAGGTTCAGAAACGCCCGGTCGCGACCCTCACCCTCTTCTATTCCGGCGACAACAACGATGTAATCGCATGTTCGTGCAGCTTCAACGGCCCGGTCAATCGACTCCTTCCAATCCGTTTTTATACCATAGTTCCATACCAATCGCAGCCTGACCGATCCGCTGGTCTCAAAGAACTCAATACGGATCCGGTATTTCCGGTCTTTGACGAACGGAAAATCGGCGACCCGGGTGCCATACGATCCTTTTACCCAGTTATCAATAACCAATTCGTCATCCAGATAGAGCCGGAATCCGTCGTTGCCCTCCAGTCCGATCCTGAAAGTCCCGGTTTCGGGCGCCTGAAGGTAACCGGTCCATCTCACCGAGAACCAATCGTAGGGAAGTAAAGGGTCCGGTGCGTAGAGGGTCCATCTGAAATCCACACCCTCGTCAGTCCTGACAGCTTTCGGCGCTCCCTCCAACCGGGGATTGTCGAAGTAGAAGCCGGTCAAACCCCTGAGCGGTCCTTCTGGTGATTCATGCCACAGCAATTCAGGAGTCACGACGTGTAATTCGGGTGAACTTCTGCCACAACCCGGTTCATAGGTGACCCGATGGGGATACCGGGCCCGGATCCCTTCAAGAATTGATACTTTTTGATAACCGGACCCGCTGTAACCGCCCAGCCTGGCTTCCGTGGCATCAGTTCCGATCACTGCCACCGATCGGACGGTATCGGGAACAGGTAAGGTCCGGTTCCGGTTTTTCAGCAGAACGATGGCTTTACGCGCAGATTCCCGCGCCAGTTCCAGGTGTTCGGGCCTGCCCATCCCATTCATGGCTGAAACCGTATCGGTATATGGGTTCTCAAATAATCCGAGTTGAAATTTGGCAGTCAGCACGCGTGAAACGGCCTGGTCGATGGCATCGGATCTGACACTTCCGTCAAGAAACGGCGGCTGGAATAATTTGTAATGTTCAAAGTCAGTCTGAAAAATCACATCCAGTCCGCTGTTCATAGCCTTAACAGTGGATTCATGATAATCGTGCGCGGTCATATGCAGGCAATTGGAACCTCCTGTTGCGCTTGCATCAGAGATGATAAATCCTTTGAAGTTCCACTCCTGCTTTAGCTTCTCCTCGAGCAGCCAATGGTTTGCCGTACAGGGGGCGCCATCGAGTGAATTGTATGCCGCCATCACCGAACGGCTCCCGCCTTCGCGGATGCATGCCTTGAAAGGAGGTAAAAATGTCTCCTCGAGCATCCGTTCATTGTGTTCGACCGGATAACTATCGCGCCCACCCGCACCGGAGTTGGCAACGAGGTGTTTCGGACAGGTGATGATCCCTTTTTTTTCGAATTCCGACACAAAGGCGACGCCCATTGCCGAAACCAGCCACGGGTCCTCACCATAGGTCTCCTCGGTTCTTCCCCAGCGGGGATCCTCGGCAATGTTGACGACCGGCGAGAGGACCATCCGGATGCCACAGGCGCGGGTCTCTTCGGCAATGGCTTTTGAAACCCGGTGCATCAGCGAAGTGTCGAAGGTGGCTGCGAGGCCGATCGCCTGCGGAAATGCGGTGGCGCTACCCTGACACAGACCGTGCAACGCTTCCGCAAAAGGAATGATCGGAATCCCCAACCGGGTTTTCTCCCGGAAGAATTTCTGTGCCGCGTTAATTCGTCCGGCCAATGCCGGGGCCGAAACACCCGGGGTCAGCCGGATGATCCGGGCATCGGGATCTATAGCCGGATCGCCGCCTTCAAATCCGAACACTCCCTTTAAATACCGGTCCTTGGGTTGATCCCAGGATTCGGTGAGCATGAAAAGTTGCCAGAACTTCTCCTCCGGCGTCATCCGGCCCAACAGATCAGGCACCCGTTTTTCGACTGGCAATGCAGCATTCCGGTAATCACCGGGAACCTGGGTAATGGCAACCAGCGGTGCGAAAAGAAGTACCAACAGCATTCCGGAGAAAAGGATCAGGCGAAAGGATCTGACCGGAAATTCCGGGATCCTGGTATGGGTGAAGGGTTCAGCGCTCATGGGTTTTAAAGTGTCAATCCGCCCTTTCCACGGTACAACCGCAGCGGGGTTTTCAGTTCAACTTTGACCACTGTCATGTATTTGTCAAGAGCAGTTTCGGGCAGTTTGATATAAACCAACCCGGGAACCGGCGACCACGATATTTTTCCGACGATTTTGAAGGTCACCGGTTTAGCGGATCCCACGACGGATATCTTTTTTATGGAAGTGTTCAATCCTTTCAGAACTATTTCGCCCGTTTGTTTTCCGGGTACGAAAAGATAGAGGATGGTCGAATCGCGCGATAGGGTAGAGGGTCCGTAAAAATGTCCCGGGGCCATCCCTGCCAGGGTCCCGAAAATGGCTTCCTTGTATTTCCCGGTCCAGTCGCCCAACTCCCTGAGCAGATGAACCTGTTCCTGTGGGATGGTTCCATCAGATTTCGGGCCGATATCGAGGAGGAGGTTGCCTCCCATACTGATGACATCGGCAAAAATGGTGATCACCTCATAAGGAGTTTTATAGCTGGTGTCGCGTTTATAGTATCCCCACGAGTCGTTCAGCGTCATGCAGAGTTCCCAGTAAGGCATCGATGGTCGTGACACCGGAAAGTTCTGCTCGGGGGTTTCGTAATCACCGAAGCCTTGTAACCGCCCGTTGATGATGGTTTGCGGCTTCGAGTCGAGGATCATCTTCCTGATTTCTGCCGCGTTCCATTCATCTGCGCTGTGCTCCCAGTCGCCATCGAACCACAACAGGTCGGGATGGTAAAGCGCCAGCAACTCCCCGATTTGCCCGTGACAGAATTTCAGAAACCGGCTCCACCGGGCAGGATCATCCTGAATTTTATAACGACTCGAATCTTTCAAAAAACCCGGGTAATCGGGGTAACTCCAGTCGATCAGCGAATAATATAATCCTGTTTTGATGCCATTCCTGCCCAATTCTTCGACGAATGGGGTCAGTACATCCCGGCGGGCAGGGGTCGCTTTCGGTACACTCAGGTCGTTCATCCCTGTATTCCAAAGGGCCACTCCGTCGTGGTGTTTCGAGGTGATCACCACGTACCTTGCCCCGGTATGCCGGATCAGGCTGACCCATTCCGCAGGACGAAAGTCCGATGCGGTGAATTGTTCCTTTTGGGCCATGTAGGCTTCGTGACTGATGTGTTTGTTGTGGAATTCCCACGATTCGGAGGTGTTTCCGGTGGAGTAAATACCCCAGTGGATGAAGATACCCAGTTTAGCATCGGCAAACCACTGCATTTTTCCCGGGTCGCCCGCCGTCGGTGCAGTTTGCGCGACGACACGGTACACAAAGGTAAGCAGGAGTATCAGCAACGAAATATGTTTCAAACAGGTTTTTGGGAAGCAAGCGTTTTTATTTTTCATGGTGATAGGTTTTGTTGAGTTCATCCAGTTGTTGTTCCGTGAGGCGGCAGCAGCGGCCGAACGAACGGGTCAGCGCCATCGACTGTGCTGTGAATTCTGCCAGTTCAAGCCGGTCGAATGCCTGAAATAATGAATGCCCGGTAACTGTTACCGAGTCGTTCGCGATAATCAGGGTGGTTGCATCCCGGAAAGATATTGGGATCAGGGAGGGATTGCCGATCGCTTCGCTGAAATTCAAAAGATGCAAATGCTGTAAAAAAAGCCAGGATTCCGGAAGGGTCGCGGGATCCGGCATTTGTTCCGTTATGGCATGTGCCATCAACCAGGGTGTATGGGTCGTAATGATCGATTGGATTTCGGGGTTTTCCCGGTAGATCGATTGATGAATACCGGTCAGGTAATCCCGACCGGTATTTTCTTCTGAAGGATCGACAGTGACCCGTCTGAGGTCGCTCGCGGTTAATTTCCTTCGCTGACCTGATGGAGGTGTGATCAGAAAGTGCCCGGGCCGGTGTCTGACCGAAATCATCCCGTAGGAGTCGGTCATGAGCCCATGTTTCAGTGATCGTTCCAGGAACCGGATAATTTCGTCAGCACGCTCTGATTCTTCAGCCATGATTTGTTCTTCTCCCGGTACCGGAGGGGGATCGGGGCGGCTTTGTATTGCCATTTTAAGAAGGGATTCGCTGATCACTACCGGATTTCCGATTTCTCTGGCGTTCAGAATGGCCCGGGCGCAGAATTCCAGAACCAGAAAGCGGTCATAAGCCTCCGCCAGATCTCTCCCGCCAACCATAATGCCATGGTTTTCGAGGATCACCGCTGAAAATCCCTGAGCGAATTCACCAGCCATGATGGCTCCGAGCCTTTGGCTTCCGGGAAGGGCGTACGGGGCATATCCGACCTGACCGCAACTTTTCCAGGCTGGATACCAAACTCGGGTATCCGGAATCTCATGTGCCAGGCTGAAGGCAACCAGGGCGGGAGAATGGGCATGGAGGAGCGCCCGCAGATCGGGCCGTTGCCGGTAGATGGCCTGGTGCATGGGCAGCTCAGAGGAGGGACGCAATTTGCCGTTATGGTTTCCATCGGGATCCACGACTACTACATCCTGATCCGAAAGATTCCCTTTATCGGTCGAACCCGGTGTGATCCGGATGACATCACCTTCATCGCGTACCGAAATATTTCCTCCCGAAGCGGTGGTGAGCCCGGCCTCATAGATTCGGTTCAATACATCCGCAATTTCCTCGCTTTTCATGGTAAATCCCGCAACATACCGATCTCGACACCGCCGTTTTCCGGGCTGACCGGGATCGATCCTGATTAGTTTTGTATCAAGGTGTTAATGATTTTGAACAATTGGTTTTTATTAATGGGCTTCGAAATATAGTCGTCACATCCTGCCTCCGCGCTTTTCTGACGGTCGGTCGACATGGCATAGGCCGTCTGTGCAACAACAGGCAATCCGGGTCTGATACTTTTAATTTCCCGGGCCAGCTCCCAACCGTCGGCATCGGGAAGTCTGACGTCGAGCAGGACGATATCAAACCGGTCGAGTTCCGGGTACAGGTTTTTCAGCTCCGCGCCTGATGCGACACCCACAAGTTCGACCCGGGTTTTTCCAAGAAGTATTTTCAGGTACTCCATGTTGGTGATATCATCCTCGACCAGGAGCACCCGTTTACCGGGCCATTGATAAACCGGAGACCAGGTGTTAGTAGTTGTTCCTGCGGGTTCTGTTTTGTTAACTGCCTGAACTTTTGACTGGTTTTCCTGAAAAGGCAGCGAAAAATAAAAAGTGCTTCCCTGACCCGGTTCAGAAGAGACCCAGATCTTTCCGCCTAAGAGGTCCAGCGATCCTTTGCAAATGGCAAGACCAAGTCCGGTTCCTCCGAACTGATGGGGGTTATCTACATCAGCCTGCCTGAAATGTTCGAAAATCACCTCCCGGCTTTGTGGCTTGACCCCGATCCCGGTATCGCTTACAAAACAGTTGATGACCCCGTTTTCGGGCAAATGGTAGCCGAATCGGAGGGAACCGGCGAAGGTGAATTTAATGGCGTTGTCGAGGAGATTTGAAAAAACCTGTTTTATAATGTAAGGATCACTGATGAAATTTACCTCGGTGCCCGTAATTGGCCGCTCACACCGGAGATCAAGATGCGATTTCTGACTGCGTTGCAACTTTTGCCTGGTAACCAGCTCGATTTCGTTCAACAGTTTGTCGAGTTCGATCGGCGTCTTCACGATTTTGGCATTCCCCGATTCAATCCTTGAGATTTCGAGGATGTCGCTGAGAAGGTGAAGGAGGTCGTCGGAACGCGATTTGATTATCCCTGTGAACCGGTCGCGCTCCTCCTGCGATAAATCGGGATCTGACAACAATTGGGCAAACCCGACGATGGCATTCATGGGGGTCCGGATTTCATGGCTCATGTTCGCCAGAAAGGCCGATTTCAGCCGGTCGCTTTCCTCTGCCCGCTCCTTGGCGCGCACAAGATCGCTTTCATACTGTTGGTGCTGAATGAAAAGGCCGACCTCATGCGCGATCAGCTCCAGTACGGCGGCAACCCGGCTGTTGTAAGCTTCCGGATCGGTATAGCTTTGCATAACCATGACCCCGATCGCTTTATCATCGATAATGACGGGCACTCCAAGCCAGCATTCGGCAATGGTTCCTAAAAGAACCTGTCGCTCCTCCCGGGCAATTTTTTCGATATCGGATTTCCGAAGGAGCAGGGTTTTTTTATTAATCACAACCTGCCCCGACAGGGAATGTTCGGCCTTCCATTCGGTAAATTCATCCTTTTCATCAACCCACATTACTTTTCTGAACATCCCGGCATCGGAATTATAAAATGCCATGAAAAAATTAGACGTATCGGCCAATTGTGCCACTTCTTCCCGGATATACCAAAGAAGATCCTCGAGTAATTTCTTTTCTACAACCGCCTGCACGATGTTGTATTGGATCTGTTGGATCTTCTCGGCTAACTTACGGTCGGTAATGTTGATCATGTACCCCTGAAAATTAATGAGGGTTCCTTCGGGATCGAAGGTTCCTGATACATTTTCGGTGCATTGTATGATGGTGCCGTCTTTTTTGACCATTTCGAGCTCGCTGTTGAGCAGCACTTTTTCGTTGCATAGTTTTCCAAGAAATCGATTCCGGTCGGGGATTTCAGGGTAAAGCTTTTCCATATCGGTAGCCAACATCTCTTCCACCGATTCATAACCCAGCATTTCGACAAATGCCCTGTTGCAATTCAATAATTTACCTTCAGGTGTGGAGATGTAGTTGCCGGTGAGGTCCTTTTCAAAAAGTTTCCTGTAACTTTCCTCGCTCTGTTGCAGTTTCTGCTCCGCCATTTTTCGTTCCTGAATGTCCTGGTGGGTACCCGTCATCAGGAGTGGCCCTCCTTCAGGAGTCCGCTGCACCAACCTTCCGCGGTCAAGAATCCATACCCACGTTCCGTTTTTATGGCGCATCCGGGCCTCACATTCATAAAATTCGGTTTCTCCGCGAAAGTGCCGGTTCAGCATAGCGTCTGATTTCGACAGATCGTCCGGATGTGTCAGCCTGTTCCAGGTTTGTATGTCCACCGGCGTCATCTCTTCGACTGAATAACCCAGAATTTCCGCCCATCGTTGATTGATCGTCACTTCGCCCGTAACGACATTCCACTCCCAGGTTCCAGCATGGGTTCCTTCGATGATGCTCTCCAAACGCTGCCTGATGTGATCCCCCTCCGCCTCTGCAATGCTCCGCCGGTTTGATTCCAGTGAAAACGAAACGAAGGTGGCGAGGGTTTGCGCCAACTGCTCCTCCTCAGCAAGCCAGTTCCTGCGGTCGTGCGTGTGCTCAAAGCTCAGCAGGGCCACCAGCTTTCCATCAAGCCAGATCGGGGCATCCAGAAGCGATCGGATACCGTTGGATTCAAAGTATTCCGCTGGAATTTCATGGGTTCTGGGATCCTCGAAAACATCATGGGCTGCAATGATGCGCCCGACCTGATGGTTGCGTGTATATGTGGGGAACCCGGACGAATTGAGGATACCCTGAACCGAGTATTCGTCGGCGCTTAACCGAAAGATACCGATACACCTGATACTCGAATAATCATCTTCATATAACCAGATGCTGGTCCGTTCGGTTTTCATTACCTTCCCCGACTTGATAATAATTTGACGGAGATTGGTTTCCAGCGTATTGGTAAGTAACGAGTTATCAGTGAACAGTTCCGATAAAAGGGCCATGAACTCCTCTTGCCTTTGGGTCTTATGCCGCAGCAGCTCATCCGATTTCCTGCGTCCCTCCAATTCCGATTCCAGTTCGTGTGTTTTGCTGCGAACCAGCAACTGCAGCCGTTCCTGTTCGATGTGGTTCTGAATGGCCGCCATCCTGATCTTATGCATTGCCTTGATCTGGGCAATGAATTCCATTTCATCGATTGGTTTTGCCAGAAATGCGTCGCCACCTGCTTCAAGCGCCTGGATGCGGCTCTCCTTGTCTCCTTTCACGGCAGTGAGAAAGATTACAGGGATTCCGCTCGTTTTTTCCGAAGATTTCAATTGTCTGCAAACCTCAAAGCCATCCATACCGGGCATCACCACGTCGAGAAGAATGATGTCGGGGGCCTCGGAGTGGGTCAGCCTGATACCCGTTTCACCATCTGTTGCCGTGAGGAATGTCACCTCCGGGAAAAAGTTTTGCATTAACGCTTTTAGAGCCACCAGATTTTGTGGATGATCATCGATGGCCAGAACCTTGAAATTTTCGTTTGTCATGGGATACCCTTGTTTGGGGTGGAAAAATCCGAATGCGTTATGAAGAAATGAGTCTTCGGATTTTTGTTATCAGCAACTCTTTATTGATGGGCTTCGGAATGTAGTCATTACATCCCGCTTCCATACTTTTCACCTGGTCCGACGACATAGCATACGCGGTTTGAGCAATGATCGGGATGTCGGGCCGCAGATTCCTGATCTCACGCGCCAGAGTCCAACCGTCGATGTCGGGAAGCCTGATATCGATCAGTACGAGGTCAATTTGCCGGATCTCCGGGTACCGTTCCCGCAATGCTGCCCCGGTGCCGACGGTAATAATATCTGCCCCGGTTCTGCTTAATATGATTTGCAGGTATTCCAGGTTCGACGGGTCGTCTTCACAGATCAACAACCGCTTCCCCTTCAGTAATCCGGAAGCGGAGGGAGCAGATTTGCTGATTTTCCCGCCCGACTTGCCCGCGTCGTTCTGCCTAAGCGCATCCGTATGGCTATCCGGATCATTCCGGTGGAAGGGAAGGTCAAAGGAGAAGGTACTGCCCGACCCGGGTTGTGATTCCACCCGGATGGCGCCGCCAATCAGCGCCAGGGACCCCTTGCAGATTGCCAGTCCAAGCCCCGTTCCCCCGTATTTATTGGGATGATCGGTCTCGGCCTGACGGAAATTTTCAAAAATAATCGATTGATTTTCAGGTGAAATACCGATACCGGTATCGGTGACAAAACAGGTCAGGTTCTTATTCTCAGGGTGCCTGTACCCAAATTGAATGGACCCTTTTTCCGTGAATTTAATGGCATTATCGATGAGGTTATTGAAGACCTGCCGGAGAATATAGGGATCACTGACGAGAAAATCGTTCCCGTTTGCAAGCTGCTTTGAACAGATTACCTCCAGTCCGGATTTTCTGAGCCTGCCCAGTTTTTCACGGGTAACAGCCTCAATCTCATCCAGCAGTGTATTAAGTGAAATCCGGTCATTCGCGACTTTGATATTACCCGATTCAATGCGTGAAAGATCCAACAGGTCGTTGATGAGGTGCATCAGGTCGTCCGACCTCGACTGGATGATTTTCGAAAACCTCGACCGCTCCTCATTGGTGAGATTCGGATCGGTGAGCATGTCGGCGAAACCGACTATTGCATTCATCGGGGTGCGAATCTCATGGCTCATGTTGGCCAGGAAGGTTGATTTCAACCGGTCGCTCTCTTCCGCCTTTTGCCGGGCGGTGATCAGCTCCGTGATCATATTTTTGCGGTCGGTGATGTCTTCAAAAGTGATGATGTAATTTAAGATCTGCCTGTCATCATCGAGGATCGGAGCAACGGAAACCGATTCCCAATAGGTCTCCCCGCTGAACTTTTTGCTCAGGTACTCCCCCTTCCACTCTTTTCCCGACCGGATGGTGTTCCATATGGTTTGGTGGACCTCAGCCGGTGAATTTCCCTCCTTGAGGATCCGGGCAATTTTTCCGTGGATCCGTTCAAACGGATAGCCGGTCAGTTCAACAAACCGCGTATTGACATATTCGATGTGTCCGGCAGGATCGGTAATGATAACGGCGGCGGGACTTTGCTCAATTCCCCGTGAAAGCTGCTTCATCTTCAGCTCGGCCAGTTTGTGATCGGTATTATCGATGGTGAATCCCGCCAGATAACGTGCCTTACCCCGAACCATGATGGGAAATTTTATCGTGTTGTAATAACGGCCGTTGAAAGCTTCCTCAAGTGACACCATCTCCCCGTTTTGCATTACCTGCTTGTCATCCTCGATCATCTTTTTTGCGAAATCGGAGGGAAACAACTCATCCATAGTCTTCCCGATCAGCTCTTCAAGCGGCCTTCCCAGAAATTCCTCGAAGTTTTTGCTGAGTCTCAGCGAACGGATATCCTTGTCTTTAAAAAAGACATATACCGGACTGTACCGCAGAAAATGGGAAAAGATCTCCTCGGTCACCTTCAATGCCTCCTCCGCTTTTTCCTTATCTGTGATATCGTTGATGATAATGCCCAGCATGGGATTACCATCGGGTATCCCGATCCTGAATTTTTCGGTCAGAAAAACGTGGGTTTTCCCCGCCTGATCCTTCCAAATCTCTTTGTATTCGGTAAACCCTTTGGTCATCGCCTCCGAATCCTTCTCCACCATCAGATCTGCAACCTCTTTGGGAAAAGTCTCGTGGGGCTTTTTCCCGATCCAGTTATCAATCGGGAACATTTCACGGTATTTTTGATTGGCAAAGACCGGCCTGAATTCGCGGTCCTTGATCAGGATGAGGGCGGGAACATTGTCCATAAAAGCGCCCAGCATTGCTTTACTCTCAAGTAGCGCATTCTGTGCCTTCCTGCATTCGGTGATATCGCGGATAACAGCCTGCATGGCGGGTTTGCCATTGTAAACAAAGGGAATTCCGGTCACCTCAACGTGCAGGATCTTCCCGCCCGGTAGAAGAAACCGCTCCTCCATGACCGGAACGGGGAGGCCGCTTTTCATCGCTTCCACGATACGGTCCATCACCCGCGGCCGGTCGTCGGGATGAACAAAGTCGATAGCCGGCTTACCCAGCACATTGGCAGGGTCCTTAAACCCCATGATCGCTAGTGCCGCCTGGTTTATATAGCGTATCTTTCCCTCAACATGCACCACGAAGGCTAAAGGGAGATTTTCAACAAGGTTTTTGTACTTCAGTTCGCTCTCCTTCAGCGAATTATCCGGGTCGGAGGAGAAGTCGCTCTGCAGGGTCATATCAGGATTGAGGTCGGGTTCATTCGGGGATTTATCATTCACAGTTCTCGGTCTTTACCCGCAAAGTTAAAAACAGAAATCGAATTGCCAACGATTATTCGGGATCTTCGCGGGCGTTTCTGATCTTATCAAGCATATCCGGTGGGAGCTCATCCGTGAAGTTCGTCTCTTCAACCTCCTCATCCTGATTTCCCCGGCCGTATTTGAATTTGGGCTGGTCCATGGTCCCGAGGATCCGGATCGGGATCCCGAAGATGCCAAGCGGCGGAAGCCCCAGCCGGGTCTTAAACCGGATGGCCCCGTCGAAATTACTCTCTCCCTCCATCCGCAACCGGAAACCGGCAATTTTGAGTTTGGTTCGCTCCAGGGTGATCACATTGTTTTTTATCGTCGTTTTTATTTCCACTTTTGAAAGATCAGGCGATTTGAGCTTCTCCCGTTCGAGGTTGCTGCTCATGGCCGTGAACAGCTTCAGACCCATAACCTTCACTTTTTTTAACGTAATGGTACCGCCCCCTTCCAGCGATGGATAAACGGGCTCCATCCCCGATTTCAGGATGCCTTTCAACGTGTAGTCGAGCGAAATGATTCCTTCGCACTTTCCGGCTGCAGTTGAAAGATTCCGGAAAAGCTCCACTTCGTTATAGGCCCGTTTGACATCGAAATCCACCGCCGTCACGTGAAAATCAAAATGGGCGCGATTGGGCGAATAACTCCCATAGATCAGATCCATTCCGGCTTTACAGCCGACCACCTCCACCTTTGCCCCTTTGAGCGCCAGCAACCCGTTTTTCACCTGAACCATGGCCGAAAGATCCTTCAGGTCAAGTTTCCGGAACCTGATCTTTTCCATACCGGCCTGAAGACTCAAATCGAGATTGCCGGGTACGACGATCACCCCGGAACCGTTTTCAGGCTGTCCGGCCGCCCTGACCGGCGCTGACGCGGAGGCGTTCGTCCCTGCAGCTGTTGCAGGAACCGGTTCCACCGGGGCCATGAATTCGTCCAGATCGAGGAACGCTGACCGGAGGGTAAAACTTCCATGGAGGATCGCTTTTTTGTCGAAGAAGTAGTTGAGCACATTGTTCAGATGACCGTCGAGCGTGAGGTCTGACGAGCCATACCGGCCCTTAAAACGTTCAAACCAGAGCTTGTCGCGGTCAAACCGGAACAACCCGGAGCTCAGATTGAACTTGTGCGGCAGATCTTTGAACCCAAAGGAGAGATGCTGCATCTCGAGGGTTCCTGAATTTTCCAGTTTACCGTACCGGCCGGCAAGTACATCTTCCTGTCGACCTTTCAGTTTCAGGTGGGTCCTGATCAACCCGTCAACCGATACCCCTTCAACCGCGAACACCTTGTAAATCTTGCCAATCTCAAGCGTGCCGTCGGCGGTCACATCATAGATCAGATTTCTTGGGTTTTCGAGAAATGCCTTGATGGTAAAGGGATTTCCTTCGAAGTTAAAGGTCAGCGGGTCAACGGCGCCCCGGGTATCGCTGAGCGCCCCTGAATTGTTGGTCAGCCGGGCATCGAGATTGATTTGTCCGACAGGGTGGGGATAATGGCGGGTCTGCACCGATCCCCCGGAGAGTTTCAAAGTCACCTTTGAAGCCGGAAAGCTGCCCGCGTCGGGATCATAGGTTCCGGCAACCTTTGCTTCAAGGTCAAGCCGTCCGCTGAGCTCGAGGCTGTCCATCGGAATGGCTTTGCCGATTTCGCCAAGATTAACGGAAGTCGCCACCCCTGCATCCACCTTCACCGGATCGACTCCGGTTACCCGTGCATGACCCGAAATCCTGTTTTTCATAAGCGTTGCCGAAAGCTGGTCCAGCGAAACCCGGATATTCCTGTAATCGTTGCCTTCGAGCGATGCGTTCAGATCGAGGCGGATTCCCGAAATCGCTTCGGGGAGCGAGCGGTATTTGAAATACCCATTGCGGACTGATGCGCCGAAACTGAATTCCGGAACACTCACAATGACGGTATCGGGCCGGTTCGATTTCGGATTTTGACCCAGGGCGTATGTTCCCGAAGCCACCAGGTCGAAATTGAGCCGCCCACGCAGATCAGCCGACGTGATCCCGAATCCTTTCGACCATTTCTCCATATCAATATCAAACCGTGCCCGCGCGAAAATCCAAAGCCTGTCGGTGCTGATCAGCTTCAGCGACGCGCTGAACGACTCTTTTGCAAAGTCTGAACGGAGTTTCATCACCAGTTCGTACCCCTCTTTTCTGAAAGTGAATTTTCCGTTGAACGAAAAGGGAACATCCTTAATGAACAGATCGTTTTTCTCGAGGTTAAGCTCCAGTGACTGAAGATTGACCTTGGTCGAAAGCCGGGCTTTTACGGGTTTTGACTGAATGTAAGGAATGTGATTATAAGTGATATCGACTGAATCTATTTCAATTTTGGAAAGAAGCGAGAAAATATTGTCTGAGAGATCGCTTTTACCTTTGTAATGGATTCCCCGGGCAACCACGCTGACCGGAACGGTTGGATCCCGGTAAATAAAAGTTGTTCTGACAAAGGAGATATTCTCGATCTTCAGGTCGGCAATGGAAGCAGTGGTATCGGCGGATTCCTGTACCGTCGTATCCCCCGTTACATAAACGTCGTAATTTCCGGAACCCTGTTCATTGTATGCGATAAGTACTTTTCCCTCGTCGATGAATACCCGGGAAATGAGGAGCGGACCTTTAAAAACGCTACGCAGGTTGACTCCGAAGGCAACCTCCCTGGCGCTCACAAGGGTGTCGTTTTCGAATGGGGCGGACGATCGCAGACTGAAATCCGACAGGGATATGGTCAGGTAAGGAAAGTGCTTGAAGAAAGAGACATCCAGGTCACCGAAAGCAAGTTCGGTCTTCAGTTTTTCCTGAGCCGTTTTTTTTACGATTTCACCAAACCGCTCTGTGAACAAAAGGGGCGTCAGCAGCAGGAACAGAACAAGCAACAGGACGATTCCCAGAGTTATCAACGAAACTTTCGCAACTTTTTTCATCAGTCAGAGGTTGTTAAAATTTAGTTTGTCAGGTGAAAAACCTTTCTATTTACGATTGAACATGATTTACGATTGACGTATGTATTCAAGATAGACGAATGTTACTTTCAGGTTTCAGTGTTACAGATAAATTTCAACACGAAAAGATATAAGATCATACCATAAGATGATAACTGCTAATCCGAAATCTACAATCGTAAATCGTAAATCATGTCAATCGTAAATTTAAACAGTCTCTAATTGGATATTTCATGGATTGATTCAAAAACCTCATGGCGACAACCCCATACAAAGTTAGGAAATAGCCCGGTGAAAACCATGGAAATACAATTTTTACCGACAGATTCAGTTATAATCTGTGTTGATATGGTTTTTCAGGGGAATCATGTTCAGTTGTAAATTTTAATACAGACTCTTAATAAACAAGCAGCGAATGATATTCAGCAACGGGTTGGCTCATTGTGTGTACCGGCCTGTTTGAAATTGAAAAATGCGCTGCATCTTTTATACGAAGCGGGAAAATTTCTAACTTGGTGACCCTGAAAAGGTCATATGGCTGTTAAAAATGACATATACCGCATTCCTTCCTCCCGGCCGGTTTCCGGTCTTTTCCGGGTCTTATTCAAACGGGCATATTTTCTGGTTCTCCTGATGGCCTTATACGGAGCAGCCGCTTCGGGCCAGGAGATGTTGGGCGTTATGAATGGCAATTATGCCGGTGTGAACGGACTGGTGATGAATCCTTCCTTTCCTGCAGGATCAGTAGATTTCTTGAGTATAAACCTTGTAGGTGCCGATATTTATGCGAATTCCAACTACCTTTTCATTCACCGGAAAGATTATAGTTTTGGTGGACTCTTCACAGTGGATATCAACGATCCGGCTTACCTGTACACCTACTACTATCCCTCTGTGCAGTTTACCGACACCCTGCATTATCTCGACTATCTGAAGAAGACATCCCTGAAAAGGGTGTTCGTGAATACCCGTGTACTGGGGCCCTCGCTCATGTACCGGAATGGAATTCATACCTTTAGTCTGGTTTCGGGATTCCGGAACAATGTTTCGGTGGATAAAATGACGTATAACACGGCCAATTTCATTTTCCGCGGTCTGGATTTCGTCCCGCAGCAGGATATTACCTATTCGGAAGGTCCTTACCAGGTGGCCCTGTTGTCGTGGATAGAGCTGGGGTTAGGGTATTCCTGCGTGGTTTACGAGGATGACCAAAAGGCATTCACCGCGGGGATTACCGGAAAGGTGTTGCTCGGTATGGCGGGCGCTTATGGTTCCGTGAAGGATGTTACCTATAACGTTCCGAACAACGATACAATCCTGTTCGACAAACTCGATTGTACCATGGGATTTGCTTTGCCCATCGATCTTTCAGGGGGAACCGAACTGCAGACCGATCCACTGATCCGGGGATGGGGCGTCGGTTTTGACGTTGGAGTCAGCTACGTCCGGAAAGGGGGGAGTTCATCAAGAAATGCACTGAATGCTGATGTAGTTCAGGATGTGGCTGCAGATTACCGGTACCGGGTCGGATTATCGTTGCTCGACCTGGGAAAGATCACTTTTAACCAGGGAGTCGAAGTACATGAATTTTCCGGTGTCACCAATGAGATGTGGTCGGGATTAAGGGGTTTTCACGCACGGAGTATCCGCAATTTTTTAAATTCGGCAAGTTATAATTTGCTGGGCGATTCCACGGCGTCGCTCACCGATAAGAGCTCCTTTGGCATCTGGCTGCCGGCGGCTGTCAGCCTGCAAGCCGATTACAATTTCGGTTACCACCTCTTTGCCAACCTCACATTCGTACAGGGCATTTCGTTTGGTACCCCTTCGGTTCGACGATCTACGCTGCTGGCCCTTACTCCGCGATACGAAACGCGTTGGTACGAAGTAAACCTGCCTCTTTCGCTGGTCGATTTCCGGGACCCCCAGATCGGACTGGCACTCCGGATCTTCGGACTGACCGTGGGAACCGAGAAACTGGGAACCTTCCTGCACCTTTCCGACGTCAGGGGCGTGGATCTCTATTTTGCCCTGAGTTTCCCCATCGGCCCCGGGAAAAACAACTGGAAAGGCCCCCGCTCGAAAAGCGGACCGTGCGACAGTTATGAGAACTACGAGCGATACAGGGTCAGGGGGAAGTACAGGTAACAGGCGGACGAAGAGTTGGTCCGTCCAACTCTCCGTCTAACTCTTCGTCCACGCGTTCCACCCCTGTGCCGTGAGCTCCACCTGCTTCCCGTCAGGAGTGATCATCACCTTTTCGCCGGAGTTATCCGTCATGTGACCGATGATCGTAATTCCTTCGATATCCTTGATCTTTTCATAATCCGACTGGCTTACTGTGAAGAGCAGCTCATAATCCTCTCCTCCGCTAAGGGCAGTAATGGTGGGAATGATGTTGTATTCGAGGGCAAGTTCACGCGTTTGCGGGTCAATAGGGATTTTCTCTTCAAACAAACGGCACCCCGTATTCGACTGCTTACAGAGATGCAGAATCTCTGAAGCAAGTCCGTCGGAAATATCGATCATGGCCGTGGGTCTGATGCCGGCTCCCATCAGCACATTGCGGATGTCGGTCCGGGCTTCGGGCTTTAACTGACGCCTGATCTGGTAATCAAAACCGGAGAGTTCGGGTTGCATGGCAGGATTTGCCTGAAACACCTTCTTCTCCCGCTCCAGGATCAACAGTCCCATGTAGGCGCTGCCAAGATCCCCGGTAACACAAAGCAAATCTCCGGACCGGGTGCCGCTGCGGTAAACGACCTCCTCCGGCCGGGCTGTTCCAGTGATGGTTACCGAGATCAGGAGCCCTTTCACACTCGAACTGGTATCCCCGCCGACCAGGTCGACGTGGTACTTCTCACAAGCCGCAAGGATCCCCGAATAAAGATCGTCGAGCGCTTCGACCGGGAAACGGCTGGATACGGCAATGGAAACGGTCATCTGCAGCGGGATCCCGTTCATGGCGGCAATGTCGGAAATGTTGACGACTGCCGCTTTATATCCCAAATGCTTCAAAGGCATATAGGTCAGATCAAAGTGAATGCCCTCGACCAACAGGTCGGTCGAAAGGAGCATGACTTTGTCGCCGGTAGCAATAACGGCTGCATCGTCGCCGACACCCTTCAGCGTTTCAGGATGAAAGCACTGAATGTTTTTTGTGAGCCGGTCGATCAAACCGAACTCACCCAGTTCCGACAGGGCCGTGAGCTCTGAAGATTTTCCTGCCTGTTTTTGATCTTTTTTTTCGAACATCAGAAGGGAATTACCTTTTCTTTCGTGCAAAGGTAGCAAGATCCTGAGAATGAAACCCCGGTCGAAAATATGTGACGACCTTGAATCGGCGAATTAATTGTTGTATTAACTTTAACCCTTATTCTTAAATCGGAAATCGAAAATCTTGTTCAATCGTAAATTTTCCCATCCCCAGAGGTTTAAAACTGATATTTAACATATTATGGAAATAGAAGAATCGCGGCCCCGAATCATATGGAACGCTGTCCTGGTGGTTTCGGTGTTTCTCTGTGCCTTTGTAATACCGGTAGTTCCCGGCGTCATGGGAAATACATTTCACAATTCCGTATTTACGCTGATCTTTATTTCAGGCGTCATGTCGCTCGAACGAAGACGGTCGACTGTGTTGGGATTGTCGATCGGGGCCACTATCATGGAGTGGATCACGGAGATTTTTCATCTGACGCTTCTCAATGAGATATCGAGGGCGTTGAATGTGTTGTTTTTTTTAATCATGATATTCTTTATTATCGGACAGATAGCCTCAACCCGGAACATAAATGCCCGTGTCATCCTGCAATCCATTGCCGGGTACTTGTTGCTGGGTCTCGGTTTTTCGGTGATTATCGGGGCGATGATCCAATATGATCCCCTTGCCTTCAACCTTCCTGCCGAGCCTGACCTTCCGGAGCGTACCCGGCTCCTGGTAAGTAAATCAAACTATTTCGGATTCATCACCATGGCAACCGTGGGATATGGCGATATTGTCCCGCTGAAACCCTATGCCAGGTCGTTTGCAACATTCATTGCCATTTCAGGACAGCTTTATATCGCGATCATTATTGCCCTTCTGATTGGGAAATTTGCCGCGAAAAAGTAACAATCCGGATCTCCTGGTTTTGTTTACCACGCTTTGTTGCGTAATCTGAATCCGGTGTTCGGGAATAGTACATTCCTTTCATCAAATACCTTTGCTATCGGACCAAAATTATCAACCAAGTTTCTATTATTTTTGCTGGAAAAAGTATTCATGAATTTTCTTGATCTCGTAAAAATCCGTCAAAGCGTACGCTCCTATGATCCCGACCGTCCGGTGGAAAAGGAAAAACTCGACCGGTGTCTGGAAGCTTTACGGCTGGCGCCTTCAGCCTGCAATGCACAACCCTGGAAAATCATCCTCGTCGATGATCCGGAACTAAAGGAAAAGATCGCCAAAGCCGCCGCTTCCTATGTCCTCGGATTTAACAAGTTTGCCCGGCAGGCCCCGGTTCTCGCCGTCGTGGTGCGTGAAGAACCTAACCTGACATCAAAACTGGGAACCATCCTTAAAAATAAACCGTATACCCTCATGGATATTGGTATTGCCGGTGAACATTTCTGCCTGCAGGCTGCCTCTGAAGGACTTGGAACCTGCATCATGGGCTGGTTTGATGAGCCGGCAGTGAAAAAGCTGCTCCAAATCCCCCGGAATAAGCGCACCGAACTCATCATCTCGATCGGTTATTCTGCGAAACCGGATATTCACCAAAAAATCAGGAAACCTTTAGAAACGATCTGCTCTTATAACAGATACTGAACCATTCGCAAATGAAAATAATTGTACCGGTTTTATGTTTTGTATCATTTGTATTATTTTCAGGATGCTCCGGGAAGAAAGAGATTACCGGTAAGTTGACCGTGGACCAGCCGACCTATTCCAGCGGCTTTCCGAACGACGAGGTTTCTGCCTCGCTGGAACAGATTACCCGTTCCGTTAAAAAGGTGTACAGCGTTTCATATTATACAACCTACAAGTTCAGGAGTGACTCAAAGATCACCTCGTTCCACCTGAAAAATGGATCATTTAAAGATGTTGCTTGGGGAATCGTATCAACCAGCGAGACTGCCTTTGGTTCCGGAACAGTTGTAGCCGCCGGCCATGCACGGGTTGCCCTGCTGACTTGCGCCCATATCGTTTCGTCGCCCGATACCCTGATCACCCGGTTCGATCCCGTCGATGGAATCCCCTCCGGCTACATCCGGAGCATCTCTATCCGTGAAAAACAGGAGAACTGGGTGAAAGACTTTTCCGGATGCGGATCCTTTACCGTGTTGGCCTCCGATGAAAACACTGATCTGGCCATCCTGGGTAAAAATTGTGAAGTTCCCGTTGATACGATCGCCACCCTCACCTGTCCCCTCGGTCATTCCCGGGAGTTGCGATGGGGAAACTTCGTATATGTTTTCGGTTTTCCCATGGGGAATCTCGTGATAACATCAGGCCTGGTAAGCCCGGCCCCGAAACGCCCAATGGGTGAATTTTCGGTGGATGCATTGCTGAATAAGGGTTTCAGCGGAGGCATTTTGGTTGCCCGGCGCACCACCGGCAATTGTTTCGAGATGGTCGGACTGGTAAAAACGGTAAGTTCTTCCCGCGAAAACATGCTGAGGCCTGATTCCGGCGCCAATACCGACCTTGACTGGATACCCTATACCGGAAGGATCTTTACGGGCAACAGTGATGTTATTCATTACGGACTGAACGCGGTCGTGCCGTCGGAGGTCATTGCCGACTTTTACCGGCAACACCGCACCGAGATCCTTCAATGCGGTTATAACCTGGATGCTTTTGTCAAATACGTCACGAATTGACTCCTGGAGTGATCGGTCAGATCCCCGGTTCAAAAACCACTACCGGTATTGTTTAACATCGCGTCTTTCTGTTGCATTTTTTCTTTTAGGTATTTCAATACTTAAATTTTTATATCTTTGCAATCGGTTCCTGGACCTCGAACCAGGAAGAAATTGAATACATTTGTTTTAAATTTCAATACATGGAATCCGACGCCAACCATATACTCGATCAGGTCACGCAGGGGGAATATAAGTATGGCTTTGTAACAGATATTGAAACGGAGCTGGCTCCACGGGGTCTTTCCGAAGAGACGATCCGTTACATATCGGCAAAGAAGAATGAACCCGAATTTCTGCTTGAATTCCGCCTGAAGGCATTCAGCCACTGGCTGACGCTGAAGCAACCCACCTGGGCCCATCTGAAGATTGATCCCATCGATTTTCAGGATATCATCTATTATGCTGCCCCCAAAAAGAAAAAGGATCTGGAAAGCCTCGATCAGGTTGATCCGGAACTGCTTGCAACATTCAACAAACTGGGCATTTCGCTCGAAGAACAGAAGAAACTCGCCGGAGTGGCAGTCGATGCCGTCATCGACAGTGTATCGGTGAAGACGACATTTTCAGATACCCTCGCGAAGCATGGAATTATTTTTTGTTCGTTCAGCGAGGCGGTTCAAAAACATCCCGACCTGGTGAAACAGTACATGGGATCAGTCGTTCCGTATACCGATAACTATTTCGCCGCCCTCAATTCGGCAGTATTCAGCGACGGATCGTTCTGCTACATCCCGAAAGGGGTGCGGTGCCCGGTCGAACTCTCCACCTATTTCCGGATCAATGCGGCCAATACCGGCCAGTTTGAACGTACACTGATCGTTGCCGACGAAGGCGCTTACGTGAGTTACATGGAGGGATGCACGGCGCCGCAGCGCGATGAGAACCAGCTTCACGCCGCCATCGTGGAGATCGTGGCCATGAAAGATGCTGAAGTCAAATACTCGACGGTTCAGAACTGGTACCCGGGAGATAAGAACGGCAAAGGAGGCATCTATAACTTCGTTACCAAACGCGGGATTTGTAAGGGCAGCCATTCAAAAATCAGTTGGACCCAGGTTGAAACGGGTTCGGCCATAACCTGGAAGTACCCGAGCTGCATCCTGCTCGGCGATTATTCGGTCGGTGAATTTTATTCCGTCGCTGTCACCAACAACCACCAACAGGCCGATACGGGTACCAAAATGATGCACCTGGGCAGGAATACCCGGAGCACCATCATCTCCAAAGGAATCTCTGCCGGTAAGAGCAACAATTCGTATCGCGGGCTGGTAAGAATTTCGAAGAATGCGGTCAATTCGCGCAATTACAGCCAGTGCGATTCACTCCTGCTGGGAGAACATTGCGGCGCGCATACCTTCCCGTATATCCAGGTCGACAATAAGTCGTCGGTTGTTGAACATGAAGCAACCACGTCAAAGATATCGGAAGATCAGCTTTTCTATTGTCAGCAAAGGGGGATCGACACCGAACAGGCGATCGGACTTATCGTGAACGGGTATGCCCGGGAGGTGCTCAAAAAGCTGCCGATGGAATTCGCCGTCGAAGCCCAGAAACTGCTTGCCATCTCCCTTGAAGGAAGTGTTGGATGACCGGATCTGTTGGACGAAGAGCGGACATGAATGGACAATGGACAATGGACAATTGACAATGGACAATTAACAATGGACAATTGAAAACGGAAAATGGAAAACTGAAAACCATTTACCCTAATGGCTAAAGGCCAACGCCTAATGCCTAATTTAAAAACTTTAAACTTTTTTCCCTAATTCCCAACGCCCAATGCCTAATTTGAGAATTTTAAACTTTTTTCCCCTAATTCCCAACGCCCAATGCCCAATGCCTAATTTGAACTTTGAATTCATTAAATATGTTGCTGTCAATAAAAAACTTACATGCCGGAATTAACGGTAAAGAGATTTTGAAAGGGGTAAACCTGGAAGTTAACAAAGGCGAGGTCCACGCCATCATGGGACCAAACGGGACGGGGAAAAGTACCCTTGCTTCCGTGATCGCCGGCAGGGATGTTTTCGAGGTGACATCCGGGGATGTGTCATACCAGGGGAAGAACCTGTTGAAAATGTCGGTGGAAGAACGCGCCCGCGAAGGGATCTTTCTCGGTTTCCAGTATCCGGTCGAGATACCGGGCGTCAGCATTACCAATTTTATGCGTACGGCCGTAAATGAACTGCGGAAGCACAAAGGGCTCGATCCGCTGCCCGGTGGCGATTTCATCCGGCTCATGGAAGAGAAAAAGAAACTGGTTGAGATCACCTCAAACCTGACCAACCGGTCGGTCAACGAGGGGTTCTCGGGAGGGGAGAAGAAGAAAAACGAGATTTTCCAAATGGCCATGCTCGAGCCTTTGCTGGCCATCCTCGACGAAACCGATTCGGGCCTCGATATCGATGCCCTCCGGATCGTGGCGAACGGTGTGAACCGCCTGCGCAGGCCCGACAACGCTTTTGTCGTGATAACCCATTACCAGCGACTTTTAGATTACATCGTTCCCGATTTCGTACATGTGTTGTTCGAAGGCCGGATCGTTAAATCAGGCGGTAAAGAACTGGCGCTGGAGCTTGAAGAAAAGGGTTACGACTGGATCAAAAAAGAGCAGGATTAATCGAACGCATCCTTTCCCTGTCCGGGACAGGATCATGGCACCACAGCAATGATGAACACTGAAAATAACCAAATCGTTTCGAACCAAAGATTTATCGGACTTTTCGAGGAGCAAAGGACTGCATTGCTTTCGGCCGATACCCCGGTTGTGGCCCGCATCCGGGAAGAAGCGTTCCAGACATTTAAAAAATCCGGATTTCCTGATACCCGGTCTGAAGCCTGGCGCCACACTGACCTCTCTGAAAGCCTCGGAAAAACGTGGGAATATCCGCTACAACCCGCTTCCGCACCCGATTTCCGAAAAGTCTTCCGGTGTAACATCCCGCATCTCGACACAGCCGTCATCGGGAGCTTCAACGGGTGGTACGTCTCAAAGGACGTTCCGTTGATGGAGCTTGGAAATGGCATGATCATGGGATCGCTTGCCCAGGCGAAAATAAAGTACCCGGAACTGGTCGATCGTTATTACGGAACCCTGTCGCAGGATCCGGGAGAGGGATTTACCAACCTGAATACCGCGTTCGCCGGCGACGGGGTCTTTATATATGTTCCCGATCGCGTCAAAAGTCCGAAACCAGTTCAGGTCATCAACGTGATCCAGCATGACCGGAATCTCTTTCTCCAGTCGCGAAACCTGATCATCCTGGGCGACTCGGCGAGTCTGTCGTTGGTACATTGTGATGATTCTTACAATCACCAGGCAAGTTTTTCCAACATCGTCACCGAGATCCACCTTGGCGACCAGGCGACGCTTGACCACTACAAACTGCAAAACCTGAACAACGAAAGCACCCTGATCAGTTCGGTCTATTTCAGGCTGGGCAAGGGATCCGGTCTCGAATCACACTTCATCTCCCTCAACGGCGGACTTCTCCGGAACAATATCCGGGTGCTGTTCGACCGGCCCGGCGGAAATGCCAATATCTACGGAATTTACCTTATGGACCGCAAGCAACATGTCGACAACCGCCTTTACATCGACCACGCGTATCCGGGTTGTACGAGTAATGAGCTTTTCAAAGGGATTCTCGACGAGCATGCCCATGCTGTTTTCAACGGACATGTGATGGTACGGCGCAACGCTGTAAAAACCGATGCACGGCAAACCAACCGGAATATCCTCCTGACTGATACCGCCCGGGTCAACTCCAAACCCTTCCTCGAGATTTACAACGACGATGTCAAATGTTCCCACGGATCAACCACCGGGCAGCTCGACGCCGATTCGATGTTTTACCTCCGCCAGCGCGGGATTGGTGAGGACACCGCACGGATGTTGCTGATGTTCGCCTTCGCCGACGAGATCATTGCTAAGATTTCGATCCCCCAACTCCGCCAACGGATCGAAGATATGGTCAAAAAACGGCTGCAGGGCGAACTCCAGATCTGCGAACAGTGTGTACTCCATTGCAGCACCCCCGATCACCCGGTCGATTTTCAGATCGATCTGACGAAAATCTGATCTGGCAAATTCAACACTTTTTCTCTGTGGCGTTGTAAAAATAAATCACGGAGTGTCCGGATCACGCCACCTCAGTATAAAACGCCATGCGGTCCGGATTCAATAAAATGCAACAGGCGGCCTGTTGAGCCGCCCGCTGCAAAACATAATCAGTAAAATTTCTCTAATAAATGATCAGCCTGAAAATACGGGTATCAGGTCCGGAGATAAACCGCACCAGATAGACGCCGGGAGGAACCTCCTGCAACCTGAACGTATATCTGGAAGCTGCCGGCCTGCATTCAGTCAGGATGATCTTTCCGAAAACATCAAGCAATTCAATACGTACAGTTCCGTTTGCGGTAGCCCCGAAATCCTCCAGCGTGAAATCCCCGTCCGTAGGATTCGGATAAATCCGGAAGCGGTTGTCGCCCGATCCCGGAACATTGGCGCCCATCTCAAATTGTGGCATTGATGGCGCCTGTGTTCCGCAATAGGTCTGGGTCGTGGTTATGGCGCCATGTAAGTATCCCGCTGATACCACGGATGTACCAGGCAGAAACAGGATCTTAACGCCCGCGATAAACGTAGCGGAACCTCCGCTCTGAACCAGAAATGTCGTTCCGTTCCCGGCTACCGTGATCTGGTTCGTCGCATTGTAACATTCCGTTTGGCCTCCTGAGATATTGACATTCTGAACAGCCAGGTTTTCAGGAACTCCCTGTTTGAACACCGTCATCTTGTCGATACCTGTACATCCGTTGTTTGCCGTGACCGTCAGGGTATAAACCGTTGTGGCCGAGGGCGTGGCAACCGGGTTCGGAATAGCGGGATTGCTGAGGGTCAAAGCAGGCGACCACAGCCAGGTGTAAGGAGTCGTTCCACCGGTGGCCGTTCCGTTAAGCTGTGCCGTCGGGCCGGTCATGATGATATCCTCACCCGCGTTGACCACGAGGGCATTTGAGGGAATGGTTATCGTAGGATTGGTGTACAGCGATGCAATTATAACCCCGTTAGGGTCGCTGTATTCACAGTTTCCGGCAGTTTGTATGTCCCAGGTCAGCGTCGTCGAAATTCCGGCTTTAGCGCGGAACTGATACCTGATCAGAACACCGTTTCCAAAGCTCACCGCGGTTGTCGATGCCCAGCTCATCCTGACTTTATTACCGCTCCTGTTTACCGCTATCAATCCGCCCGACAAGGCCCCGTTAACCGAACTGTAATCCACATAGCTCAGTTTGGTAGTATCAAAAATCAGGGTCAATGAAATACTCCCGACGTTTTCAAAATTTGTGACATTAACCGGGAGATCCACGTTTCCCGTACAGGAACTGCTGATGTTTGAAATGGATGTGGTAATGGCAGCCTGGGTCACGGTCAGTACAGCGGCATTCGACGATACCGTGGGGGTACAGGTACCTGAAATGGTACACCGGTATCGGTTCCCGTTCATCTGAAGATTAACGGGATTGATGGTCATCGCCGATGTGGTCACATTCTGGTAAGGCGTTGCATTTGTAAGGTTTGTCCAGCTCGTCCCGGCATCGGCGCTGACCTGCCACCGGTAGGTTAACGCCGTTCCTGTGGCAGTAATTGAGAAACCGGTGCTTCCGCCTGCATAGATGGTCTTGTTAACAGGCTGCGTGGTTATAGACGGTGGTGTGTTGATGGTTACATTCCCGTTGGTCCACGTGGAAAAGATCACCAGCCCGTTGGCATCGCTGTATTCACAGTTGCCCGGCGTCAGAGTATTCCAGGTAAGCGCGCTGGTCCCAGGAACCGCGGTGAAAATCAACCTGAGCAGGGTATCTCCTGCCGGAATGGTGGCTGCGTTTGTACGGATCCAGGTCATGTAAACTTTACCTCCGCTGGCATTCGATGAAAAGGTGCCTCCCGATAATGCCGGATGCAGATCCTGAACCCCGGTAAATGTTAAAACGGAGGTACTGTAACCAAGTACCATTGAAAAGGAAGCCACGCCGATGAAATCGGTGACCTTAACCGGGATAATGATCTGACCCGGACAGGTGGTCAGCGAGGTACAGGTTGTGATGATGTTGGGGAGCACAATCAGCTTTGCGGAATCAGACCAGACAACCGGTAAACAGGTTCCACCCACCCGGCATCTGTAAAGCGTTCCGCTTAGTGCAAGTTGTGCCCCCGTAATATTCAAGGTGGCCGCGGTGACATTGGAATAATAACCCCCGTTGGAAAGGTCCGTCCAGGTTGATCCCCCGTCGGGGCTGCTTTCCCACTGGTAGGTGAGACCTGCCCCCGTCGCCGTCACTGAAAAGGTGGTGTTCTGTCCCTTAGCAATGGTTCTGTTGACCGGCTGGGTGACGATGAAGGGTATTCCATAAACGACCCTGCTGCCATTCAAAAAATTGGCAGGTATCGGATTGCCATTCAGATACGAATATTCACAGTTTCCCGGGGTCACAAGGTCCCAGGTCAGGTTGCTGTTTCCCGTTACAGCGGTGAATAAAAGTTCCACCAGCGTGCCGTCGCCGGCCGAAACGGCTCCGGTCGAAGACCATGCCAGGTAAACTTTTCCGCCCTGGGCATTGGCGACAAAGGTCCCCGATGGCGCCAACAGTGGGTTAAGAGCCTGGTATCCGGTATAGGTCAGAACCGTAGTGTCGTAGCTGAATACCAGCGAAAATGCGGCGACTGACTGGAATCCGGTCACCGTGACCGGGATGATGGCGCTGCCCGGGCAGATGGATGAAGTCGAAAGGGTTGTCGTCACCGGAATGACGACCGTCAGGATTACCTCATCAGAATAGATCTCCGAAGGACAGGTTCCCGAAATCTCACACCGGTACTGGTTCTGATTGTAGGTTATCGGAACACCGGTGAGATTCAGGTTGGGTGTTTTAACGCCTGAATAGACGGTGTTGTTGACCAGATCGGTCCAGGTGATTCCGCCATCAATACTCACCTCCCACTGAAATGCAAGCCCGGTCCCGTTTGCAGAAAGGCTGAAACCGGTGTTTAATCCGGCGAGGACGGTTTTATTTACAGGCTGTACCGTAATGGCAGGAGGGGTGTTGATGATAATATCTCCGTTCGTAAATGTTGCCGGCAGGATGTTGCCCAGATTATCAGCATATTCACAGTTTCCGGGGACTCCCGTATCCCATGAAAGGGTACCGCTGCCAGGGATTGCTGTGAATTTTAACTGGACCAATGTGCCGGTTCCGATATTGGCCGGTGTGGTGTTTGCCCAGCTCACAATGACTTTGGTGCCGGTTGAATTGATGATGAGCAAGCCCGTCGTCAGGGCGGCGTTCAGGTTCTGATAGCCGTTATAAGTAAGGAATGCATTGTCATAGTTCAGCATCAGTGAGATGGCTCCCACCCCATTGCATTCGGTGACGTCGATGGGTACAACAATCTCCCCGGGACAACCAGTAATACTTCCTGCGGTGGTTGTAATGGTTTGCGTTCGGCAAACGCCCGGCAAGATGACCGCAAACGCCAGGATAAGTATTTTTAAGTTCAGCGTTTTCATAGGTCGGCGGTTATTTGGATACGACCAGTTTCATTGTTTCAATTCGTTTCTGGCCTTGTTCCGTCAATTCTGCTTTCAGGAAATACAAGCCGGACGAAAGGTTTGCCGTATTCATTTTAAGCTGGTGCTCACCGGGTTTCATGTTGTCTTCAACCATGGATAATACTTCGGAGCCGGTCTGGTTCAAAATTACCAACCTGGCGCTGGTCCCGGCCGTCAGATTCAGGGTGACGATGCATTGATCCTTAACCGGGTTCGGGCTAACGGTAAGCCTGAAGGAATCCGTGTGGATACCGACGCCATTGGCGCCCGCCATGATTGCCGGGATGGAAATTACTTCCCATTCGTTGGGAACGGCCAGCACATCGGCAAATTCGCAATCTTCATAAAGTTCAAGATGGATACCCGATACCAGTGACGATACATCTTTAGTTCTGATGGTGAGCAGAACGACAATTCCGTCGTCGCTGAGCTCGAGTGGATTCAGATCACACCAACCCATCCGGAACAATCCGTCGTACGATGACCATGAAAAGTCGCTGGCTCCGTTGGCCAGCTTTGCCCCGGTAATTTCCATGTATTCCTCCGGGTAATAAAATCCGAGGGAGATGGCACCGGCATTCATGCCGTTTTTGACTTTCACCGGCAGGGTGTACTCTTTGAATGAGGTGACAGATAAAGTGCCTTCATAAACAATGCCCAATGAACTGCTGCTCTTTTTCGCCGGGGAATAGCTCGCGTTCACATCCCCGAAACAAAGCATAACAATATCGTTGGTCGCATTGCCCCCGTTCATGATCAGCGTGTCGCTGTCGTACAGGTAATCGCCGGCGGGGAACGATGTGATCATTCCCGCCCAACGTTTCATCACAAGCAGCGCATCGGTTCCGTTCACCCAGTGCGAGTAATTGACATCGGCAGCAGCGTAATTGATCCCGGTTAGGGGCGCGATCATGGCAAAGTGGTTCAGAATGGCCAGGGCGTCCGTGGCATTGCCCCCGCCCCAGGGATTGGATGGAGTTATAGTCATCCGGTAACTACCCGATGCGAATGCAGGAAAGGTAAAGGCCCCCGAGGCGTTTGAAGTGGCAGATACAATGTTCACTCCGGTGAAATCTTTGACCGCCATGGCTGCATTTTTCATCGGATTGGCTCCTGTATTGGCATATTTTAAGGTTCCGCCGAGCAGGGTGTTGGCAGCGTGCAGCGAGGGAACTTGTGCAAAAGGAACAAAGTAAGCATAACCTTTGGCGCTGTTATCCGATTTATCATAGATTCCAAGGGCTGCCATCGTTGAATCTCCGGTATTCCAGTAATTATACCGGGCATTGACGTTGTTGGTGGTATTGTTCATCAGATCATAATTGCCATTGGAATGGAAGTTACAGGTATATCCTTCAGAGCCACCGATGGTCGGATTGCTGCTCCCGTCCATGGCGATGCCGCAAAGCGTGTTGTATGAGAAACAACAATTTTTAACGGTGTTCGAAGAACTGGTAAGCTTCATGCCATCTCCTGTGGATTGTGTGAGAATGCAATGGTCTAAGGTCGGTTGCGCTGACCCATCGCAAAACAAATTATAGCTTGCCCCTTTTTCGATGGTACAATATTTAAGAGAAGAAGTTCCGCCATAGGAGTCATTATTCGGATGAAAATAGATGCCGTTCCAGCCTCCCGGTGTATCGTTGAAGGGCTTAAAAAGGATCAGACTGTCTGATTTGCCTTCGGCGTAAAGCTCACCGCCATGGTCTGACTTTCCGACCTGGAGTTTAAGTCCCGGATTAAACAGCAGCGTGTTTCCCGGCTCAATGGTAAGCCTGATCAGGGAATAGTATTGTATAATTTTAATATCTCCAAGAACGTGATAGGGAATGCCGTCATAATATAACGTCTGATTCGAAGAATAATCTCCGCCCGATAAGGCAATGTAATTGTTGAGATTTCCCGTGTAGATATTGCCCTTGAGATGCGAATTGCAGGTCCAGTCATTGTACTTTAGCGGGTACCCGTTGTTAGAGATAAAGCTGCAATAATGGATCGGTACGCTCGATTGGAATTCCAGGATCCCGTCGCCGGCCGAATTGCTGATGGTGCAGTTGGTAAGAGCCGGCTGTACGGAACCGTGTATGTAGATATTATACGTGTTCCCCTGCATTATTTCACAATAGGCGAGGTTCGAAGTGCCTCCGTATTCATCATTATGCGGATGAAAGTAAATTCCGTTCCACCCGCCGGGTGTGTCGTTATAAGCCTTGAAGGTGATGGTTTGAGTTGCTGTACCCGTTGCGTATAATTCCCCGCCATAAGTGTTATCCCCGATCTGGAATTTCAGATTGGGATTGAAAAGGAGCGTATTGCCCGGCTCAATTGTGATCCGGCAGTAACTGCTGTATCTCAGGACCTGGATATCACCCAATACATGATAAGGGATTCCATCAAAATAAAATGTCCGGTCGGAAGTATAACCTCCGCCTGACAAAGCAATGTAGTTATTTAGATTTGCGGTATAGGTATTTCCCTGAAGATGCGAATTGCAGGTCCAGTCGTTGTATTTCAGCGGATATCCGTTATTTCCGATGAACAAACAGGAGTGGATTTGGGGACTCGATTGGTACTCAACAATACCATCGCCGGCCGAATTGCTGATAGTGCAGTTGGTCAGAGTGGGTTGTGCCGATCCTTCCGTATAAAGATTGTAGTTATTTCCCTGGTCAATGGTACAGTATTCCAATACGGAGGTTCCTCCGTATGCATCATTATGCGGATGAAAATAAATTCCGTTCCAACCGCCGGGCGTATCATTGTAAGCCTTGAAAATGATAGGTGAAGTTAAAGTTCCCTGGGCATACAATTCACCCCCGTGGCTGTTTTGCCCGACCTGAAGCATTTTCCCCGGGGCAAATTCAAGTGTGTTGCCGGGTTCGATGGTAAGCCGGTATTGACTGTTATATCCCAAAAGCATGATATCATTCAAAATATAATAGGGTATACCGTCGTACAGCACGGTCCGGTTAAAACTATAATTGCCGCCCGAAAGGGCTATTTTATTGATACCATTCCCCGAATAGGTATTCCCGGTATGAACCGGATCGGCTTCGGGATTCAGGTAGTAGATCGGGTACCTGCCGTTATCCAGGAACTGACAATTGGTAATGGTACCGTACCCGTTGCTGTAACGGGCGCCATCCAATAGCGCATTGCTGATGGTACAGTGATTCAATACATCAGGTTGTGTGGTTCCCTCCGAATAATAGTTATAGTTGTTTCCCCGGTCAATCACGCAATAAGCCAACTGAGAATGGCCGCCATAATTATCACTGTTGGGATTGAAATAGATTCCTTCCCAACCTCCCGGCAAACCGTTGTAAGAAGTAAAAGTGATGGTGCTGTCTGAAGTTCCTATGGCGTAAAGTTCACCGCCATAATTGGATACCCCGATCTGCAACTGGGCTCCGCTCACGAAGTGCAGTGTGTTCCCGGGTTCAATGGTAAGTCTCACATTGTTGACGTATTGCATTACTCTTACAGTCCCCAAAATAAAATAATCGTAGGTGATGGAGTTCCACCAGCAGCTTGCTCCGTTAATATCCCCGCCGTCGATGGCAATGCCGTTATACGTGTTGTCCGTAAGGATGGGAGATCCGTTGGGTTGGTAAAAAGTTGCATTCGGGGAGGGATAATGCAGCGCGTAAAGGTTGTGGTCAATAGTGGTGCTTGATGCACTGAAATTCGGCACCGATGCAGTGGATGAGAGATAAATCCCGGCCGCTCCGTTGTATGAGATGGTACTGTTCACCAGGGTGGGGTTGGAACTCGTCAGGTGGAACCCGTTCTCTGAGTTGTTCCGGATTTTTGACTGCTGGATGTTGAGATGCGATTCGTTCAGCCGGATCCCGTTCCCGTCGGCACCCGCGATATCGCATTGTACCAATAAGGGCTCATTGGTCTGGTAACAGTAAAGATTCGCGTTGTTGCTGCCAAATCCCGCATTGGAGATCACGGTATAGTAAAAATGAGAGGAGACACCGGCATCGCTCGACGGCTCAAAGTAAATGCCGTCCCATTTCCCCGGTTCAGCAGTGTAATAGGTGAATTTTACCGAATCGGTTTCAGTTCCATTGCAGTTGATGTTGGCCTGGCCTATGGTCAATCCCGTTTCGGCCAGGAAAAGAACCGTTGCCCCGGCTTCGAAGGTATGGGTGCCCGAGGTGAATGAAATATCGGCGGTGGCCCAGTAAGGACTGAGCGCTTTCGTGAACGTCGCAATACTGTTGAGATTCCCGGTCAACTGGGTTCCGGGGGTGGTCAGCGTCATGTTGTTGAAAGTGGCGTTAAAGGTCGACGAACCGCTCAGGATCACCGCGTATTGCAAATATTGCCGGGTCAGATTTACCGGGATCGGTGAGGTCGAGGTAACAGCCGTCCAGTTTCCCCAGATACCATCGCTGCCCGCCGTCCGGTAAGTAACCTCGCAGTTTGCCCCGGGTGCGGTGTAAACTGAATTGAACGTCAGCGAATTGATATACCGCAGCGCCCCCAGCTCAAAAAATGGATTTGAAACGAAAACGCCATGGTTGATGTAATTTGAGGTGAGTGTGATATTGGCAAAACGACAGTTCAGGATCGGGGTCGATGAAAGGTTTGTCCCTCCCGTATAATATACCTGCCCGTTTCCGGTAAACGCGCTGCCATCCTTCGTGAAATCATACATGACATTCCCCGAGGCCGTCCATGCCAGGGTTCCGGCATCGGCGCTGGCAAAGTAAACCGTGTTGCTCAGGCTTGCGCCCACGGCGCCGGCCATTACGGTGATCAGCCCGTTTGTGACCACCGACGCGTGATTGCTGACGGCAACCGGAAGGTTGGTCCCTGATGCCCATGCCCCGGGTGATCCGTCAACGCCGGCATCGGAAATATATACCGAATTGGTTTTTGTTCCCGCGTTGTCGTAACCACCTAACACATATAATTTGCTGTTATACGTCACCACGCTGTGACGATTGCGCGGTGCAGGCAGGTTGGCTCCGGTAGAAAAAGCCGATAGGGAGTTATTTGCCTTAACACAGGCATAATAGACAGAATTTAGCGCCGAATTTTCAACCGTCGATGAGGTGCCTCCCGTTACATAAATATACCCTTTCAGGTACAATGCCGCATGACCCCAAAGCGGAACCGGTAAGGTCACCGCCGAGGTCTGCCACGCTCCGATCGTACCGTTCGTGTTGATGTCCGCGTAATAAATTGTGTTGTAAACATTGCTGTCGTCCCTTCCCCCTAAAACATAAAGGGTATTCGTCCCGACTACAACGGCCATATCTTTCATGGCTACCGGAAGCGGGTTCAGCGCCGTCCAGGCCGAGATCCCACTGGTCTGGATGGTCGCAACGTAAACGGAACTGGAATAGGACAGATTGTTGTACCCCCCCCACAAGGTAAACATACCGGTTATTCCACGAGGCAGTCTTGTGCCCTGTAAGAGTTTGAGGCAATACCGTTGTGGTAAGCCAGGTCCCGACATCACTTCCCCCGAACTGCAGGTAAACATTGTTACTCCCGACAATTACATTGTTTACGACACCCTTGTTAAAATCGGCATCCGTGGTTTGTGTGAAGTTTACCTGGGCTGACAGGCTCAGACAATGCAGAAAAAACACAGAAAAGGCCAAAACAAAACTGAATGACCTGATCCCGGTCTGCGACCTCAAAAGTAGCTGATTTTTCATGTTGAATGATTTTGATAAATATTAGATTAACAATATATTATGTCAATTTGGATGCTACAGGATAACACAGCAAACCAAGCTTTGAAAAATCAAATGGAGGTGAAATGTTATACAAACATAAGGTATTAAAAACGAAAAAGCAAGTCCTGATACCGACTTTATGTGTTTCGTTGTTGTAAAGCCACTTTTTATTGTATATTCGCACTAGCGTCTATTAATTTTTGTTAAATTATCTCGTATCTGTTTTATGCACAGTATAATAACTTCTCAAAACCTCGTCGCCCTTTTGAATTCTGTTCCT